>JAZOMY010000001.1:0-107856 GCA_045654185.1 Ruminococcus sp.
TTCGGGAGTGTACTTGCCGAAAAAGCTGAGTACTGCGAAAACAAGACCGAGGTTTGTGTAAGCAGTAGCTACAAAGGGTACGAGAACAGCAACAGGAGAGAGAATGATTGTGCAAATGAGAATTGTTGTGAGAATGCTGGCTGCTGCAGTAGGTACAACAGAGTAGAAAATAATTGCTGTTGCTAATTTTGTGATGTCGCCTTTCTCGGGCATAAAATAAAGAAATTTAAAAAGTTTGTCCATGATTTTTAACCTCCAAAATTTTTCCATATTATATCACAATAAATTCCTGTTTTCAACAATATGTGTGATATTTGTCGCTTTTTAGCAGGATGATAATTGTCCACGTTCTAAATTAGGTGGTAATTGACATAAAATATTTGTTTAGACCGTGGAAAAGTCTTGCTCCTGCTTACGTTACGGGAGAGAAGATGCATATTTGGTAATCAATAGCTTTGCTACCCTTTTGAAGAACGTGCCACATAAAAACGGCGCCACAGTGAAGTGGCGCGTCTTTTTTATTCTTCGCTCTGATATTCAAGAATATCTCCCGCACCGCACTCAAGCGCATCGCAGATGGCGGCAAGAGTAGAGAATCGGATAGCGTTTACTTTGTTGTTTTTGATTTTTGAGAGATTGACGTTGGAAATTCCGACCCGCTCTGCAAGCTCATTGAGGGACATTTTTCGCTCCACCATCATTCGGTCAAGTCTGAGCACTATTTTACCCATAGTTTCCTCCTTACAGCAAGCCGTCTACGTCTTCTTCAAGCTCTGCGCCGCGAACAAAAAACTGAGTGAGGCACAGAACGATTATTCCCATCAGAATGCCGGCTGTATCAAGGCTGATTTCTGCAGTTTCAACACCTGTTACCAGACGGATAATGATGCTCATAATGAAACCGATTACAGGCACAGCGATGGAGAAAATACCGATTTCTCTCATCATACGGATGTTGTCCTTGTGGAAAGGCGTCTTAATCTCCGAGTTCTTGAAGATGAGGAACAGATTGCGGAATACCATTGCCATAACGCAGAGGATGAGCACACCGCCGATTCCGAAGAGAAGGAATGTGGTTGTATCCACACTGCCGTTTACGAGGGGCGCGTTAATCTCAAAGCCGTAAACCTCAAGGTTTGTACCGCAACACTCTTTTGCGTCAAATCCGACAAAGTATTTCATCCAGTTGGGAGCAGCCACAGAGCATACGGTAGCGGCGGTCAGAAGACCTGCACCCACCCAATGGAATACCTCTAAAATCTTTGTGACAATTCTGCCAAGTTTGTTAATACCCTTCATTTTTGATTACCTCCCGGGTTATTTATTGACACAAGTATAGCACGAGAAATAATGTTTGCCAATAACAATTTAATGATAAACGATAAACTTTATTCGAAATACATTAACCAAAGGGAATGAAGTTAAGCCTTTCTTGTGCAAATAACATAAAAATCCCCACCCGATTACTCGAGTGGGGATGGTTTGTTTGTATTGTTGTATCAGCTTACCTTTACGGATTAGACCTTGGAAGATCCTGTGGTGCAGTACACAAAAGAGGGAAATTAAATAACCATTTACACACCATATTCTGTTATGATATAATAATGCAAACTTTCTTTTGGAGGTAACTTTATGTATTGGGGTTTTATAAAAAATGGAAAATCAAATGCGTCGTGGCTTTTGAGTAGTGATGAAGGAATTAAAAATGCACTTGAATTTATAAAAGAAAACGACATTCAAAACTACGAATCTATTATTGCTAATGTGGAAAATAATTACGCTAAAAAAGATGAAATTTCTGCTTATATAGACAATGCTGTTATTGTTGCGCCTATCCTTAATTCTGTAGTTGAAAAAACACATTCTAAATACGAAATTGAAGACAAAACAAATGACATGCTTACCTTAAAAAGAATGATTTGTTATGACGAAACAATTGTTGTAGATGGCAAGTATAAAATTATTGACTCTACTTGTTTCCTTTTAACGCCTAATGTAGAAAACTTGATTTTTGAAGAGGGCGTTGAATTCATAAATGATTATGTTCTTTGTCATACTAAAAAACTAAAAAGCATAGTGTTTCCTAAATCGCTGAAAATTATATCCTCATACGCCTTCCAAAACTGTTCAACCCTTAGTTCTATAGAATTTAAAAACCCAAAAACAAAATATTACGACAGTACTTTTGCAGGTTCAATCTGGTCAAAAAAAGTAAATTAAAATTGCAACTAAATGTAATCTACACAAAAATCCCCACCCGATTACTCGAGTGGGGATGATTTATTGAGCTATACTATTGTATAATGCCAGTACCTTACGGATTAGCCCTTGATAGCTGCCTGTGGTGCTATGCACAAAAGGGGGAAATTAATTATTCATTTTGCTCTTTGCCAAGGTCATCAATTCGGCGGGATTTCTATTGAATAACTTTTCATATTCACTATTAGGGCCATATAAAAGATGGGGAACGTTTTCTTTAAGAGCCAGCACAATATCAAAAACAGAAGCGGCCGAAGAAGCACCTAACTGTATATCAATAGGCTTTGGGGAATTTAAATGATAGAGCGATAAAGTGTGGAAATCCACATTATCATCATTCTCATACCACTGATAACACCAAACAACATCTTGGATATTAGGGATTATCAAGGATTTGGTTTCTTTTTTGAAAAGTGTTTTTTTCGATGTATGATAAATTTGATTTCTATTTATGTAATAAGAACCTTTAGAATATTTGAATATAAATATTCCGTTTTCTTTGTTTAAAGAATAGTTAGAAGTAGTTTTAAAACCATTATTAATGAGTATATTTATTTTTTCAAAAACAGAACGAAGTTGTTTATTGTGAATGAAGTTAAATTCTTGTTTTTTTCCGTTTTTGAATATGAATCCAAAATAAAACGTGTTTGCATTGCTGATGTGTTCACTATAATAACAATATTCTATTTCACACAGCGGTATTATCGTGATGGTACTGTACCCCAATGTGCCTTTACTCCAAAATAAAAAGTGGTCTTCAGATACACGTATTTCTTCGATTTTTGAATCATAACGCAGATGAATATCTAGCAGTTTGTTAAGACTGTTTTCAGAAAAATTGTTTAATAAAAATTGTTCATTCAAATAACTGCGTTCATCAACAGATAATAAATTAAACATTTCATCGAAATATATTTTTTGAACGCCTTTTATCTTGTGCTTAAATTGAAAAGTAAAACTCATATAATCACCTCTTGCTTGTAATTATACCAAAACCACGGATATATTGCAAAGTAAAAATCCCTCTACCGATTTCTCGGCAGAGGGATAATTTTACATTATAAATCTAATTACTTAGATTCTTTAATAGCAGCCTGTGCTGCTATCAGCAAAAGAGGGAAATTATTTTACGTCTTTTAATCCCTCATATTTACAATAAAATCCGTCGCCTCTTAACGCAAGTTCTGCTTCAAATCTAACAGGGTCGGTAGAGAGAAAACCTACAGTTGCAAAACATATTTCCGCACTATACTTTTCACCAAGCGCAAGTAACTCATTTCTTTCTTGGTCGCTTAAAACGGGTTCGGTTAATGAAGAATACCCTTTAACATATACAAATGCAAAACCAGTTTTAGACTTCAAAATTATACTAGGCATAGCATTGGGATAATCGCAAACCGAAACAATATCAAAATTATCTGCAATATCCTTATCGTTATCTAAAACTGTATGTAATGCGAAGTTTTGAATTTCGCCTTGGGTCATCAAATCGTTCTTATTGTATGATGGTATACCTTCGCCCCAGTTTCTTGGATGACTGCCCATGATTTTCTGCTCTGGATATTTTGCGTGTAATAAACATTTCAAAAGAAATTCTTTATCCAGACACAAAACCGTAGTATAAGGATTGATGACTATACCATCAATATGTTCATTTTGAAAAACAGGTTCAATAAGTTTATTGATATCAGTTACCGCAATATTAAACTCCGAATCCTTTTTCACTTCCGTTTCATCCGAACACATAGCGGCATAATGTTTGCCGCGGCTTTCTATGATTTTTAATCTGTATCCTTTTTCATCTTGATGAATAGGCATAGGTACCCATGTTCCGTTTTCAACATAAGCGCTTATTATACTTGCAAAATTCTTTTGATTTTCAACAGAAGGACTGTTCGCTAATTTTTCAATAGCAATACCCAATTCAGATTTATTTTCCTTTTTAGTAAACCAACCCATAAAATCACCTCTTATTGTTATTATAACACATTAACGCGCTGAAACAAAGGACTTCGCAAAGAAAATTTCCCAAATCATTTTATTCCATACTTTTCTTTTAATCGCTTCAAGAATGCCGAGGCATCGTCTCTTTCTTCTTGTGTGTTTCCCCACCAGCCTTCACAGTACTCAAAGTCAGACATCATATCTAACACTTTTGGTGTATATACTCTTGTAACCCTTAAATTCTCAATTAATTCGATTGGAATATAATCTGCATAGTATCTTCCGCCGCGGCTTAGTCCCACAACAGAAATGTGTGTTTTATTTTCATCAGGTAATCGCTCGTCCCAAAGTCGTCCGCAAAGATACACTTTCGTATTTCCTTTAAATGCCGCAGTTCCATATCTCATAATGCCGTTTTCGTCAATTCGTGTTTTCTTTATGTTTCCTGCAACAGCATATCTCCATAATGTTTTCATTTTCCTCACCTCTTGATTGTATTATAACATACCATCTGTCCAATAAAAAGCACTTTGAAAAGAAAAATCCGCCCGAGAAATCGGGCGGATAGTTTTGTTTATATTGTTGTATCGCTTAAGCCTTACGGATTAGCCCTTGATAGCTGCCTGTGGTGCTATCTGCAAAAGAGGGAAATTAATATGCATTACTGTAAAAATAGATGTTACCCTGTATCTGTTCAGTATAAAAAGTGTTATAGTTTACTGTGCCTTCAAACCCGTTATTCATAGATTTCATAGTATCGATATAACATACAATATCTAGGTTACATCCTATTCCAACAGGAACATTTTCTTCGGTGTAATAAAATCCATAATCTTGAGAGGAGGGAGCGATACCTGCACCTTTGCAATAGACAATCACATATCCATCGACAATATTTACATCTGTGATGCTATTGATAGCTAAAAGCGCATCTTTGTCTTTTTCCTCGCAAGCTTTAAGGATGGTGTCATAATTATTTTCAACAAGGCTAAAAATGTCTTTCTTGGCTTCCTTTGCACCGCAACCAGTAAAGGTAAAAACAAAGGCAATAATTAAAATAAAAGCAAATCTTTTCTTCATAGTACGGCACCTCCCTTAATTTAATTATACTGAAATTATACTGAAATGTCAAATATTTGCAATGCTTAGAAAAATCCGCCCGAATTGCTTCGGGCGGATAGTTTTGTTTATATTGTTGTATTGCTTAAGCCTTACGGATTAGCCCTTGATAGCTGCCTGAGCTGCTGCGAGGCGAGCGATGGGAACGCGGAAGGGTGAGCAGGATACATAGTCGAGGCCGATCTTGTGGCAGAACTCAACGGATACAGGGTCACCGCCGTGCTCACCGCAGATACCGCAGTGAATCTCGGGACGGGTTGCCTTACCCTTTGCGATAGCCATCTCCATGAGCTGACCAACACCTGTCTGGTCGAGCTTTGCGAAGGGATCGTTCTCGTAAATCTTTGTATCATAGTAAGCGGAGAGGAACTTGCCAGCGTCGTCACGGCTGAAGCCGAATGTCATCTGAGTAAGATCGTTTGTACCGAAGCAGAAGAACTCAGCCTCTGTTGCGATCTGATCAGCTGTAAGACAAGCTCTGGGGATCTCCATCATTGTACCAACTTCATACTCAAGCTCTACGCCTGCTGCTGCGATTTCTGCATCTGCAGTTGCTACAACAACGTCCTTAACGAACTTCATTTCCTTAACCTCACCTGTGAGGGGGATCATGATTTCGGGAACGATGTTCCAGTCAGCGTGTGCCTTCTTAACGTTGATAGCTGCGCGGATAACAGCCTTTGTCTGCATCTTTGCAATTTCGGGATAAGTTACTGCCAGACGGCAACCACGGTGACCCATCATGGGGTTGAACTCGTGGAGAGATGCGATGAGAGCCTTGATGTCTGCAACAGTCTTGCCCTGTGCCTCTGCGAGTGCTGCGATGTCAGCTTCCTCTGTGGGAACGAACTCGTGGAGAGGAGGATCGAGGAAACGGATGCAAACGGGGTTGCCCTCAAGAGCCTCGTAGAGAGCCTCGAAGTCGCCCTGCTGATAGGGGAGGATCTTGTCGAGAGCTGCCTCTCTTGCCTCAACTGTATCAGCACAGATCATCTCACGGAATGCGGCGATTCTGTCTGCCTCGAAGAACATGTGCTCTGTACGGCAGAGACCGATACCCTCTGCACCAAGCTCGCGAGCCTTCTTAGCATCTGTGGGTGTGTCAGCGTTTGTACGAACCTTAAGTGTTCTGAACTCATCAGCCCAAGCCATGATTCTGCCGAACTCGCCAGCGATCTCAGCGTCAACTGTGGGGATGATGCCGTCATAGATGTTACCTGTTGAACCGTCGATGGAGATGAAGTCGCCCTCGTTGTAAACCTTACCTGCGAGCTCGAACTTCTTGTTCTCTTCGTCCATCTTGATTTCGCCGCAGCCGGATACACAGCAAGTACCCATACCACGAGCAACAACAGCTGCGTGGGATGTCATACCGCCACGAACCGTGAGGATACCCTGAGAAGCCTTCATACCTGTGATATCCTCGGGAGATGTCTCGAGACGAACGAGGATAACCTTCTCACCGCGGTTGTTCCACTCCTCAGCGTCTTCTGCAGTAAATACTACCTTACCGCAAGCAGCACCGGGAGATGCACCGAGACCCTTGCCTGCAGGAGTTGCAGCCTTGAGAGCCTTCTGGTCAAACTGGGGATGGAGAAGTGTATCGAGGTTTCTGGGATCGATCATTGCAACTGCCTGCTTCTCGGAGATCATACCCTCGTCAACCAGGTCACATGCGATCTTAAGAGCAGCCTTAGCTGTTCTCTTACCGTTTCTTGTCTGAAGCATATAGAGCTTGCCAGCCTCAACTGTGAACTCCATATCCTGCATATCTCTGTAATGGTCCTCGAGCTTTGCACAAACAGCGATGAACTGCTCGTAAGCCTCGGGGAACTTCTCTGCCATCTGAGCGATGGGCATGGGAGTACGAACGCCGGCAACAACGTCTTCGCCCTGTGCGTTTACAAGGAACTCACCCATGAGGCCCTTGTCGCCTGTTGCGGGGTCACGTGTGAAAGCAACACCGGTACCGCAATCGTCACCCATGTTACCGAATGCCATCATCTGAACGTTAACTGCTGTACCCCAGCTGTAAGGAATATCGTTATCACGACGATAAACGTTTGCACGGGGGTTGTCCCATGAACGGAATACTGCCTCAACAGCGCCCATGAGCTGCTCCTTGGGATCTGTGGGGAAGTCCTTGCCGATCTTTGCTTTATACTCAGCCTTGAACTGGCCTGCGAGTGTCTGAAGGTCCTCAGCTGTAAGATCTACGTCCTGAGTTACGCCCTTCTCTTCCTTCATCTTGTCGATGAGCTCCTCGAAGTACTTCTTGCCGACTTCCATAACAACGTCGGAGTACATCTGGATAAATCTTCTGTAACAGTCCCAAGCCCAACGTGCGTTGCCGGACTTAGCAGCCATAACATTTACAACTTCCTCGTTAAGACCGAGGTTGAGGATTGTGTCCATCATACCGGGCATGGATGCTCTTGCACCGGAACGTACGGAAACGAGGAGAGGATTCTCGAGATCGCCGAACTTCTTGCCGGTGATACCTTCCATCTTCTCGATGTACTCCATAATCTCTGCCTGGATGTCATCGTTGATCTTGCGACCGTCCTCATAGTACTGAGTACAAGCCTCTGTGGAAACTGTGAAGCCCTGGGGAACGGGGAGACCGAGAGAAGTCATTTCTGCAAGGTTTGCGCCCTTACCGCCGAGGAGCTCACGCATGGATGCGTTACCCTCTGAGAAGAGGTAAACATACTTGTGGCCCATTGTAAAAACCTCCTAAAAATATATGTTTTATGCAGTGGCGAACGATGTGCGCCCTGCTCAACTACTACTGAACTCGTAGAATAAGCCCAGTCTTGAAAACATTATATCAAATTTAAAATTAAAATGCCATATTTTTTTAAATTTATTTTGTCATAAAATGTAACCAATATTCCGAAAATAGAATGAACAATTTGTTAAGTAGTTACAAAGATGATATATTTTGCATAAACACCTTGAAAAATATTCGTTTTATGAGATAATATTTATAACTATTAATCTCATCTGTCTGTGGACTTGAAAGGAAAGCTTCTATGAGTAAATGTGCGATTATCCTTGCAGGCGGCGAGGGCAAGAGAATGCAGAGCGAAAAACCCAAGACTCTCTGTGAGGTTCTCTCAAAACCTATGCTCCGTTGGGTTATTGATGCTGTCAGGGCATCGGGTATTGAGGATATCTGTGTAGTCAAGGGCTACCGTGCCGAATACATTGACGAATATGTCAGCACTCTTCCTTTTAAGGTGGAGACTGTTTTGCAGAGCGAGCGTCTGGGTACAGGCCATGCAGTTATGATGGCAAGGGAGTTCCTTGAGTCCCGCGGCGGCTCGGTGGTTATTCTGGGCGGCGACGCACCTTTTATTGATGCAGAGACTATCTCTGATTCTTACAGTCAGCATTCTTCCACAGAAAGCTCAGCCACCGTTATCAGTGCTTCTGTTGAGGATGCCACAGGTTACGGCAGGGTTGTGAGAAATCAGGACGGCTCTCTCTCGGCTATTGTGGAGCACAAGGATGCCGATGACGAAATCAGAAAGATCAATGAGATTAATTCAGGTGCTTATTGGTTTGAGACAGAGGCACTTCTCTCTGTTCTCGACAGAATCACCGCTGACAACAAGGCTGCGGAGTACTATTTGCCTGATGCGCTGAAGCTCATCATCGGCGACGGTATGAAAGCAGGTGCCTTTGTTGCAAAAACTTCTGATGTGGCTCTGGGTGCCAATGACCCCGCTCAGCTTCAGGAACTCAACGAAATTGCAATAGCAAAAGGCTACGGCAAATAATTTAACTTTGGATTATTTCGGACGCGATGTTCCGGTTTAATTATATTTTTTATTGAAGTCAACCGGCTCTCGGGTGTTCAGAGTGTGAGTTGACGAATTTGAAAAAAAGGGGAATATGTATGAATTTTCACGGCAAAGACATTAAAATCTTCGCAGGTAACTCTAATCCCACTGTTGCACAGGGAATAGCCGGTTGTCTCGGTCTGCCTCTTGGTAAGAGCAGCTGCACAACCTTCAGCGACGGCGAGATTTCTGTATCTCTTCAGGAGTCAGTAAGAGGTAGCGAATGCTTCATTGTTCAGTCCACCTCCACACCTGTTAATGACAACCTTATGGAGATGCTCATTATGATCGACGCTATGAAGCGTGCATCCGCAGCATCCATCACAGCAGTTATTCCTTACTTCGGTTATGCCCGTCAGGACCGTAAGGCTAAGGCTCGTGATCCGATTTCAGCTAAGCTCTGCGCTGACCTTATCACCGCAGCAGGTGCTGACAGAGTCCTCACCATGGACCTCCACGCCAACCAGATTCAGGGCTTCTTCAACATTCCTGTTGACCACCTCGTTGGTGCACCTATGCTTGCTAACCACATGAAGAAGAAAATCGGCAAGAATTTCGATGATTATGTAGTAGTTTCTCCCGACCTCGGTTCCGTTACCAGAGCAAGAAACTTTGCTGCAAAGATCGGTTGCCCCATTGCTATTATCGATAAGAGAAGACAGAAGGCTAATGTTTCTGAAGTTATGAACATTATCGGTGATGTTGTGGGCAAGAAGGCAATTCTTGTTGACGATATGATAGATACAGCAGGTACTCTCTGCAACGCAGCCAAGGCTATTATGGATCAGGGCTGCCTTGAGGTTACTGCTTGTGCTACTCACGCAGTTCTCTCCGGTCCCGCTATCGAGAGAATCAAAAACAGCGTTATCAAGGAGCTTGTACTTCTGGATACTGTTCCGATTCCCGAGGAGAATATGCTTGACAAGTTCACAATTCTTCCTGTTGCTTCTGTTTTTGCTGAGGCTATTGAGAGAATTTATGCTGACAAGCCTGTTTCCACAATCAATCTGTGATAAGCACGTATTATTAATTCTTAGTTCAATTTTGGCAGGGGGCGGCGGTTGCCGTTCCCTGTGTTTTTTCTAAAGGGAGATATATACTATGATATTTTCGAAGAAAAGCTCCGGCGGTGCAGTAGACTACATTGTTGTTGGTCTCGGCAATCCCGGCAAACAGTACGAGAATACACGCCATAACTGCGGCTTCTGCTCTATTGATCTGCTGGCAGAGAAATATTCCTGCCAGATGAAGAAGATACGCTTCAAGTCTACCACCGGAGAGTGCAGGATTTCGGGTGCAAAGTGCCTTCTGATGAAGCCTTCTACCTATATGAACAACTCGGGTCAGGCAGTAGTTGAGGCGATGAATTTCTACAAAATATCTCCCCAGAACGTCATTATAATATTTGATGATATTTCCCTTGACGTGGGCAAGATGAGAATCCGCCAGAAGGGTAGCGACGGCGGACACAACGGAATGAAGAATATCATCTATCTTTCCGGTTCCGATATGTTCCCCCGCATCAAGATTGGTGTGGGCAAAAAGCCCCATCCCGACTACGATCTGAAGGATTGGGTGCTCTCTAAATTCTCAGCATCCGAGCAGAAAATCCTCGCAGATGTGTATGAGAATTCCGTGGAGGCTGTGGAGCTGATGGTGAGCGATAACATCCAGAAGGCAATGCAGAACTTCAACTAATTTGAATACAACTTGTGCCAAGGGTAATTTGTCCTTGGGATGAGCTAATATATTTCTATGGAGGAATTATGAAATTTCTCTGTGATCTGAGCCTGAAATCGGGAGATTTCCGAAGGCTCGCACAATCAGTTTCCAAAAAACACTCTGTGGCGATTTCGGGACTCGGTCCCGTGCACAAAGCGCATACCATTTATTCACTCTGCCTTTCACAGAAATGCAGAGCTTTTTGCGTTGCCGCAGATGAGAGAGAAGCGGCAATTTTATCCCAGGATTTATCAGCCATGGGAATGAGGGTAGGGGTGTATCCTTACCGCGATTTCAACTTCAGAAGTCTTGAGGGACACTCCAGAGAATACGAGCATCAGCGACTTTCGGTGCTTACGGGAATTCTCTCGGGTGAGCTTGACTGCGTTATCGCCTGTGCTGATGCGGCTTTGCAGTACACAATTCCGCAGAAAACACTTTCGGATGCAACGCTGAAACTTCGCACAGGGGAGAGTGTTACTCTGGAGAAATGCACGAAAGCACTCTCGATGCTTGGCTATGAGCGATGCGACCAGATAGAAGGTGTGGGTCAATTTTCCCAAAGAGGCGGAATTCTTGACTTCTTTTCGCCCGACAGTGACAGTCCCGTCAGAGTGGAATTCTGGGGAGATGAGATAGATTCCCTGAGCTACTTTGACCTTACAACACAACGCAGAACCGAGGCGGTGGAGGAGATAATTCTCTCACCTTCCACAGAGGTCTTTGTCACAGACAGGGAAGCGCTTGCAGGTGAAATTGAGCGAAAAGCAAAGCTTCTGCGCTCCGAAAAAAATCAGAAGGCAAAAGAATTGCTTTTTTCTGATGCGGAGCTTGTAAGACAGGGCGTTCACCTTACAAATCTCGATAAATACATTCACCTGCTCTATGGTGAAACCGCTACTTTGATTGATTATATCGGTGAGGATTTTCTCTGCTTTATCTCCGAGGAGAGCGCAGGGCTGGAAAAACTCAGGGCAACGGCTTTCAGATACAAGGAAGACCTTGCGGATTATTTCGCCGAGGGAATTCTCTCAAGAGGCTTTGAGACTTACTCTGTAAGCTACGATGATTTGCTCTCAGCCTTTGAGAAGAGGGGCGTGGTGTATCTTGATGATTTTATACACGGAAGCCACAGTCTGCCTCTCACTGATTTTATCTCGGTAAATGCAAGACAGCTCCCGCCACTCAACTCAACTCTTGCGGAGTTTGTTGAGGAGCTTCAGATGCTGGAGCTTACAAAGAGCATTGTGGTGCTTCTGTCCACTACCGGGAAAGGTGCGGAAAATCTGGCAAAAGCACTGTCTGAGAAGGGTCTGCCTGCCAGAGTTGCGGGGAGGGATGAACTCCTTACCTTCGGCAAAATTCACGTTATACACGGTACACTCTCCTCAGGTTTTGAATATACCTCGGAGCGTATTTATATATATACCCAGAGCAGACAGGAAGTCGCCGTAAAGAAAAAGCGGAAACTTCCCAAAAACAGTCAGGAGATTTATTCCCTCTCCGATTTGAACGTGGGGGACTATGTGGTCCATACCACCCACGGCATCGGTATATTTGAGGGAATAAACAAAATCAATGCTCACGGCATTGTTAAGGATTATATTAAAATTGCATACGCCAAAGGTGATGTGTTGTATGTGCCTGTCACACAGCTTGACCTTGTGGCAAAATATATCGGTCCCAGAGAGAATTCGGCGGTAAAGCTCAATCGTTTGGGCTCGGGAGACTGGCAGAAGGCAAAGAGCCGTGTCAAATCCGCAGTGCGGGATATGGCAAAGGAACTTATTGCTCTTTACAGCGCCAGAATGAATGCCGAGGGCTATGCATTCTCCGAGGACGGAGAGTGGCAGAGGGACTTTGAGCAGAACTTCGATTATGAAGAGACCCCCGACCAGCTCCGATGCGCAGATGAGATAAAGGGAGATATGCAACGGCGTGCCCCTATGGACAGACTTCTCTGTGGTGACGTGGGCTTCGGCAAGACCGAGGTGGCGCTGAGAGCGGCATTCAAGTGTATCTGCGACTCAAAGCAGTGCGCTCTGCTTTGTCCTACCACAATTCTTGCATGGCAGCATTATCAGACAGTTATCAGAAGATTTGAAAATTACCCCGTAAGAGTGGAGCTGCTGTCAAGATTCAGGAAGCCTTCAGAGGTTAAGTCCGTTATCGAGCGGCTTAAACGCGGCGAAGTGGATATGGTGGTGGGTACCCACCGACTTGTGCAGAAGGATGTGGAATTCCGCGACCTGGGGCTTGTCATCATTGATGAGGAACAGCGTTTCGGCGTTGCACACAAGGAGAAATTCAAGGAGGTCTACAAGAATGTGGATGTCCTTACCCTCTCGGCAACTCCCATTCCCAGAACCCTGAATATGGCACTCAGCGGAATACGCGACCTCTCTGTGCTGGAGGAAGCACCCCAGAACAGATATCCCGTCCAGACCTATGTTCTGGAGCACGACAGAGGTATCATAAACGATGCTATCCGCAAGGAACTCCGACGTGGCGGACAGGTGTTTTATCTTCACAACAACGTGGAGACCATTTCCTCAAGAGCCGCCCGTATTCAGGCAGATATCCCCGAGGCTCAGGTGGGAATAGGTCACGGCAAAATGACCGAGAGCGAGCTCTCGAATGTGTGGCGTGATATGCTGGAACAAAAGATTAATGTTCTTGTGTGTACCACCATTATCGAGACGGGTGTCGATGTGCCCAATGCAAACACCCTGATTATCGAGAACGCAGACCGTTTCGGTCTTTCGCAGCTTCATCAGATAAGAGGCAGAGTGGGACGGTCTACCAGACGCGCCTTTGCGTATCTCACTTTCACAGGGGGCAAGGTGCTTTCTGAAATTTCCCAGAAACGACTTAATGCTATAAGAGAATTTACCGAGTTCGGCTCGGGTATGAAAATTGCAATGCGCGACCTGGAACTTCGCGGCGCAGGCTCCGTACTGGGAGCAAACCAGCACGGTCATATGGAGGACGTGGGCTACGATATGTATCTCAAGCTTCTGGACAGCGCCGTCCGCGAGGAAAGGGGAGAGGCAGCTCCTGTGGCAGAGGATAAGGACTGCCTTATCGATATCGCGGTGGTGTCCCATATACCCGAGAGTTACATCGAGAGCCTGTCGTTGAGGCTGGATGCCTACAAGCTTATTGCGGACATCCGAACCCCCGATGAGGCTTCGGATGTGGTGGACGAGCTTCTGGACCGTTTCGGCGATATACCCGTGTCTGTTATGGGACTTATTGATGTGGCGCTTATCAGAAACCGCGCGGCTTCTATGGGAATTTACGAAATCAAGCAGAATGAAACATCGGTGCTTTTATATGTTAAGGACATAAAAAATCCCGATATACTCTCGCTTGTCAGCGCTCACAGAGGGGATGCGCTTCTGTCAGCAGGCAACAAACCCTACATTGCATACAGAATGAGGAATAATAAAGAACCTCTGGAGGCGCTTAAGGCGTTCTTTGGCAACTGAGCCCCCGGGTTCTGATATTTAAGTGAATATTGTGTTAAATTTGTGATAATTGTTGAAATTAAGCGATTAGTTGTGTATAATAATTAAGTACGTTTAATTTTGAAAGGACGGTACTTCTTATGAATAACCTTAAAAAGATATCAGCCTTTATTATGGTTTGTGTTCTTATTATGAGCCTTGCGGCGTGTTCATCTGTTCCCAAGTCTCTCAAAGAGCAGTACAGTTACAAGACAAGTTCAAAGGAATATTCAGCAGGAGAATACATATTTGCCCTCTTTGCTGCTTATCAGAATGCATACGGCATTATTTCCCAGGCACAGGGCGATAAGTTTGATTCCTCCAAGTCCATAATGGATGTGGAGAGCACCTTTGACGAAACAGGCGAGGTCTGGCGCACTTCTGACTGGATTAAGAAGGAAGCCGATATTATAATGCGTAATCTCATCGGAATCGACCAGGCGCTGGAGAAATTCGGTATTGAACTTGACGAGAGTATTGTCAGCAACGCAAGGGATACCGCCAAGGCAAACTGGTATCTGGGCGAGTATTACAACGAGTACCCCGAGTATGCAACTCCCGTGAGAAGTATTCTGGAGCCTTTCGGCGTTTCCTTTGAAAGTTACTTCAATTCTTCCTATGAGCTTGCTCAGGTAAAGGAATCCGCACTCTTCAACTACCTTTACAACAAGGGTGGTGCAGAGGAAGTTGCCGCAAGTGAAGTTGAGGATTATTTCTACACAAACTACTCAAAGTATGCTTACTTCACAATGAACCTTTACAGTTCTACTGTTGACGAGGCAGGCAATGTTGTAAATACTCCCTTCAACAAGTCACAGAAAGATGCGGCAAAGGAAGTTCTGGACTCTTATCAGAATGCTTTTGAAGCAGGTGTTTCCTTTGAGGGAATTGCGGATATTTACAAGCAGTCCGCAGATATGCCGGAGTCTCCCCTGAAGACTATGATTGAAAATCTTGAGGGTGAACCCAAGGTGAGCGAAGAGGTTTCCGATGCCGTCAGAGGTATGAAGGAAAATACAATGAAAGTCATCTATGTTGGTGCAGCAGATACCCCCATGGCATACGCGATTTACAAGTATCCCCTTGCACAGCAGACAGAGATCAGTCTTGACGATGACCTTGTTTACACTCAGGTTCTTTATGATATCAAGGGAGAGGATTTCTCCGATTATCTCACAAGTCTTTGTGATACCGCAGAGTGCGAGATAAATACAAGATACATTGATAAATGTGACCCCAAGATGTTTGAAGAAGAGTAATTTTTTCTTCCCGAAATGATATTCCTTAAGTGATAGGAGATTTTCTTTATGAAAAATCGTTTTATATTTTTAATTTGCACAGTTATGATAGCGGCACTGCTCCTGGGCGGCGCGGTTTCTGTATTGGCAGTAGGCGAGACAGATCCCGCCGAAACAATACCCGGCAGCGATCCTGTATATACAGAAACTCTTGCAACCGACCCTTCGGCTACACAGGGCACAGGAGATGTATCTGATCCCAGCGGTTCTACCGACCCCACAGAGACAGGTACAACTTCCACTGACCCCACAGAGACAACGGTTCCTGATAATACCCGCGGTACAGAGTTTGTCAGTTCTCCCACCAACTCGCCCTACTGGGCTACGGAAGGCCAGTTCAATGCATCTCAGTATGAGGGCACAGAGGCATCCTGGAACAATATTGACGAGGACGAGGTTATCTCTCTGAAGAACGAAAAGCTTGACGGTGTTATGAGCTTTGAGGAAATGCAGAATGACAGAACCTCGGGAGATAAAAAAGACTACACACTTATTATTATCGGTGGCGTGCTTATTCTTGTTTCCATAGCTTCCGTTATTGTGTTTATCACAACCTTTGCTATGGGAAAGAAAGGTGCTGTAACCGCCGGCGCAAATGCAGCAAGCGAGCAGCAGCGCCGCAAAGAAAAGGAACGTGAGCGTCGCAGACGTAATGATTATCACGATGGATATTGATGAATAATTCAGAGGAGCTTCCGTAGATTACGGAGGCTCTTTTTTGTGTCCATTTAGAAGGGAACAAGGTAAAACAGAAAAAATCCCTCAATTTACCATAGGATTTCCCATTAATATTCCTGTAAACTGTTGTCAAAATGGTGTCAGTTGTGTTATAATATATTTGTATTTGCGTATTTTTTATAGAGGTGATAGTTTGAAAGTCAATCGAATAGTTGCAATTCTTATTATGATAATTCTCACGGTAGTTCCCATGGTTGCAGTTTCTGCAGGTGGATTCCCCGAGCCCGCATCGGAGAATGAGGGAATTGCGGTGGCGGCTGAATATACTCCCAGACTCTCCGCTCCTTCAAAGAGCAACAGATATTATTACAGCAACGATAATCTCTACTATGCCGGCGGATGGGGAATGCCCAACTGCACAGCGTACGCTTACGGCAGAGCCTACGAGCTTCTGGGTACAAAGCCCAAGCTTTCGCCCAACAGTGCCCATTACTGGTGGGGATATAATAAAGAGAATAATTATTATCCTTACGGACAGACTCCCAAGGTTGGTGCTATTGCTTGCTGGAATAACCCCTGGGGCGGACACGTAGCGGTGGTTGAGAAGATTACCGATACCACCATTACACTCTCTAATTCAGAGTGGGCAGGAAGAACTTTTTACCTTACAAATTTTGCTGTGGGTTCCTCCAACGGTGGTGTTAATGATAGCCGCTGGACGTTCTACGGATATATCTACATCCTTGAGGGAGAGAATCTCCCCGAGGGTGATATATACAGAATTGACTCAAACAACGGAGTTAACCTGAGAAAAGGTGCAGGGACAAGCCAGAAGGTTCTGACTTCAATTCCCTACAACGAGAGGATAACCGTCACAGAGACAAAGAAGGCTGACGGCTATACCTGGGGCAAGACTACCTATGACGGTTACACCGGTTGGTGTGTGCTGGATTTTGCCACATTGATTTATCAGCGCCCCACAGAGCCTGAAGTGGTGCCTCCCGCAGAGCCTGAAGTAGTGCCTCCCACGGAGCCTGAAGTAGTACCTCCCGCAGAAACACCCCTGCCTCCTGCCACAGAGGACGAGGTGTTACCTCCTTCAACTCCCGATGAGGGAGCAACTCCGGACCTTCCCGATAAAGGTCCCATACTTGGAGGTACCCCCTCCAGAATGCCGGATGTCAACGGCGACGGAAAGGTCAATATCCTTGACGTTACAATAATGCAGAAGTACCTTGCATCCCTTATCGACACTATCGATGAAGGCGTTGCAGATGTGAACGGTGACGGAAAATTAAATGTTGGCGATGTTACCTATTTACAAAAAGTCCTTGTTTCGTTATAATTAATACATATTATGATAATTAAAACAGATGCGGACAAATAAACTAAAGCCGTCCGCGTAAGGACGGCTTATTATTTTATAGGAGGACGTTATGAAACATACCGATATCAAATGTATTTTTGAAGACTCTTCTTTTCTGGGTCAGGATGTGACTGTCTGCGGTTGGGTGAGAACCTCCCGTGAGTCAAAGACTATGGCTTTTGCCGAGCTTAATGACGGCACAAGCCTGAAGCATATCCAGATAGTTATTGATAGAGAAAATCTGGAGTATCCCCAGACTGCGCTGAGACTGGGAACTGCTCTGAAAGTTGTGGGTGAGGCAGTTGCTTCCCGTCAGGGCTCTGTTGAAATCAACGCCAAAGAAATTGAAATTCTGGGAGAGTGCCCTCTTGAGTATCCTCTTCAGAAGAAGCGCCACACTCTGGAGTATCTCCGTACAATTCCCCATCTGCGTACCCGTACAAATACTTTCAATGCAGTATTCAGAGTCCGCTCTGTTATGGCAGGTGCCATCCATAACTATTTCCAGAGCAGAAACTACACCTATGTCAATACTCCCATAATCACAGGCTCCGACTGTGAGGGTGCAGGCGAGATGTTCAGAGTTACCACCATCGGTTACTCCAATGAATATAAGAACGAAGATGAGTACTACGAGAACGACTTCTTCGGCAGAAAAGCAGGACTCTCTGTTTCAGGCCAGCTGGAGGGCGAGGTTGCCGCTATGGCTTTCGGCAAGATTTACACCTTCGGTCCTTCTTTCAGAGCCGAGAACAGTAACACTCCCCGCCACGTTGCGGAGTTCTGGCACATTGAGCCCGAGGTTGCTTTTGCTGACCTCTACGACATTATCGGTATTGCCGAGGATATGATCAAGACTGTTATCAGAGAGGTTATGGACAAGTGTCCTGAGGAACTCAACTTCTTCAACAACCACTTTGAAAAAGGTCTCCTCGATAAGCTGAACGCTATCGTTTCCGAAGATTTTGAGGTGCTTGACTATACAAAGGCTATCGAAATTCTTAAAGAAAGCGGCAAGGATTTCGTATATCCCGTAGAGTGGGGCAGTGACCTCCAGACAGAGCACGAGAGATACATCACAGAAGAAGTATTCAAGAAGCCTGTCTTTGTTACCAACTATCCCATGGAAATCAAGTCCTTCTATATGAAGCAGAATCCCGACGGCAAGACTGTTGCTGCAACCGACCTGCTTGTGCCCGGCGTAGGTGAGATTATCGGCTGCTCCGAGAGAGAAGCAGACCTTGAGAAACTCCTTGACGCTATGAAAAAGCGCGGTATGAATGAGGAAGATTACACAGACTACATTGAACTGAGAAAGTTCGGCTCTGTGCCTCACTCCGGTTTTGGTCTGGGCTTTGAGAGAATTCTTATGTACGTAACAGGTATTTCCAATATCCGTGACGTTATCCTCTATCCCAGAACAGTAGGCTACGTAAGATAAATAAAACCATAAAAAGAACCCCTCTTCGAACGGAAACTTTCGAAGAGGGGTTTGTGCATTCAGATTAATTAAAATGATAATGATTCTGACCGATGGGGAATTTTACAGGGAGTCCCGCACCGAATTTCTGAATATTGGTGGAGTCGATGACATTCACAGAGCCGTCACCCGTAACATCCGAGGCAATATATTCGGTATCGCTGAGGGTGATAAGACCCGCGGCGGATTTCTGGATAAGTGTTGCGTCTTTGATGTTGACGGTGCCGTCCATATTTGAGTCGCCCAGATTGTATTTTACAGGAGCATCTGTGGGGAAAGTCCCGGTGACAGAGGGGGCAGGCTCGGTGTTGTCGGTGGGAAGTGTGGAAGCAGGCTCGGTTGAGTCTGAGGGAGAGGTGGATTCTGTGGACTCTGTGGGAACTGAGGTTTCGGGTGATGTGCTCTCAGTGGGTTCTGTGGGTTCTGTGGGGAGAGGGGCTTCTTCATTTTTTGTGATGGCTTTGATAACGAAGGTGCCGCCGATTTCATCGCCAAGCTTTGTGAAATAGAAATCCATAACATCCATAACCACAGGGGCCTTTTTGTTCATTTCCATATAATAGCTCATACCGTATTCTGCGGTGGGAGTGAAGAGGAGTCGATCGCCGCTGATGAGCCATTCGCTGACACCGATGGAATTTTCCACTTTGGTGCCGAAGCCGTCGGTATTCACTTTTTCATTGTTGATGTTGATACCGATGGCGCCCTTGCCGGCAGGGAGTTCTGTGTCGGGAACATCCACACAGATATATCCTGTGTAGGTGATTTCTCCCGAGTAGAGAATTTGCCACTGTTCTTTGTCAGCGGTGGGTTTGTCATTCTCAAAGGGGATATAATATACATCGTATTCGGAACCCAGAGAGGTGCTCTCAAAGATAACCTCGGAGAGGGTACGATGTTCTTCCTCAAAATCAAAGGCGTTCATATATGTGATGTCGGTGTAATCTCTGTTCTTGTATGAGAGATAGGAGAACTCGTAGGTTGCGCCGTCGATTTCGTTCTGATAAATTCTCTTGTTGTCGGTGATTTTTTCGTAATTTGTGAGAGCGTAACTGGGTCCGAAAACATCGTCGAACATCCACACATCTTCGTAGGAAATCCAGTAGAAGCCCTTGTACTCGTTGAACTCGCCCCAACTGTTCTTGATAAGCCACGCGCCGTCTTCTGAGGGGATGCCTGAAACACTGCCGACGAAGTTATCTTTTGAATAGTTATCATCCCAGCCTACAACGCTGACGCAGTGACCGCTGATCTGAGAAATCGGGATAGTGCTGTCTGAACAGTAGTAAGAGTGACCTTTGCTGAGGTAACTGGCGCTTGCGTTGAAGTTGCCCACAACGGAGCCGTAGTTATAGATGAGTTCTTTTATGGCATTTCTGTCAGCATCGCTGTTGAAGTATATTGCTTCGGTGAGACCGTAAAGGGGTTTCTGTGAGAAATTGTCGTAGAAGGACTGGTCCAGGGTTTCCTCGGGAAAATCTGCTTCATTTACGGGACCCGACCAGCTTGTGAGGTATCCCATAGGGATGTAGGAGTATCCTCCGTCGGTGTGTTCTCTATGCCAGCCTGTGCCGTCACTTCTGAGGCTTCCCCAGAAGTTTGCGTGCTGCGGACCGAAGGTCTCGATATCCTCGCCGTTTTTGAGCAGCAGAGTCTCAAAGGTGGAGAGAGTTCCGAATGCCCAGCAGGAATCCTCGTGCTGGACTCTTACGGGAAGAGTGTATCCCAGTTTTGAGGAGTCGTATGATGAGGGGAGGCTTGTGGTGCCAAAACTCTCCAGCCCCGAATTTACGGATAAACCGTTTTCTCCAATGGGAAGAAGACCTGTTCTGGCGTTGAGGGGTGCTATATCTTTCTCCGCTGCTGATGTGCAGAATATAGCGGTAAATAACACAACCGAAGTTAGAATAAGAGAAACAATACGACATTTCATTTTCAAGCAGAAAACTCCTTTTAATAGCATAATGATACAAAATAATAATAACATACAACATATATTTTGTAAAGAATATTTATAATCTTTTTACATACTATAATGTAAACAAAACAAAAGGAAGTTATCTATGGAGTTGAGGACTGACCTTGCCATTGAAGCCCACGAGCTTCAGAGTGAAGAGGTGAAAGGCGTTGAATATACACGGGAAGAAAAAGAGGGGCTGTGTATTGAACGTCTCGATGTGAAAACCAAGCGGGCAGGACAGCTTCTGTCGAAAGAAGCAGGGCGATATGTTACCATTTCTCTGCCGCCTCTCACGGATAGTGTCAGGGAGACGGACAAGCGGCTCCTTGTGATATCAGAGGAAATCAGACGGCTTATCCCTGTTAACGGAATGGTAATGGTGGTGGGTCTCGGGAATGTGAATATTACCCCCGATGCCCTGGGTCCCAAGGTTGCACAGGGGGTGCTTGCCACCAGACACATAACAGGGGAAATTGCCAGAAGTACGGGGCTTGACAGACTTCGGGCGGTGGCGGTGCTCCAGACGGGGGTTACAGGACAGACAGGAATCGAGACGGGGGAGCTTATCCTGAGTGTTGTGAAAAGGATACGTCCCACGGCGCTGATCGTTGTGGATGCCCTTGCCTCAAGAGGTCTTGAGAGGCTGGGATGCACTTTGCAGATCAGCGATACAGGCATTGCTCCGGGAGCAGGTGTGGGTAATCACAGAATGAAGATATCCGAGGAGACTCTGGGTGTGCCTGTTATTGCTCTTGGAATTCCCACCGTGGTGGATGCGGCAACCCTTGTCTGTGACCTTCTGCCTGCGGATGACGAAAAAACCCACAGGAATCTGGTGGAGTCGGTGTCCCCCAGAGGCAGTTCAATGGTGGTAACTCCCAGAGAGATAGATTTGCTTATTGACAGGGCGGCACATCTGCTTTCGCTTTCTATAAACCTCTCCCTGCATCCCGATATTGAGGTATCGGATTTGCTGTCGCTACTATAAAAATAACCCTCGTAAGAAATACACTTACGAGGGTTTGCTCTTTTATACCGATTATTTCAGTTCAATAATTGTAACGCCTGCTTCGCCTTCGCCGAAGGTGCCGAGGCGGAAACTTTTCACAGCCTTGTGGTGCCTGAGGAAAAGGTGGATTTCCTTGCGCAGTACGCCTGTGCCCTTGCCGTGAATGACGGTGAGCATATTCACATTGGTGAGCACCGCGGTGTCAATGGCTCTGTCAACGGTCATTACCGCTTCGTCCGCGGTGTAGCCTCTGACGTCGATTTCGGTGACGGGTCGGGTGTCAATTCGGCTTGTGCGGCCGCGGTTTATGGGCTTGCCTCCAAGACTTACCTTTTCTTTTTCCAGAAGTCTTATGTTCTTTATACTTGTGCGGGTCTTGATGATGCCTGCCTGAACGAAGACTGTGGATGAGTTTTCGGCGGGAGTTTCAAGGACGGTGGCATTCTTGTCGATGTCAATAAGGAGCACTGTGTCGCCTGCTTTGAGGGGACGGGGAAGTGTGTAGTTTTCAGCGCTCTTCTCCTTGATGGGGTCTGCCTCATCCTCCATCTTGCGGATGGTCTGGCGGAGTTTTGACTTGTCCTCGGCGGAGAGGGCGCCTTCCTTCTTCATCTTCTCGAGGTCTGTGATAAGGGCGTCTGCCTGTGCCTTTGTTCTTGCAAGGAGCAGGCTTGCTTCGTGACGTGCCTTGTCAAGCTCGCGCTGAGCCTTCGCCTCGGCATCCTTCAGAGCATTTTCGGCTTTGCGTTTATCCTCGTTTGCTCTCAGGGTGGCTTTCCTTGCGGCATCAAGCTCTTCTTCAAGTTCCTGACGTCTGCTGTCCAGAGTCTCTACCACGTCCTCAAACTGACGGCTCTCGGCGGATACCAGAGTGTTTGCTCTCTCCACAATGGAGTCGTCGATGCCCAGACGCTTGGATATTGCAAAGGCATTACTTCTGCCGGGGACACCTATGAGGAGTTTGTAGGTGGGGCGCAGCGATGCCACATCGAATTCGCAGCATCCGTTTTCAACTCCCTCTGTTCTGAGGGCGAATTCTTTAAGTTCCGCATAGTGGGTGGTGGAGGCGATTTTAGCGCCCTTTTCGCGAAGCCTTTCAAGTATTGCAACGGCAAGGGCGGCACCCTCAACAGGGTCTGTGCCTGCACCCAGCTCGTCAATAAGCACAAGGCTGTCGCGGTTTGCTTCTTTGAGAATTGAGACAATGTTGGTCATGTGGGCTGAGAAGGTGGAGAGGGACTGCTCGATGCTCTGCTCGTCGCCGATATCAACCAGCACCTTGCGGAAGATAGAAATTTCGCTTCCCTCTGCGGCAGGGATAAGAAGTCCGCACATAGCCATAAGAGTGAGAAGTCCCAGAGTCTTCAGCGATACGGTTTTGCCGCCTGTGTTGGGACCTGTTATAACAAGGGTGTCGAAGTTTACACCTAAATTTATGTCGGTGGGTACTGCGGTTTTGGGATTTAAGAGAGGGTGTCGGGCGGATTTGAGATTAATCCTGCCCTCGCTGTTTATTTTGGGGAGAGTGGCTTTCATTTTATAGCCGAGAGATGCTTTGCCGAAAATGAGGCTCAGTTCGATGAGTGCTTCAAAGCTCTCCGATGCGGTGTCTGCGTGAGAGCCTGCTTCGGCGGAGAGTTCGTAGAGTATGCGCTCGATTTCGGCGGACTCTTTGGACTCAAGCACCCTGATATCGTTGTTTGCCTGAACAACGCCCATAGGCTCAATGAATACCGTGGCACCGCTGGAGGATGTGTCGTGGACAAGACCCGGCACCTGACCGCGGCATTCGGCTTTGACGGGGACTACGAATCTTCCGCTTCTCTGGGTAATGATGGCATCCTGAAGATACTTCTGATATGTGGTGGAGCGGATGATTTTCTCCAGAGTTTCCCTTGCTTTTGAAGCGGCAATACGCATTTTTCTGCGGATGTCGTAAAGCTCCGGGGATGCGTTGTCGGCAATTTCATCCTCGCTGAGAATGCAGGAGGAGATTCGCTCCTCCAGATGTTTGTTTTCGCTGAGCCTTTCGAAGAGCAAATCCAGGGATGTTTCCACAGAGGCGGAGTGGTTTTTCCACTGTCTGATGCCTCTTGTGATGCGGAGCAGTTCTCCTATTCCCAAAAGTTCCTTTGTGCTCAGCACACCGCCTGCTTCTGCACGGCGGAAGGCATTCTGCATATTCTTCACACCGCCGAAAGAGGGTGCGCCGAAACGACCGATGAGCATATAGGCATCGTCGGTCTGCTTAAGGCTTTCTTCAATTTCAAATTTACCCGAGAGAGGGGTGATTTCAAGTGCTCTTTGGCGGGCATCCTCTGCGGAGCATTCCTTTGAGAGCATCTCCAGAATCTTGTAGAGTTCCAGAGCGTTGTGATGTTTGTTCATATCCGTTTCCTTATTGAGTTATGTATCTGATTACGATTTTATTGTCTTGTAAAAATGCAGGGTTTTCAGGTCTTTTTCAAGCATCCTGAGGGTATAGCTTTCGGTGATGTAAGACAGGGACTCCAGTGCTTTCTCGGGCAGGTTGAAGGCAAAGAGCTTTTTGTCCTCGGAGAAAACAATGTGCCTCATTGCGTGCAGCAGGGTTGCGTCCATGGGGAGTGCGTTACTTTTGGGCGATTTGCCGAAACAGTTGCCGCATTGTATGGTGCCTGTTGCCAGGAGAAAATACATAGTGTCGCAGCTGTATTCTCCACATTCTCTGCACATCACAAGGTCGGGCATATAGCCCGAAAGAGAGAGGAGTCTCAGCTCCACACAGGCTTTGATGAGAGTCTGCGGTCTGTTGCCTTTTGTGATGAGATACAGCGCATTGAGAATGAGAGAGAGCTGCTTTTCGCAGTTCTGACCCTCGGGACACACCGAGGCTGCAAGCTCGCAGAAATACTGTGCCAGTGAGACCTTTTCCACATCGCTTCTCAGCTCGAAAAACATTTCTTTTACAGAGGCATCGTCTACGATGTACTTATCCTTGCCTTCGAAGATGTTGAAACTTGAGTAGCAGAGCAGAGAGGTAGGGGCGCTTTTGGGACTTTTGATGTTTTTTGCACCTCTGACAAAAGCGCGCACCACTCCCAGGTCCCGGGTGAGTATTGTCACAAGTTTATCCTGTTCACCGATATTCTGTTGTCTGATTATCAGTCCGTCTGTGGATATCTTCATTTTGTTCCTTTTGGAAATTCTTTTGTGTTGCGGTGGAATTTTCTGCCGACTTGTAGTTGAGATAGTCAGCAACGCTTCCGCTTTTCATAAAGAGATTCCAGGCATCGTTTTTGTTCATAAATATCCCCCCGTAATTTAAGTATAACTTAAAGGGGTGGGGATATAGAGGGGAATTTGTAGATGTTAAAAATTAACAGTTCTGCTTATTCGGAAGGCTTATTCAAAATCTGCGCTGTCAAAGCCGAAGTTGCGGAGAAGTCCGTCGCGGTTTCTCCAGTCTTCCTTTACCTTGACCCATGTCTGGAGGTTGACTTTACAGTCGAAGAAGCGCTCCATATCCTCTCTGGCTTTGGTGGAGACCTTCTTCAGCATATTGCCGCCTTTGCCGATGATGATGCCCTTGTGGCTGTCTTTTTCGCAGTAAATGGTGGCTTCGATATCCAGCACACCGTTGTCTCTCTGACGCATCTTTTCAATTACAACTGCGGTGCCGTGGGGGATTTCCTTGTCGAGGCTCAGAAGAAGTTTTTCGCGGAGCATCTCGGAGGCGAGCTGCCTCTCGGGCTGGTCGGTGAGGGTGTCCTCGTCGAAGAAGTGGCCGCCCTCGGAAGAGAGCTTCTTGAGTTCTTCAACCAGTTCTCTCACGCCGTCGCCTGTCCTTGCACTTACGGGGACGATTGCCTCGAAGTTGCACATAGAGGAAAAGTCGGCGATAATCTTCATCAGCTCGGTTTTTTCCTTTACAATGTCGATTTTGTTGATAGCAAGTACCGCAGGCATATTCTGGGCATTGATTTTACCAATGAGCTCCCGTTCGGTGTCGGAGATTTCTTCGGTGGCATCCACTACCAGAAGAGCGGCATCGGCGCCGCTGACACTCTCGGTGACGGAGCGCACCATATATTTGCCCAGAGCGTTCTTTGCCTTGTGCATACCGGGGGTGTCGGTGAAGACAAGCTGATGCTCTCCCTCGGTGAGCACACCCATAATGCGTGTGCGTGTGGTCTGGGGCTTGTTTGTAACTATGGCGATTTTCTCGCCCAGCATTCTGTTGAGAATGGAGGATTTGCCCACGTTAGGGCGACCTATTATAGCAATAAATGCAGAGAGTTCTTGTGTATTCATAAGAAGTCCTTTCGCGAATTTTAATAACGCCACACCACGTCTTGCGTGATGTGGCGGTTAAGTTCGGGTTTGATTGAATCAGTTTCCCTCGATAACATAGGAGGAGGAAGCAGGAAGACCCAGCATATCCATAACAGCTTCTTCTTTTTCTCTCATACGCACTCTCTCCATGTTGTCCTCGTGGTCGTAACCGAGAAGGTGCAGAACGCTGTGGCAGGTGAGATAACCTACCTCACGCTGGAGGGAGTGGCCGTAAAGCTCTGCCTGTTCAACGGCTTTTTCCATGGAGATAACCACGTCACCCAGAATCTGTGCGCCTGTCTGGGGGTCGACGTCAAACTTTCCGTCTTCGCCCATCATAACGAAGGAGAGTACGTCGGTCTCGATATCCTTATCGCGGTACTGAGCGTTGAGCTCTTTAATCTGTGCATTGTTTACGAAGGAAACACTTACCTCGGCGGCACCCTTGAAATTCTCCATCTGGAGTACTGCGGTGCAGCAACGTCTCACCAGCATTCTAAGTCCGGTGGGGATGGCAACATCCTTCTGTCTGTTTGTGATGATTACTTTGATTTTATCTTTTGTCATATTTATTCCTGCTTTCTTCCAGCTTTGCATAAGCCTTGATAATGTCCTGTACAAGTCGGTGCCTTACAACGTCTTTTTCATTGAAGGTGCAACTTGCGATATCGTCAATACCCTTGAGTATTTTAATGCATTCTTTAAGACCCGAACGGGCGCCATTGGGGAGGTCTATCTGTGTGACGTCGCCTGTAATGACCATCTTTGAGTTGAAGCCCAGACGGGTGAGGAACATCTTCATCTGCTCCGTTGTGGTGTTCTGTGCTTCGTCCAGAATGATGAAACTGTCGTCCAGAGTTCGTCCTCTCATATAGGCAAGGGGTGCTACCTCGATATTGCCGCGCTCCACGTATTTCTGGTAGGTCTCTGCCCCCAGCATATCGAAGAGGGCATCGTAGAGAGGGCGAAGATAGGGGTCGACCTTGCTCTGAAGGTCACCGGGAAGGAAGCCCAGTTTTTCGCCTGCTTCAACGGCGGGACGGGTGAGGATGATGCGGTTTACCTGCTTTGCTCTGAAAGCGGTTACCGCCATAGCCACCGCAAGGTAGGTTTTACCTGTACCCGCAGGACCCACGCCGATGGTGATGGTGTTCTCCGCGATGCAGTTGCAGTAGCGCTTCTGACCCAGAGTCTTGGGCTTGATGGGTTTTCCTTTTGAGGTGATGCAGATACAGTCGCCTGCCAGGGACTCGATTTTTTCGCCCGAGCCTTCGTTTACAAGAGAGATGCAGTAGCGGATGTTCTGCTCCGAGAGGTTTTCGCCCCGGTTTATAAGCATCAGGAGGCTCTCTATAACCCGTGATGCCTTGTCGGCATTTTCGATGTCGCCGCTGATTTTAAGCTCCGAATCCCTGCCTGTGATAGTTACCGAATATTCTCTTTCGATGAGCCTGATGTTTTCGTCAAAGCTTCCGAACAGGGCAACCGCCTGTTCCATTCTGTCAATGTTTATTATGCGTTCCGTAGTGATTAACTCCTAATCGTGATATATTCCTGATAAGTATATCATAAAAAAACAATAAAATCATCATACTTTTAAAAAATTGTGCAAATTGAGAATAATTTTGTGAACTATAACGATAAATGTTTGTGGTTTTCATCATATAAGTAAAAAGACATCATAAATAATAATATAAAAAGCCGATTGCGATGCTAAAAAATGCGAATTTACTATTGACAAAAGTGAGTCGGTGGAGTATAATTGCCAAGGTGTAAAGAAAATAACTTTACACCAAAGACGAAATAATCCGTCTTTCGGGGAGGATGCTATGGAAAAGAATATCGAAATCTCCCTGCTATTTGATTTTTACGGTCAGCTTCTCAGCGACAAGCAACACGAAGCCGTGATGCTCTATTACAACGACGACCTTTCTCTTTCTGAAGTCTCCGATATTATGGGGATTACCCGTCAGGGTGTCAGGGACCTTGTGAAGCGCAGCGAAGCTGAATTATACGAATATGAGGAGAAGCTGGGGCTTTACCGCAGATTTGAAGAGGTAGGCAACAGCGCCCGCACTATCCGCACTCTGGCAGAGCGAATCCTGAGTAGCAATACGGACAGAGAAAAACTGGCGTCGGAGATTATTGAAATAGCGGATAAACTCTACGAACAGGAGGCGTAATATGGCATTTGACAGTCTTTCCGAGAAAATAAGCGGCGTGTTTAAACGCCTCAGAAATAAAGGTAAGCTCACCGAGAGCGATGTTAAAACCGCGATGAGAGAAGTCCGTCTGGCACTTCTTGAGGCGGACGTTAACTACAAGGTGGCTAAGGAATTCACCCAGAATGTTACCGACAGAGCTGTTGGCGAGAGTGTAATGGAGAGTCTTACTCCTGCACAGATGGTTGTTAAAATCGTCAACGAAGAGCTTGTGAAGCTTATGGGCGGCGAGTCCTCAAGACTTGAGTTTGCGTCCAAACCTCCCACGGTTATTATGCTCTGCGGTCTTCAGGGCTCAGGTAAAACCACCCACGCAGGTAAACTTGCAAAGATGCTGAAGGCACAGAATCACAGACCTCTCCTGGTTGCCTGTGATATCTACCGCCCCGCGGCTATTGAACAGCTCAAGGTTGTGGGTGCTTCCGTAGAGGTTCCCGTCTTTGAGATGGGCAAGGAAGACCCTGTTGTAATTGCAAGGAATGCTATCCGTCAGGCAAAGGACTACGGTCACGATATTGTTATTCTGGATACCGCAGGCCGTCTGCACATTGACGAGGAGCTGATGAATGAGCTCAAGAGAGTCAAGGAAGAGGTTAACCCCTCCGAGATTCTTCTTGTTATAGATTCAATGACAGGTCAGGATGCTGTCAACGTTGCGGAGAATTTCAACAACCTTCTTGATATTACAGGTGTTATTCTCACAAAGCTTGATGGCGATACCCGCGGTGGTGCGGCGCTTTCCGTCAAGGCGGTTACAGGCAAGCCCATCAAGTTCTCCGGTACAGGCGAGAAGCTCTCGGACCTCGAAGTCTTCCACCCCGACAGAATGGCAAGTCGAATTCTCGGTATGGGTGACGTGCTGACTCTTATTGAAGAGGCAGAGTCAAAGCTTGACCAGAAGAAAGCCGAAGAACTTGCGGATAAGATGCTCCATAACAAAATGGACTTCAACGACCTGCTCTCTCAGTTTGAGCAGATTCAGAAGATGGGTCCTCTCAAGGGCATCCTCTCCAAGATTCCCGGTATGAATCAGAAACAGCTGGATGAGGCAAACATCGATGACCGCGCCATTGACTGGTGCAAGGCGATTATCCTCTCTATGACCCCTGAGGAAAGAGAGAAGCCTTCCCTCATCAATCCTTCCAGAAAGCGCAGAATTGCCGCAGGCTCCGGACGCAGTGTGGAGGAAGTCAACCGTCTTATCAAGCAGCTTGAACAGATGCAGAAGCTTATGAAGCAGATGAATAATAAGGGCGGCAAAAAGGGTATGAAGCGCAAGAAGGGACTTCCCGGTCTCGGCGGCACACCCTATACAAGCTCCGGCGGCGGATTCCCCGGCTTCTGATAACATTTTATTCAGGTATTATATTGCCTTATTATATGGCTTATAATTATATATTTTAAATTTATTAAATGGAGGAAAATACCATGGCAGTTAAAATCAGACTTCGCAGAATGGGCGCAAAGAAGAACCCCTTCTATCGTATCGTTGTTGCAGATTCCCGTTATCCCAGAGACGGTCGTTTCATTGAGGAAATCGGCACATACAACCCCCTCACCGAGCCCGCAGAGGTTAAGGTAAACGAGGATGCAGCAAAGAAGTGGATTGCAAACGGCGCACAGCCCACAGATAAGGTTAAGGCTCTCTTCAAGAAGAACAACATTATCTGATTCCGAGGAGTACCAGAATGAAAGATTTGCTCACAATCATCGCAAAGGGTCTCGTTGAGGCTCCCGATGAGGTATCAGTTACTGCTGATGAGCCCCTGGAGGACGGCACAACTGTTTACCATATCCACGTTGCAGAGGCTGATATGGGCAGAATTATCGGCAAGCAGGGCAGAATTGCCAAGGCTATCCGTACTGTTGCCCGCAGCGCAGCTATCCGCAAGGACGTAAAGGTTCAGGTTGAAATCGACTGATTTCTCCCTGATACAAAGATTCAAAGTCAAAAGGTGTACTGAGAAGGCAGATGCTTTCGCGGTGCACCTTTTCTTTTGTTTTTCCCGTATATCAGGTTTGACAATGAGGCCTGTTTTGTATATACTTTTATATTGAGAAGAGGTGTTCTTATGACATTAAAAAATACTGAAAGAATATTAATGCGGATGTTGTCCCGGATGCTTGCGGTACTGTTACTTGTGTCGGTGGGCGTGTGTGGCACTTTCGTTGTATCTGCGGATACCGGTAGCGGTAATACAAGCGGATATTTCAAATATGAGAAAAACGAAGACGGTGTCTATGTTACCGAGTACACAGGCCCCGGCGGAGATGTATATATTCCCGATACCATTGATGACGGTGTAATCGTCGGTATTGCGACAGAGGTCTTCTGGTACAGAGAGGACATTACTGCGGTGCGACTTCCTCAGTATCTTGAGAGTATAGGAGAGAGAGCGTTTCAGGGTTGCACAGCCCTTACCTCCATTGTCCTGCCCGATACAGTGTATGAACTTGAAGATGCCTGCTTTGCAGGTTGTACCGCACTTGAGAATATCAATATCCCCGGCGACCTCTATTATGTAGGTGCTTTTGTATTTGATGATACTCCCTGGATAAAGAGATTTGACGGTAATACTTCCATCATTTTAGGCGGAAGAATTTTCTATAAGTATTTCGGCAATGCCGAAACTGTTGTAATTCCCAAGGGCGTGCTGAGTATCAGCGCCAATGCCTTTGAAGGTAACGAAACTCTGAGCTATATAAGCATTCCCGATACCGTTGGCTGTATCGGCAATTTCGCTTTTTATAACTGCCCCGAACTCAGGAGCGTCCGCATTCCCGAGTCAGTATACACAATGGGAGAGTATTCCTTCGGATGCTATGATGATAATGAGGCTAAAGAAATCGCGGTTTACGATGATTTTGTGGTATACTCCGAGGAAAAGGACGAAAACGGCGAGAATTTTGTAGCCGCAACATTCTGCGAGGCAAGAGGTATTGAACTTCGCTCTCCTGCGTTGTTTGCTACTCCCGATGAGCTCCCCGCAGCGGAGATTTGTGTTGTTAAGGGTGCTGATGACGGCGACAAGGGGTTCGGTATCAATGACAACGCGTGGATAATGATAGTTATTATTGTTGTATCCTGCGTAGGTGTGATAGGCGGTATCTATCTTGTGGTGACTCTTTCCGAGAAGAACAAGAAAAATACCAATAAAAAACACAAGAAGTAATATAAGAGGGATATATATGCTTAAGGAATTTCTGGAAATCGGAAAAGTTGTGGGTACCCACGGCGTTGTGGGAGAACTCAGAGTTGAGTGCTGGTGTGATTCTCCTGCATTCTTCAAAGGTTTCAAGCACCTTTATTTTGACGGCGGCAGGGAAAAACTCAATATAAAAGCCCGCCCTCACAAGAATATCGCTCTGGTGAAAATCGAGGGTGTTGACAGCGTTGAGGCGGCAGATTTGCTCAGAGGCAAGGTCCTCTATATGAACCGCAAGGACATAAAGCTTCCCAAGGGCACACATTTCGTTCAGGATTTGCTGGGACTTGAGGTAAAGGATGTAAACGACGAGAGTGTGGTTTACGGCAAAATCACCGATGTTCTCAGAACAGGTGCCAACGATGTCTATGAGATTAAGGACGGGGACGGCAAGGCTTACTATATCCCCGTAATTCCTCCTGTTGTCAAGGAGAAATGTCCCGAGAAGGGATATGTTCTTATTGAACCAATGAAAGGTATTTTCGACGATGAGAATTGATATTATCACACTTTTTCCCGAGATGTGCGAGGCGGTGCTCTCGGAAAGTATCATCGGCAGAGCCAGAAAAAGCGGTGCGGTAGAGATTGTCTGCCACCAGCTGCGCGACTTTGCCTTTGACAAGCACCGACGTGTTGACGATGCGCCTTACGGCGGCGGTATGGGTATGCTGATGATGGCGGAGCCTATTGCCCTGTGCTTTGAGGCAATATGCGAGGAACTGGGTGAAAAACCCCACTTTGTATATATGTCACCAAAAGGGGAGACACTTACACAGAAGAAGGTTAAGAGCCTTGCCTCGGAATATGAGAATATCTGCATTCTCTGCGGCCACTACGAGGGTATAGACCAGAGGGTGCTGGACAGATTGGTGGATGAGGAAATTTCCGTGGGAGACTATGTTTTGACAGGGGGCGAGCTTCCTGCACTTGTGCTTGCGGACTCTCTCAGCAGAATGCTTCCGGGAGTGCTCTCTAGCGACGAGTGCTTTGAGCTGGAGAGCCACTATTCGGGGCTTCTGGAGTATCCCCAGTATACCCGCCCCGAGGTGTGGAGGGACGAGAGAGTTCCCGATGTGCTCCTCAGCGGCCACCATGCCAATATTGAAAAATGGCGCCGTGAGGAGGCAATACGCATCACGGACAAGCGCCGTCCCGACATCCTTGAGGAAGCACAGCTTTCAAAGAAAGAACAGGAGTTTCTCAGGGCTCTGAGAAGCAAGGATTAAGCGGTATACGGCGAGTGGCAACGGTGCTTTTTTAAGGTGGTTTTTTGATGTTGTTATTTTGCACAAGAAACCTACCCCGAATTTTGTCGCAATAGTGTATCAAAACAAAAATGTTTTTATGGTGTTGACCTCTTCTGATTTTGTGGATATAATAACAAAAAATGAAAGATTATGATAAATCCCTTGAAGTCTTTTCGAGGTGGCTTATGGAAATCCATAATTAAAATAAGAGAGGGTAATTCCATGTACGGTAAGGATGTTTTAGTTCAGAATAAAACAGGTTTGCACGCCCGTCCGGCGACTTTCTTCATTCAGAAGGCAAACGAGTTCAAATCTACTATCTGGGTAGAGAAGGACGAGAGAAGAGTAAATGCCAAGAGTCTGCTGGGTGTTCTGTCTTTGGGTATCCTCGGCGGCACAACTATCAAGATTTTTGCGGATGGTCCCGATGAGACCAACGCAGTTGAGGGTCTTGTTTCTCTGGTTGAGTCCGGTTTTTCCGAGTAATAAAGATAGTTTTCAGGGTGGAGTTTTTCTCCGCCCTTTTTGTTTTTTTGAGAGGAGGTGCTGAATATGAGCGATAAACTTAAAGAACTTCGCAAGAAGGCGATGGGACTTCCCCTGGAGCCGGGTGTGTATATTATGAAGAACAGGAAGTCGGAGATAATATATATCGGTAAGGCGAAGAAGCTCAGAAACCGCGTCAGTCAGTACTTCGGCTCTCAGAATAACCACGCAGAAAAGGTCCGCCGTATGGTGAGCCGCGTGGAGGATTTTGAATATATAATTACAAACAGCGAGTTTGAGGCGCTGATACTTGAGTGCAGTCTCATAAAACAGCACCGACCCAAGTATAATATTCTTCTGAAGGATGACAAGGGATACAGTTACATCCGTGTCTCTCCGGAGAAGTGGCGCAGGATAACCGCGGTGCTTCAGAAAGCAGATGACGGCGCCAGATATATCGGTCCCTATAAGTCAAGTTATTATGTGAAACAAGCGGTGCAGTCGGCGAATGCGGTGTTTATGCTCCCTGAATGCAAACGTCGTTTCCCCGAGGACTTCGGCAAGGGCAGACCTTGTCTGAATTTTCATATCAGGAAGTGCTCGGCACCATGCAGAGGTAAGATGAAGTTTTCTGATTATAACGAGAGGGTGGAGAGAGCACTGGATTTTCTCTCAGGCTCAAGTGCAGAGTCCCTCAGAAAACTCACAATTCAGATGAACGAGGCCTCCGAAAATCTTGAGTTTGAGAAAGCGGCGGCACTTCGTGACAGTATAAATGCTATTAAGAAACTCTCCGACAAGCAGAAGGTTATCCAGTCCAAGGTGAAAAATCAGGATGTAATTGCTTACTTCACCGATGGTGAGAGGGGTGTCTTTGAGGTTTTCCGTTTTGAGGAGGGCAGGCTCTCGGACAGACAGGATTTCCTTGTGGATGCCATTGAAGAACCCAAGAGTGCCCGAGCGGAGTTTATCACAAGTTTTTATAGCGGTAATAATACCATTCCGCCTCACATAACTCTGGATGCTCCTGCCGAGGGGCAGGCGCTTCTGGAGCGGTATCTCACCGAAAAAAGCGGCAGGCGTGTGTATATTACGGTGCCGCAGAAGGGTGACTCCAGAAAACTTGTGGAGATGTGCCAGCAGAATGCGGCGGAGCGGCTTGCTCAGCAAAAAGGCTTTACAGGCAGGGAACTCTCGGTGCTTGAGGAACTGCGTCAGGTGCTCTCTCTCGGAAAGACTCCCGTCTATATAGAGTCTTATGATATCTCCAACCTTTCAGGCGCGGATAATGTGGCGGGAATGGTGGTTTTCGAAAACGGAAAGCCCCTGAGGAAAGCGTACCGCAGATTTAAGATTAAAGGCTTTGAAGGGCAGGATGACTTTGCCTCTATGAACGAAGTCCTCACAAGACGTTTTGAGGAATACGAGGCGCACAAGGATGAGGGAGAGGGTTTCGGCAGACTCCCCGACCTGATACTCCTTGACGGAGGAAAAGGGCAGATTTCGGCAGTAAAGCCTGTTCTGCGGAGGTTCGGGCTTGATATCCCCCTTTTCGGTATGGTGAAGGACGACCGTCACCGCACCAGAGCCATAACCTCGGATGACGAAGAAATATCCATAAACTCCCGACAGAGGGTGTTTAATTTTGTAACCTCGGTACAGGATGAGGTGCACCGCTTTGCGGTAAGCTACCACCACAAAGTGAGGAGCAAGGGTGCTTTCAGAAGTTCCCTGACGGAGATTGACGGTGTAGGCACAGAGAGAGCGAAGGCACTCCTCAGATATTTCAAAACCATAAAGAATATCTCGGTGGCAGAACTTTCCGAACTTCAGTCCGCACCCTCAATGACAAAAGGGGCGGCGTTGGCGGTCTACCGTCATTTCCATCCCGAAGAAGATGAGTAATTAAAAGAAAAGAGGATAAATATATGAGAGTTATCACAGGTACTGCAAGAGGCAGAAAACTTGAGACACTGGCAGGGGACGAGGTGCGTCCCACCACCGATATGGTGAAGGAGGCGGTTTTCTCCATTATCCAGTTCCAGGTTCAGGGCAGAGCCTTTCTTGATATGTTTGCAGGCTCGGGTCAGATGGGTATAGAGGCGCTCTCCAGAGGTGCCAGAGAGGCTACTTTTATTGATATGAGAAGGGACGCTGTATCCGTAATCAGGAAGAACCTTGAGACAACGGGTTTTGAAGATAAGGCGCAGGTTGTGAATGCTGACGCTTTGAGTTTCGTAAGAAGCGGTGCCAAAAAATTCGACGTGGCTTTCGTAGACCCGCCCTATAATAAAGGTCTTGCAGAGAAAGCGCTTATGGTGCTTCCTTTTGCGATGAACGAGGGCGGTGTGATTCTGTGCGAGACAGCACTTGACGAGGTGCTTCCCGAGAGTGCGGGAGAATTTGTCCTTGACAGAACATACCGATATGGTAAAATTAAGATAACCTCTTACAGACGTCCTGCGGAGGAATAAATCAAAGGGGATTTATAATATGAAAATTGCAATATGCCCCGGTAGTTTCGACCCTGTTACCCTGGGTCATCTCGATATTATAGAGCGTGCGTCAGGGCTTTTTGATAAAGTTATTGTGGCGGTTCTCTGCAATATGGATAAGAACCCCAACTTTACTGTGGAGGAGAGGATAGAGCTTCTCCGCGAAACCACCGCACATCTGCCCAATGTGGAGATAGACAGTTTCGGCGGACTTCTTGTGGATTATGCAAAGAGTAAGGGTGCTGTGGCTGTGGTCAAGGGTCTGCGTGCGGTATCCGACTTTGAGTACGAGTTTCAGATGTCCATGATAAACAAGAAGCTTTACGGGGAGCTTGAGACGGTTTATCTCAACACCAGTCAGGATTATATGTATCTCAGCTCAAGCGTTGTTAAGCAGATTGCCTCTCTCGGCGGAGATATCAGCAATTTTGTTCCCGAGGCAATTCACGCAAAAATAGTTGACAGACTCACAAATATGTGAAATAATAGGAATATAGTCAGATAATTGACAGGAAAGGGAGATAAATATGAAAAGAGTAGAAGAACTTATCGCTGAATTACAGGATATTATGAACGATGCCAAGGCCGTGCCCCTTACAGGTGGTAAGTCCCTGGTAGATACCGAGCAGGTTCTCGACATCCTCGACGAGATTTCCGATTCACTTCCCTCTGAAATCCGTCAGGCAAAGAATATCGTTGCTGACAGAAGCCAGATTATCGCTGAGGCAAAGAAGGAGTCCGAGGATATCATCCGTGCAGCAGAGGAGAGAAAGCAGCAGCTTGTTAACCAGAACGAGATTGTTCGTGCAGCACACGCTCAGGCAACCGAGATTATCAACGACGCAAAGGCAAAGACTTCCGATATGCGCAAAGCAGCCAGCGAGTTCGTTGAGGATATTATGAAGAAGACCGACGATGCTATTACATCTCAGCTCACAGAGCTTCGCAAGACTCGTCAGAACATCAAGATGACACAGAAGACATCTTCCGGTAACAACATCACAATGTAATTTCAGCGAAAATTATATATGATTTTTAAAGAGCACAGCCTTTTGGTTGTGCTCTTTTTGCGTCTGCGGGAGAAAATGCCCGGGGCAGAGGACGACTTTGAGAAAGGGGAGGAGGTTTCTCAAACAGGTCTGATAAAAGAGAATGTCGGATTTTTTTGAAAAGGTTACAAAAATCAGCATAAATTACAAAAATTACCTGTCGCAAAACCCAAGATATGGGGTACGGCAGGTGCTTTTTGTCTATTGTGCAGTAAAAGAGCCCTGTAATATTGGTAAAAAAACCGTAATCTTTCTCTTGCAATTTTGCAACCTATAATGTATAATGAACTTACAGTGTCAAACAGTGTACAAAAGTGACTGAAAAAACTCAAAAATTGATGCTTTTTGATGTAAATTCAGTGGTTTTTCAAAAAAAGATACGCTGGATTGAAGAAAATTTACCGAAGGAGGTGGCAAAATGTTTACGGGTATGACCTATCAGAGCCTTGATGCAAAGGGCAGAGTAACCCTTTCCCAGAAGTTCCGCGATGAACTGGGGGAGAGCTTTTACGTTACCAGTGGTTTTGACAAGGATTTCAAATGTGTTCAGATTATGTCCGCCAAGCAGTTTGACCGCCTTCTCTCTCAGATAAGAGAGCTTCCTGCAAGGACCGCTCTCAGACTCCAGTACATCCTGATTTCTCCTGCTACCGAGGTTTCTGCCAATGCACAGGGCAGAGTTCAGATTCCTCAGGCGCTGCGGGACAACGCAAATCTCAAGAAGGATATCGTTGTTCTCGGTATGGACACCCGAGTTGAGGTGTGGGACAAGGATGTTTACGACGAGTTCATGAACAAGCAGATGCAGGAGTCCTTTGACGATGCTCTTGAACTGCTGAGGCTGTGATTATGAAGTTTTCACATTTACCCGTACTGCTTGAAGAAACTATTTCCGGTCTTGAGGTAAAACCCCACGGGATATACGTTGACGGTACAGCCGGCGGCGGAGGCCACTCCTCGCAGATACTCAGAAAACTCTCAAGCGGAATGCTTTACTCAATAGACCGTGACCCGGATGCAATTGCCACCGTCACCGAGAGGTTCAAAGACGAGCCCTGCTCCACTATTGTGAGGGGCCGCTTCGGTGATATGAAAGAGCTCCTTTCTGAACTTGGTGTTCATAAGGTGGACGGAGTGCTCCTTGATATCGGAGTTTCCTCCCATCAGCTGGATACTCCCCAGCGTGGCTTTTCGTTCCACGAGGATGCACCTCTGGATATGAGAATGAGCCAGCAGGGCGAATCTGCAAAGGACCTTGTAAACAACCTCCCTTACGGAGAAATTGCAAGAATCCTCTCCACCTACGGCGAAGAGAAGTTCGCATCCTCCATTGCACGGAACATCGTGAAAGCAAGAGAGGAAAAAACAATTGAGACCACTCTGGAACTTGCAGAGATTATCAAAGCATCGGTTCCACAGAAGGTAAGACGTGAGGGACACCCCGCACGACAGAGCTTTCAGGCGCTGCGAATTGCAGTCAACGACGAGTTCGGCGAACTGGAGCGAGGACTTGATTCGGCTTTTGAGATGCTCTCGCCCGGCGGCAGACTTGCGGTTATTACCTTCCACTCCATTGAGGACAGAATAGTAAAGCAGAGAATGGCAAAATGGGCAGAAGGCTGTATATGCCCCAAGGATTTCCCTGTTTGTGTATGCGGTAACAAGCCCAAGGTGAAAATCATCACAAGAAAGCCCATTACAGCCACCAAAGAAGAACTTGAAGTGAATCAGCGAAGCAGAAGTGCAAAGCTGAGGATTTGCGAAAAAATATAAGGTATATGAATTAAAGGGGATTTGAAGTATATGGCATACGGCGCATATATGATGGACAACAGAGGCTATGACCTGAGCCTCTTTGAGACAACCCGCGGCACAGCAGTGCCTAAGAGTGCTCCTGTACACAAGCACAGGAAGAAGCCTCAGGCAAAGAACAATATCATAGAACTCCCCGAAATCAACGTTTCCAAGGCACAGCGCAAAAAGTACAACCCCGTAGCGCTCTGCGCAGGATTTGTGATGTCCGCCATAGCAGTAGTGGCAATAGTTTCCATTATCCTCGGTCAGGTACGACTTGCCGAGCTTAATCAGGAGATAGCCTCTGCCGAGACCAGACTTTCACAGACACAGAGTCTGCACACACAGATGCAGGCAAAGATAGAGGCCAGCCTCTCTGCGGCTGCGGTTGAGGAGTATGCCAGAAACGAACTGAATATGGTTAAGGCAACTAACCAGCAAAAAGAATATATAAGCTTGTCACAGGGGGACAAGGCAGAGATATATGATGAGGGAAACAGAACCGTTTTTGCCGAGATGGGTGATTTCCTGAGTTCACTCTGGTCATAACATACCTCCGTGATTAATAAGTATGTTATGTGAGGAATGAGAGTTGAGATTTTTTGGTCTTAACTCTTTTTCTGCTACTTATGACAATGATTTTTTTCGGTGTGTTCCGATATGAATGTGAGTTCTGATGCGGCACACCTTGAGGGAAAGGATAATTTTTATGGCAAAAGGTACGAATCAGACCTTCAGAAAAAGGTCGGCAATTCTACTTGTTATAATATTGGTGCTGGGCTTTGGAGTGGCTATGCTCAGACTCGGATATCTGCAGATAGTAATGGCAGATGAACTTCAGCAGAAAGCCACCGCACAGCAGCTCACCGACACTACTCTCTCGGCAAAGAGAGGCACCATCTACGACAGAAACAGAGAGATTCTGGCAGAGTCCGCAACGGTGTGGAGAGTGGTGCTGGCACCTGTGTATCTTGAGACTGACGAGGAGAGACGCATTGTAGCACAGGGTCTCTCGGAGATACTTGGTATTGACGAGGAGACTATTTTCGAAAAATCCAAACAGTCCAGCTACTATGTGGAAATCAAGCGTCAGATAGAGTCCGATACCCGTCAGCAGATACTGGATTTCTGCGAGAAGCTCAGCGATGAGTATGACATCAACAGCAGTTCAATTTATCTGCTTGACAATTATAAGAGATACTACTACAAAAACGACCTCGCATCCTCTGTAATCGGTTTTACAGGTGCGGATGACCAGGGACTCTCGGGAATCGAGTACCAGTATGACGAACTGCTCACAGGTACCCCCGGACGACTTGTTACCGCCACCAACTCCATCGGTACGGAGATGCCCTTTAAATACAGCCAGAACATTGACGCTGTGGACGGAAGCTCCCTGGTGCTTACCATTGACTCCAACATCCAGGCTATTGTTGAAAAGTACCTGCAAGAGGGAATAGAAGACCACGCGGTGGCTAACCGTGCCGTCAGCATTGTTATGAATGTAAACACCGGCGAGGTGCTTGCTATGGCATCGGTAGGCGGCTTTGACCTTAATGACCCCTACACTCTGGATGACAGTATTCTGGCAGAAATAGCAAAACTCCCCGAGGATAAGCGCCTTGAGGCAGAGAGTGCGGCACTCCAGAAAACATGGAGAAACAAGGCGGTGAGTGATACATACTATCCCGGTTCGGTATTCAAGATGTTCACCGCTGCAATGGCACTTGAAGAAGACCTTGTCAGCGAGCAGTCCTCGTTCTTCTGTCCCGGTCACTATACGGTAACGGGTGAGGTTATGCATTGTCACCTGCGTTCGGGACATGGCACACAGACTTTCAGACAGAGTATCAAGAATTCCTGTAACCCTGCATTCATGCAGATAGGCGAATTTCTGGGTGCGGAAAAATTCTGGAAATACTATCAGGCATTCGGCTTCTCGGAGAAAACAGGTATCGACCTGCCGGGTGAGGCAGAGGATATCTTCTTCTCAAATGACGGCTCAATGCTTCCCGTAAACCTTGCAACCGCTTCCTTCGGACAGAACTTCTCTGTTACACCTATACAGATGGCAACTGCCGTCTGTGCCATAGCAAACGGCGGATACATTGTTCAGCCCCACGTGGTTTCCCAGGTGCTTGACTCCGAGGGTAATGTTCAGTCCATAGTTTCAAATGAAGTGAAGCGTCAGGCGATTTCTTCTGAAACCGCGGCACATATTGCGGATATCCTTGAGGAAAACGCTATATCAGGCTCGGGCAGTAACGGCTATGTGGCAGGTTATCGCGTTGCAGGTAAAACAGGTACCACAGAGAAGAAAATTGACGAGAATGGCGATGGAATAGACGACTATATCGCGTCCTTCTGCGGATTTGCTCCCGCAGAGAATGCCGAGGTTGTGTGCCTTGTATTCTTCGATACACCCACAGGCGCGGCTTACTACGGAAGTCAGGTTGCTGCTCCTGTATTTGCAAAGATTATGTCAGAGGTTCTGCCTTACCTTGAGGTGGCAACGGAGTATACCGACGAGGAGATAGAGAGCCTTGACAAGACCACAGGCAACTATGTGGGCATGACAAGGGATGAAGCTATCAGTGCCATTGAGGAGGACGGCTTCACCGTAACGGTTATGGGCTACGGCGAGAAAGTCCTGGCACAGGTGCCTCATGCATCAATGTCCATACCTCAGGGCGGAAACGTGGTGGTGTATACCGATGAGGACAGCGCACAGATACAGTCTACGGTGCCTGATTTCAAGGGATACAGCATAAACGACGTCAACTACCTTGCGTCCCTTGAAAATCTGAATGTCAGCATCACAGGCGCTACCAATTCGGCTATGTGCTATGCCACATCACAGAGCGTGGCTCCGGGTACACTTGTGTCGCCGGGAACAGTTATCAAAGTTACATTTACATCAGGCGGTATCAGCGACTGATTAGTTACATTATCAGGGAGAACTCTATGAATAATGAAAAAATCAGAATTTTCGGTGAAAAAGAGAATATAGATGCAGTCGGGCGTATACTCGATGCTCTTTGTGAAAAATTCGTGCAGAAGGATTCTTCGCTTGCGGTTTTTGTCGGAAGAGTGGATGAGGCTGCTGTCGAAGAATCATTTGCAGCAGATATATGGGTAGTTCACAGAGACGACAGAGACAGAGTGCCCGAAGGCGCAAAGGTGCTTACCTATTGCGAAAAGATAGGGGACTGTGACGTTACTGCACTCAACCCTCAGCGCAGAGAGGTTACCTCCAGCTTTGAAATCCTCACAGGAGGTTTTATGGGCAGAGCGTTTCTTCAAAACGGAAGCGAATTTACTTTCAGGCAAGTGTTGGTAGCTTTTTGTGCCAAGCTTGCACAGGGTTGTGCCGCAGATGAAGTTCTGCGGGAAATAAATGAATTTACAATGAAAAGGACGGATGAAAAGTGATTAACAGTTTATGGGCTCTGGGAACTGCGCTTATTGCGTTTACAATATCTGCGGTGCTGGGAAAACTCCTTATTCCCTTTCTGCATAAACTCAAGTTTGGCCAGACAATTCTGGATATAGGTCCCGACTGGCACAAGAAAAAGCAGGGTACTCCCACTATGGGCGGTATAATGTTCATTATCGGCATTATCGTTTCGGTGGTTATCTGCTACACCGTAAGACTTGTTACAACTGACGGAATTACCGACATTGAGCGTAACAATACTTTCATCGGTCTTGTGATGGCTCTCTGCTACGGACTTATCGGTTTTATTGATGATTACATCAAGGTTGTCAAAAAGCGTAATCTGGGACTTACCGCAATTCAGAAACTGGTGCTTCAGTTTGCCGTTGCAGTGGGTTATCTTCTGGCTCTGAGATATATAGGCAAGGACACAGGTCTTACCTCCACAGTTATTCCCTTTATCGGCACAGTGGAGCTGGGCTGGTTCTACTATGTAATCGCATCTGTTGTGATAGTTGGTGTTGTAAATGCCACCAACCTTACTGACGGTATCGACGGCCTTGACGGTTCAATTACATTTTTCGCGGCTATTGCCACAATGCTTATGGCAAGCCTTCTTCAGAATGTAGGCGGTATTCTTACCAGTGCTGCACTTGCAGGCGGATGTCTCGGCTTCCTTGTGTGGAATTTCCACCCCGCAAAGGTGTTTATGGGTGACACAGGTTCTCTTTTCCTGGGAGGCATTGTGTGTGCAATACTCTGCTCTCTGGATTTACCCATTCTGCTTATTCTTGTGGGACTTATGTATATTGTGGAGATGTTCTCCGTTATTTTACAGGTTGGTTTCTTCAAACTTACTCACGGCAAGAGACTCTTCAAGATGAGTCCCATTCATCACCATTTCGAGATGAGCGGCTGGAGTGAGGTCAAAATTGTCTGCGTGTTCAGCCTTGTTACCGCAATTGCTGGAATAATCGCTATCTTACTTACATATTTCGGAGTAGTTAAACTTGTCTGACTCTGAAATCCTCGGGAGGATACGGGAATGCATCAGAGCTTTCTTCATAAAAAAACAGCTCCTGACAGAGCTTATCTGAGAAGTTTAAGCGCACAGAGTGCGGGGGGGACTTCTGCACAGAGAAGGCAACCTGCGGAGAAGAAAAAGACCGCGACAAAGAAAAAGTCGGGTCTTATGTCCGTGGGTCTGGGCCTTGATATGCCTTTTCTCCTTCTGGTGCTGGCGCTTCTCACCATCGGAATCATTATGATGTTCTCAGCAAGTTACCCCTCTGCTTACAGCAAGACAGGGGACAGCTTCTATTACCTGAAACGTCAGCTTATATTTGCCCTTCTGGGTGTTGGCGCCATGATAGGTCTTTCCTATCTCAATTACCGCGTTCTCTACAAACTTGCAAAGATAATACTGGGTATATCCTTTGCGGTGCTGGTTGTTGTACTGCTGATGCCTTCCTCCACAGGTATCAAGCGCTGGATAGGTGTGGGCAGCTTTACCATTCAGGCATCGGAGATTACCAAGTTCTGCCTTATTGTTTTCTTTGCTTATTGGGGCACCAGATATGCCGACAAAATGCAGTATATGAAGTACAGCTTTATGCCGGGTATGGTTATTTTCGGTGCAACGGCTCTGCTTCTGTGGATGGAACCTCACTATTCCTGCATCGTTATTGTATTTCTTCTTATACTCATTATGCTTTTCCTTTCGGGAATGCCGCTCAAATACTTCGGAATAATCGCTGTAATTGCGGTTGTCGGCTTCGTAATTGCTCTCTCCACGGGACTTCTGGGCTATGCTATGGACAGAATGGACGGATGGGGTCAGGCGCTTAACTACACACCCGAGAACAAGTGGGCAACATATCAGACCCGAAATTCTCTCTATGCCATTGGCTCAGGCGGTATATGGGGTCTGGGACTGGGTCAGTCAAGACAGAAATATCTCTATCTGCCCGAGCCTCAGAACGACTTTATTTACGCGGTGGTGTGCGAGGAACTGGGTCTTATCGGTGCAGGTGTTATTCTTATCCTCTTCGGACTGCTGGTTTACAGAGGAATCAAGATTTCCCGTGCATCATCAGACAGTTTCGGCAAACTTCTGGGTTGCGGACTTGTGGCACAGGTAGGACTTCAGGTGGTGCTCAATGTGCTTGTTATCACCGACTGGCTTCCCAACACAGGTATCTCGTTCCCCTTCTTCAGCTACGGCGGAAGCTCCCTTATTATGCTTCTGGCACAGATGGGCGTGGTGCTCTCGGTGTCCAGGTCGTCCAATATTGAAAAAGCATAAGCGGGCAGAGGGATTTATGATGCGCGAAGGTGCATCCACTATTTGAAATTTCAGGTGAATTTATGAGAGTATTACTTGCAGGCGGCGGCACCGCAGGACATATAAATCCTGCTATTGCCATTGCCCAGACAATAAAAATAAAAGAAAAAGATGCACAGATTCTGTTTGTGGGCAACGAGGGCGGTCTCGAACAGCGCCTCGTACCCGGAGCAGGCTTTGAGATAAAATCTGTTTCCATACGCGGATTCCGGAGAAGTTTTTCTCCCAAGGCAATAGCAGAGAATATCTCTACCGCGTTCAAGGCGGTTTCTGCATCCAAAAAGGCCAGGGAATATATTAAGGAGTTTCGCCCCGATATTTGTGTGGGCACAGGCGGATACGTCAGCGGTCCTGTTATCAAGGCGGCACAGCAGATGGGTATCCCCACAGTTATCCACGAGCAGAATGCCTATCCCGGTGTCACCACAAAGATGCTTTCTAAAAAGGCAAAGGCAGTAATGCTTGCTATGGCGGATGCAAAGGGAAGAATGGACTCCTCCTGCAATTTTGAGCTGACAGGCAACCCCTTGCGCCCCGAGATTCTCTCTGTGAACAAAGAGCAGGCAAGAAAGGCTCTGGGCGTTGACGAGAGACCTCTTGTTATCTCCTTCGGCGGCAGTATGGGCGCCAGAAAAATCAATGAAAATATCGCACCTGTTATTGCAAGAAGTGCCAAGGATAAAAAGTATCAGCACATCCACGCCTATGGCAAATACGGCACATGGTTCCCCGATTTGCTCCGTGAGCAGGGGGCAGATCCCGAGTGTGCCGACAACCTTGATATCAGGGAATATATTGACAATATGAACATCTGTCTTGCTGCGGCAGACCTTGCGGTTTGTCGTTGCGGTGCTATTACCCTCAGCGAGATTGAGGCAATGGGCAAACCCTCGGTGCTGATTCCCTCTCCCAATGTGGCGGAGAATCATCAGTATCACAATGCTATGGCGCTGGTGAAAGAAAAGGCGGCGTCGGTTATTGAGGAGAAAGACCTCACCGCAGAGAAGCTCACCGCCGAAATCGACAGGCTTCTCTCGGACGAAAAGCTCCTCAGAGAATATGCTGAAAACGCCCGTAAAATGGCCATTACAGATGCCAACGAGCGTATCTATAAAGTTATCAGAAAAGTTTTATCGGAGTAATAAGTCACAAGGCACCCTTTTTTTGCATAGAATGTGAAGCATAGCTTCATATCAGTGCTGAAAGGGTGTTTGGCGTGGCAAAGCTTCTTATTGAGGGACAGAGAAAATTACGTGGAGAAGTAAGCCTTCAGGGCTCAAAAAACAGCACACTCCCCATACTTGCGGCGACACTCCTGACAGAAGGGGAGAATGTTATCCACAACTGTCCCTGTCTCTCGGATATAGACGTGGCGATTAGTATACTCAGATATCTGGGATGCAGCGCCACCCGTCACGGACACACGCTACTGGTGGATACCTGTAATCTGAACGGTACACATATACCTGATTCTCTGATGAGAGAAATGAGGAGTTCCGTAATTTTCCTCGGTGCAGTTCTTGCCCGTTGCGGCAGAGCGCGGATTTCCCTTCCGGGAGGTTGTGAGCTGGGGCCCAGACCCGTGGATTTGCATCTGGATTCCCTGCGGAAAATGGGAGCAGTTATTACCGAGCATCACGGAGAAATCCGTGCCCATACCCCAAAGGGTCTTGAGGGTGCACGTATTGCACTGGCTTTTCCCAGCGTGGGTGCTACCGAGAATATCATCATAGCAGCATCCCTTGCAAAGGGAACCACCGTAATTACAAATGCCGCAAGGGAGCCTGAAATCGAGGACCTTGCAGACTATCTCAATAAATGCGGTGCTATGATCAGCGGTGCAGGTGACGGCACGGTAGTGATAGAGGGCGTACAGAAGCTTCGCGGAACAGTCCATAATATCATTCCTGACAGAATCGTTGCGGCAACATTGATGTCGGCGGCGGCTGTCACAGGCTCACATATAGTAATAAACGACGTAATTCCCGCACACCTCGGTGCGGTTATACCTGCTTTTGAGGAGGCAGGATGCCGCCTCTCGGTGAAAGAGGGGAGAATGGATTTCAAAGCACCTCAGAGGCTTCGCTCTCCCGGACTTATACGAACAACTCCCTATCCCGGTTTTCCCACCGATGCACAGCCGCCTCTTATGGCACTTTCTCTTGTGGCAGAGGGCACAACGGTTTTTGTGGAAACTGTGTTTGAAAGCAGATACAAGCACATAGGGGAGTTCCTCAGAATGGGTGCAAATATCAAGAGCGAGGGCAGGGTTGCCGTTGTTGAGGGCGTGCCGAAACTATACGGCTCAAAGCTCAAGGCAGGAGACCTGAGAGGCTCCGCCGCGCTGGTGGTGGCAGGTCTTGCCGCACAGGGAAAAACAGAAATCGATACCACCGGATATCTGGAGAGAGGCTACGAAGAACTGGATGCAGTATTATCCTCTCTTGACGGTTCGGTCAGAAAGGTATAAAGTATATACGTAAGTTAAAATCAAAAGGAAGTAAGGAGGGATGATAATGGAGGAAAAAACCGCGAAAATTCCGTCGTTGAAGGAATTTAAGGAAAGTCGCAAGGAGAGAGACGCCCACACACAGCGAAGCTCCAGTATGCAGACTAAAAAGCAGATGCAGAAAAGCATTGATAAGAATAAAACTACCGAAAAGAACAAGGCAAAGCCCTCCGATAACAAAAGAACTTCATCCTCTCAGATGAGGGACCGCAGCGTACAGAGCGGCACCCGCAACACAAGACCTGACGAAAGAAGAATACAGGAAAGAGGAAGAACGGGTGCTTCACGCAGCAACCCGCACTCAACACCGAAAAGAGATGCACCCCGGACTTATGCCAGAGACCGCCTGCATAGCAGCGATAACGGGAATACAAGCAGAAGTGCCCACAGCGCAGATGCACCCCTCAAACAGTACCGCTCAGGCAACGCATCTCCTCGGCGAAGAGGTGCGGATGCACAGGTGAGACGACCCACCCCCGTACCTTCACAGAAACCTGCCGCAAAGGCAAAGAGGCCTCTTTCTCCTGCTGCCAGAAAGTTCAGAGGCTACCTTATATATGCTGCAATAATCCTTGTGGTTGTGCTGGTTGGCGGTGTGCTTTCCCTCACAGTACTCTTCAAGACCGAGAATATTGTAGTAAGCGGTACCGATGTGTACAGTGCCGAAGATATCATTGATGCTTCCGGACTGATACTTGGAGATAATATCTTCACTGCTCCCAAGGGCAGAGCCGCCGACAGAATAGAGAAGAAGTTCACCGATATTGAGGAAGCAAAGGTTACTTTCTCAATTCCCGATACTATTAAAATTAACATCACTATGGCAAATCCCGCCTATGTTATAGAGGGTTCTTCGGGATATTATGTAGTAAGCGACATGGGCAAGGTTCTCTCGGTTTGTGCAACCGATGATGAGGCAGAGGTACCTCTTATTGAGGGTGTCAGTGCCCAGAACCGTGTGCCCGGCGAATATGTGGAATATTCCGATGACATAGTCACAACCTCCCTTCAGGAAATCTTCAGGGCGTTCCGAGAATTCAGTTGTGAGAAGATTACCATTGTCAATGTGGAGACTACCAAGGGCGGAACCCTTAAGTTCAGGTATGTATACGATGACAGAATCGTCGTATATCTGGGTACTCCCGATAATCTTACATACAAGATTCACGCTGCCGATGCAATTCTTAAGGAAAAAATTGATGTCAATGACAGCTCTGTGGCGGGTACTCTGGACGCTTCCGGTTGCTATGAGACAAAGAAGTGTTATTTCAACGAGTACTCCATTCTCCCTGACAGTGTGCCGCCTGCAACAAGTGCCACCGAGGCAACGGAAGCAACGGAATACACCGAGCCCGAGTATTACAATTAAGTATATTTATGCACCTCTGTTTACAGAAAAAAACAGGGGTGCTTTGCTTTTGGGTGCAGAGTTATAATTCTTTGTGGACACAATAATCGATGAAAAACATTTCGGGAGGAAAATAAATCTGTTAAAAACAGAAAAAATTGCGTAAATTTCAAAATAAATATTGAAATTATCCTCGGAATATGTTACCTTAATATAGATGAATTATAATGTGTAATTATATTCGACTACATAAAGTTTATATATGATTTCAAGGAGGACGAGAAAATGGCATTTGAGTTAGAGAGAGAGAATACTGATTATTTGCCCGTTATTAAAGTTATCGGCGTAGGTGGCGGTGGCGGAAACGCTATCAACCGAATGGTTAAGATGGAGGTTCGCAACGTTGAGTTTATTGCTGTCAATACAGACGAGCATGTTCTCCGTTTCTCCAAAGCTTCCCAGAAGATTCAGATCGGTGAGAAAGTTACCCGCGGCAAGGGCGCAGGCTCCCTTCCCGAGGTTGGTATGAAAGCAGCTGAGGAGAACAAAGAGGAAATCGCAGATCTTCTCAGAGATACAGATATGGTGTTCGTTACTGCCGGTATGGGCGGCGGCACAGGTACAGGCGCAGCTCCCGTAGTTGCAAAAATTGCCAAGGATATGGGCATCCTCACAGTTGCAGTTGTTACCAAGCCCTTTGCTTTCGAAGGCAAGAAGCGTATGGCTCAGGCTGAGCAGGGTATTGAGCAGCTGGCTGCTTGTGTTGACTCCCTTATCGTTGTTCCCAACGAAAGACTCAAGTTCGTTTCCGAGCAGAGCATCACACTTCAGAATGCATTCACCATCGCTGACGATATTCTCCGTCAGGGTGTTCAGAGTATTTCCGACCTCATCGTTGTTCCCGGTCTTGTTAACCTTGACTTTGCTGACGTTACAGCAATTATGAAGGATGCAGGCTATGCACACATGGGTATCGGTAAGGCATCCGGCAAGGACAAGGCTATGGTTGCAGCAGACGCAGCTATCTCCAGCCCCCTGCTTGAGACAACCATCGACGGTGCACAGGGTGTTATCATCAACATCACCTGCTCACCCGATGTAAGCCTTGATGACATCGACGTTGCATCCACAATGATTTCCGAGAAGGTTGCAGACGATGCAAACATCATCTGGGGTGCTGTTGTCAACGAAGAGATGAAGGACGAAATCAGCGTTACAGTTATCGCAACAGGCTTCCCTGCTGAAGGTTCCAAGGTTAAGGCCAAGAAGGTTGAGGCTGAGGCTGCCAAGGCAGAGACATCCGATGACGATGATGACAACTTCTACGACATTATGTCTATCTTCAACAAGTAATTAAATAGACCCTATGCGGCGGAATGCACTTTTCTGTGTATTCCGCCTTCGTTTAATATGCTTTTTTTCGGAGGATTATTATGTATTGTTATAATTGTATGAGCAGAATTGCTGAGGGCAATTTTTGCGGTGTCTGCGGCAAGGAGAACATTCCTTCCGACATTCTCTACCACCTGAAGGCAGGCACGCTTCTTGACGGCAAGTACCTTGTGGGCAACGCCGAGAGTGAGGATGATAATTCCATTACCTATGTGGGCCTCGATGTATCTGCTGATACTGTGATTTCTGTTGTTGAGTTCTTTCCCTCTGAGTGCGTTACCCGCAACAGGGATATAAACGGAAACTCGGTAATGGTAATACGCGACGATTTCAAGGAGGCTTTTGCAAGGGGCAAAGAGGCATTTGTCAGCTCTGCGGGCAAACTCACCGTAAGCGCTGAGGGAAGTGACGTGCTGGCGTTTTTTGAGGAAAACAACACAGTATATCTCGTTATGGATGCATCCTCTCAGACTGCTCCCGCAGACGTTGTCCGGGGCAAAGATATTCAGTCTGACAGTGCTGCTGCGGCACCTGTAAATGATGTGAAATCTGAAGCACCTGAGGCTGGTGCGGCTAATGCCGGAAAGCAACCGAAACCCGCAAAGAAACCCAAGAAAAAGAAATCCTGCTTTATTGTGGGACTTATTGCACTTCTGATATCTCTGGCAGGTATAGTAGTGATAGGTATACTTGTGGTGGCTATTATTGCGGTGTGCATCTTCCTGTTTAATATGCCCGTAAAGCATAAGGAAGTGGATATGATGGAGACCGTTCCCAATTCTTATGTTGAGGAGATTACCGTTGCTCCCACCGAGGCGGTTGAGGAGTTTATGATGGTCTCCTGCGTTAATATGCAGAATGATTCCGCAGTCAGCTACCTTGAGGGTCTGGGACTTCAGGTTGCGCTTGAATACGAATACAACGACTCGGTTGAGAAGGGCAGAGTTATCAGTCAGAGCGTAGAGTCGGGAAGTTATGTAGCAAAGGGTTCGGTTGTCACTCTGGTTATCTCCGAGGGCGTTGAAATGGGTCCCGACGGATATTCACAGAAGGTGGTTGTAACTGCCAAGTCGGGTTCTTCAAGCGGCACACTCAAGCTTTATAAATGGACAGACGGTCAGTGGAATGAACAGTTTTCCTGTAATGCAACTCTGGGTTCGCAGGGTATCAGCAGCACTTACGGCGAGAATTCCACAGCAACCCCCAAGGGTACCTTCAAACTGGGTACTGTGTTTACAAATGATATTATCGACACAAAGATGAATACATACTATACATCTTACTACACCTGTATTGTTGATGACCCCGATTCCGATTTGTACAATACCATCACCGACAGAGATTTCCTTCCCGAAGGCACATCTTATGAGCCTGTGGGAGAGATAATCTTCGACGGCGATTGCAATGCCCTTATCTTCATTGAGCACAACGGAGACGGCTTCTCAACAGAAGGTGTCAGAAAGGGTTACGGCTCGGCGATTACCATCTGCGGAGTAACCGGCACTCCCGGCAAAACAGGGGGATGCATTGACATTACCGCAGAGAATATGACATCGCTGCTTGCTCTTATGGACTCAAATCTGAATCCCCATATCGAAATCACAACCAACTGATAGAAAGACAAGAGTAATCAGATGAATACAGACAGAAGATACAGCAGATACGAGAGAAAACAAAGGGCAAAAAGAAGAAAAATTCTGGCAGTGTTGCTTTTTGTGTTTGTGTTGCTATTCGGTGTTTTCCTTGCGCTGGGACTGGGTAAGAACTGCTCGGGAGAACAAGGCGGAGAGACTCCTCCTTCCCAGAGTGTGGAGACAACCGCAGCCCACGGAAATACCGAGTCCGCTACATCGCTTCCCACAGATGTACCGCAGACAACAGATACAACCGAGAGTACCACCGAGGCAACGGAGACGCTTGCTTATCCCGATGAACTTATGAGTTATCTTGAGCAAAACGGAAACTCCGTGGAAACTTTGGAGAGTATCGGATGCTCTCAGCTTGTGGTGGTAAACTCCTACGGCAATTCCGCTGAAATCCGATATTTCAGTAAAGAGGGAAGTGCCTGGAGCGAGGACGAGAGCCTTTTCTGCTACGGCTATGTAGGCTCACAGGGCACTGTATATGAGATGAGCGAGCAGATAAGCGGAACTCCCAAGGGACTCTATCCCATCGGAGAGGCTTTCTATATTTACGAAAAGCCCGACACGGGACTCTATACCTTCGAGGTAACATCGGATACCTATTGGGTAGATGACCCCGACTCTGTTTACTATAATCAGCGTGTGGAAGGTACTGCGAATAAGGACTGGGACAGCGCAGAGCATATGATAGACTACACCTACAACTACAATTACGGTTTTGTTGTGTGCTACAATATGCCCGCAGAATACAACAAAGGCTCCGCTATATTTTTCCACATAGGTGACAGCCCCACTGCCGGTTGCGTTGCCACCACGGAGACTATGGTGCTTGAGTATCTTGCGTCCCTTGATGCACAGTGTAATCCCTATATCCTTGTAATTTAATCAGGTTCTGCAACCGTCGGAGTTTTCCGGCGGTTGTTTTTTTCGGAATAAAAATACATCTCTTGCCAATACTTAAAGCAAAGTGTTGACAGGAGATGTTTGTTTGCAGTATAGCAAGGTGGAAATCTGCGGGGTAAACACCGCTAATCTGAAGGTTCTCAAAGAAAGCGAAAAGCAGGAGCTGCTCAGGATTATCAGAAACGGCTCGGAGGCAGAGAAAAAGGCGGCAAGGGACAAGATGGTGGAGGGGAATCTCCGCCTTGTGCTGTCGGTGGTGCAGCGCTTTACGGGCAGAGCAGAGCCTCCCGACGATTTGTTTCAGGTGGGGGTTATCGGGCTTATCAAGGCGATAGATAACTTCAATCCCGATTTTGATTTGCGTTTTTCCACCTACGGAGTGCCAATGATATGAGGTTTGGGGAAATAAGAAAGGAGTTCAATTTCCCCAATGAAAAACAAAGGCAAAAAGCCCATAAACACTGGTGCTTCAGAAAGTGAGCCAAAAAACGAAGCAAGGACTCAGAACCTTTACAGAACCAAGCGTGATGGTCGGGTTATAAGGACCAGACGATCAAAGTGGACGGACGGGACAATAAGGAATGCTATCGAGCGATTCATTGAAGAATACGGCAGACCTCCAAAGATAAAGGAACTTGATAAATATGATTGGCTGCCTACACATTCCTCAATTTCAAATCGTTACGATATGAATCCGGGAGACTGGATGATTGAAAACTATCCATCGGATTCAATCAGTTGGAAATGCAGATTCAAATCTTTTACGAAAGAGGACTATATGACTCTGTTTATTTCAGAGTATACACGATTAATGCCTGAGAGCAAACTTGCGTATAATGCAAATCGAACTCATAATACACCTTCATGGGAGTATATAGCAAAAGTTCTTGGAGTAAACACGTGGAATGAGTTGAAAGAACTTTGCGGAGTGGATTTTCTTACAAAACGCAAAGGCAGTAAAAGTTTTTCTGTTATATCTCATATCGTGGATACAAAAGACTCAGATGATTCGTTTGAATTAGATGTTCTTAAAAGTATAAAGAAAAAGAGAGGGGGCAAATCGCGTAAATGATAAGCGCGATGAGTGACCATGGATAAAAATTATGTATTAGAGATTATAAATGTTCCAAATCAGAAAGAGAGTATATCGATTCCTATGGAAAAGATAATGCCTTATATTCCTGAGGGGATACCTATGAGTCAAGTCGGCTTGTACATACGTGATGCACTGAAATGTTATTCAGAGCGTATTGACGAATTTGAGTAAGCGTATCTTCCAATAGGGTTGTGATTAGAAAAGAAAGAAAAATCTCCCGCATTGAGACTCTAATGGGAGATTTTAGCTAACTTCTTTCATATCCCATATGGGTGTACCCTAAAGAAGAAAGGAGGGGATTGTTTTGGCCGAGAATTTAAATTTTGGATATATCCGCGTTTCGTCCAAAGACCAGAACGAAGCAAGACAGAAAAAACAGATGCAGGAACTTGGAATCGAAGAACGCAAAATATTCATAGACAAACAAAGTGGCAAGGATTTCGACAGACCTCAGTACAAAGCTCTCTGCAGTATGCTTAGGGAAGGGGACTGTCTGTATGTGTCTTCTATTGACAGACTGGGCAGAAACTATCAGGAGATACTTGAGCAGTGGACATACATAACAAAGACCCAAAAGGCAAATATCGTTGTTTTGGATATGCCTTTGCTTGATACTCGCAATGATAAAGATCTGACAGGCGTACTTATTTCCGACATAGTTTTGCAGCTTCTCAGCTATGTTGCACAGAAGGAAAGAGAAAATATACGTAAGCGTCAGGCTGAAGGAATAGCAATTGCAAAAACTCAGGGAAAATATACGGGTAGAAAACCAATAGACATCGATGTCTATAAATTCAAAAGTCTGTATGCTGATGTGATAAAAAAGGAATGCACAGTAAATCAGGCAATGAAAAAACTTGGAGTACGTAGTTCTACTTGGTATCGTCTTGTAGATGAATACAAAGCAGGCACAGGCAGATTTGCTACATAAATAACTGGAGGTAAATGTATGAGCAATTTAATCGAGGATATGTTTAACGAGAATTTCAATGCGCAGGAATACATGAAAACCAATAATCTTCCCATCAAGGATTCCTTAGGTCCCGTGTTGCAGGCGGAATCTGACCTGATAGGACAGATTGATGATGAGCTTTTTGAACTGGTAGAGAAATACGTTGAAGCATGGAATGTGTACCATCAAGAAGTTTCTTGCGATGCTTTTGTTACAGGTTTCCGCCTTGGCGCAAAGCTGATGATAGATACCTTTGCTGTTTCTGATGAAAATGTGCCAAGTCTGATTTGATGTTTTCGCAGGTGTATTGGTTGCAAGGCGAGAAAAAGCCATAATTTCGGTTTGTGAAGCGTTTGATACAAAATGACAAACTGATTGCTCGTGTCGTAAAAACGCAACACAGCGCAAATATGAGCTTGTAATGGTGTTTTATGGTGGCGGGACGATCTTGAAATGATCGAAATATAAAGAACAGTGTGTCCCGTGCCGAGTCTGAGTTCTTTCTGAACAACTGTTTGCAGAAACAACCGCTTGAATCCGGACCGATAAACGAATTTGGATTATCGCGGAGTTGCTTGTTCAAGACAGCCAAGATTCCTCCGAATTTTATTTTAAAGGACGTTGCAAGAAAAAAGTCCCGAACCTTACATATTACACTATACCGCTATTTATAATCGATGTGCCGAGAGTAAATACATCAAATCACTTAACACAAATTCATTATTAACAAGAACACGGATGAGCCCAAAACTCATCCGTGTTTTTTGTTTGATAAATCATCGCAAATTGTTGTAAATAATATAGTTATAACTCGATTTATTGTTGAATTTGTCCGATTAGGGTGGTATAATTGAGATAACTAATAGACTAATTAAGGGGTGGATATTATGGCTGTTAGTTATAAAAAACTTTGGAAGCTTTTGATTGACCATGATATGAAGAAAAAGGATCTGGCAAAAGCTGCAGATATCAGCAACTATACAATCACAAAAATGAGCAAGGGTGAAAATGTAACAGTTGAAACCCTTGGCAAAATCTGTGCTGTATTCAATTGTGGCGTGGATGATATTATGGAGTTTATTCCGTGATGTGCACTGATTATGGGACAGTAATTATTCTATAATGGAGTAAGAGTTATGGAACTTATAGATAATACCAATAAAACTTTGCGAGATGATTTATCTGTAAAAATAAAAGAAGGAAGCAAACTGTCCGTTGCGGCTGCTTGCTTTTCAATTTATGCCTTTCAGGAGTTAAAGAAAGAACTCAAAGGTATTGATGAACTGCGTTTTATTTTTACTTCACCAACATTTATTACTGAAAAGGCTAAAAAAGAAAAGAGAGAGTTCTATATTCCCCGCTTGAGTCGTGAGCGCAGTTTATACGGTACTGAATTTGAAGTGAAACTCCGTAATGAACTCACCCAAAAGGCGATTGCCAAAGAATGTGCTGAATGGATTAAGGAGAAAGTAACTTTTAAATCTAATATTACCCAAGAGCAGATGATGGGGTTTATGAATGTTGATGAAAGTACATATATGCCCATTAACGGCTTTACAACAGTAGATCTTGGATGTGAAAGAGGTAATAATGCGTATTATCCAGTGCAGAAGACTGAGGGATTCGAAAATGCTAATTATTTCTTAAACCTTTTTGAAGAGGTTTGGAATAATCCAAAAAAACTTCAGGAAGTAACTGACGAAGTTGTTGAAAGCATTACTACTGCTTACAATGAAAACTCTCCTGACTTCATATATTTTATAACCCTTTACAACATTTTCAACGAATTTCTTGAAGATATTTCAGAGGATGTTTTACCTAACGAAGCGACTGGCTTCAAAAGTAGTAAAATCTGGAGTATGCTCTACAACTTCCAGAAAGATGCAGTTCTTGCTATTATCAATAAACTTGAAAAATATAATGGTTGTATTCTTGCTGACTCTGTTGGTCTCGGTAAGACTTTTACTGCACTTGCTGTAATCAAGTATTACGAATCCAGAAACAAAAGTGTTCTTGTGCTCTGCCCAAAGAAACTTTCTAACAACTGGAATACATACCGTGATAATTATGTAAACAATCCCCTTGTAGAAGACCGTCTTAACTACAAGGTGCTTTATCATACAGATCTTGGACGTGCCAGCGGTACATCAAACGGAACCGATTTATCTCGTCTCCGTTGGGATACATATGACCTGGTTGTTATTGATGAAAGCCACAACTTCCGTAATGGTGGCAAACTCTCTGGCGAGGATAACGAGAAAGAAAACCGTTATCTCAAACTGCTCAACCATGTTATCCGAAAGGGTGTTAAGACAAAGGTTCTTATGCTTTCTGCTACACCTGTAAATAATCGTTTTAAGGACCTCAAGAATCAGATTGCCCTTGCGTATGAAGGTAACACGGAACTTATAGACGGCAAACTTAACACCAGCCGTTCCATCGATGAAATATTCAAGAGTGCTCAAAGAGCATTTACTATTTGGAGTGATTTTTCTCCTGAGCAGAGAACAACGGAACGTCTTCTTAAAATGCTCGACTTCGATTTCTTTGAAGTTCTCGACTCAGTTACCATTGCTCGTTCCAGAAAACATATACAAAAATATTATGATACAACCGATATCGGAACTTTCCCCACAAGGCTGATGCCGATATCTAAAAGACCTCCCCTTACAGATTTAACAGATGCTATCACATACAACCAGATATTCGAGCATCTGATGATGCTTACACTTTCAATTTACACTCCTTCTCATTACATCTTACCCAGCAAAATTGAGAAATACGCTGAATTATTTGAGGATAACAAAGGTGCAGTAGGTTTTACTCAGGCAAACCGTGAACAAGGTATCAGAAGACTTACCGCTATCAACCTGATGAAGAGAATGGAAAGTTCCGTATATTCTTTCAATCTTACAATGAAGCGAATTATGGAATTGATAGGTAAGACTATTGATACAATCGATGCTTATGATAACAAATCCTCACAGCATTTAGAATTAACAAGTATATCAGATGCTACTGAGTTTGATAGTGAAGACCAGAATGATGAACTTTTCTCATTCGGTAAGAAAGTCAAGATTGATATAGCCGATATGGATTACGAGTCATGGAAGCAGAGTCTTGAAAAGGATAAAGAAGTTCTCGAACTTATCACTCTACTGGTTGCTGATATTACTGCTGACCACGATAGCAAGTTGCAGGAACTTTTCTCTGTGCTTTCCGACAAGATACAGAATCCTATCAATGAAGGTAATAAGAAGGTTATCATCTTCACTGCTTTTGCGGATACTGCACAGTATCTTTATGATAATGTCAGCACCTTTATAAAGCGAAATTTCGGTCTTGATACCGCAATGATTACAGGTTCAGTAGAAGGCAAATCAACTGTTGCAGGTCTTCGTAATGACCTCAACACTGTTCTTACCTGCTTTTCTCCTATGTCAAAGGACAAGCACCTTCTGATGCCTAACGACAACACAAATATCGATATTCTTATCGCTACCGACTGTATCTCCGAAGGTCAGAACTTGCAGGATTGCGACTATCTTATCAACTACGATATTCACTGGAACCCTGTTCGTATCATTCAGAGATTTGGTCGTATCGTCCGTATCGGCTCAAAAAATAGCGTTATCCAACTTGTAAACTTCTGGCCTAATGTAACACTCGACGAATATATCGACCTCAAAGCAAAGGTTGAAACACGTATGAAGATTGTTAACATGACCGCTACAGGTGACGATAACATCATCAGCGAAGAAGAAAAGACCGACCTTGAATACCGTAAGGCACAGTTAAAGAAGTTGCAGGAGGAAGTCGTTGATATCGAAGAAATGTCAACAGGTATTTCAATTATGGACCTCGGTCTTAATGAGTTCAGACTTGACCTTTTAGAGTACATAAAGAACCATCCGGATATCGACAAAGCACCTTTTGGTATGCATGCAGTTACCGCAGCATCCGAGGATATGCCTGCTGGTGTTATATATGTTCTCAAAAACCGCGCAAACAGTGTTAATATCGATAATCAGAACCGCCTGCATCCGTTCTATATGGTTTACATAAGCAACGAGGGTGAAGTTGTTTGTAACCACTTGTCCCCAAAGGAAATGCTTGATAAAATGCGTTTCCTTTGCAAAGGCAAGACAGAACCCATCGCTGATTTGTATAAGCAGTTTAATAAAGAAACCCGTGATGGCAGGAATATGTCGCAGTTCTCGAAACTTCTTGGCGATGCTATATCATCTATAATCGAAGTTAAAGAAGAAAGTGACATCGATAGTTTCCTTTCTGGCGGTCAGGTTAGTTTCTTATCGAACGAGATTAAAGGACTCGATGATTTTGAACTCATCTGTTTCCTTGTTGTTAAGGAATCAGCAACCACGCAAAAGGAAAAAGAAGAATTCCGAGTAGTTGTTGCAGGAAGCAGAGATTTTAACGATTATGGGAGGTTATCTGCAGAACTCGATAAGTTGCTCGCTGGCAAAACAAACATTACCATTATCAGCGGTACCGCTGATGGTGCAGATAAACTCGGTGAGCAGTATGCCCGTGAACACGACTTGAAAATTGAGCAATTCCCCGCAAATTGGGAAAGATTCGGCAAAAGTGCAGGACCTATCCGTAACAAGCATATGGTGCTTGTTGCTGATGCAGTTGTTGCATTCTGGGATAGTAAATCTCCTGGCACAAAGCATCTTATTGATTTTGCTCGCAGAACAGGAACTCCGTGTAAAGTAATGAAAATTTAAGAAAGGGTGAGATTTTTGCTGGGTTTACCTAAATCAACGGAACTTTCCAAACAATTGCCGAAGAAGGCAATTTATGAAAAATTCAATATGAATACCGCTGCGAAGGATAAGTTCGACGCAGATATTTCGAGAATAAACATCGTAGCAGAAATCTCTCCTAATACGGTTAATATTGATAAAGGCGAAACTGTGCCCGTAATATTTGTGTTGCAGGTTCTTCTTAAACACAAAAAGTTTGATCCAAAGACCATATCACAGATATCAAAACTTATTGACCAGAAGATGCTTTTGGTACTTGATTGCGATGGAGAGAGAAAACTTGCCATCCATCACTCCAAACTTATAGAGTCCAACTGGATGCCTATTGATGACTGTTCTGTGAGCCTTACAGGACTTAATCTGGATAAGGTATGGGAAAACCTCATAACTCAGGTTGGCAGCATAGAGATTGAGCAAGGACACTCTCTGGATGAACAGATTGCATCAGATGAGCAAAAAGCAAAACTCCTGAAAGAAATCGCTCGACTCGAAAACCTTGCAAAAAAAGAAAAACAACCGAAAAAGAAATTTGAGATATTCAATGAGATAAAGAAATTAACGGATTCTTTATAAGAATTGTTATACTAAAAGGGTGTGACAACTATGATGCTAGATAGTAAAACCATAGAAACATTATCAGTTAATGCCGTAAAAAACAGCATAGTAACTTCAGAGTTCCTTGACCAGTACATCTCTGAAAATGATAAAGAGCCCTCATGGGATGGATTCGTATATATATACAAAAACAAACATAAAAAGAAAGAAAATCTAAAAGGTAGGATGCCTGTTCAGGTTAAAGGCACTCAATGTGATGACCATTCAAAAGAGAAAATTTCTTTTTCTATGGCAAAATCTGATTTAATTAACTATCTTTACGATGGAGGATGTGTTCTTTTTGTCGTATATATTGGAAATAATGGATTAACTAACAAGATTTATTATGTGGAACTTACACCACTTAAACTTCGAGAACTTTTAGAGGAAGCAAAAGAGCAAGATAGTAAAACAGTACATTTAAAAGAATTCCCTAGCGATAGCAATAGAAAGTCGACCATTTTTTTAAATTGTTTGCAGAATTGTCAAAAACAAGCTAGTTTTGTAGAAGGTAAACTGTTCTCATTAGAAGAATTAGCAAAACAAGGTGTTTTAGAAAATCTTGTTATCCCATTCTCTGGTGTAGGAATTAAAGACCCTCAGATGGCTCTTGTGAAAAATGAAGTCTATCTTTATGCTAAAATTAAAGGTAGTTCAATTCCGCAACCGATAAAAATGATACCTGAAGGAAGTTTTACAAGTCAGGTCTTTGATGCTGATGTTACGATTGATAATAAAGTGTTTTATACTGAATATACAGTCATTAAAAGTTCTAAAAGTATTACATATTGCTTTGGAGATAGCTTTAAAATGAAGGTTTCTGACGATGAGCATACTTTTAAAATCAACTATAAAAATTCCACTAAAATAAGGGTGATTGCACGAGACCTTGATTTTATACTATCCTATTTGGACAATGGTAAGTTTAAATTTAATAATATCGAAATTCCTTTTGATTATAATGGTGCGAATTTCAGTAATTTTAGTATCGAGGAAGAAAGAAAACATCTTGAACTAGCCAAAAAGATTGTACAGGTACTCGATATGCTGGGATGTGCTGATGATATAGATATTGATGATATGGATGATACTGATTGGCGAAACATGAATAGATTGATAACTGCTTTCGTAGATAAAAAGCCCGTCGGTGGTTTGAATAAAGGCTTAGCACCCGTTTCTTGCATAAAAATCGGAAAATTAAAACTTGCATTATATATGAAGGAACTTGAAGAAACTGATGAGTATGAGATATATGATTTCTTCAAAACAGATGTTTCTGTTTCGATTGAAGATGACGAAGGTAAATCTCTTCCTGTTTCCCCATTTTGTATTTTAAGCACAGATAATTTTCTTGATATAAATAATATGAACTTTGATGTGTTGCTACCATCTTTTCAAAAAATAGAGCGTCACAGCGAAACATTCAGCATTGCAAATTCATTTTTATTAAAATTATTAGCTGCTTATGATAAATCAGAATGCCCAGAATTAAAGAACAAAATAATAAAGGTTTGTGATGGTTTTAGTGATTGGATATTGGAAGCCACCGATGAGGAACTTGATTATGAAATTAAAACTTTAAATCGTTTACAAACAATAAAGAGATATCGTGATTTTACTATTGATGAAATCAGTACTCTGTATAAATTGATTGAAGACAGTAATACTTCTGAGATATGTATTGTAGGAGCGTACTTACTATTAGGACAGCAATGTGCCGCTGAAATACACTTCTCAAGACTAACAGATGAAGAACAAAATAACTTTAAGGAATTTCCAATATATAGTTTCTGGAAAACGGAGGAAGAAAGTAATGGAGAAACTTAAAATGCACAGTGTGAATAAGGTTGATGAGAATATTAAGAGGATTGGGGAGTTGTTCCCTAATTGTGTGACAGAGAGGAAGAATAGTCAGGGTGAGGTGGAGTATGCCATTGACTTTGATGTTCTGAGACAGGAACTGTCAACAGTTGTTGTAGAGGGTAGTGAGGAGAGATATCAGTTTACATGGCCTGATAAGAAGAAGTCCATTCTCCTTGCTAATGCTCCTATTGCAAAGACTCTCCGTCCTTGTCGTGAGGAGAGTGTGGATTTTGATAATACAGAGAATCTGTATATCGAGGGTGATAACCTTGACGTATTAAAACTCTTGCAGGAAACTTATCTCGGCAAAATCAAAATGATTTACATAGACCCTCCTTACAATACAGGCAACGACTTTGTTTATAATGATACTTTTGACACGGATAGTGAGGAATGGAAATTTGAGTCGGGCAATTATGACGAAGAAGGACATCTTTTGCAAGACAGATATACCATCAACACAGAAAGCAATGGCCGTTTCCATACCGATTGGCTTAATATGATATATCCTCGTTTGAAAGTTGCAAAAGATTTGTTATCAGATGATGGCGTTATTTTTATTAGTATTGACGATAAAGAACTATCTAATCTAAAAAAAGTATGTGATGAAATTTTTGGTACAAGCAATTTTGTTTCCAACTTAGTTTGGCAGTCAACGGCAGGTTCAAATACTGGAACAGATATTGTTACAGTTACAGAAAATATTTTGATATATACTAAAAAGCGAACCCAATTTACATTTGATGGTATGATAGCGTCAGATTCAAGTTATACAATGACAGATGAATACGTTGCAGAAAGAGGCAAGTATGCTTTAGATAAACTTGACCGTCGTCGTGTAGGTGGTCACTATTCTCAAGCTCTTGATTATGGAATCACAATGCCTGATGGTAGCATAAGATATCCAGGCGGCAGCAAAGAAAAATCCAATGAGGGTTGGAACTACCTATGGAGTAAATCAAAAGTTGAATGGGGTATTGCCAATGGATTTATTGTTTTTAAAAAGAATGGTGACGAGTGGAGTGTTTACAATAAAAGATACTCCAAAATCGACAATGAAGGTAAGCCTGTTGAGAGGACTGTCCCTTATAGAAATCTAATCACCACTGACCAGTGTAACACAGCACAAGGGACTGCTGAAATACGCACTTTATTTGATGTACGTACTTTTGATTTTCCTAAGCCTTCTAGTCTTATTAAACACTTAATGAATACAGCTGTTCGCACATATAAAAATGCTATCATATTGGACTTTTTCTCTGGTTCATCTACCGCTGCACATGCTGTAATGCAGTTAAATGCAGAAGATGGCGGTAACCGTAAATTCATTATGGTTCAGTTACCTGAAGAAACAGACGAAAAATCCGAAGCATATAAAGCAGGATATAAACACATCTGCGAAATCGGTAAAGAACGAATTCGACGTGCTGGTGCTAAAATCAAAGCAGATAGTCCTATGACAACCGCTAACCTCGACACAGGTTTTCGTGTTCTAAAACTCGATAGCAGTAACATGAAGGATGTTTATTACAACCCTGCTGACTATGATTTCTCACTCTTTGAGACTCTTGCAGATAACATCAAAGAAGACCGTACACCCGAAGACCTGCTCTTCCAGGTTATGCTTGACCTCGGCATTCTCCTTTCAAGCAAAATCGAAGAAACTATAATAGGCAGCAAAAAGGTGTTCAGTGTAGCCGACGGTTTCCTCTATGCTTGTTTTGATAACAATGTAACCGAAGATGTCATCACCGAAATCGCAAAGAAGCAACCTTATTACTTCGTAATGCGAGACAGTTCCATGGCATCCGATTCTGTTGCAACCAACTTCGAGCAAATTTTCGCAACCTACAGCCCCGACACAGTAAGGAAGGTGCTGTAATGATAGGAAGAATGTATCCAGAAGGAATTCGAGAGAATTGTTTTGCTGCCGATTATTGCGAAATAGCAGTAGAGGCATATTATAAAGCAATTCAATCTGCAAAAGCCTTAGAAGAGATTAATTATGTAGCGTGTGATAATCAAGATTATTATTCTGATATAGAGAAAAACGTTGTAATCACAATTGTGTTTTCTGCAATGTGTATTGAATCGTTTATTAACGATTATGCCGCTGCTTGTCTTGGAGATTCAGAATTTTATGATAACTTCGATAAATTATCCGAGATTAGCAAGTTAGAATTAATATCAAAATTCATTCTCAAAACTAATGTTGATAAAGAAAAATCTTACTATTCTCACTTGAAAACTTTAATCAAAGCAAGAAATTCTTATGTTCATAATAAGAGCAAAGATTTTGATATTAATTCATATCGAGAAGAAAATAGTTATCTCTTTTTAGGAGAAGATGAGTGTGAACCTCCTGTGTACAACAAAGTGATTATCAATGAAGAAATAAAGAGCGCTTTGAATGCACTAAAAGCAATCAGAGACATCGCTTTATTTTTTGATGAACACGATTCAGGTGCGTATGCTTTATGTCTACTATTCAGACCTTTTAGTTATGTTTATGAATCGGAATACAAAACAACTTATAAGAATTTTGTTTATTCTGAATTGGGAATTAAAAGGACTTTGCCCACCCAGTAAAATGATATAGGTAAATCACTTATTAGGAGTTTTACTATGAAATTTAATTTTAAAATACAACAATATCAGACCGATGCCGTTGAGGCGGTTGCCCGTGTATTTGCGGGACAAGGTCATCATAATGAAATAAAATACAGAAGAGACTTGGGCAAGGTAACTACTAATGCACAGCAGTTATCTATTGCAGAAGTTGATGAGTATGGCGAGACTATTGACCTGTTCAACGATACAGGTTACAAGAACGAACTCATTGAACTCTCTGATGAGCAATTACTTGCAAATATCCAGCAGTTGCAGAACGAAAATAACATTAAGATGTCAACGAGTCTCGTAAAAGGACTTGGCAGATGCTCTCTTGATATTGAGATGGAAACAGGTACTGGTAAAACCTATGTTTACATAAAGACCATGTTTGAACTCAACAAGAGATATGGATGGAGCAAGTTTATTGTAGTTGTACCAAGCATTGCTATCCGTGAAGGTGTAAAGAAATCCTTTGAGATTACTGCCGACCACTTTATGGAGCATTATGGTAAGAAGGCAAGATTCTTCGTTTATAACAGTTCTAACCTTAATCAGTTGGACAACTTCTCTTCCAGTGCAGGCATCAATGTAATGATAATCAATACACAGGCTTTTGCCGCTTCTCTTAAAGAAGGCGGTAAGAGCAAAGAATCCAGAATTATCTACTCTAAACGAGATGAATTCGGTTCTCGCCGTCCTATTGATGTTATCAAGGCAAACCGTCCTATTATCATTCTGGACGAGCCACAGAAAATGGGTGGCGATGTTACACAGAAGGCACTGAAGAACTTTAACCCTCTGTTCACTCTGAATTATTCCGCTACTCACAAGACCCAACACAACCTTGTTTATGTTCTGGATGCTCTTGATGCTTTTAACAAGCGACTTGTTAAAAAGATTGAGGTTAAGGGTTTTGAAGTCAAAAACTTCCGTGGAACAGACAGTTATCTGTATCTGGAACAGATAGTTCTTTCAAGCAAAAAGCCGCCTATGGCAAAGATTGAACTTGAAATCGGCTATAATAAGAGTATTAACAGAGAAACCCGTATTTTAGGTGTTGGAGATAATCTCTTCTATGTATCGCAGGAGATGGAGCAGTACAAGGGTTATGTGATATCTGAAATCGACCCTATTCGTGGCACAGTTACCTTTACAAACGGAGAAGTTATCAGCACAGGCGATGTAGTTGGCGACATATCAGAAAAGGATATGAGAAGAATTCAGATTAGAGAAACTATTCTTTCTCATTTTGAGAAGGAAGAAAGACTCTTTAACATGGGAATCAAGACACTTTCTCTATTCTTCATCGATGAAGTTGCCAAATACCGTATGTATGACGAAAACGGAGATGAGGTACTTGGTGAATATGGTAAGATGTTCGAGCAGGAATATATAAGTGTTCTGAACGAGTATCTGTCTATCGAGGATACACCTTATCAGAAATACCTCCGAGAGACTTGTGCTGATGCAACAGTAGTTCACAGAGGTTATTTCAGTATAGATAAAAAGACTGGCAGAAGTGTAAATAATGCTAAAAACGGAAAAGAATCAGCAAAGGTTAAAGATGGAGCAGTTTCAGATGATACTTCCGCTTATGACCTTATCCTCAAAAACAAAGAAAGACTTTTGAGCTTTGAAGAACCCACAAGATTTATCTTCTCTCACTCTGCACTTCGTGAAGGTTGGGACAACCCTAATGTATTCCAGATTTGTACCCTCCGACACAGTGACAGCACTACTGCAAAGAGACAGGAAGTTGGTCGTGGACTTCGACTTTGTGTTAATCAGCATGGTAATCGTATGGATGTAGAAACCTGCGGTGAGACAGTACATGATATAAATGTGCTTACTGTCATTGCTAACGAGAGTTATAAGAACTTCGTTGCCGCTTTACAGTCTGATATTAAAGAAATGCTCTACGACAGACCTCTTGCTGCTACAAACGAGTACTTCAAAGGCAAGTATGTTAAGGTGGATGGAGTACCAACACTTATCGATGACAAAACCGCTAACAGCATCGAATTCTATCTTATCGCTAACGGTTATGTGGATATGGATAGAAAGGTTACCGATAAGTATCGTGATGATTTAGCAACAGGTATGCTTGCTCCTCTGCCCCTTGACATCGCTAATATGAGCGAAGGTATTCATACACTCGTTCAGGCAGTGTTTGACGAGAGTGTACTTGTTGATATGTTTATTGATGGTCATGATACCAAGGTTAAAGAGAATCCGCTTAACGATAACTTCTACAAGAAGGAATTCCAGACACTTTGGAACTATATCAACCATAAGTATGCTTATACTGTTGAGTTTGATAGTGAAGAACTCATTAAGAAGGCAATCACTCACATCGAGGAAAAGTTAATTGTTTCCCAGTTGCAGTACACTACATCTATCGGTCAGCAAAAGAGTGAAATGAATGAGCACGAAGTTGAGCGTGGAGATAGTTTCAAGACTGCCAAGACAAGAACACAGACACTTAAACATTCCGAAACAAGCAGTGTTAAGTACGATTTGATAGGTAAGATTGCCGAAGGCACTGTACTTACCCGTAAGACCGTTGCAAAGATTTTGTCTGGATTAAGCGAAAAGAAGATATATATGTTCAAGTTTAACCCTGAAGAGTTTATCTCAAAGGTGATTAAACTCATCAATGAGCAGAAGGCAACAATGATTGTTGACCATATTTCTTATGACCAGACCAGTGGTACATACGATAACGAAATCTTCACAGCAGAGAAGAGCAGTCAGAGTTTTGACAAAGCATTCCCTGCAAAAAAGGCTATTCAGGATTATGTGTTTACAGATGGTTCTGCTGATAAGAGCATTGAGAGAAGATTTGCAGAAGATTTGGATATCGCAGAGGAAGTATGTGTATACGCTAAACTTCCGAAAGGTTTCCACATCCCGACACCTGTTGGCAACTACTCACCTGACTGGGCAATTGCATTCAACGAAGGTGCAGTAAAGCATATCTATTTCATTGCCGAAACAAAAGGCACAATGGAGAGCCTTAATTTGAGACCCATTGAGCAGGCAAAGATATCTTGTGCAAAGAAACTCTTCAATGAGATATCCACAAGCCGAGTCAGATATCATGATGTTGATAGTTACCAGAGCTTGCTGACTATAATGAGTATGGTTTAAGAATAAGCAAGCGTTGGCTACTGTATGTTGACGCTTGCTTAATTTTTTATCTAGTGCATAGTCTTATTTTACAGTTTTGATTGGAGTGAGTTTGGTGAAGAAATACATAAATGTAAGTCGGTCATTTAGCAAAAGTCCTCTTAGCGTTATATTGCCAAAAGTGATGATTGTGGAACCTTTTATCAAACTTGAGTTTTCAATTAGTTTTATGGGCAAACCACAACCTATAAAATATGTAATAAAACAATGTTCGGTTAGGGATAAGTTTGGTAATTGTTCTGTAGTTAAGCCTGAAGGGGAAACTAATTTCTTCGGAATGGCAAAACATATAGTTGTTCTTGAAAATAAAAAGATTCTTAAAAGTTCGTTTTCTTTTGTGATTACAATTCTTACAATCAATGGAATTTCGGTAGATGTGTCGTATAACTATGGGAGTAATAAAACAGTAATGTTAGAATCTGTGGCAATAGCTGAAATGTCAGAAGATGAAAAAGATTTTTTCTTTTCCATATATTCTTCTCAAGTTAAACAAGTTGACATTGTTGGTGTTGAATCCGAAAAGAAACGTGAGAATAATTATATTTCTCACAATCACGACTTTGATTCATATATTGGTGCACTTTCAAGTGAGTTATATTTCTTAAAGTATAATGGTGGTAAAAAGCATAAAGTAACGGATGGTAAGTTGCTAACTCCTAATTCGAACGAGTTCTGTTATTCTTTTGAATTGGAGTCTGAACTGTATCTTTCTGATGATGCACCAGTTTCTGTAATCCGTGGATTAGAAACAGTCAGTGGATCGGTTATTATGTGTGATGGCTTTCAAATTATCGTTTCGTTAGAACGTAATATTGGAGATGTTGTACCATCTGCTCAAATAAGTGTTGAACCGTGGAAGTTGCTTGAAAAACTTTGTGATAGAGTTAAAGAAATAACTTCAAATGATAGTGTTGCTTGGAAACTGTTTTATGAAGGGCCTTTGTTGGCAGATAAGACTCCTAATGCTTTAACTGTAAAAAGTGGTCAGGAAGCTGCAATACGTCATGCTATGGATGAGGATATCACTGTGGTTTGGGGGCCTCCGGGAACAGGTAAGACATATACAATGGCTCAAATGGCTGAGCGTTTTGTGTCTATGGGTAAAACTGTACTCATTGTATCTCATAGTAATATTTCAGTAGATAATGTAGTTAAGCAGATATCAAATCAGTTTTCAAATAATCATTTAGCTCCCATCCTTTTAGAAGGTAAGGTTTTGAGGTATGGTTATGTGCGTGATGAAGAGTTGAGTAAAAACGAAAACTGTGTGGCTTTTAATTTTGCTCTGAATAGTCATCCTGAACTGAAGAAACAATACATTGCTTTTTCAGAAGAAAGTAAAAAGCTGAAAACGGAAATACAATTCCGTAAGGATACAGAAAAAACGATAAAAGTAAAAGAAATTGAAAAAGCGCTTAAAGAAATACGTACTAAGTTAAAGACAGAGTCGCAATTGTTTACTGCTAAAGCTCAGGTTGTCGCAACAACTGTTTCGAAGATCTATATGGATAAGTTGTTTGATAACATAAAATATGATGTGGTGATGTTTGATGAGGTGAGCATGGCATATGTGCCACAGTTGCTTTGTGCTGCTACCTTTTCTCGAGAAAAATTTATTTGTGTAGGAGATTTTCGCCAGCTGGCGCCTATTGTTCAATCAGAGAAAGCAAAAGCTGTTCTACAAAGTGACATTTTCTCTTTTTTAAACATTAGCAGAAATAGTGATATTTATAATCATCCTTGGTTAGTTATGCTTAATGAGCAACGCAGAATGCATCCTCATATATCAAAGTTTTCAAATCAACGAATATATAAAGGTTTGTTGAAAGATCATGAAACAGTAGTTAATAAATGGAATTCGGTTGTTTCATGTGAGCCTTTGTCGAGTACTGCTATGGCTTTGATTGATCTTCATGGAACGTTCTGTGCGGCAAGTAAAAATGCTGATAATTCGCGATTTAATATTGTTAGTGCCATTTTATCATTTGCGATTGCACTAAAATCAGAGGTTGCACAAAGTGGATTGCAATTTAAGAACGAAGAAAAAGTAGGTATTATTACACCCTATGCGGCTCAAACAAGACTTATTCGAGCACTAATACAGGATTATAGACAAAAGAGCTCTACTGCAATTTCTTGTGCTACTGTACATCAGTTTCAAGGATCTGAACGTAATGTTGTAGTGTTTGATGCGGTAGAGAGTTATCCTTTTGTAAAACCGGGTTGGCTTGTTGCTAAAAATGATAATAGTTCAGTGTTACGATTAATTAATGTAGCGTTAACAAGAGCACGTTGTAAATTTATAACATTAGCTAATACACGCTTCTGGGGGAATAAGTTTCATGATACACAAAACACCTATTTCAAATTGTTAGGACATATTAAAGATAATAATACCGTTATTGATATGAAAGAAAATCATTTGATTGAGTTCATGAAAACTCTCGACTTCGGTAAAAATATCAGACCATATTATGCTTCTGTCGATGCATGGCCATCGTTGATTAGCGACATAAATTCAGCTAAACATAAAATAGTAATAACATTGCCTACTGATAAATTAAATCCTCAGTATGAAACTGAAATGGCTGAGTTGATTAAAAAGAAGTCACGTATGGGTATTGCTATAATTGGTAAGGTTAAGGATGGTGTTAATCTAAACGAAACCTGGAAAGGGTTGATATATAAATCCAAAGATGCGTCTTTCCCACTAATAATTATTGATGATAAGGTTACATGGTATGGATTTCCGCTGTCAGATCTGTATTTCGAAGATAAAAATAGCAGATATCATGCACTTAAAAGTCCTGTATTCAGGATTGAAGGTAAGCATACAAACGAGATGATCTATTCTCTTTGTGAACTTGATTATCGTGTTGATGACAAAGGCACTAAAATCAAACTTGTTGATAAATCGAATAGTTCATCAGGGAAAGGATTAACTGAGTTTGTTCACAGTACTGAAACTTGCAAAGTGTGCGGTGCCCCAATGAATTTGAGCAGAGGACGTAGCGGAAAATATATACTGAAATGCTCTGAATGCGATTCGTTTGATTTTCTGACGATACATACAATGAACAAGTATTTAGATGAGATAAATGCAAAATGTTCTATGTGTGGTAAGAATTTGTATGCAGGTTTAGGAATGTATGGCTTATATGTAAAGTGTAGTGAAGGACATTTTATAAAACTTTCTGAATTATCATAATTATATTTTAAATAATATATTAAAATTGCGACCACACTTGTAGAGAAGTTGCGACACGTGTGGTCGCAACTTTGTTACTATAAGGCTTATTAGAAGAATGAAATCGTCATTTTGACGAACCCTTGAAATTTTTTGAAAACTTATTATTTTTCGTGGTGACGTTATGTGAAAAATGGGGCGGGGTAAAACAGAGAAAAATAAAATTTTACAGAAACTCCCGAAACTCGCATAAATACTGACTTATTTTCAACATTACCCCAACAAAAACAGGGTAATTTTGGTCAACAGTTGGGGTAATGCAGCATTACCCCCTCTTCTTATATAAAACAGATTGTATTAATTATGAAATCCTATGTTTTACCCCGTCAAAACCCGGGCAAGTGGCTCTGCATTACCGAGGCCGTGTTTTTTGAGAAAAAACATTACCCCAACTGAAATCTCGAAACCCGCATAAACACTAATGAATTACCCCGCCCCTGTGCAATATTCACAAAAATTTTCTCACACAATATAGAAACTATCTAAGCATCTCGAAAGAAAAGAAAAAAGAAAAGACCAAAGTTCAGAAGAAAATCGAAGACACTTCTTTTTCTGAACACTTATCTTTTCCTTTTATGTGAAGGGAGTCATTGCGCATGCGTCAGCGGTGGAATGACTCCCTAGTATTTTTTGTTGAACGCTTGCGAGATATAGGGTGTGATGGAAGTCGATGATGTGATATCAGATAATTAGTATTATTTTGTTATACAACATTGAAATTGAACGAAGGGAAAAACTTCATTTGGCAGAAGAAAATACGCCTGAATGGATATGTGATTTTGCCCGAACATTAATTGAGATTTGATTATTAGTTGTTAATAAACTTATGGTGTTTTATGTGAAGTTGAGTTCGAGTTTCATGGTATAAACTGTGCAGTTGACGCTGAGAATGACTATCTAAACGTGGCTTTTCACTGTCAAAACGTGGCTTTTAGACTGAAATGTATGCTTTTTAGGTTGTTTTTTGTTCGTGGATAACTACCGTGCCTGATAAATCAGATTTAGAAGAATTTATGGTATAAACTGTGCAGTTGATGTTTAAACTGACTGTCAAAATGTAGCTTTTCGCTGTCAAAACGTGGCTTTTAGATTGAAATACATGCTTTTTAGGTTGTTTTTTGCTTGTGGATAACTACCGTACCTGATAAATCAGCTTCAGTAGAATTTATGGTATTTTATGTGAAGTTGAGTTCGTTTTCATGGTATAAACTGTGCAGTTGACGCTGAGAATGACTATCTAAACGTGGCATTTTACTGTCAAAACATCAAAAATACACTGCTCTTGTTTCATAATACAGTATTAGTTGATAATCATTTGTAGATTCGACTTTTGGTAATTTGTGTTGTAACATAGATAGCCTTTTCTTTAACTAAACTTGCGCAGTAAAAACGCCCTGTTACTCATAACAGGGCGTTTGCTCTTATAGTTTATGGATTTGTCAGATGAGATTTAATAAAGTTCAGAATGAAGTTGTAGTCGGCATAACTACTTGCAGTTTTAAGTCCCAGTTCAATGAGTTCTGCTTGAGTGTACTTTAGCTCCAATTCATTAAGTTTCAGAGTGGTAAGCATAACTATAACACCTATTCTCTTGTTGCCGTCTATAAATGCGTGATTGTTAACAAGTGAGTACATAAGTCTTGCCGCTTTTTCTTCGATAGTAGGGTATGCTTCTTCATCTCCGAAGCTGCCAAGCGCACTGAACACAGCGGACTCAAGCAAACCTTTATCTCTAAGTCCGTCACTGCCTCCGGTTTTAACCACAAGTTTTGAGTGAAGATATATTATTTCATCTACTGTTAATAGTATCATTTTGCAAGCTCCAGCAGTGCTTCCATATTTTTATCAATAATGCTATCCGCAACTGCATCTATCTTCTGTTTTCTCATCTGCATAGAGGTGCTAATCATTTCATATTCATCAAAGTCAACCACAATATATCTGGGTTTGTTGTTCTTCATAATCACGGCCATACCGTCCATATCAACAATTCGTGCCACCTTGGAAAAATTCTGATTAGCATCTGTCATGGGTACAATAATATTTGTGTCAATCATCATAGAAATCACCTCTAATATTATTATACACAAATATAGGATAAAATCAACCTATATTCTGTTTGTTCTTAATTAATGTTAAACAGGAAATTCTGAAACAATGAAAAGCTTTTTAGAATAGTTTCTATGCTATATAAGATTGAGACTTTATGTATACTGTATTTGTGTGTGAACAAAGGGTAGATTATATCTGTCGTTTGTTTTTTAAAAATAGAAATATACTGATCATTGGAAGTGAAATAACAAGTATCTAAACGTGGTTTTTGTTAATTATATTTATGGAATAATATGTGCTTTTGACCTGAAGTTTTATGGTAAACTGTGTGGAATTGCATGGGGTGAGATGAGGGTTTGATGTTTATTATGCGGCAATTAACTTCGTGGATTACTACCGTACCTGATGAAATAAAAGAAAGTTTCTTGACAACAATACCTATCATAGTTCATAATAAAATCAGGAACAAATGATAGGTGATTTGTGATGAAAGAACTGATTAAAAAGATACGTTCACTTGCTGATATGAGCCAAGAGCAGTTTGCTAAAGAAATCGGAACTACAGTTGTTTCTATCAACCGTTGGGAGAATGGTAAGTCGTTGCCTAATCCTATGGCTCAAAAGCAGCTTGTGCTTTTTTGTAATAACCATAATATTGAGACTGCTGATCTGATTATAGAAAACCATCGTTATGAGGGCGACAACAAACTCATTCTCTATCACGGCTCAAAGGAAGGGCTTAAAGGACAAATCCAACCTCTCAGCAGAGAGGACTGTGACTTTGGTGTTGGTTTCTATACCGGTACAGATACCAGTCATCCCTTAACTTTGGTTTGTGGTGAACCTAACCCAAGATTATATGTAGTAGATTTAAAACTTGATGGTCTGAAAGTTCTTGAACTCGAACTTGGACTTGATTGGGCAATGACTGTTGCGTTTAATCGCGGTTATATGGATACAATAAAAGGAAGCGAGTTGTATGAGAAGTATGCGCACTTGTTTGACGGGTATGATATAGTAGTCGGTTACATTGCTAATGACCGACTTTATACTGAACTTACTCGTTTCTTTAACGGCGACATTACTGATACAGCCCTTATGAATTGCTTGGTTGCACTCAATCTTGGGAAACAGTATGTGGCTAAGACTCAAAAAGGCTGTGATGCTTTCTCTATCGTTTTAGAGTCTGATCTTTATCCTATGGAACTTACAGCTCTGCAAGAAAAAGCAGCCATCCGCAGAAAAGAAAGTTATGCGCTTGCAAGTAAAATAGAAAAGCATTACAGACGCACGGGCAAGTATTTCGATGAAATATTAAGAGGTGAGTGAAATGCTTGATGTATTTGAATTAACTCTATGTGATATGCAAGGTAAGCTTTTTGAATTGTCTGCAACAGAAGGTTTTTCAAGTGAATCGTTTATCAAGACCTTTATGCTTTCAAATTCGTCTGCTGATCTGGATAAGGTGTTCAATCATATGCAGTGGGCGGGTCAAGGATATATCATTGACCGATTGAAAGATGAGAATTCGGATACTCTTGAAACAAATGGCGAGCTTTATGATAACGAAACTTTATATTGGTCCGGTTATCTTTATCGCTATTGGCACTTCTATACAGGCGAGTCAAGTAAAGCCATCTATAAACAAGCACCCGCTTCTGTTATGAGAACTATGTATCTTATGTATCACACCATGAGTCCTGAGATAGCAATTGATCGCTTGAAGGATACTTACGCAAGAAAACATAACACATGATATTAATGAAGGTATAGGACTATGACGATTATTCCTATGCGTGATCTCAAAAACACCGTTGAAATCGAACGCCTTTGTGCTGAGGCAGGTGGCCCTGTGTTCGTTCCTAAAAATGGATATGGCAGACTCATTGTGATGGATATAGAATATTACGAAAAGACAATGGGCAAGATTTACGAAGCTGAACTTGTTAACTACGGATTGTCCGAGGTTGAAAATGGTAAGACCGTAGACGGAGAATCTGTAAGAGCAAGGGTTACGGAAAAGCATAGAGTGTAAATATTCATTTCACTTTTATAAAAATTAGTCTACGGAGAGATGAATAATGAAAAAGACTTTTACAATGAGAAACCTTACAACAACCGTTATGGCGATGCTTATCGTCCTCGCCACAATCTTTACAATGACCGGTTGTAAAAACAACATCGAAATTACTTCTACCCCAGATGAAGTAGTTGTTACAGAAACATCTGCAGATGAAATTACATATTCTGAAACAACAAACCTTACAACAGAAAACTCTGAAACAACTTCTTCCGAAGCAACAAACCCTACAACAACCGAATCTGACATTGAGAGGGTAGAGCCTCCTACTGAAAATAGAACAGATGGTGGTAATACTTCTACTTCAAATGGTAGCAATACTTCTCACAGCACAGGCCGACCTGATGGCAGCAATGTAAGTTCCGGTAACAGTAACTCTAACGGAAACAGCAATGGCGGAAACAATACAAGTAACGGTTCTGCTCAGAATCAGCATGTTCATTCTTATGGCAAGGTAGTTGTTAAGGCTACTTGTACAAAGGATGGTTACACTACTTACTCTTGTGCTTGCGGTAAGCAGTATACAAGTGACTATGTTGATAAGCTTGGTCACAAGTGGTCTTCTTGGACTACTGTAAAGGAAGCTACTACAAACTCTGAGGGTAAGCAGCAGAGAACCTGCAGCAGATGTAATAAGACTGAGAATAAGACTATTGATAAGATTAAGGGCAAGTATGATGTTCCTGCTGTTCCCGGCAACGAAAGTCTTCTTGAAGAAAGAGTTCTATATTACCTCAATCAGTATAAGAATGACAACTGTGCTCCTAAGGAATGGAAGATGCAGCAGTATGCTGACATGAGAGCTGTTCAGCTTGCAAGTGATTTTAGTCATAACACAACACAAATCAGACAAGTTGCGGAAGAACTTCAGTACGGCGAATATATTAAGTGGAGAGATTTTGGTCTTGACGAAGATGGTGGTTATTGGCAGCCTGCTTGCACTGAGGCGATTGTTAGAAGTGGCTCCGGTTATATGGGAACCGTTGACGAAGAGGCTTATGCCATGGCTAAGTGTGTTTATGAAAGTGCTGGACACTGGAAGTATGTAGGAGCAAGCGACACATATTATCTTGCGGTGGGTGCTTATTATAGCGATTCTCAGTGGTTCGTATGTATTGCAGTAAGTGCATAACATAAAATAATCAATCGCGATTGCCACGGAGATAGCCTGTTTCGGCAGGAAACAACTTCTTCGAATAGAGGTTAGTTGTAGCAAAATCAAGCAAACTCCTTCATTGCAAGACAAACACGATATTTGCAATCAACGCAACATTGGTCGCATTATTCTCACAAAAATCAACAAAAAATATGCACACCCAAATTATAGAGCTTTGCTTCTGCAAGGCTCTATTTTTTTATTTTCACACATTTCTGTCATAATATATATAGGAGACTTTCTCATTTGAAATATGAAAAAAGTCAAAATAGAAAAGACTTGATAGAGAGGTTAAGTAAATGACGATGACAAGAAGAAGTACATACAGTAGAAGAGAAACAATAAAAGGTGATAGGTTGATCGTGGAGCAATACAAGGCGATTAGAAGTTCTGGCGGTTCAACTAGAAGAAATAAAAATCGTAAAGAGTCTTCTCCTGCACAGAAAAAGAGAAATCAGATCAGGGCGGAACAACGCTGTAAAGACTTGTTGAATCTAAACGTTTCAAAAGGAGATCTGTTTTTGACGCTTACTTTTTCAGAAGTTGTAGAAAAAACAACCGCAGAACATGAGTTTAAAACATTAAGGCGAAGAGTCAAGAATGACGCAATAAACCTTGGTTTGGGTGAGTTCAAGTATATCGGTGTTGTTGAAAAGGAGAACGGTGGCAGATACTGCATACATATGGTCGTGGAAAAAAGATTTTTAAAGGTAATAGTAGAGCAGTGGGGTGCGAGAGGATTTACGAAAGCAAAAATCTTAGGTGACAAATTTGAGAGTGTTGCTACATATATCAGAAAAGAGCTAAAGAAAGGTGAACGCCCGAAGCAAAGTCACAATCTTGTGAAACCGGAAGTGATTGTGAGCGAGATGAATATAGACGAAATTGCTGATTATTTAGCCGGAGTGGTGCCAAGTGTTCCTAATGGATATGAGCTATTCTCTGTAAGAGAATTCGAGGGACTGGATTTTCAGCCGCATCGGATCTTTGAGTATAAATATGTTGCGGAGGATTCGTGCTGATGCTTTACATATGTTGTATAAACTGTTGGAATAGATGTTTCTCTGTTGTTAACCTTGTTTTCACACATTTCTGTCATAATATATATAGGAGATTTTTTTGAAAGGAGGTGATGGGTAATGGCGTTTGTGAAGATTTCTGGTACTACAAAGATTCGTGAAGAAAAAATCGACACGATGATCGGCCTGTCAAAGAGGGTTACACTCAGCATGGCTGTGCCTGAGGACGCTCTCGTGAGCCGCCTGTGTGTGGATGAGCTTGCAAAGACGGTTGTTGTTGATGACAAGGGCATCTGCTACATATCTCCGTACGAAATCGCAACGATCGAGAAAAAATTCAGTGGCAGAAGAAAATCTTCCTACGAGTGGGAAGACTGATTTCTGTACCAAAAGCCCGGCTGAAAAGCCGGGCACCGTTCCACCCGAAATTTCAACATATTTGGATTGGTTTTTTTTATATACAATTTCTGCCATAATATATATAGGGACTAAATTGTTCAATTTTCAATCTGGAGGAAAAACAATGAAAGAAGTATCAGCGTTATATAAAAATTTTTATCATTTTGTTCTGGAGGGGCTTTCGGTGATTTATCTTCTTGACAGCGAATCACTGGAACTTTCTATGCCTACAAACGCAATTACATATTTTTTGTCGCCGGAGCCACTCGTACAAGTTTTCGTAGCTCACGCTGCATCTATATGTATGAATCGAGATTTGCATGATATTGCGAACGAACACTCCGTTGATTTGGAACTTGGGGAAGATGAGAATGCGGTGGCGGTTGTGTTAGATACGGAAAATCTCACATTTAAATTTGCAAAGAATGCACACGAGCTGATTCCGTATTTACTTCAGAGACGAAAAAAGTGAGGTGAAAGTTTTGAAAAAGACTTTTCAGACTGAAAGTATTTTTACATTTGATCGAACAATCAAAATATCACAGAATTTTATACTGAATGACAGTTATCTGGAAATGATATCTCCGAATTTATCTCAGCTGAAACTTTTTTTGTACGGGCTCAGTTTGATCGAAAATGAACAGACAGAATTTACATCTGTGAAGTTGACTTCAGGAATGATTGCGAAGGTTCTGGGGAAGAAGATTTCTGGAGGTCAAATATCTTCGAATATTTTTTCTCAATTGCAAAATACAGAAAAAGTGGGAACTTTAGAACACGATTTGTCTCCTTTACCAATGGTTGTGTCGAAAATATTTTTTGAAGATTTTTCCTGTGCAAAGAATCCGTTGTCTTGTGAATTCACTTTGGCAAATTATCTAAAACCATACCTATTGGGATTGGATGGAAAACCTTGTTGTCTTGTAAAGGCGTGTTATGTACGGAAGTTTAGGTCGGTATCTGCTTTGAAGTTGTATGTCTATTTTAATTCTTTAGTGAATATGAAGGGATATGTAACTTGTATTGAAAAACTCATTGCCATGACTAATTACCGAGGAAGAAAAGACAACTTCATTAACAGGGTGTTGAAACCCGCTCTTGATTATATTAATTATAACACAAATTTAACTGTTGTGGTTAATCCCATAAAAATAAAACAATCGGTTGTAGGCTTTTTAATTAAGTGCGAACTAAAGAATAATTGGGTTGTTAGGTTTTGTGGGCTAGAGTCTTGTGAAAAAACAGATTGCTTTGATGATGTAAAAAAATATCTTCCTAGAAGTTCAATCTCTAACCCAATCAAATTTGAAGAATTAGCAGTTTCTCAGCAGAATATTATATTTAGTTTGCGGAGAAATTATATAAGTTAAATATATGGTAAAACATGTGGAGTTTTGAGAACAAACAATGGTAAAACCTGTGGAGTTCTATGGTAAAACATGTGGAGTTTAATGGTAAAAGGTGTGGAATTGTAGTGGACTTATAGCCTTGAAACCCGCATAAACACTGGTTTTGTTTGAGCGTGTAACTACTTATATAACTACATCTGCTTCATAGAACTACGTATTAGCTATGGAGGAAAAGCTTAATCTCCTTGCTTAACTTTGCTGTGTTATATTTGTGGGTTAAGTAGTGTTTTGAAAGAATCTGTTTTTTGTGAGTATGCCGCCGTTTAGGGGCGAACAGGAGTTCGCCACTTTTGGTTGCTTTAAAGGGAACGTTTCATAGCAACAGAAAACAAAATTTTAATTATTACCTTTTGCTTTCCGCATTTAACCAACTGCGTCAGACAGAAACATATCTGCTTCTGATTGGTGGTTGTTAATTAAGAAGTTTTGTTTTTAAAGAATCTATTTTTGGTGAGTAGTTGCCTTTGAGGGTGCGAACTGAGGTTCGCCTTTTGCTTGTTCTGATAGTGGTGTTTCTTGTCAATAGAAAACAGGTTCTTGCTTTATGCGTTTTAATAATTTTATAGATAACTATATTTGAAACGTAGTATTGCGTTTGTAGTTGCTTTGTGGTATAATAAATACATAACAAAGGGGGTGTAGTATGTACGATGCGATAGCTAATGAGTTTGAGCGTCTGCTAAAAGAGAAACAAATGCTTATTAATAAAATCTCTTTACTAAAAAAAGGTTCTGTTTCTAAAAAGAACATTAAGGGTAAAGAACAGTTCTATCACCAGTACAGGGATAATGGTAAAGTAGTAACTAAATACATAAACAAATCTTTTGTAGATGCTTATATCAAAGAGACAGAGGAGCGTAAGCGATGCGAAGCAACTCTGGCCGACATTGAATTGCAGTTGGTTAAAATAAAAAAAGCAGCTAAAGTGTTAAGTAGTGATTTATATGAAAGACTTGCTTTAATAGAAAATAAATTATCAAAACAAAAAGTCTTGTTGTAAACATATCCATCAGTTTCGCAAAGTTACACGCAAACTTACACGCGTGTAAACTTGCGTGCAAGACAACTAATGGTATCATCTTGCTCTTTATACACAAATACCTTTAATAAAGTTTTATTTATATCAAGGAGGTTTACTTTAATGAAAACTAAATCAATCATAACATTATTTATATCTATACTATTTATATTATCTGTATTTACAGGATGCAAAACAACTGAAAACACATCAACTCCTGATGAAGCAGAAACTACATCTTTAGCAACAGAAACAACTACTGTAGCTGAAACTGCTACTGAAACAACTGTTGCATCTACAACTGAACCAACTACAACAATTCCTGCTACATCTGAACCTACTACTGAAAAAGAAGATAGGGTAGAGGATGACAAGCCTACTACTCAGACTAATAACAATAGTAGTAACTCCAGTAACAACAATTCAAATCCTAATAACAATAACAATGCTTCTAACAACAAACCAGTTGAAACTAAACCTAAAGATACAGAGCCTCAGGTAATAACAGACGACACGCCTCTTACATATGAGATGGCAAACAACGCTGAAGTGTATCAAAGACTTTGTGATAATGCGAATGAGTATTTTGCTTCGCTTGGAATGATATACACACCAAGTCTGGCACCTGATAATACGGGTTGGTTTTATGGACATTGTATGTTTAATAACCTAACATCAAATCACTCTTTTAACACAAGAAACAGAAGAAATATAGATGGTATAAAACGACAAGTAGATCGTATACTTATAGACTATGATGGCGGTAAATATGAAGAGATAAAATTTAATACCGTGTATGAAATCGATGAAAACGGCAATTATAATATAATATTTTGTTACAGATAAAATGTTATATCTTAACTATAAACGGCAGATTTAAGTCTGTCGTTTATTTTTTTTGCAAAAATTTTTTAATTTTTTTTAATTTGGCTCATATATAAGAATTAGAGAACAACATTTCTGTCATAATATATATAGGAGGCAAATTTAATGTCGCCTTAACCGTGATTGTCCCGGGGATAGCTTGTCTCGGCAGGAAGCAACTTCTTTGTACAAAGGGTGGTTGTGGCAAAAAGTACTCTGAGACGAAGGTTTGAGGATTCGTTGAACGATACAGACATTTCACTAAAAATCTTATTTCCCAACATTTCTGTCATTATATATAGGGTATTATTTTATTTTGAGAGAGGGATTGTTCCAATATGAAAAAGAAAGCATTTTGTATTTGTTGTGATACCTTTGTTGACTTTACAATAAAGCATCGTGCGAATGAAACGAAAATAAACAATGTTGACATTTGTTACGACGAACAATACGCTTTGTGTCCTAATTGTGGTACAGAAATTTATGTTCCTGAAATAAACGATGCTAATTGTATTGCAAAAAAATCAAGCGTATCATCATGCGCTCAAACAAACGAAAATTTGTTCATTTCCTTCGTTGAACGAATATTAAATCTTATTTTCAAAGATTTCTGTCATAATATATATAGGAGGTTTTTTAAGGAGGTGAGTGTAATGAGTGATACATATGGAGCATGCGAGATGATATATTTTCACGGAAGAAGCATATGATCTTTTGCCTGTGATTTTTGATATCCGGACGTAATATGAATGAGTTCTATTTTAGAAAAATAGTTATATTGTTTTTTTACAGAATCTATTTTTACTGTTAGCTCAAACGAAAAGTCATAATTATTATAGGAGGAAACTTCTTAACCGTGATTGCCACGGGGATAGCCTGTTTCGGCAGGAAGTGAGCAGAGTGGAGGTCAGACGAGCTCGCAGCAAAGAAAACCAGATATATGATTACATAGCTTGCTGTACGCCAATACTGTTGTTGTACAGTAGGTTGGTACGAATTTTCTGGAAGGAGGCAGTGCTACTGTAAGCTTCTTACGGTAGTGCGCCAATATGAATGTTGTTCGTTTTGTAAACGGCGAACTATGTGAGGGTAAGGAATTACCCGTACAGGTGCTTGTGAATCCCGGAGTTGTACAACTCATCGTGGGAGTGCAGGCAAAACTCAATGAAAGGGAGTCGGACTCTGGGGCTGACTCAAAGATTGCCTGATCGCAAATTTGCGGTTTTGTATCAAAGTTTTTTGTTATCATGCGGGCTTCATGGAAAGCCCGCAAGGGTAACATAAGGAGGTTTATTCGTGCCAAATAAGAAAAGCAAAGAAGGAATAAAGGCTCTTTATGTCCGTGTGTCAACAGATGCCCAGGCGGAGGAAGGCTATTCAATTCAGGCACAATGTGATAAGCTTAAGGCATATTGTGAAGTGAAAGGGTGGGAAACCTATGAGTTTTATATCGACGGCGGATACAGCGGTAGTAATCTGAATCGACCGGATATACAAAAACTTAAGAAGGATGTAGAAAATGGTAAAGTAGATGTAGTTGTTGTCTATAAACTTGATAGACTTTCCAGAAGTCAGAAAGATACGCTACATTTAATTGAAGACGTTTTTTTAAAAAATGGAGTGGAGTTTGTTTCTATCAACGAGAACATAGATTCGGAAACACCTTATGGTAGAGCTATGATCGGTATTATGTCTGCTTTTGCACAGCTTGAAAGAGAGAATATTTATCTCAGAACCCGTATGGGAATGCTTGAGCGTGTAAAGGAGGGAAAGTGGCCCGGAGGAGGCGGTACCCCCTACGGATATTTCTATGATGCTAACAATGATATGTTGGTTCCACACCCTATAGAGGCAAAAATAGTTCGTAAGATTTATGACCTGTATCTGGATGGGAAATCCTGTGCAGCGATTGCAAAGATAGTCGGACTTAAAACTGATCGTGCAGTTGATAATGTCCTCAGGCGTAAAACTAATATAGGTCTCATCCCTTACAAGGGCGAGGTGTATCAAGGTAAGCATGAGCCTATCATCTCTAAAGAACTTTTTGACCTGACTCAAGCAGAACTTCTGAAGCGTTCAACCAAGCACCGCACTACCAACAAAACACATCTTCTCAGTGGCCTTTTGTATTGTGGTGAATGTGGTGCGCGAATGCGTTACATCAAATGGGGCAAAGGGCAGTATAAGCTTGTATGCTATGGAAAAGACAAGTCAAAAAAACATATGCATAGAGCAGAAGAGTGTAATTCGGAACCGGTCTGGGCTGATGAGATAGAAAACTTTGTGCTGGGCGACCTTTTTAATTTATCGGCTGATGTGTCAGACTCAGAAGCTTATGCTTTTGATGATGTGATTGACCCGCTAAAAGAAATTGAAACTCGTATGTCAGAGGTTGAAAATAAACTTAAAAGGTTGTATAATTTGTATGCAGTGTCTGAAGACGATATTCTTCTTGATACGATTAATGATTGCAAGAAGGAACTTCAGGCTCTGAATCAGCAGCGAGATGAAGAGGCAAAGTATTCTGTAGGAGAAAAGAAGATACAGATCATCAAAGATCAGGTGGCGAGTATTCGTGAGACCTGGGATTACATGAATGCTGAAGAGCAGTATCGACTTATTCATGAATGTGTGGACAAGATTATAATTCACAGTACAAAGAATACTATTGAGATCTTCTATACTTTCATTAAATAATAAGATATGGAATACTTGTTGTTTCTTGATTCTTACTGCAAAAAATATAATTAGAAATATAGTATTTCCCCAAGGTATAGTCATCCCGATGATTCTGGGAGAAATCAAGCGCTGGTGCAGGGATAATAATCCCGTCCGCGTCAGCCGAAGTATGCGGGATACCGCATATCACGCAATGCAGATTAAGGAGATGCTCACAAACCGCAACGGCAAGGAGCCGACAGTAGAGGAAATCGCCAAAGAGATGAATGTGCCCAAGGAAAACGTAGTGCTGGCGCTTGAGGCGATAGTGGAGCCTGTGTCGCTTTATGAGCCTGTTTTCACCGACGGCAACGATACAATATTCGTTATGGACCAGGTGGGGGATGGAGTGAGCGACAGGGATTGGCTTGACGAAATTGCCCTGAAGGAATCCATCCGCAAACTCTCCGACAGGGAAAAGAGAATTCTGGGGCTCCGTTTCTTTCAGGGGAAGACCCAGATGGAGGTCGCCGAGGAGATAGGCATCTCCCAGGCGCAGGTCAGCCGCATCGAAAAGGGTGCCCTCGATACAATAAAAAGGGAAGCCTTTTCGTGAATTTGGTGACAAGTTTGGTGACAAGTTTTGATGAAGTCCCTCGATAACCCGAACCCCAACGGGTGCAGGTGGTGTGACAAGTTTTCATTAAGACCTTTCATAGTTTCCAACCGAGTGGGTGACAGTTGGGGTGACAAGTGGTTTCGGTTCGGATGTTTTTTACGTCAGAATCAGAGCTTTTTGCACTTTATATCGGGGATATCAGTGGATTTCTGCCTACTTGGATTAAAGCGGAGACCGTTTGGGTGACTAACGGTTGACGACGTGAGCAAAAGCCGAAATAATAAAAGAGAAAAAGGGAGCGAAGCGCATCCCGAATGGCGGCACAGGTTAGGTTAGGATAGGTTAGGTTAGGATAGGTTAGGTTAGTATAGGATAGGTTAGGTTAGTATAGGATAGGTAAGATTAGGTTAGTTAAGAGTAGTTTAGGTTAGATAAGATAAGAATAGATTAGATTAGCTTAGCTTAGCTTAGCACAGACTATTGCAGGCAGAAGAAAAAATTTTCTTTGTGTGTGTCTAATTTAATCTTTTGAAAAATTGTTTATAAAAAGAGGATGCAGAGTTTTTGCTCCGCATCCTGCTTTTTGTAGATGAAGTTGTGGTGATGAGAACTTACAATTCCACGTCGAAGTATTCTGTGACGGCAACGACTTCTTCGCCGTTCTGATATTCGCCTGAATAGTAGACTACGGCTACTTGCTTTCCGTCAGGAGTGAAATATACATCGTATATGTTTTCGATAAATGAGGAAACAGGCTTTTCAAAGTGATCGATTATTTGTACGTATTTGGGATTGGAAAGAAGAGTAATTCTTACTTCACCGCTACCGCTGGTACATATTTTGCCATTGTGATAATCAGATTTTCCAATAAATGGCCCGAAAACTTCTTTGGTTTTCAGATTGTAAATTTTACCTGAACGGGTTAATGTGCCCGTTCCGTTTTGTTCCCATTTGAAAATCAGATTTTTATCAATTAGTTCAAAATGAGGTTGACGAGGATTTTCGGTTCTTTCAAGAATGCTTCCGTCGGTTGCTTTGATTGTACAGTTAAAAATATATTTATCGTAGTTTATGGTGTATAAACTATCAGTATATGTTTTTAGGTTTTGAGTGTATTCATTTGTTTTTTTATATATACCCTCGCTTTTGTAATATTTATCTCCTTTGTCGGAAGAACCATAACTGTAACCAATACGTATAACATCGTTGTCATAAATATTAATTATTAAATCAACGTTGCTTTCGATACGTAATGACACATAGTGTTTACTTACATCTGTCTTGTCACAGAGTGTTACTTTGCTTTCCTCTAAAAGTTTTACAAAATCTGCAGCATGTTCTGTTGTGGTGTTGCTTAGTGGAAGATTTGTAAATATGTTTGTGAAAGATACAGATGCATTAGATAAATTAAGTTGAGGGTAATCTGATTGTCTGATTGCTTCTGATAGGGTTTTCGCCTGATATGGTATAGAGGAATCAGTTGTTTCTAATATCGGATGGGTGAAAAAAGCCTCCTTCGCGGATACGTTGTATATGCAATACAGAGAAAGGGTGTCAGGTTTGCTGTCGGAACTTTTGAGGGGCCACCAATTCAGTGCTTCACTCGGAACTGCGTTGGTAGGTGTGTTTGGCAAGAAAAGCAGAAATTCATCGGCGAAAACGTTTATGGATTCTCGGCTTTCAGTAAGTCCGTAAGGATAAGAGGTCACGTATTTAATTCCGTTTTCTGTATACGAGTCTCCGCGAGTTCCTTCACAATTTAACGTGTAAAGCGTCAGCGAATATGTGTAATCGTCAAGTTTTTGCAGATTACTGAATTTTCCGCTGTAGTCACATTTGTAAACGGTATCACCGTTTGCATCGTGGTGTTCGCCGACAAAATTTCCGTCTTCGTTCATGTGGATAGATGAATACCAGGCACCAGCACCGCTTGTAAAGTATAAGTCCAGATTTTCAAGTGCTTCGAAACTGATATTTATATTTTGTCCTTGAATAATGTCGGTGTTACTTTTGGATTCAAGTTCAAAAATTGCGCCGTCCTCAAAGGGGGCTTTGGGTGCTTCACCCTCTGCGTAGCGGTACTTGCCTACGGAGGCGGATTCGCTCTCCACAAACTGCAGGGTTTTCTCGTCAATGATGTTGAATACAAAACGGTCGCCCTCAATGTATTTGCCCGGCAGCAGGGGGTCGGGGTGCTTTTCGGTGAGGGTGAGCTTGTTATTTTCCGCTTTATATTCACCGCCGTAAATGGTACTGCTGAATGCTGAGAAATGAGAGGTGAAGCTGCCGTCGGGGTCAAGGTATATGTAGGGCTTTGTCGCAAGGGGTTCATTGGAATTGCGGCAGACGTAACTGCCCATGGCGAAATTATAGACCACCTCGCCGCTGCCCTCAATGCCCTTTTTAATCTCAAAATCCGCCCAGACCTTGTAGCTCTCAGCCTCGGTGACGCCCTCGCTCCTCACCGCTTTGCTTTCGAAGCGGTACTTGCCCGAGGATGTCATATCCACATATCTGAGTCCGTATTCGTGGGTGAGGCTTCCCTTTGCTTTCAGGTCATAGCCTATCAGGGTGAAGGCATAATCCCCCTCGCGGCAGTTTACCCACTTGCCGTCCACTTCTTTGTAGATATAGAACTCGTCACCGCAGGTAAGCTCAAAGTCATTTTCGTTTCTGAACTTTACCTTGATGACGGGGTAACCCTTATCGTTTTTGTCAATTTTCAGCACATCCACCGAGAGTCCCTGAAGGTCAGAGCCGCCGTCGAGAACCTTTGGTTTTGTACCCGAGAGGGGATTTGTGAGAAAGCACACCGCCACAGCGATACAGAGAATAACGGAGACTACCATTATCCAGAAGGCAGGCTTCTTGTAGCTTAAGATATTACTGATTCTCTGCTTCACGCCCACCTCGCCGAAGGCGAGGGGACAGGCTGAAATAAGTCTTCTCTGCGTGCTTAAATTCAGAAGTGTGGTGGAGTAGTCCTTTTTGTTCTCTATGTCCATATCCCTGATAACCTTCTGGTCGCAGGCAATTTCAATATCCTTGGAGAGCAGAATGTAGGACACCCAGAGTATTGGGTTGAACCAATAGACGGAGAGCAGTAGGAACGAAAGAGGCTTTATCAGATGGTCGCCTCGCCCAAGATGTGCTCTCTCGTGGGCGATAACGTATTCTTTTTCACTTTCTGTAAGAGTGGAGGGCAGGTATATACGAGGCTTCATCACACCTAAAATGAAGGGTGTGTCGATGTTGTCACAGATGTATATGCCTTTCTCCACTTCAATGGAGGCGGCAACCCGCCTCTTGATTTTTGAGTAGCTTATGACGGTATAAAGGAGCATACCGACGATTCCTGCTACCCATAGGAGGGAGGCGACAAAGGGGATGCTCAAAGAGGGGGATTCTTGTGAATTGCCCGCATCCGCCTCGGGGTCGTCGCTTATAAGGGGAAGCTCGCCGTCGTCCTCATAGAAGAGGTGGGGGTCTGCTCCCTGTATCTCGGAGTAAACCGTGTGGGGAGCGATAACCTCACTCCTTGGTATAAGGCTCAAAGCACTCTCAAAGGAAAAGGGCATCACAAGCCTTATTGCCACAAAAAGCCACAGCAGCAGGGTTATCCATCGGGGAGCCTTTTTGAGAAATAGCCTGAGTATTATTACCGCAATGGCAATAAAGCTTGCGGTGATGCTCATATTGAGAATCAGAATAAAAATGCTTTCCATTTATTATTCCTCCCCGAAAGAATCTATCATATCCCGAAGTTCTTTGAGTTCGGCTTTGCTGAGATTTTTTCTCTTGGTGAATGCCGCCAGAAACAGGGGCAGAGAGCCCTCAAAGGTCTCCTCGACGAACTTCTCGCTCTGTATGGCGTAGAAATCCTCTCTTGAAATCAGGGAGGAAACTGCGCCGTTTTCGTTTCTGAAAATTCCTCTCTCGCAGAGTTTGCGCAGTACGGTGTATGTGGTGGGTTTCTTCCAGGAGAGTTCCTTTTCGCAGATTTTCACCAGCTCCCCCGAGGGGACAGGCTCTCGCTCCCAGATGATATCCGCGAACTTTGACTCCACAGCACCCAGTCTCATATCCTCCATAATTATGCCTCCTTGCGTAATGTGTTATTAATCCGATGGTGGTTTATTGGTAGTAAACCTTACACCTTTAGTTTATAGCCGATAAACCAAAAAGTCAATAGAATGTGCGCCGAAATAATCCACAAAGAAATCTCTTTCTCTCTGTGGCTTGTGCACAAAAGGATTTACAACTCGGGAATTCTGTGCTAGTATATATAATGAGGAGATTTATGGAAAGGGGAGTTTTGATATGTCCTACGGCGCATTTGCTGATTTTTATGACGGACTCACAGGTAATGTGGGCTACAAGGAGAGAGCAGACTATATTCTCTCGCTTCTGAAGAAATTCTCCCACGACCCGGGACTTACCCTTGACCTTGCCTGCGGCACAGGCACCCTGACCCTTGAGCTCAAGAAGCGGGGTGTGGATATTTACGGAATAGATGCTTCTCCCGATATGCTTTCCGTAGCACTCCAGAAATCCGCAGAAGCAGGGGAGCAGATACTCTTTCTCTGCCAGAAGATGCAGTCGCTGGATTTGTACGGCACTATCGACACCTGTGTATGCACCCTTGACAGCATCAACCACATCACAGATATAAAGGATGTGAAGAAAGCCTTTGAGCGGGTGTCCCTCTTTATGAACAAGGGCGGACTTTTTGTCTTTGACGTCAACACCCCCTACAAACACAAAGAGGTGCTCGCAGACAACGTCTTTGTCTTTGATACCGATGAGGTCTACTGCGTGTGGCAGAATACTCCTCTGGAGGAAATGCTTACGGAGATAAGCCTTGATTTCTTCATTCCCGAGGGTGATTCATACTACCGCCTCAGCGAGAGTTTCACCGAGCGTGTCTACACCGAGGGAACTCTCAGAGAGCTCCTTGACGGCGCAGGCTTTGAGACTTTGGGAGTATTTGGGGATATGACTATGGATAGTCCCGCGGCAACAGAGCAGAGAATGATTTTTGTTGCAAGAAAAATATAAGAATAATCACAGATTACGGAGAATATATATGGATAAGATAATCAGATGTATCACAAGCGACGGTGCAGTAATGGCATCGGCTATCGACTCTTCGGAGATAGTATATACAGCACAGAAACTCCACCATACCTCAAATGTTGCCACAGCGGCGCTGGGAAGACTTCTCACCGCGGCTTCCATGATGGGCGCACAGCTGAAGCAGAAGGAGGCAACTCTGAGCCTTCGCGTTGCAGGTGACGGCCCTCTGGGTGTGGTTATTGCCGCATCCGACAGCGACGGCAACGTCAAAGGCTACGTTGAAAATGCAAACTGCATAACCGAGCACTACGAAAACGGCAAGATTAATGTCACTGCCGGTGTGGGCAAAAACGGTGTGCTGAATGTTATGAAAAAATTCAGAGAAGGCGACCCCTATATCGGTCAGGTGCCTCTTGTCAGCGGCGAAATTGCCGAGGATATCACATCCTACTACGCCACCAGCGAGCAGCTTCCCACAATTTGCGCTCTGGGTGTGCTTGTGGATAAGGAAAAGGGAAATGTTCTCTTTGCAGGCGGTCTCCTTGTGCAGCTTCTTCCCGGTGCATTTGACGATACCATCGATAAGCTGGAGGAGAATGTGAAGAATCTCCGTCCTGTTACCACAATGCTGGGTGAGGGACTTTCGCCCCTTGATATGTGCAAGGAAATTCTCAAAGGCTTTGAGGTAGAGGTTCTGGACGAGATGCCCGTTTCTTACCGTTGCGGTTGCTCAAGAGAGTCTCTGGAGAATGTTATCATCGGTATGCCCGAGGACGAAATCCGCGCTCTGCCTGATGAAAGCGGCGTTGCAAGTGCGCATTGTCACTTCTGCAACAAGCGCTATGAGTTCACAGAAAAAGACCTTGAAAAACTCATCAAAAAGAAAAAATAAAATTTTTAAAAAAAGTTTGAAAAAAGTATTGACATTTGGACGTATATGTTGTATTATAATACGCGTCACGAAAAATGGCAACCACGTGGGAGCATAGCTCAGCTGGGAGAGCATCTGCCTTACAAGCAGAGGGTCACAGGTTCGAGCCCTGTTGTTCCCACCATGTGGCCCGGTAGTTCAGTTGGTTAGAACGCTAGCCTGTCACGCTAGAGGTCGACGGTTCGAGCCCGTTCCGGGTCGCCATTTTTTTTGCCTCTGTAGCTCAGTTGGTAGAGCAGAGGACTGAAAATCCTCGTGTCGATGGTTCGATTCCGTCCGGAGGCACCAACATGCGGATGTAGCTCATCCGGTAGAGCGCCACCTTGCCAAGGTGGAGGTAGCGAGTTCGAGCCTCGTCATCCGCTCCAAAAAGGCGAAGGAAGGCACTTAATTCTCACAAGGAATTTAAGTGCTTTTTCATTCGGCGTCATAGCCAAGTGGTAAGGCACCAGGCTGCAAAACTCTGATTCCCCGGTACAAATCCGGGTGACGCCTCCAAAACAAAAAGCACTGCGGAAGCAGTGCTTTTTTGTTTTGGAAACTAAGTGTGCCTTGCGGCACGTGAAGCGATGCTACGCATCGTGAAGTTGCTATGCAGTGAAGTTTGCTTTGCAAGTGTTTTGGCACGCTTTACTTCACTTTGCGGTGAAACCGCAAAACTTCACTATGCCAACGGCATAACTTCACATCGGCATAGCCGATACTTCACTTACTTTTGCAATTTCCACCGTTTTTATGCTATAATTACACCCGAGGCGGTGATTTTATGAAAAAAGCAATTCCTATCATTCTGGTTTTGCCCTTTTTAATCTTAAGTGCTTGTTCGGTTCCTGAAGACGAAGTGTTGAATTCTTTGGGTGAGTATGAATCAAAAGTTTACTTTACAAGCGGTGGCTTTCAGGATTATACCGATTATGCTAAATATACTTTCGATGATGTTGATTTTAGTAAAAACAAATATTTTACTAAGATTTCAGTTGGTAGTAAAGAGGAACTGATTACGCATATTGAAAATTTCGAAGAATGGATTGAAAGCCTTAAAAGCTCGGTGCCTGATAATGAGGTCGTTACAGGATATGACTTTGAGCCTTCAGTAATTTCTCAGGCGGATTATTTGTATATTTATGATGACCCTGATTATCCTGAGTTAGGTAGTTATACTGTTTATTTTTTTGATATGGAGTCAATGACGCTTTATTATTTTCACAATAATATATAAAGAAAGTCAGGTTTTTAGACAGGTTTCCAAAAAATCCTCGTTCTTCGGAACGAGGATTTTTTTTATCCAAGCCGGCAAGCTTGGTATATCATCACGACGCAGTCGTGGATATCATCAACACGGCAAACCGTGTTGTATCTCATCACACCGCAGGTGTGTATTTCTGTCGGATTGATGATATACAAAGCGTTTCGCTTTGATGATATGCACTTCCTGTGGAATTGATGATATACAATGCTTCGCATTGATTTTACTTATGTGGCTATTGACATGTATCTGTGATAAATTTATAATTGTGATATTAGAACAGATACGTATTATGATTGTGGATTGATTTTTTGTTGAGGAGGAAGAAAAATGAAGGAAATTCTTGTTGTGTGTGTAGTTATTATGATTGTGTTGTTTATTACTGCCTTTGCTTTTTTGATTAGCTCTTTTGTAATAGCTAAAAAGGACTACACGGAAACATCTAAAGTGACTACATACAGGGTGATTGCTGTTATTCTTTTTCTCCTGGCTATTGCCGCTTTTGCCTTTGCTGTCCATGAAAAGTTAGAAACCGATCGCTTGGGTCGAGAGTTTGCAGTAAGAGCGATGGATGAATTGGGTGTAAAAAATGATCCGTATAGTTTAGGCGGTTATAGATGATTGTTTTTTTGTTGCATTACAGTGAATCAATGTTTTTTGATAATTATGAGGTGACGTTATGAAGGCTTTGCAAAAGCTTCCGAAAGGCTACAAGGAAAATATATTCTTTGATTTGCAGAAGGATAAGAAGCTCTTCTTCCTTGTAAATGGTCTCTCTTTGGGCATTGTGGTCGCGATGGTAGTGCCTATGCTCTTTATCATTCCCATAACAAAGACTTTTGATTTCGGCGGCTCCTTATGGATGGTGCTTCTGAAACTTGGTGTTATGTCGGTTTCGGCTATTGCTTATCTTTTTCTGCACGAGCTTGTCCACGGAATTGCTATGAAGATGTGCGGTACCAAGAAAGTGACTTACGGATTCAAGAGTGTTTATGCCTATGCAGGCAGCCGGGATTATTACTCCAAGGGAAGCTACATATTCATTGCTCTGGCTCCTGTTGTACTGTGGGGACTGGTACTCCTTGCACTCTCCATATTCCTGCCTCAGAGCTGGTTCTGGGTGGTGTATCTCATTCAGCTTGTGAATCTCTCGGGTGCGGCAGGTGACTTTGTGGTGACTGTGAGATTTATGTCCCTCCCCAAGGACGTGCTTATCCGCGACGAGGGTGTTGCAATGCACGTGTATTCTCTTACTGAAAAAGCAAAAAAAGACTGATGAATAATTCTGACGGACTGCTTCGGCGGTCCGTTTTTTGTTAAGTGTGTGTGAATTTTTGCCTTCGGTTGTTGATTAAGTATGGAGTGTAGGTTATAATGAATCATATATTTATTTTTTAAGAGGTGCAGATTATGAGCGATAACAGAATCTGGTTCAAGAGTGACTATCAGGAGGGGGCTTGTCCCGAGATACTTAAAAGATTTACCGAGACTATGTATGAGCCTCTTTCGGGCTACGGTACGGATACATACTGCAAGTCTGCCGAGGAGAAAATCCGCAAGGCCTGTGAGTGCGAGAATGCGCAGGTCAAGTTTATCTCAGGCGGTACACAGACCAATCAGCTTGTAATAAGCACAATGCTTAAGTCATATCAGGGCGTGGTTTCTGCGGTGACGGGTCACGTCAGTGCCCACGAGGCGGGTGCCATTGAGTATTCGGGACACAAGGTGCTGACACTTCCTTCCCACGACGGAAAAATTGACGCATCGGAGCTTAAGGCTTTGCTTGAAACTTTCTGGAATGACGACAGCTACGAGCATATGGTCTACCCCGGAATGGTGTATGTATCTCAGCCTACTGAACTGGGTACCCTCTACAAAAAGTGTGAGCTTGAGGCAATATCCGAGGTTTGCCGCGAGTACAATATTCCTCTTTACCTTGACGGCGCCAGACTGGCTTATGCGCTGATGAGCGATTGCGCTGACCTGACACTTCCCGATATTGCCCGCATCTGCGATGTGTTCTACATCGGCGGTACAAAGGCAGGCGCTCTGTGCGGTGAGGCTGTGGTCTTCACAAAGAATAATATGCCCGACGAGTTTGTGCCCCGTATCAAGCAGCGTGGTGCACTTATGGCAAAGGGTTGGGTGCTGGGCCTTCAGTTTGATACTCTTTTCACCGATGACCTTTATCTCAGACTGGGCAGACACGCCATCGAGATGGCAAATCTCCTGAAAAAAGGAATGGTGGAGAAGGGAATCAAGCTTCACGCGGATTCTCCCACAAATCAGCAGTTCGTTGTGCTTCCCAATGATAAGCGGGATACACTTGCCGAGGAGGTTGTCTTTGAAAACTGGGAGAAACTCCCCACAGGAGAGACTGTCGTGCGCTTTGTCACAAGCTGGGCAACAAAGAGAGAAAACGTTGAGAAACTTATAAATCTTCTCTGAATTTAAAAATGACAGGGCACGAATTATTTCTGTGTCCTGTTTTTGTTTTTTGAAAATATAATTTCTTGCTAAATCTGATATTTTTGTGGTATAATAATGTTATAACCAAGCATTATATTGTACTACTTATCAAGGGAGGTTTTGTTTATGAAAATTTGCGTATTCGGTGCGGCGTCACCGAAGATTGATGAGGATTACATCCGCAAGGTTGAAGCTCTGGGTGAAGAGATGGTGAAGCGAGGTCATTCCTTGGTGTTTGGCGGCGGCGGCAACGGACTTATGGGTGCAGCGGCACGCGGTGTCCAGTCTCAGGGCGGATATATTGTGGGTGTCATTCCCAGCTTCTTTGAGAATGAGAATATCGAGGCTGTTTTTGAATATTGCGACGAGGTTGTGGAGACTGCCACAATGCGCGAGCGTAAACAGATTATGGAGGACAGAAGTGATGCATTCATTATCGTCCCCGGCGGAATTGGCACCTTTGAGGAGTTCTTTGAGATTATGACACTCCGCCAGCTTTGCCGCCACAACAAGCCCATAGCGCTCTACAATATCAACGGCTACTACAACGAGCTAAATGCTATGATGCAGGCGGCGGTAGATAAAGGATTTGTCCGCTCTGCCTGCGATGCACTCTACAAGACAACGGATGATATTGACGAGCTCTTTGAGTTTCTGGAGACTCCTCAGCCGGAGAATCTGCTGGTGAAGGATCTGAAGGACGGCTGATTATATCCTGATATAAAAGGATGATGAAAGATGAAAGTTACATTTATCGGTGCTTGCCACGAAGTGACGGGCAGTTGCACACTCATTGAAGTGGGTGGAAAATACGCTCTTGTTGACTGCGGTATGCCTCAGGGCGCGGATGTTTTTGATAATGCGCCTCTGCCTGTGAATCCTGCGGATATTGAGTGGCTTTTCCTCACTCACGCCCACGTTGACCACTCGGGATACATTCCGCTTCTTTATAAGAACGGTTTCCGCGGACAGGTGCTTGCAACTTCGGAGACGGTGAGTCTGTGCAGTATAATGCTCCGAGACTGTGCCCATATTCAGGAGTCGGAGGCAAACTACAAGTCCCGAAAGGCAAGGCGCGCAGGAAAAAGTGCGGTGGAGCCTCTTTTCAGCCTTGAGGATGCGGAGAATGCAATGAAGCATTTCCGTGCTGTGAGATACAGAGAGGCAACCCCCATAAGCGAAAATATTGTGGTGCGATTTACTGATATAGGGCACCTTCTGGGAAGCTCCGCGGTGGAGGTGTGGCTTGCTGAGGGGGATGAGCACCGCAAGATAGTTTTCAGCGGAGATGTGGGCAATACCAATCAGCCCATTATCAACGACCCGTCTCCCATAGACGGGTGCGACTATCTGGTTATCGAGTCCACCTACGGCAACAGAAGCCACGAGGCAATAAGGGAGAATACTCTGGAGTTGCTGACGTCTTATATACAGTCAACGCTGGACAGAGGGGGCAACCTGATTATTCCCTCCTTTGCGGTGGGCAGAACTCAGGAACTTCTGTATTTTATCAGAGAGATTAAGTCAAAAGGGCTTGTGAAGGGACATCCTGATTTCCCTGTGTATGTGGATTCGCCTCTTTCCAATGAGGCAACAAGCGTCTATATGCAGTGCAGTACCGACTGCTTTGATGATGAGATTAAAGCGGTGATGCAAAGGGGAGAGAATCCTCTTGTCTTTGACGGACTTCATACTTATGTCACAATAGACGAGTCCAAGAATCTTAACATCGATATGAGCCCCAAGGTGATAATCTCTGCCAGCGGAATGTGTGAGGCAGGCAGAATCTGTCACCACCTGAAATATAATCTTTGGCGCAAAGAGTGTACCGTGCTGTTTGTGGGATATCAGGCAGAGGGGACTCTGGGCAGAAGAATTCAGGACGGAGCAAAGAAAGTCAGAATCTTCGGGGATGAAATCGCCGTCAATGCCCGCATAGAATCCCTTGCAGGTATAAGCGGACACGCGGACCGTGAGGGTCTTCTGCGTTGGGTGGAGTCCATGGGTGAAAAGCCCCGTCAGATTTTTGTAAATCACGGAGAGGACACCGCGGCAACAGAATTTGCCGAAACCCTTACCGAGAAATTCGGAGTATCGGCTATGGCTCCCTTCAGCGGCACAACCTATGACTTGCTCAAAGGAGAGTTTGAGGTAGTCACCGAGGGTGTGCGTGTGGAGAAGAAAGAGTACACCGACGAGGCTTTCTCAAAGAGCAGAATGTCTTTCTCGAAGCTCTCGAAGGCTATGGAAAAACTCCGCACAGTGGTGGAGTCTGCCAAAGGATTTTCGAATAAGGAACTTGAGAGTTTTGCTCTCGAGGTGGAAGAACTTGCGGAGAAGTATAAGCTCCGCTGACAGGAATTAATCTTGAACCGCCGTCACGATTATATTGGGGCGGCGGAGTTTAAGAGTACATAAAAGGTGAGTTTGTGTTTAGGAAATTAATAGGAAGTAAAGAATTTTATAAGAAAGTTCTGATTATAACTCTGCCTATTCTTATCCAGCAGGTAATTACCAACTTCGTAAGCCTTGTGGATAACTTTATGGTGGGCAGACTGGGCACCGAGCAGATGTCGGGTGTTGCAGGAGTCAATCAGCTGCTTTTTGTTTTTAATATCTGCGTATTCGGAGGAATCTCGGGTGCGGGTATATTTACCGCCCAGTATTTCGGCAAAGGCGACCACAAGGGTGTCCGCGACACCTTCAGGGCGAAGCTTATAATAGTGGCGGTTATTGCTGCGGTTTGCCTCGGTGCATTCTATTTCTTCGATGATGAGCTGATATCCCTCTTTCTGCATCAGGGAGAGGATAATCTGGACCTTGCGGCAACCCTCGGATTTGGCAAGCAGTATATGCTTATAATGCTCTTGCAGGTGCCGCTTTTTGCCATTACGCAGGCGTATGCGGGTACCCTCAGGGAAACGGGTAATACTGTGCTTCCCATGTCGGCAGGTATTGCGGCGGTTCTGACCAATGCAGTCCTTGACTATCTGCTTATTTTCGGCAAACTGGGACTTCCCGGACTGGGAGTTGAGGGTGCGGCTTATGCAACCGTTATAGCAAGGTTTGTGGAAGCTTCTGTTATTGTGGCGGTTACTCATATAAACAGAAACAAATATAAGTATGTAAAGGGCCTTTACAGAAGTGTGAAGATACCCTTTGCACTTGTGAAAGATATAGCGCGGAAAGGCTTTCCTCTTATGCTTAATGAGATCCTCTGGGCTGTGGGCACAACTGCACTTGCCTGGTGTTATTCTCAGAGAGGTCTTGAGGTCTTTGCTGCACAGAATATCAGCTCCACGGTTTCGAATCTTTTCTTCTGTGTGTTCTTTGCTCTCGGCAGTGCCATCAGTATAATTGTCGGACAACTTCTGGGCGCAGGAGAACTGGAGCGTGCAAAGGATGAGGACAGAAAACTCATTTTCCTTGCGGTGGTTATGTGTACTCTCATAGGCGGTGTTATGGCGATACTGTCGCCCTACATTCCGCAGGTTTACAACACCACCGACACAGTCAAGAGAATTGCCACCGTGTTCCTGCTGATAAGTTCGGCGCTGATGCCTTTTCACGGCTTTGTCCATACCGCATACTTCACCCTCAGATGCGGAGGAAAAACCTTCATAACTTTCCTCTTTGACAGCGTCTATGTGTGGACAATATGTGTGCCTCTGGCTTTCATACTGGCGCAGTTTACCGATGTATCCGCAATTACAATTTACCTTGTGGTGCAGAGCCTTGAGATTATCAAGTGCATCGTGGGCTTTGTGCTGGTGGAAAAAGGCGTGTGGGTCAATAATCTGGTGGGAGAGAACAAATAAATTAAGATAATAAGATGCCGTCGTGTCCGTGGATGCGACGGCGTTTTTTTCTTGATATCCGACAGGTTTTGACATATGCAAAGATATGTGATATAATTGTCTCCATAAGGAGATGATATTATGACTTATATTTTATATAACCCCAAGGCATCCGGCGGCAAAGGCGAGACTTTCGCAAACGAGGCAAAGGCATCGGCAGGCGGAAATGTGGAAATTATCAGCGTGATTGACTTTGATGTCAGGAAATTTGTGCAGAATCTGAATTCGGAGGACAGAGTTATCCTCTGTGGCGGTGACGGCACTCTGAACCGCTTTGCAAACGATACTCAGGGTATTGACTATCCCTGCGACATTTATCTTTACAAATCAGGCACAGGCAACGATTTTCTCCGTGATGTTGAAGATAAAATCAAGGACAATATGGTGCTTGTGAATGAATATATAAAGAATCTCCCCACAGTGGAAGTAAAAGGCAAGACCTACCGCTTCATAAACGGTATCGGCTTCGGTATTGACGGTATGGTATGCGAGGTTGCAGACGAACTTGTTGCAAAGGGCAAGACTGATATCAACTACGCTCTGCTCTCCATAAAGCTCCTGCTTCACGGCTACAAGTGCCCCGATGCAAAGGTGACAGTTGACGGCGAGGTTTATAACTTCCGCAAGGTATGGCTTGCTTCGGGAATGAACGGCAGATACTACGGCGGCGGAATGATGGTGACACCCTCTCAGGAGAGACTCTCGGATAAGCTCACAACCTGCGTGTTCTACGGCAGCGGCAAGCTGAAGACTCTGCTGATTTTCCCCAAACTTTTCAAGGGCGAACACATCAGACATCACAAAAATGTAAAGGTTCTTGAGGGCAGGGAAATCACCGTTGAGTTCACTATTCCCACATCGCTCCAGATAGACGGCGAGACCATACTGGGCGTTACCTCGTACACAATAAAAAAATAAATGATTATACAGAGAAAAAATCCGCTTTTTCGGCGGATTTTTTCTTATAATTCTCCTCGAGCATTGACATTATATTATTATAATGTTATTATTACTCTAATAAATCTTTAAGAGCGGTACAGAGATGCCGACAAGATTTGTGAACATATACTGCATCCGGGATAACTGTATGCATTATGTCGTTGTGTCTTGTCGCATATCTGCGGCAGGATTTTTTTCATATATGAAGGTTTTTTACTAATAATAGACTATGAGGAACACGCTATGAAATACTTACTTAAAAACGCAGAAGTTATGATTAAAGGCGAACTCGTCAGAGAAGACGTGCTCGTCAGCGACGGCGTTGTTGTTTCTCTGGGCAGAGAACTCGACTCTGATGACGCCCTTGTTTTCGATTTTTCAGGTTGTGTTATATTTCCCGGTTTTGTGGATGTGCATGTGCATTTCCGCGAGCCGGGCTTTTCTTATAAAGAGACCATACGGACAGGCTCTGCGGCTGCGGCAAGAGGCGGCTACACCACCGTCTGCACAATGCCCAACTTAAACCCTGTGCCGGACTCCAAAGAGCATCTGAAAGCACAGCTTGACATTATAGAGCGTGATGCTCTCATCAATGTCTGCCCTTATGCTTCCATTACGGTGGGGCAGCTGGGTGAGGAACTCTCCGACTTTGAGGGTATGGCTGAGGCTGCCATCGCCTTTTCTGACGACGGCAGAGGTGTTCAGTCAGAGGCTATGATGGAAGAGGCTATGATGAAGGCAAAATCTCTCGGCAAGATGATAGTTGCCCACTGCGAGGACAATGCGCTTCTTTTCGGCGGATATATCCACGACGGCGAGTATGCAAAGGAGCATAATCACCGCGGCATCTGCTCCGAGAGCGAGTGGGGTCCCATCAAGAGGGACGCAGAACTTTCGAAGAAAACAGGTTGTCCTTACCACGTCTGCCACGTTTCCGCCAAGGAGAGTGTGGAGGTTATCAGACGAGCAAAGGCAGAGGGCGTTGATATCACCTGCGAGACAGGCCCTCATTATCTGGTGCTGGATGACTCCTGCCTTCAGGAGGACGGACGCTTCAAGATGAATCCTCCCCTGAGAGCAAAGGCGGACCGCGAAGCCCTTATTGAGGGAATCAAGGACGGCACTGTGGATATGATTGCCACCGACCACGCACCTCACTCCGCAGAGGAAAAGGGCAGGGGACTTGAGAAGAGTGCCATGGGCATTGTGGGACTTGAGACCGCATTCCCCATTCTCTATACAAAACTTGTCAGAGAAGGGGTTATCACCCTTCCCAGACTCATAGAACTTATGAGCACAAATCCCAGAGAGCGCTTCTCAATCGGAAGCGACATCAAGGTGGGAGAGAGAGCAGACCTTACGGTGTTTGACCTCAGTGACGAGTACACCATCGACCCCGAGGAGTTTCTCTCCAAGGGCAGAGCAACACCCTTCAAGGGCGAGAGAGTCTTCGGCAGATGCCGTATGACCCTGTGCTCGGGCGAAATCGTCTATGATGAAACCAAGGCTTAAATAAAATTTATATAGAAGAAATTACCTTGCAGAGTTGCAAGAAAGGAGACCAAATTATGGCTAAACGTACGGATATCAAAAAGATTCTCATTATCGGTTCAGGTCCTATCATCATCGGACAGGCTGCCGAGTTTGACTATGCAGGCACACAGGCTTGCCTTGCTCTTAAGGAGGAGGGTTACGAGGTTGTTCTCTGTAACTCCAACCCCGCTACAATTATGACAGACACCACCATTGCCGACAAGGTATATATGGAGCCTCTCACACTTGAGTATATCGCAAGAATTCTCCGCTACGAGCGCCCCGATGCAATTATTCCCGGTATAGGCGGTCAGACAGGTCTTAATCTTGCAACACAGCTTGAGAAGAAGGGCATCCTTGAGGAATGCGGCGTTGAACTTCTGGGCACAAGCTCAGAGAGCATCGAGCGCGCCGAGGACAGAGAGCTCTTCAAGGAGCTCTGCGAGAGCATCGGCGAGCCCGTAATTCCCTCAAAAATCACCTACAACATCGAGGAGGCAAAGGCTGCTGCTCTTGAAATCGGCTATCCCGTTGTACTTCGTCCTGCATTTACTCTGGGCGGTACAGGCGGCGGCTTCGCTTACAATGAGGAAGAACTTGTTGAGAAGGGCAGAAACGCATTCAAGCTTTCTCCCGTATCCCAGGTTCTCATCGAGAAGAGCGTTAAGGGTTACAAAGAAATCGAATTTGAAGTTATGCGTGACACCAACGACCACGCAATTATGATTTGCGGTATGGAGAATATCGACCCCGTTGGTGTTCACACAGGTGACTCCATGGTTGTGGCTCCCATTATGTCCCTCTCCGACAAGGATTTCACAATGCTCAAGGAGAGCGCTCTGAAGATTATCAAGTCTCTGAAAATCGAGGGCGGTTGTAACGTTCAGTATGCACTCAACCCCACCACTTCCGAGTATTACCTCATCGAGGTTAATCCCCGAGTTTCCCGTTCATCAGCACTTGCTTCCAAGGCATCCGGCTATCCCATCGCAAGAGTTACCGCAAAGATTGCAGTTGGTATGTCCCTTGAGGAAATCAAAATTGCCAACACCAATGCGGCATTTGAGCCCGATCTTGACTACGTGGTAGCAAAGCTGCCCCGTTTCCCCTTCGACAAATTCCCCACAGTTTCCAACGAGCTTTCCACCCAGATGAAGGCAACAGGTGAGGTTATGGGTATCGGCTCCACCCTTGAGGAGTGTCTGCTTAAGTCTGTGCGCTCTCTGGAGACAGGTGTGTGCCACTTCTATATGCCCAAGTTCGACACAATTTCCACAGAGGAAATTATTGAATATATCAAAGTATTCCACGACGACAACTTCTTCGGTGTTGCAGAGCTTATGCGCCGCGGCGTTACAATAGAGAAGCTCCACGAAATCACAATGATTACCGAGCTCTTCCTTGAGTGCCTCAAGAAGATTGTTGATTTCGAGAAGGTTATCGCAGAGAACAAGGATAATCTGGAAGTATTCAGAGAAGCAAAGAAAATCGGCTTCGCAGATAAGTATATTGCAAAGCTCTGGGAAGTTACTGATGACGAGATTTACGCACTGCGTAAGAGAGAGAATATATTCCCCATATACAGAATGGTTGATACCTGCCACACAGGTGCATACATTCCTTACTTCTACTCCAGCTACCAGGGCGAGAACAAGTCCATTGTCACCGACAGAGAGAAGACCATCGTTCTCGGTGCAGGTCCTATCCGTATCGGTCAGGGCGTTGAGTTTGACTACTCCACTGTTCACGCGGTTTCCACTATCCGCAACTCAGGTATCGAGGCTATCATCATCAATAATAACCCCGAGACTGTTTCCACCGACTACACCACCGCAGACAAGCTCTACTTTGAGCCTCTCACTCCCGAGGATGTTATGAACGTTGTTGAGTTTGAGGGTGCATACGAGGCAATTGCTTCTCTGGGCGGTCAGACAGCCATCAACCTTGCAGAGCCTATCGGCAGACGCGGCGTTACCGTTATCGGTACCGATGTTGAGGCTATTGACAGAGCAGAGGACAGAAAGAGCTTCGAGAGAATCTTAAAGGAACTGAATATTCCTCAGCCCAAGGGCACCGCGGTTACAAATATCGAAGACGGCGTCAATGCCGCCAATGAAATCGGCTATCCCGTGCTTGTTCGTCCTTCCTTCGTTCTGGGCGGCAGAGCTATGCAGATAGTTGCCAACGAAGAGCAGCTCCGCAGATACCTGCGTACCGCTGTTGAGGTTGACGAGGACAAGCCCGTACTTGTTGACAAGTACATTATGGGTAAAGAGGTTGAGGTTGACGCTGTGTGCGACGGACAGGATGTTTTCGTTGCAGGTATTATGGAGCTTGTTGAGCGTACAGGCGTTCACTCCGGTGACTCCATCAGCGTATATCCCGCATTCAGCATCTCCGACAAGGTCAAGGGCGTTATCCTTGAATATGCAAAGAAACTGGGTCTGGGTCTTGGCATTATCGGTCTCTACAACATCCAGTTCATTGTTGACGACAAGGAAGATGTCTATATCATCGAGGTTAATCCCCGTTCTTCCCGTACAGTACCTTTCCTCTCAAAGGCAACAGGTTACTCCCTTGCTGATATTGCAACCAATGTCATTATGGGCAAGACCCTGAAGGAGCAGGGAATATTCACCATATATCCCACCGAGAAGAACCGCTGGTACGTTAAGGTTCCCGTATTCTCATTCAACAAAATCAAGGGTCTGGATGCATATCTCTCACCCGAGATGAAGTCCACAGGTGAGGCTATCGGCTACGACAGAAAACTTAACCGCGCTATGTACAAGGCTATTCAGGCTGCCGGAATGACAGTTCAGAACTACGGCACAGTGCTTGTCACAATTGCAGACAAGGACAAGGAAGAGGCACTTCCTCTCATCCGCCGTTTCTACAAGCTGGGCTTCAATATCCAGGGCACCGAGGGTACTGCAAACTACCTTATCAGCCACGGCATCCGCACCCACAAGATGGGCAAGATTTCCGACGGTTCCGAGGATATCCCCAAGGCTATCAGAAAGGGCCACATCGCATACGTTATCAACACCCGCGATATCGGCTCCATGAGCCAGGCAACCGACGGCTACGAAATCCGCGCATGTGCATCCGAGAACAACGTTACAATGTTCACCGCTCTGGATACAGTCAAGGTTCTTCTGGATGTACTTGAGGAAACAACACTTACAATTTCTACTATCGATGCAGAATAAGTAGGAGTGAAGTAAAATGAAACAGGTAATTTTTAAGATTTTATCCAACGAAAAAATCGCAAAAGATGTATATAAAATGAGACTTCAGGGCGACTGCGAGGGTATTGCCTCGGGTCAGTTTGTGAACCTGAAGCTCAATAGCTACTACCTCAGAAGACCCATTTCCGTCTGTGAGGTTGAGGGGGATGTCCTCACCATAATCTACAAGGTTGTGGGCAGAGGCACCGAGGTTATGAGCCGTATGCAGGAGGGTGAGCAGGTAGATACACTCACTGTCCTCGGCAACGGCTACGATACCTCAAAAAGCGGCGACGCACCTCTCCTTATCGGCGGCGGTGTAGGAGTGCCTCCCATGTATCAGCTTGCCAAGGACCTTAAAGCAGAGGGCAAGGCAGTCACCGTTATTCTGGGATTCAACAAGGCTGAAGAAGTTTTCTATGAAGAAGAATTCAAGGCTCTGGGTGCAGAGGTCTATGTGGCTACCGTTGACGGAAGTGTAGGGGAGAAGGGCTTTGTCACCGATGTGATGAAGAAACTGGACTCTTACACCTACGTCTACACCTGCGGTCCCGAACCTATGCTGAAGGCGGTTTACAGCGAGAGCAAGACCTCCGGTCAGTATAGCTTTGAGGAGCGTATGGGTTGCGGCTTCGGCGCCTGTATGGGTTGCTCCTGCAAGACAAAGTACGGCAACAAGCGAATCTGTAAGGATGGTCCCGTACTTGAGAAGGAGGAGATTATATGGTAAACACAAAAGTGAATTTATCGGGACTTGAGCTTTCAAATCCCATAATCCCCGCCAGCGGAACATTCGGCTATGGCTATGAGTTTGCAGAGCTTTATGATATCAACATTCTGGGTTCATTCTCCTTTAAGGGCACCACTCTGGAGCCCCGCTTCGGAAACCCCACCCCCAGAATCGCAGAGACCCCCAGCGGTATGATTAACGCAGTGGGACTTCAGAATCCCGGAATTGACAAGGTTATCTCCGAGGAGCTTCCCAAGCTCAAGAAATGCTTTAACAAAAAAGTTGTGGCAAACATCAGCGGCTTCTGTATTGACGAGTACGTTGAGTGCTGCAGAAAGATAGACAAAGAGGAGCAGGTGGGCATTATCGAGGTCAACATCAGTTGTCCCAATGTTCACGGCGGCGGAATGGCTCTGGGTACCTCTCCCGAGATGGCGGCGGCTGTCACCAAGGCTGTGAAGGAGGTTACCACAAAGCCTGTATATATGAAGCTGACTCCCAATGTCACCGACATTGCATCCATTGCCAAGGCTTGTGAGGAGGCAGGTGCTGACGGCATCAGCCTTACAAACACCTTCCTTGGTATGAGAATAGATTTGAGAAGCAAAAAGCCCGTTCTTGCCAACAAGTTCGGCGGATTCTCGGGCCCTGCAATTCTCCCTCAGGCACTTCGGCTTGTGTATCTCGTTTACGAGGCTGTGGACATTCCCATTATCGGTATGGGCGGTGTTTCTACTGCCGAGGATGTTATCGAGATGATGCTTGCAGGTGCAACTGCGGTTCAGGTGGGTGCGGCTAATCTGGTTGACCCCTATGTCTGCCGCGACATCATCGAGGCATTACCTGCCGTAATGGAAAAATACGGCATTAAAGATTTAAATGATATTATAGGAGGAGCACACTAATGGGTAAGGATGTAATTATCGCCTGTGACTTTGCGGGCAAGGAGCAGTGTCTTGCATTTCTTGACAAGTTCACAGATTGCAAGCCCTTCGTAAAAATCGGTATGGAGCTGTTTTACAGCGCAGGTCCCGATATCGTAAGAGAGATAAAGGCAAGAGGTCACAAGATTTTCCTTGACCTGAAGCTTCACGATATTCCCAACACAGTTATGAAGTCAATGGCAGTTCTCTCAAATCTTGACGTTGATATGACCAACCTTCACGCCGCAGGTACAAAGGCAATGATGGAGGCAGCTCTCAAGGGTCTCACCCGTGAGGACGGCACCCGTCCTCTGCTTATTGCAGTAACACAGCTCACCTCCACCAGCGAGGAGGCTATGAAAGAGGACCTTCTCATTGATGCTCCCATTGATGAGGTTGTTATGCACTATGCAGAGAACGCAAAGGTTGCAGGTCTCGACGGCGTTGTATGCTCTCCTCTTGAGGCAGGCAAGGTACACGCAAGATGCGGCGAGGGCTTCCTCACAGTTACTCCCGGCGTCCGCTTTGCAGACGGTGATGTAGGTGACCAGAAGCGTGTCACTACTCCCGAGCGTGCAAAGGAACTTGGCTCTGACTATATCGTAGTAGGCAGACCCATCACAGCCGCTGAAGACCCCGTTGCTGCATACAAGAGATGCGTCAGAGAGTTCGTAGGCTGATATAAATCTTAAATAAAGGCTTCAGACCTTTACATAGAAAGGAAATATGATTATGGAAAAGAAAGTTGCAAAAGCATTACTTCAGATAAAGGCAGTATTCCTCCGTCCCGACGAGCCCTTCACATGGGCAAGCGGCATCAAGAGCCCCATCTACTGCGACAACCGCCTCATCCTCACAGCTCCCGAGGCAAGAAACATTGTGGAGCAGGCTATTGCTGACACAGTGAAGAAAGAGTATCCCGATGCAGAGGTGCTCATGGGTACTTCCACAGCAGGTATTGCACACGCCGCTATCGCAGGCCATCTTCTGGGTATGCCCATGGGCTATGTAAGAGGCTCTGCAAAGGACCACGGCAGACAGAATAAAATCGAAGGCAGACTTGAGAAGGGTCAGAAGGTTGTTGTTATCGAGGACCTTATCTCCACAGGCGGCTCCGTAATCGACGTTGTTGATGCACTCCGCGAGGCAGGTGCAGAGGTCCTTGGCATTGTCAGCATCTTCACCTACGGTATGCAGAAGGGTCTTGACAGACTGGCTGCTGCAAATGTTAAGAACGTAAGCCTTACAAACCTTGACGCAGTTGCCGCAGCGGCAGCTGAGAGCGGTTACATCAAGGAAGAGGATGTCATCAGACTCAAGAAGTTCAGAGACAACCCCTCTGACGAGAGCTGGATTAACGCACAGTAATATTCTTGATAGGCGGTGAGTGTATGAACGGACTTATTGATATCAGTGAACTCAGTATAGAAGAAATTGACTCTCTTATGGATGTTGCTGAGGATATTATCGCAAATCCCGTGAAGTATGCAGAGAGTTGTAAGGGAAAGAAACTTGCCACTTTGTTCTTTGAGCCCTCTACCCGTACAAGGCTTTCTTTCGAGGCGGCTATGTATGAGCTGGGCGGTAATGTTATCGGTTTCAGCGACGGCGGTAACTCCTCTGCTGTCAAGGGCGAGAGCGTTGCGGATACAGCACGTGTTGTAGGTTGCTATGCCGATATAATTGCTATGCGTCATTTCATTGAGGGCGCACCCTTTGTGGCTGACAGAAACTGTGTGGCACCTGTTATCAATGCAGGCGACGGCGGACACAACCACCCCACCCAGACTCTGGCCGACCTTCTCACCATCAGACGCGAGAAGGGACGTTTTGAGGGACTCACAGTGGGCTTCTGCGGTGACCTTAAGTACGGCAGAACAGTTCATTCCCTCTGTACAGCCCTTGCAAGATATAAGAATGTAAAATTTGTATTCATTTCTCCCGATGAGCTCAAGGTTCCCAGCTATCTTATTTATGAGGTTATTGAGAAGAACGGCATTGAATATGTGGAGTGCTCATCTCTGGATGAGGCTATGCCCCAGCTTGATATCCTCTACATGACCCGTGTACAGGGCGAGAGATTTGAGGATAAGGCAGAGTATGAGCGTCTCAAGGACAGCTATATTCTCACTGCGGATAAGCTCAAAAATGCCAAGAGCGATATGATTATTCTTCATCCTCTCCCCAGAGTAAACGAGATTTCCGTAGAGGTAGACTATGACAGCCGTGCCTGCTATTTCAAGCAGGTTCTCAATGCCAAGTATATGAGAATGGCACTTATCCTCAAGCTTCTTGAGGGTCCCGGTCACGGCATTTCTGCCGATGCAGTCCGTCCCCAGCCTCTGGAGGATGATGCAAATGGCAGATTCGTGTGTCAGAATCCCAAGTGCATTACTCACACCGAGCAGGAGCTTCAGCAGGCATTCAAGCTTCTGGACAAGGAGAAAGAAATCCTGCGTTGCAAATATTGCGAGGCAAGAGCAAAGTAATATCCGTAACTATCCCTATGCTTTTTGGCGTAGGGATTTTTTTGGAAAATTTCAGAATACTTGTGATATATCACCTTTTTTATTTGTGTTTATAGCAGAAGGAACTCTTAAATCTTAATCTATCGCAGAAAGGAAGAGAGTTATGAAGAAAATATTTATCATTATGCTTCTGGCTGCTATGATGTTTACAACTTCTGCTGCTGTTGCGGTGGAAATCCCGGAAACAGATAACAGT
>JAZOMY010000002.1:0-51213 GCA_045654185.1 Ruminococcus sp.
TTCCTCTGTGGAGAGTACTACCATGTTTGCATTTACCCAACCGAGGAATTCCATACCTTCTGCTGCATTTGCTACAAGTGTTACGCTTGTGCTCATGGGCATCTTGGTGTTGTAGTAGGATGTTCCCTGGGGTCTTGCTGCGCCGCCTGCTACGCTGATGGTGAAGCCTGCACCGCCGGAAACTTCTACCTGAAGTTTACCTGTTGTTGCTGCTTCTACTACCTTGCTGTATACAGCCTTTACAGTCATATCATTTGTGATGTTTGTGATGTCTGCAGACCAGCCCTTGAAGGTGTAGTTGCATTCATCTTCGGTGCTGTATCGGGGAGTTTCCGGAGTGGGGGAGTCTTCTCCGTGATTTACGGTAAACTCCTGAATGAATGTTCCGTCGTGATTTAAAAATGTAACTGTATAGGTTTTTGTGTGCTCATCAAATATGGGAGTTATTACCTTGTCAGAAACAATGTAAGAATAGTCGCTGTCCCATTCTCTGAATACGTAACTTGTTCCGTCAAGGTCAGCTTTGACAGGAATATCAGCAGGAGGAGTTGCACTGCCGCCGCTGAGCACGGTCTCAGCCTTCATAAAAGAGCCGTCACCGTTTAGGAAAACTACATAGTAATAATTTTCGTCAGGAATCTCGTGTTCGGTAAATACGGGATAAATATCCTCGTTTTTATTGATGTTTGTAATATTACCTTCCCAATATGCGAAGGTGTAGTAATGAGTATCTGTTGAAGGTTTCTGGGGAATTTCTGAGGGCATCAATGCATTTTTACCATCTTCAACAGAGGTTCTCCAGAAAACAGAACCATCGTAATCATAGTAAGTGACATAATGCGTAGATACTTCCTGGTCAAGAGCACAGAAAGCTATACCGTTTTCTCGGGCATACTGTTCGGCATATGTATTGAGATATCCGTAGATAGCAACATGAGGTGATTCAGCAAAAGCGGTGTCGCTTATATAGTTGACAAATCTGGGGACATAAACGCGCTCAAGGGAATTGCAGTAGCTGAAGGCGTAGTCGCCGATAGCTTTTGTGGTTTCAGGCAGGGATACAGACTCAAGAGAACTACATCTGCTGAAGCAAAAGATAGGAATGTTGCTTGTGACGGTGTTAAGAGTAACATTTTTCAGAGAAGAACATCCGTAAAAAAGATAGTTGCCAAGATTTGTGGCGTTTACGGGAAGTGTTATGCTCTCAAGGGAGGTACAGCCATAGAAGGCACCTGTGCCGATGTTTTTTATAGTGGCAGGTATTGTGATGCTTTTAAGGTTGGTTTGTTCGAGGAATGCGTAGTCGGCAATGCTTTGCGGAGAATATCCCACAAATTTTGATGGGATAGTTATTACCTTCTCGTTGCCAACATATCCGTGTACGGTGATATGGTTATCAGTTCCGCGGGTGAATTTGAAATTGTTTTCCACAAGATAAGTTTCAGCAAAAATATTCAGCATAGATGCACAGGAAAACAAAGTCAGTAACGCCAGTATAAGTGATGTGGTTTTTATGTAGGCTTTCATAGCAACATACCTCTTTTACATATGATTTGTTGGGAAACAATACTTACCAATTTTATTATAACAGTAAAGGCAGGCTTAATCAATACAAATAATTGTTAAAAAACCGTGTCGGTGGAGAAGAGGCAGATGTTGAAAGAAAAACAATAAGTTGTATAAAAAGGAGAAGAATTTAAATAACAGTACCCTGCATTATGGCGCTTTTAAGAGTTGACAATAACAGCGGTTTTGGGTATAATTACAAGGCTGCAGTTAATAAATGATGTGTATCGTTTGGTTGTTCTGTGTGCAGCAATATTTCATCGGGGCGTGGCGCAGTTTGGTAGCGCGCCTGCTTTGGGAGCAGGATGCCGCAGGTTCAAGTCCTGTCGCCCCGACCAAAAAAGGCAGTAAACATCACGTTTTCTGCCTCATAAATGGGAGCATAGCTCAGCTGGGAGAGCATCTGCCTTACAAGCAGAGGGTCACAGGTTCGAGCCCTGTTGTTCCCACCAAAAAGCACTGAAGTGATTTCATCACCTCAGTGCTTTTCTTGGTTTTTTACCGGTTAATATTTCCAATGTTGCAATAAATGCTACTATTCGTATTGTTTTTGAAACAAGATACTATGTATATTGCCAAAATCATTTACACTTGTCATTAACTATTTCAATAAAGTTTATAATCAATGGAATAGTTACAACATACAAACTATGTTTTATTTGTAATTAAATGAGGGGGGGCCGATATTTCTTTAGCATCTATAATACGAATATTTGTACCTGATGAATGTATTTCTACTATGGTTGTTGACCAATTCCTCATAACTTTGTGTTGAACCTTATGATTGATTTTTTTAGGGATGCGCTTCATAATTACTTTAATCATACAATCACCTTCTAAACAATTGTGGTACAGAATCATAAAGCATTCGAGAAAACACAACAATTTCTTCAGCAAGTGCAGTTTCATTGCTTTTATCAATTGTAATTTTCGTTTTGCCATCCAAAGCAATAATTGCGACCACATTATCGTTTCCATCACACACTGGACAACAAATACTCCATTTCAGTTTTGATGTTCTTGCTATTTGATGCTGACCTAATTTATAATTGGCGACATTAGTGTGTTCTAAATCATCATCATAAACCAATGCTTTGTTTTTGTAACAAAGTCCAACCAAACCTTCTTGGTTAGGTTCTACCTCGAATTGTAAGTTTTTAGTTGCACCCTGCTCAGCAATCAAGTCAATATTTTTTATAACAAACTTTTTCTTTACTTTATTGAAATGCAAAGTATCACAGATTCTATACCATACAAAATGTTTGGGAATAAAAATTCTAATATCAAAAGCGGATGTATCTGACAAAAAACGTCTACCTAATGAACTAGCTAAAAAATCCTTATTCATTTTTATTAGTGAATTTCTCTGTTCTAGTATTTGTTCGTGTTTGATCTTCGTAATTAATAAATTCAAAGACAAGCCAAATGCAGAGATCGCTATTCCAATCCATAAACAATAGTCTTGTATAAGTGGAACATCTAAAAACTCTCCGATAACTCCAACTTCTATAAGCTTATCAAAAATCAACGATGAATTTGCAGCATATGACAAAAACGCAGGGATCGCAGACAAAACTATTACAATAATCGTCTGTTTTATTGTATTTTTACTAAACAAGAAATTCGCCTCGATTCGAATATGTTACATAAAGAATTATAATATATACACTAGAATATTTCAATATATTGTCGAAATCGAATTTCTTTTTGTTATTTTAAGCCTCTTAAATGTCTATCGTTTTTATAACTTCAAATATCATCTTCACCGCTATGGTAAATCCTGATGCGAAAGCTTCAGTTTCAAGGTAGTCCGTTATCTCTGTCTGACAATCCTTGAATTTATCGAAACTTTCCTTTTGTTTCTCCGTAAGTTCTGACATAAGGTCATCTTCATTCTGACACAAGAGTTTCATCAGATTGTCAAGCCTACCACCTCTTTGTATCGACCGCTCTGTCGGTCTTATGTTGCCATACCATAAATCTTCAAGTATAGTCATATAATCACCTCCCCATAACACAAGAGCGACTCTGCACCGACAACTGGTGCAAAGCCGCTCTTTTCGATTTCATTTACTTTTACGTTTACATTTTGTACTGCTCTTCGTGCCATACCAGCACCTCCTTCGCAGTACAAACATATACCACAAAGTGTTTCACAAGTCCAGAGATTATTACAAAAGTCAATCCATATTATCGCGAATACACCTGTAATTGGGCACATCTACCTTACAAGCAGAGAGGCACATGTTCGAGCCCTGTTGTTCCCATCAAAGACCACTGACGTGATACAATCGCTTCGCTCACAACATCAAATCCAACCTACACTACAGCACATCAAAAGAGGACTCTCCGTTTTAGGAAAGTCCTCTTTTGTTATACTTCTTTATACCTTGCGTTGTATGAAACCGCAAGCTTTTTGTAGGGATTATTTGATGGTTTTATTCCTAATAGCTGCAAGTGGCCAACTATATCTTCACTGCTGATATCGCATATAAGATATAATTTATGCCTTGCTCTAGAGGAGCCTACATACAGTATTTTTTCTCCACCGCCTTCCAAGAATTCTCTGTTTACATCCACAACAATAACAATGTCCGATTCTAATCCCTTAAATTTTCTGCACGTTGTAAAGGATACTCTATTGTTATTATGTGTGTAATATCCATCGTCACATACAGAGGATAAGATACTCTGTGCTTCTGTTTTGCAAGTTAAAATTTTGATATTTTCGACTCCATAACTGGTGTTTTCTTCTATAATTTTATCGATTGCATTAACAGCTGTTTCTTCATCGGAGACAACATACAGTTCTGGATTAACACCCTTTGTAGCGCCTTCAAACAATGCTGGGGTTCTGTCAATTCCAAGTAAACGCATAGTTGTTCTTGCAATGTTCTCTGTGTTTCTGCAATTCCTATACAATGTTAATTTGCAATCGGCTTCCCGGATATATTGCGGAAGTCTATCTGCCTGAATCATCTGATTTTTATCGTAGAATAAATAGAACGTTCCTCCGCTGATATCGCTATCATTGACATTGCATTTTAGCAATTCAACAATATCATTATTCTCTATTTCGAGCTTTCCAAAATCCTGACCCTCATCAATAATAACATGCCTAAACGGGAAGTTTTGAGATAAATACATTTCCTCTAGAGTTCCCTTTAGCAAAGGGTAGTTGGGTTCGATAGTATTGCACAACGAACACGCAAACCCATCAATAGTGTAATAAGCAATGTTTTCATCGAAGTAGCAGTTTTGCAGATGTTCTTTTAGAAAACGATTGTAGCACAAGAACAGCACCCGCTCACCCTTTGAAGCAAGTCTACGCGCTTTTTCAATCGCCATAACAGTTTTTCCGGTTCCAGCCATACCGTTGATGACAGCAGTTTTTTGCTCTTCTAAATAGTTTAACAAGGTAAGTTGTTCCTTGAGCATATTCTTAAATACTAAAACTGTTCTGTCATATTGTATTTGTGCAATTGAAACCAAGTTAAAAGTTGGTGCTAATACACGATTGATAATTGCTTTTGTGTCGTTTGCTAGAAGTGAGGTTTTGATGTGATTCGGAACTTCGAGACTAAATATCTTAGAGATATCAGCCTCTATGTTGTCGATCGATTCCTTTGTTAAAGTAATGCTATGATCAGCTTCCGGAGGCATATTGATTCTGCTTAGTGCATTTCTATCTAAAAATGGAAACCAAACAGCATGTAAGAATTTACACTTTGAAACGATATACTCTAGTCCGTTATCCTTACAGTAATTGTACAGTTTCCATTTGTTACGGCTTGCCTGCATATAGGGGCCGTCGTGACTCATTGGCTTGCCATCACGATATCTCCACGCACCATTAGAATAATTAACCTCTCCGGCTTTTGCCTCGATGCAAAGCACACCTTTCTCGGGATGAAAAACAACAAAGTCAGTTTCGCTTTCATAAACTACACCATCCTGTTGTGTAACAATTGAAAGAGAGTGGAAAACATAGTAGCTGTCAGGTAATTTTGATAACGCGTCAAACATATCACCTTCAAAACTAGCCTCGCTAAATTCTTTAGGTTTATCGGGATACATTATAGCCATAACTTACCTCCTAATTCTATCGATGAGTTCTTCGCAGCAAAAAGCATCTGATGTACAATAGCAGCTCCAGTCGGTTTGTTTAGCTATGCGATAATCTTCTTCGTTTTCTTCTAAAAACAACATTACCTTTTTATCCGACCACAACTCATCTACTGAAATTACTTTATCAATTTCTCCGATTTTTACACTTGCACTATAAAGAGGTTTATCTAATGACACTCCAACGGATAATTCCTTAAGTTTTGAAACGCAATCAAAATCTGCATCAGTTTGGCAATCCTCTAAAATATTATCCCAAATCTCCTCGAAACTGTTTTGTTCCTGATATTGTCCGTGATTGGAAATACTAACATCAACATACCTTATATCGTTATCAATATTACTTGTAGTTTCAATAGGAGTTTCGTTCTTTGTACAAGTCCATTCCTGAGTATAGGAATCTGAGAACAGCTTGTAAAAATCAATGGCATATTTACGCTTCATAACATCGTGCTGTTTTTGATTGTAATAATTACACAAACAACTATAGCACACTGTATCAGCTTCATCTCCGCCACAACTACACTCACTAACTATCCTATAGCCCTCTTTCAAGGCTTGAGTAAGGATGTCGGTTTCACCTAATCGTCTGACATATCCTGCACCGCCCGGAGTGTTATCAAATATGACGAAGCAGAAATTGCCACAGCCATAATTTTCATTATGATACCAATGCAAACAACCTGACAATTCGTTGCGTTCTACATTGATAGTTTTACTTAGTCCTTCCATGATGGAATACAGTATTGTCCAAGCGACGTTAACATCCACCACGTTAAAGTCTAAAAACTTTAACAGAACAACATCGGTATATATTTCGTGACCAAGAGCATATCTATTTAGTCTAGAGTTAGTGCAATGTTTTTTAGTTTGTGTTGGCGGGTAATGCTTTTTTTCAATTACAGCTGAAGCGGATTCTTTCGATAATTCTCCATAGCCGCAAGTATCACAAATATAAAATGGCGAGGTATTCAATACAGCAAGGGAGTCCATACGGCTTGTTCCTAAATGAATTGTTTTGTCACATACAGTATACTCGAAATATTTAATTCGACTTTCGTCACCTATATATGAAATTTCGCCCTTATAAGTGCGTTCTGGTTTATCTAACCCCACTTCTCTTGGAGCGGAGTTTTCCATAACAAAACCAAATTTCGGAATTATGTACTGCCTATGGCGTCCGTTAAGTTCTTCGCCACATTGCTTGCACTTTTTGATTGGCTGAATATCAGACATTCCCCTGTTCAGAGTTTGGCATTTGGGACATTTGATATAGTTGAATTTTGGCCATTCGTATGATGGAAGCCTCTTAACATAGCGACTTCTGATAAGACGACCATCAGCAACCACCTCGGAACCCGGTGCGTATTCTGAAATAGCCGAAAACAAATCGCGACTAAGTCTTAGAGAAGAGGATAATGACGATGAACTGTAAGATGCATCTTGCAGTTCTACCGAATCAATAGGGAACCCATATCTAGGTAGTATGTTGTTCTTTGCTAAAAAGTCTATAACCCTCTGTCTTTTAATTGTGTTGATAGACCTTGTTATTCTATCGACACCAACCGTATCGGTTTCTAACAAATCTGCCTTTGCTTTATTAAGAGCCTGAATATCGTCTCTGTAACGATTTTCGACTATAGAACATATTCCATTTTCACCAAACAGATCCTCAACCCACGCAAAAGTTTCTATTGACGGATAATCCAAACTATCCTGCGGGATAACCTTTTTCAAATACTCTTTTAGTGCTGCAGGTTTTTGCTCTAGGTAAACCCTAAATTCCTTAAATCCGTTTATTTCAAAGAACTCGCCAATAGTGTGTTGATACATGTGCGGGTATACTTTCCAAAAATGCGAAAAAGCAGAAGCATATATGTGTCTGCGTAAGACCTTTTCGTTACTAATATTAAAGAAAGGAGGTCTGATAACACCCTCTATCATTGTTACCGGGTCTTTAAAATAGTTCAAATCATGAGAGCTATTTGGACAAAATGTAAGTGCATACGCTGCAGAGTTGAAACTTCTGCCTGCACGACCGGCTCTCTGAGCATAATTAGCTGGAGAGGGGGGCATATTTCTCATAAACACTGTCTCTAGCGAACCAACGTCAACACCCATTTCAAACGTTGTAGAACAGCTAAGCACATTAATTTCTTTGTCAACAAAGCGTTTTTGATAATCATAAGCGTGTTCATTTGACAACTGTGCTGTGTGCTCCTTAACCACCAAAGGAGTTATCTCAAGCTCTGTTATTATCTTGTGATAGTGGTCATCTTCCAATCCTTTTTTGTAATCAAACTTTTCGAGTTGACCAGAGCATGTTGATTTTTCGCAAACACCTTTAACGGAATACTGAGAGATACTGCCACATTCATTACAAACAAATAGTTCATCTACTAATTTAAGCACAATATATTTAGGGTTAAGATAGTAAGAACTGCCTCTTCTAACAATAATGTCGTTTCGTTCCATATAGTCCCATAAAACATCTAAAAGTTTTCGAGCAACAGCTTCATCTGTGCCTATTATTTTTGTAAGATATTTTAGGCGCTTGTTTGTTTTTCCCGGTTCCGGGCTCCAACCCTTCTGTGCTTTTTTTGAAGATTTGTTGTAACCGTCTAACTTACCGGAAAACGCAATCTTTTCAGCATCAGATTGTGAAAGACTCCATTTCAAATCGACAGCTACATCTTTTAACATAGCATTACATAAAACTTTCAATGCATCGGTCATTTCAGCACTAGACAAATCTATATTTTTGGGGGATGGCATCTCAACGTTTAAATCAAAACGTAAAACACCATGTCTAAGCAATGAGTTTTTTGCTTTTTGATTAGACATTTCCTGTAAAACGCACACAGCCGCCTCTTTTTCCCGTTCATCGTCAGAAAGATCCGATAACATATCATAGCGACGAAACTCACCCGCAAGCATAACAACAAAGTTGTTGAAACTAATTCCAGACTTAAATTCATCCTTTTTATCAACAGTCAGCTGATACATAATACGTTTTATAAGTCCGCTTCGATAGGTGCTATCAAGATAAGTTGCATAGAAAGCAGCAGCTTGTCTGCTATCAGAAAACGCGATGAATTGTTTTGTCAACTTTTTTATGTCATCATATACTTTGTATCCTTCTTCGCCAAAAAACTCGTCCTTATAATGCACAACACGTCTGTGATGTTCTACCGAAGGCAGTTCATTATAAAGTGCTGTTGCAATAACAGCTGTAGCCGCTTCTGAGCCAAGATAGTAAGGGCGCAAAATACTTCTTTGGCTATTAAAGCTATGGCAGCAAGGGCAAGTATGAAGTGCTTTTCCTGCTTCTTTCACTTTTATCAACTTGTTGAAATTTTCTTTAGAGTGTCCACACTGTAAACCACCAGTTGCAGATGCTCTTTCAATTGCACCGCACTTAGAGCAAAGATAGTATATTTTATCATCCTCCGTATCTTCGTCGTCTTCGTCATAACCGCCTTGTATCAGGAAGACATCTGGCTCATAATCATCATTTATTTTTGAACGCTGCACTAAGTGGTTGCTATTATCTATCTCCCCGGTTATATATAAAGCATTACAATTACTACAAAAAGATATTTCAAACACTTTATATCCGATATCACCGGGATCAAATCGGTTTTCCTTATACACTTCTTGTGGGTGGATAAATAGTTTGTTTGATGGTTTAAGTGTTACATAAACACCTTCGATACCACGAATAAACATGTGGTATTTAGCTTCAAACAATCTTTCGCCGTTCTTAACCGCGTTAGATGCAACAGCGATAAAATCAGTGAAGTCTTGTTCGCTAACTCCTAGTTGAGAGGACACCGCTTTGAGAGTTTTTATTTGCTTATACAAAACCTTTCGAACCTTGTAATAAAACCGATCGTGCAAAATCAAATCAAATAAGGCTTCGCTCACATCCTTAACATCCTGAATTAGGTTGTTATCTGCTAAGTATTTTAGTACCTCATCATCCGATACGTTATTTCTGATTTTTGCTGCAAGCTCTCCATAAACAGAAAAATTCAGTTCTAGTACTTCGTGTTGAGGTTTTGCTTCTACAGTATGTGATCTTATGATAGAATTCGGCTTAAACTTTGTTCCACAAAGAAGTTCACCGAAACGAAGTACTTCATTAGTTGAATTTTCGTCACCTAAAGTAGCGCTTGTCAATATAAACTTTATGTCCTCGCGCATTAACATAGCTTTAATTCTGCGCACAAGAGAGGCAACTTCTATGCCTTTTGCTCCGTTATAAGAATGCGCTTCGTCGAATACAATGTACTGCCACTTTCTGGCATTCTCGTCGCTGAAAATAATATTATCACCCGGTCTGAGCAACATATATTCCAGCATCGCATAGTTAGTAATCAAAATATTGGGTGGATTAATTCTCATTTGCTCTCTACAAATGAGTTCGTTTTCCTTAAGGGGAAAGTTTTGTGTGTCTTCTACTTCCTCATACTTTTTCTTGGCATCCACATACTTCTCTGGTGTTTCACCTGTAAACCTACCAAAAGTAATAGCAGACTCACCATCCATATCTTTCAATATGGTTCGAATCCTTCTTACCTGGTCATTGACAAGAGCATTCATCGGATAAATAATCAAAGTGCGAACTCCCGGCCCTAGTGTTCCGGCTTCTTTTTCTTTTAGCAGTTGATTAATTACAGGTATAAGAAACGATTCTGTTTTACCAGAGCCAGTACCTGTTGTTACAATAAGATTTTCTCCATTTACCGCTTGTCTTATCGCTTCTTCTTGATGCCTATAAAGGGAGCGGTTTGGTTTAAATGCACTTAGTTTAAGAATCTCATTAGAAACTATACCCTCTTGCGCTAGGTCAAACAGAGTTTTTCCTTTCTCATACGGATCTGACATACTGATGTAAGGACCCACAGAAATAGCGGAATCCTCTTCAAGTGCTTTCTTGAATTGTTCATCGTAAACAGGCATTCCTGTCGAAAATGTTGTTAACAGATAGCGTCTGTAAAAGTCAACTATTCGTTTTGAACTCTCTGAAGGTCTAAATAACATTTTACTGCCTCCTTATTTTATCTTTATCAATTCGGAACGTAGTATTGTCCGCATCTAATTCTATGTTTGGTTTTTTTCGATAACCATCAATATATTCCGCACTAGATAAAGACAACCTCTGCTCATACTTGTTATAATATAGGTTTACACACTCATCTTTATCCTGCAAATATCTAGATATATACATATTCATCGTATTCTCATAAACAGCAATTACCATCTTTACATAGCAAATCCCTCTTGTTATGGGTTCTGGATATCGTTTGCGAACAAATAAAACTCCCTGATAATTATTCTCGCTAAGTTTTCGAGTGAACTTTACAAAATAATGATCTCCGTTTTGCATTTTCAAAACAGCTTCGTTATGAACAACTCCGGATATGTGTACCCTACAACCCTCGAGATTATTCATATCAACAACTCCGGTTTTCTTAATGGAATGCAAATCTGTTTTTACAACATCAAAACCAAACTCATCATTTTCTTCCATATAGGGATAAATATCATATAGTTTGTCACGCTCTAACTCAGGTAAAAAATTGTCTCCGGAAGCTATCCGCTTGCGTTCAATTACTTTTTCTTGTGTTTCAAAATCATAGACATCGATGAACAAGTCAGCTTTTCCCCATATCCTTAACGACAACACCGGAATTTCGTCTATTTTATGCAAAACGAAATAAGGTATGATTTTGGATTTTCTTCTAATTACAGGCAAATCAATCCACTGTAAACTATAGTCATTTCTCTCGATTAATACCCGAAGCTTATGTTCTTCAGCTTCAACTTCTGTACGAATGGAATTAGCTATTTCGGTTATATCTACTCTATATAGATAGTCGTCTATCAGTTCCCCATTGACAGATTTAATATTGATATTTTTTGCAGAAACACTAACCGATTTGGAGTTTGGCATATATATATACAATATATTTCCGACGTCAGAATACCAAATATATTTATTGTGTATCTTCATATGTTCCGGATCGAATCCGTATTTGAAAACATCAATATCTACGATTAATCTATATTCCTCTTCGTCTGTAATTAAAGATAAATTAACATCCTTGGTCTGTGGTGTCAATATTATTGAAAATCGCTCTTTGGTTGGCTTAGTAGCAAGGATAACACAGTTTTCATCTCTACTAACAACTTTAAACTTTCTTGACGAAACTGTCATTATTGCTTTTTTATCATATATATACCTGGTTTTATCTAAGTGACAATAGAAGTTACGCAAAAGGAAGTAATCACATAACACTTTTGCGCTAATACCCGGTACGTCTATATAAACTGTGTATCGGCCATCGTTATGTGGTAAAAATTCGTTTAATATAAGCGTTACTGCAAGTTTAGATGTATCCTCTGGCCAATCAAAACAAGCCTTTGATTCAATAGATTTCAAACTAAACCTTTCTCCGTTAATAATGATAGCAGTACCGGCAACTTTATTTTTTTCTACTGTAAAAGATACAGACGGATGTGTTTTGGATGCGATAATACGTTTACCCTTTGAGTCAACTATTTTAAACCTATCAAGCAACTTTTCGTAAACCGGATATATCGCAAATTCACCTGACATCGAAACCGGATTTCCGCCAATAGTGCAAACAGATTTTTCATTAATCTCTGCTAAATAATATTGCCATTTTCTGTAACCTTCATAGCTATCAACCACATCGTTGGGATTCTGCCAAACAACAGAAACACCGTGTTTTACTAATAAAACATTAGTGTTTTTTCTGAATTTTTCTCTTGACTCCCAATACTTATTAAAAACTCTGTAATTGCTTGCTTTGATACGGTACTCTTTAGTAATATCTGACTTAAGAGTGATATCATATTTGCCAAAGATATCATCAATGGGAATTCGTTCTTCTTCTGTTAAATACACACCAAAAGATTTGTATACACCGATTTCATACGTCTCTGTTTTTCCATTGTATGTAATCTGAACCTTAACTCTACCATTACAATCGTCATATCTAAATTTTTGTGGTGGAATGACTATATATGCTGATTCGTCGTTTTCGTTAACATAGATGTATGGTCTGTTTGAATGTAGTTTTCTAAGTCTTTCGCGAGAATTTGCGTTTTCCTCCTCATATTGCTTCTTGTTACACCAATCAACAAAACCTGACTCTAAACGTCCCGCACTCGCATCAGGAATAACATCCCGAAAGTAGTAATTATCAATCATTTTCAAAACCGGTAAGTACATAGACACCAGATTGTCAATATTGCTCCAAGCAAAAACTCTACGAGTTGATTTTAACAAACGATATGTTTTGGACGCTTTATTAATGTCACTTTCATCTGATGTGATAACGTTTTTATCGCTATCCAAACTATACTTCATAAACGCTGAAAGTGCGGAAATATCGTCAGATACATTATCTTCATCTATTTGCCTAAAAAGATTAGTTTCATAGTAGTCATAGGAAAAATCAAAGAATCCATCCATATAGTGGTTTGTAACAAAAGCATGGGCTTTGATGTTTTCTACATATTCTTCAGCATCATCCCTTTCAGACGGCAACACAAATAAATTGTATTCAGATAAAGTTTTTAGAAAAACTCTTCCAATATAGCTTTGTTTGGCGCCGCTTAGACAAATGCCTAACTCATCTCTTAAACACGGCCAATATCTGCCATCTTGATAACAACGGATTGCAATTTGGACTAAAGCTAAAGAAATATAGAGATCTGTCCGAGGCGATACCTGCATATATATGCGGTCGACTCTTGTTCTAGCAACTTGAAGTAAATCTTGATACTCTTCGTCAGTCATATGTATTTGACCTAAAAACTTAATGTCGTTAAGGATAATATATGTAACCAATTCGGATTCTCGCTCAAACTTCATATGCAAATCCCCCTCATATCACTAATGTGTGTTTCTATCACGTATCATTTGTATATAGATAAATCTTATCACATATCAGCATCTATTTCTACACATTTCATCAAATTTCTGTATACTTTTAACAAAATATATAACAACCATAAACGGAGATTAATCATTTTAGCACCCTCCTTTCAAAGCTATATTGTCCTACGTCTATATTAAACCACATAGCCTGTCCCATAAACCGGACTTATTCAGGTGCACAATACAAAAGTTCGTAAAGTTATATAGCAAATAGCTGCACCCTAACTTTAGGATACAGCTTCTTTATTATTTATAAAATTCGATTTACTCCAAATAAACAGCAAAATAAACATCTACAGAAAAAAGAGCCTAAACTTTTGATATAAAGATCGTGCTGTCTTGTTATAAATAAGTCATCAGCAAGTTGTTATATTCTTCAGTTGTGTTCCCTTTTCTCTCCTCACAAAACTCAGTTAAATCCGAATCAATATTTAAAAATTCTAATTGTTGCTCGTCTCTAATTCGTTCAAATTCCTCTCCACCAAAAATATTAATAAGATTTTTAATATATTGCGCTTTAGCATCATCATTATGATATAAAATTGTAATTTTTGAAGATACTCCAAACAGCTCGTAAATATATTCTCTGTCCGTAACATCTAGTGAGTGTCCCATCACAAGCAGTTGTATATCACTACTATCGATACCGCCATCTAACATATCTCGTAACCATCTCAAATAAGGGATGTCTGTTCCATAAAATGTACGCTGGTAATATTTCTTGAACTCAACAAAAGATGTATCTACCGTTTCTTCAACATCATTTTCGTCCGAATTGACACCTAATATTATTTTCTTATTTACATTACCATGGATATGAAAAACTTGTGTTTCAGGATAAAACAACTCGTATGTATTGGTATAATTAAAGGTAACGACTATATCGTTATTCTCTGTAATGGGCAAACGTGATATCTTATTCTCTTTAAACAATACATTAGTTGTAGTATCAATAAAGCTCCTTAAATAAATTTTCAAGGCATCCGTAAACTCATTAAGTTGCCCATATAAATACTTAATTATTTTTTCTTTGTTAATTACATAATTGCCCGACGTTAATGGGTGTTCAACAGTATATTCTTGTTTTACCCTCCTATAACCAGGTGCAAGTGAGTTTGATTTATCCTCAACAAAGAAGTTAAACACTTCCATAATGATGTATTTAATACTATCTTCTTTACAAACCTTACTTGCGTGAAAAACTACTTTTGTATTTTCAAAGAACACCTGAAAGCAATTAACAACAAATGCTATTTCTTTTTCAAAGTCAATCCAGCCAACATCTTTATTAAAAGATTTGATTAAATATATAAACCAAATATTATTTTTAGTTTTATCAACTATCTTTTGTAATGTATCTCTTTCCAAAACTATACCATCATAGGTAGTTTTGTAATTTTCGTAGCTGTCTTTTATAAAATCATCTGAATTGTATAGCTCCGGATTTCCGAAAACATCACCAATGTCATTAATGCTGTCAAGGCTATGCTTTAGTAAAAAATCTACCGTCAGCAAAAAATTACGATATGATGTTGGCAATTTATATTTTAAGTCATAACCATTTCCTAAAAAGAGAATATTCATTTTTATACCTCTCTAATACACAAATCTTCTTTTTGTTGCCATTTCCGACTTTCCTGAAAGAAATATGGGATCATGTATTATTTGATTAATCATTATTCATTACCTTTTCTCGCAACCAATTATCGGCATTATATTTTGATATAAGGTCATAATTTTTTCTAGAAATGTTAATACCCCATTCAGGGTTGCTCTTTTGTCCTGGTTTATCATATTTTCTATCAACCAAAACTGCGTTAGGTTTTTCCCATGCTTTGGCGGGGATTACAAAAACATCTGGGAGTTTTCCATCTATAAAATGTAGATAACAAACAAGTCTATCTTCAGAAAGTTTAGGCATTTTTGATTTTGATATAAACACATATCCGTAATCGCGTATTGACTTAACTTGCACCTCGTAAAACTTGTTCTCTCCAGGTAATTTAGCAACAAAGTCTACACCATGATCATCAACCTCAGATGTATATACCTCAAATCCGTACGACGCAAATTCCATCTTTGCGTAATACTCGGCATAACGACCTATTTGCAAATGATTAAGTTTCGACCAACTTGTATTAGGCATAATAGTTCTACTCATTTCTTACGATTTTCTTTTCAAGCATTTTCTATAATGATTTCTTGTTACTCTAAATAACATCATTGATTATAGAAGCTAAGTCCTCAGCACCTGAATTAACTTCCGGAACTAAGAATCGGGGTGTACCATCATTACACACTTTCCTAATGCCCTCAATAAACTTAGTTTTAACATCTTGGTTATAGCCAAAATAAGTATCGAGATTTCCTGAGTGAGCTACCCATCTACCTGTCTGACTTTTCTTTTTACCCCAGATGTGAATACCCTTTATCAAACCTCGGTATTCACAAAGCATATCTATTGCAGAAAAGTATTTATCATCATTGAACCTCAACGTATCGATGCTCTCTGCGGTTAGTAACTGTGGGAAATCTAAAACTATTCCCAAGTTGACATTATTAGCAATTATCGCTTCACACAATGCAACTATTTCTTTTGCTTTGCTAACAATAAATTTTCCGCCTTTATATACTGCTCCTGCTCTGTTTTCGAGTACGATAATAGCTTCCGGATACACTCTGTGTATTCTCTTTTCAAAACAGTTATATCGTTCTACAAATTCATCCAAAGTACAGTAATCGCTAAAGGGAGGATGTACCTCAATCACCGTTGGAGCTACCTTATTCTTGGTTAACACTATGATGAATTCCGCGAATTCAAGTGCCCACTCTTTTGACCTCCACAGCTGAGGAATATTATCTTTGTGAGAGTTTCTTAGTTCTGGAAACACCTCGAGCAACCCGCTATCTAACTTTCTTTTGCCATAGCTATACTCAGTATGCAAAGAGTAGCAATCAGCTTCTTCTATATCTGTTTTATCAAAGTGAGCTGCTACCTCTTTGATTGTTGCATTATATCCCTCCGGATAGGGTACACCGTTATACTCTACTAAAACAAAATTACTCATGCTTATCTTCTATCCCTAAACACGTCACGATTATCGATTATTCCTAAACGAACTAATCTGGCGGCTACTCCGGTAACAGAGCGTTTTAAAGTACGACAAATATCCGACTTAGAGGCTCCATTTGAGTACATCTCTTTAAGCAAAGATTCATCTTTCTCAGTCCAAGGTTTACCTGCATTCTCAGGCAGGTTTTTCTTTTGCTTTTTGTCAAGAGTTTCGATCACAGCATAAAAAGCACGCACGACCTCGCCTTTGTTACATACATGATCGTCCGGTAGCACTTCGCCTGTTGTAGGGTCAATGCCTTCGGCTAATGCTTCGATTATTTCTTTAGCTCTGTTAATATCCATATAGCACACTCCTTTAGAAAATCAGATTTCATCTAGTCCTATATCTTTTAGATAATTGTATATGCCATCATAAATCTCAGGGTTACGAGTAGCGTCATCTGTACTACCCTTGGGAACGAAGATAGCCATTCCCTGGCGAGCGCGAGTTAGCAATACTCGGTAAGAGTTTTTAAGATACAAACGCTTCTCCTCGTTACTACAGTTTTTCCACTTGTCGCCCGAGAAGGTGTGATATGTCCACTGGGTTCCATCGAATCTAAGGTTTGCATCCCATGCCACAACAGCATAGTCGATTTCCAAACCCTGAATATCAAACTCAGTTACAACATCCTCTAAAGCGTAGCTTGAACGGACATCATCCTTGCCATTAAGGAACCAGTTTGCAACAGAAATTTCATTCTTAACAAAGACGCCATCCGGCTTAAGTCGAAGGCCACCACTACTTGCAAGCAGTCCGTATCTTGTGGTGCCTCTGCTCTTATCTTTAACCCAAGCTTTGGCTTTGTTGATATCCCTTGTAATCACAACGGGATACTTGTCCTTAATTTGCTGACATAAGCGTTTTGCTTCTGCGGTATCCACATCTAAAACCGCCTTAACAAAAGCTGCTAAATCGGGAGTTCTAAAAGAACGCACGGAAGTTGCTAAGTGAAGCTTTTCAATCTCAACCACATTGAGATTAGCTATCATGCTATCCCAACTTCTTTCCCGACGATATTCATCATCATTAAGCTGAGGTGTAACGTATACATCCCAATCGGGGAAAGACTTTCTTAAGGAATCAAACCACTCAGGTAAGCCTGCTTCACCTGTATTGATCTCCTGGCCGCCACCTACAAGACAAACAACTACAGCCCAATCCTTGTGGCGATCCATTGTACTAATTAAAAACTCAGGCTCGCTATATTCAAAGTCTGCTATCCCCTTCTTAGTTGACATAAAATTCTTAATCATGTCATGAGTCCAAGCTCTTTGTGCCTCATCAAAAATTGCAACTCGCTCTGGAGGCACATTATTGTTACCAACAAAGGAATCACGGTATCTATGAATAATCTGTATAAAGGAAGATGTCTCTCGTAAGGCATCTTTTTTGTTTGCTTTTTGTCCTAACTCTTTTGCTCGCTGAACACTATCTCGCGCAAGAGCTTCCTGAAGCACTGTTACCAACGGGAAGTTACCTGAAAGGAAAACAGCGTGCTCACCTTTATGAGCATTTGAACGCTGAATTGCTATATTAAGACCAACAAGGGTCTTACCCGCGCCAGGTACACCTGTTACAAAACAAATAGATTTGCGACTGTTAGCTTTGCTATGCTCAATTATCTTGTTAATCTCATCTGTTGTTACAGAGAGGTTTTCGGCGCCTGCGTCACTTCGGGTGATTTCCTTAACGTTGTGACCGCCATACATCGCCTGAGCTGCTTCGATAATTGTAGGTGTGGGAAGATACTCAGAATTCTCCCACTGTATGTAATCAAAAGGTGCCTCGCTATACTTTTCTGCAACAGAAAGTATAGTCTCCCCGATATTATCCGCGTTACACTTTAAGGGCTCTATAATTCGGTCGTGAATCACTATTTTGTTCTCAATAGTTTGTGCCTTTGTAGATATCATAATAGGCACTAAAAGTTTGTCGTGACTTTCCTTTTGGAAGTTTCTCAAATCAAGTGCGTAGTCATAAACCTGATCATAAGCATAGCTATGATATTCGCTATCACCGCACTTAAACTCTAGCAGAAACACAATATTTTTATATAAAACAACATTATCTACACGCTTACCCTTACGAGGAATTGTGTACTCAAAAATCACTCTGCCTTCGCTTAAAACACTCAACTGTTCTTTGAGTATTTCAACTTCAGTTTCCCAAGTATTGCTCTGCTGAATAGTTGTCTCAGCAGACATATCATTAGAGTGAATTACGCCAAGAATTTCAGCAGTAGACTGCTTTAAGAAATCACTAATATCAGCCGCATAATAATATCTCAAATTACGCATAATCCACCTCTTACTTAACTTCCTGTTCGAGATCATCAAACAAGTCGCTATCAAAGAATTCTCTTATGCTAATCTCCAAACCGTCACAGATTTTCTTGATAGAACACACTCCGGGATTCTGGCTTTTTTCATTGAGAATACTATATACAGTTGAAGGTGAAACACCTGAAATATTAGCTAATGCATTTATAGCTATGCCCTTCTCAGCACACAGCTCAACAATTCTTTTTTCAACAGCTTCTTTAATAGTCATAGGATCAACCTCTTTACGATATATCGTTAATTTCATTATATGAGTATTTACGACAAATCGTATGCGATATATCCCAAACAAAAAGCTTTTTATAAACTATTTTTTGTTTTTCTTTGTTTACAGCGGTGCAGATTTTGACAGGTTGAGATTTTCAATAAATTATAGTATAATTTATAAAAAGATATACTCGTATCAAAAAAGGAGGAAAGTGTATGAAAGACATAGAAACTTGCAAAAGATGGTATGATAATAATTTTTCCATATATAATTCCTGTGGTGAAACGATTACAAAACTTTTAGAAAAAATGTTAATTACAAACAATATTCCTTTTCACAGCATAGAGTACAGAATAAAAACAAAAGACAGTTTTATCGAAAAATGTAATAAAGATAAGTATGATGACCCTATTTCTCAAATAACTGATATATGTGGTATACGCATCATAGGATATACTAATCTCGATGTTAAAAACATACAGTCGGTTATCGAAAACGAATTTGAAATTGATAAAGAAAACTCTGTAGACAAAAGCAAAGTCATGAAAGACGATCAAGTTGGATATCGCTCTGTTCATTATATTGCAAAAATTAATGGGCCGCGTGCTAATCTAACAGAATATCAAGAATACAAAGGCATACATTTCGAAATTCAAATTCGAACTTTATTACAACATGCTTGGGCTGAAATAGAACACGATAGAAACTATAAATTCCGTGGCGAATTACCTCGGGAAATCAAAAGAAGATTTTATTTGGTATCTGGCACCTTAGAATTATTAGATAGAGAATTTGATCAAATTGCCAAAGACATTGATACATATGCAGAAAACATTCGAATCCAAACTGAAAAAGGAATTTTAGAAGAAGATATAAACTCTACTTCGCTCATAGAATATCTTGCAATTAAATTCAAAGACCATGATATAGTTAACAAAAGCCTCAATGGTGATGATAAAGAAATCATAGATGAACTTTCAGCATTTGGCATTAAAAAATTGAAAGACCTTGATGAAATCATTTCCGAAAAGATTTTATATGCAACAAAGCATACGTTACGCGAAGGCAACTATTTAGGGTTATTGAGAGATATAATGATATTACATGACACAAAAAAATATTTTGAAGAAGCATGGCAGAAAAGTTGGGAAGTAATGGCAACAGATGACTATGAGATACTCTCATCTGTTTGCCCTAACATAAAAGATTATGAACATCTTCTTTTTATAGAAAACCAATAAACTTGTTATTGACTAATTCCGAAATCTAAGCTAACATACAAGCGAAAAAGAACTCCCTGGGGGAAAGCATTTTCAGATGCTCGATTACCTCAGGGAGTTTTTGCGACCACATGTATTCCACAGTGGGGTTTGGAGTGTATGGATTAAGCGGAGAAAAGAGTGTTAAACGGATAATATACCGTACTAAAAACCACTATATGTAGTGAAAAGCACCAGATAAGACGACAATATATGCGTTTGGGAGCAAGATGCCGCAGGTTCGAGCCCTGTTGTTCCCACCAAAAAGCACTGAAGCGATTTCATCGCCTCAGTGCTTTTTCTTTTGCGTGTTTCGTTGTTCGGTTATTCACAGTAGCGCTTTATTGCTTTTGAGATGAAGTCTGCTGTTCCTTCACCGTGTTTATCGATGTTTTCTTTGAATCGTTCATCGGCAATGTACATAACACCCAAGCTTTTTAGGATATCATCGGTACAAGTGTAGAAGTTGTTTGTTATGAAGTTTTGAAGCTCCGTGACGGTTGTCTGAACTTTGTCTGAGTCGGCAGGATTGCCTTGAGCGTTATACTCTGCAAACTTTGCGAAAATGGCATTGAGCTGCTCAATTAGCTGCTCATATTTTTCTTTTGAACAGCCTGCGGTTTTGCGGCTGTATTCTGCGTAAGCTTCGGTGCTTCCGAAGCGCTTGGCGGCTTCAATATCGTAATTGTTCATACTTTCGATTTACCCGATAAAACTTACAAGTTCGTCCATATCTTTGCGCTTTTTTGCGCGGAGTTTATCGTCATCCTTCTGATAGCCGAGAGTGATTACTAATCGTACTGCTTCGTCAAGGTTGCAGATTCCTCGGATTTTTGCATCGTCAAGCCAGCCCAGAATACAAGTGGAAAGTCCCTGTGCGGTGGCCTCACATGTGATGTAGGCGGAGAGGATTCCGATGTCGATGGAACGATAGTCGTTGTGTTTGACCTTTGCACCGAAAGCTGCGGTTTTAACATAAGGTTTCTCTGAAATGACCAGCATCACGGGTGCCTGAGGGGCAAATTTGTTAATCCCCATTCCCTGGGTAGCTTTTGCTACTTTTTGAGCAACCTCACCTTTGCATACTGTAATATGATAGGGCTGACCGTTGCAGGCAGAGGGTGAAAGTCTTGCTGACTCAAGAATAGCCTGAAGTTTTTCCTGCTCTACCGCTCTGTCGGAGTTATACGCTCTGCAGGACTGTCTGTTTTCTGCGATTTCTCTGAAGTTCATAATATTCTCCTTTTCTCAGTTGTGAGTAGTTTATTTTACTATTTCGTATTGCCAGTCGATGATGCCGCCGAACTCTTTTACATTGGTATAGCCGAGATTTACAAGCTCCTCAGAAGCGATTTTGCTTCGTCTGCCGCTTCGGCAATAGACAAGGATGAGGGTGTCTTTCTCGGGTATCTCCTGTTCGGCTCTGTCACGGATTTCGTATTCGGGTATCATAACGGCTCCCTCAATGTGACCCTGTGCAAATTCTTCTTGGGTACGAGCATCGATGAGGATATATTCGGCGCCGCTGTCCATAATCTCTTTTGCCTTCACTTGGGTTATCTGTTCATAACCGAGAGTGTTGGCGGTTGTGGTTGTGTTATTGTCGGAATTTATATTGACAACCTCGTTCTGGCAAGCGGTTATTCCAAACAATGAAAGCGAAATCATAAGCATAATAATCAATCCTTTTAGTTTTATCATAGTATCGCCCCTTTAGGATATTATACTGCAATTCAGAAGTTCAGATTTCTGATATTTTCTTCTATCTGCTTTATTATTTTGATGAACTCGTCGTCGCTTTTGCCTGTGGGGTCGGCAAGGCCCCAGTTTGCGTCAAAGTCTCTGCCTATAAAGGGACAGCCAACGTCGCAACCCATTGAAATTGCCACGTGGGGAGTGGGGATATCCTGGAAGAGTTTGCTGTGTTGGGTTTTGTCCATATCAATGCCGTAAAGCTCCTTGATGAGTCTGACTGCATCGCGGTTTATCTGTGGTTTTGTTTCTGTGCCTGCGGAGTAAAAATCGTAATCTTCACTTCGCAAATGCTTTCCGAGAGCCTCGGCAATCTGGCTCCGGCAGGAGTTGTGGATGCAGATAAATGCAATTTTCTTTTTCATCGGAAAGGACACCTCGTTCCTATACATTGCTGGTTTTCGCCGAAGTGAATGCACTTGATTTTTGGAAGCTCCATTTCTACACCAAGATGCTCTTTTGCAAAACACACCGCCTGAGTTATAGCGAGGTATGAATTTCTCTTACAGCAGCGTGGACCGCCTACTTCGCCGATTGCACCAAGGGAAGATGCGGTCATAAGATTTGAAAGTTTCCATTCCTCATTTTTGAGGGGGGTGCTTCCTGTGACGACTGACACGAACATTCCGCTTGAGATACCAGCGCCGCAGGCGCCCCAGTATCCGCAGGCGCCGCCCGGCACTTGTTCTGCGCGACTTTTAAGTTCTTCAAGGGATTTTTCCAGGTCAATTTTTCCGCCTGCGTTCTTATAGGCTGTCAGCAAAGCGGAGCCTACAAGAATATGGTGCAGGGGGTTGTGGATGGGGCAGTTGAGGCTTTCTGCAAGCCTGAGCAAAATCTCAACGGGATTTTTTGATTTTTCTGCAAGGCACAGAGCAGTTATTGTGTTTGTATTCATGGGGTTCCTCCTTCTTGTTACTGATAATCCTTCAGGGTATCTTCCAGGATTTCCACGGCGCTTTTAATCATTTCAGGACACACCTCGGCAAAGAGGCATTTCTCCTTGATACACGCAGCTTCTTCGGGAATTGACAGGTCATATCCTAATAAATCACGGCAGACAATAGAGCGGTTTGCCTCTTTGAAGCGGTTGGTGTAGTCCACGGCAATGGCATAGGCGCGGGACTTCTGCTGGTTATCCTCGGAAATATGATGACCATACTTCAGCCCCAGCACAAGGAGTGCTCCAGAAACTGCACCGCAGATTTCACCGTTTCGCGCACCGCCGCCAAAGGAGGTGCCAAGTTTGAGAGCGAGTTCCTCGTCAAGACCGAAGTCGGGAGCAAAAGCGGTGAGAACCGCCTGAGAACAGTTGAAATTATTGGCAAAAAGTTCAAGAGCCTTTTCTGATTTAGTCATTTTCATTTCCCTTTCCTGTTTTTATGAGGGTGTCGAGGTATGCCTGTGCAACATTTATCCCTTTGTGAGAGATACTGTAATGCATCCATTTGCCGTCTTTGCGGGCGGTTACAATTCCTGCATCACAGAGAATTTTCATATGGTGGGAAAGGGTGGGTTGAGTAACGCTTAACGCCTCTAAAAGTTTGCAGGCACACTTTTCCCCCGAGGATAAGATGTCCAGTATTTTAATGCGGTTTTCATCACAAAAAGCCTTGAAAACCAAAGCGGTGTTTTTCTCACAAGTTTCCATTCTGCACCTCACATAGATGTTTGTCTATGCGTTATTATAAACGATACATAGATATTTGTCAATATGTTTGAGAAAGATATTCCCGAGGTATGAAAATGGCTCAACTTATCGGGGAGTTTTTTATTAATCATCTTGACAAACCGAATACCGCTTTAAGGTGTTTGTAGCCGTTTGAATATTTTTGCAAAAACAGGGAAATTATATAGCAGCAAATACTTGGAGGTAGCAAAATGTTCAAACACGAGAAAATGCTTTTTCATCCCGTAGCGGTAGAAAGACCCAATCCGCAGTATGCGGCACTGCTTCAGGAACAGCTTGGGGGCGGCAACGGCGAACTTAAGGCAGCTATGCAGTATATGTCCCAGAGTTTCAGAATCAAAGACCCTGAAATCAAGGACTTGTTCCTGGATATTGCCGCCGAAGAACTGGGCCATATGGAAATGGTGGCACAAACTATCAACCTTTTGAACGGTCACGATGTTGATGCCGAAAAGGTTCCTTCGGGAGAGATTCAGTCACACGTGATTCTGGGGCTTAATCCCGGTCTTATTAACGCATCGGGCTACTCTTGGACAGGCGATTATGTAACAGTCACAGGGGATTTGTGTGCAGACCTTTTGAGTAATATCGCCTCCGAACAGCGTGCAAAGGTGGTGTATGAATATCTCTATCGCCAGATTGATGACAAAAAGGTGCGCGAGACCATTGATTTTCTGCTGAACAGAGAAGAAGCCCACAATCAGATGTTCAGAGATGCCTTCAACAAGGTGCAGAATACGGGCTCTAACAGAGATTTCGGAACAACCAAGGCGGCACGTATGTATTTTTCGATGTCGGACCCCGGCCCTGATGCATTTGCAAACGGCGAGGTAGCTCCCGTATCTTTTGATAAATAAAAAAGGCAACCTTGCAATTTGAAACTTGCAGGGTTGCTTTTTAATTAGTACAGTTATGGAATTTTGAGCAACATCCGGGGAAGTGTTGTCAGTGGAGTTTTTGTTTGCTCATCTTTGATGTCAGGCTGTGGCTTATGTCCAGAAGCCATTTAACCTTGTCATCATCTACACTTTTGTCCAGACGAAGGGTTATCCAGTGTGCCTTGTTCATATGATAGGCGGGGTGAATGCCTTCTTCTTCAAGAAATGAGCCTGAGAGCAGAGGGTCACACTTGAGGTTGACTACCGAAACTTTCCCGTCACAGGGAATGCCGAGTTTCGATTTCGGAATATCCATAACAAGTGCAAACCACTTTTTGCTATCTTTGTGGCGATATACTGCGTTGGTGTCTTCCCAAGGATAATCCGCAGTTATGCCGTAGGTGTTTCTGATGTGTTCATCAAGGGTCAGTCTGTCCATATAATTCCTCTGTGCGTTGGAATACGGATTATTCTTTGACTACGTCCACGGTTGTGATGCCGTAGTGCCTGAATATCTCGGTAAGCTCGCGGCTGATAATCTCTCCCGAAATTGCAACAGGTATTGCAGGTGGGCAGGAGACGGTGGGGGAAGCACAGATTCTTCCCACGCTGTCCGATGTGTTTACTGTGATTTTTTTGCTCATTACCGCCTCTCTCACAGACATTGCCTGCTGTGGCAGATGGAATGGGAGGGGGGAGGTATCTTTGTGCGAAGCGGTATTTATTCCCAGTGCATCGGTGATTTTGGCGAAGTCGTCCCAACTGTTTTCCGGCGTGAACATCATCACCAGATAGTCAGGGTCTGCGTATTCGCACTCAATACCCTTTTCGGATAGCATCTGAAGAAGTTCGGTACCGCTTGTGCCGAAAGGTGATTTTATGGTAATTCTCAAGGGGTCGCTTTCGCAGATTTCCCAGCCGTTATTTTCAAGAGACTGTTTAAGGAATGAAAGTTTTTTTCCGTATTCGGAAAGCCGTTCTCTGTAACCTTCCTGAAGATATCTGTTGCACAGGTCAAGGGACATCAGTGTGAGATAGGAGGGGCTGGTGGAGCCGAAGAGGGCGAGAGCCTCCTTTGCATTATCTGTGAAACACCGTGGGGTATTTTTGCCGATGTGCAGATATGCGCCGCCTGTGAGTACAGGCAGGGTTTTGTGTGCAGAATCACAGCATAAATCGGCACCCAGGTCCATGGGATGCTGCGGGTTTTCCAGAAAATGCAGATATGCTCCATGGGCATTGTCCACCAGAAGAATGGTGCCATAGCGGTGAGAAATCTCCGACAAAGCTTTTATATCAGCAATATTTCCCAGATAGTCGGGACTGGTGATGTATACTGCCGCAGGTGAAGCCTGCATACTGCCGAGGGTTTTCTCCAGAAGTTCGGCACTTATGGGGCAGCTGCAAAGGGAATGAGTGGGCGTGTCGGGGAATAGCCACTCTACATCAAAATCCAGCAGAGCCGCGGCATATACAAAGGCTTTGTGTACATTTCTTGCGGCAAGTATAGTTTTGGATGTGTTGGAGTCCCTTGTCAGAGCAAGGTAAAGCATAGCGCGGATGCATTGACTGGAGCCTTCGGTGGAATAGAATGTTGCTTTGGTGGAGAAAAGCTCGGAGGCATTTTTCTCGCTTTTTGCAATTATTCCATCGGCTTCATACAGTGAGTCGGCGCCCTTTATCTCGGTTATATCCAGTTTTTCGCATCCAAGAAAACTCTGCCCTTTGTGACCGGGCATATGCAGGCGGATTATACTCTCTTCGCTGTAAGTTTTCAGAAAATCTGCGATGGGTGTCTGCATATTACTGCATCCTCTTTTTTCGGGCTTCGTCAGCCTTAATCATAATTGCGCATTCAATTCTCTTGCGGAAAAGTTCGCATCCGGGCTCGTATATTCCGCGGATAGAACCGCTTGCGTGGTATGCGTTTGCGGCACAACCGCCTGAACAGTAAAGCTTTGCCCAGCAGTCTTTGCACTCGGGTCTGGAATACGCATTACAAGCGCGGAAATCCTCGCGGAGAGCGTCGTTGGTGACACCGTCGAAAATGTTGCCCAGACAGAATTTTTCCTCGCCTACAAACTGGTGGCAGGGATAGAGGTCACCCCAAGGAGTAACCGCCATATACTCGGTGCCAGAGCCGCAACCTGAAATTCTCTTGTATACGCAGGGACCTTCAGTAAGGTCTATCATATAGTGATAGAAGGTGATGGGCTTGCCTTCGTCGCGACGTTTGATCATATCTTTTGCCAGAATTTCGTACTGCTCCTTGACGATTTCAAGGTCGTCGGGAGTGAGTGCGGCAGGGTCATCGGGAGCGGACACCACAGGCTCCATACTCAGCTCTGTGAAGCCAAGATCTGCCATATGGAAAACATCCTCGGTGAAGTCGGGGTTTGCGTGGGTGAAGGTTCCGCGCATATAGTAACCCTTGCCACCGCGGGACTCTACAAATTTCTGGAATTTGGGAACGATTTTGTCGTAGCTTCCCTGACCGCTGAAGTCAACTCTGGTCAGGTCGTGAATCTCTTTTCTGCCGTCGAGACTCAGAACTACGTTGCTCATCTCGCGGTTTGAGAACTCAATTACTTCGTCATCGATAAGTACGCCGTTGGTGGTGAGTGTAAAGCGGAAATTCTTGCCCTTTTCTTTCTCGATGCTTCGGGCATACTCAACCAGCTTTTTGACAACATCCCAGTTCATCAGGGGCTCGCCGCCGAAGAAGTCTACCTCAAGGTTGTGTCTTGTGCCTGAATTCTCCACAAGGAAATCAAGGGCACGTTTGCCTACTTCGAAACTCATAACTGCACGCTCGCCGTGGTATTTGCCCTGGCTTGCAAAGCAGTAGGCACAATTTAAGTTGCAGGTGTGGGCAACGTGCAGACACAGCGCCTTGATAACGTTGCCTGAGCGCTCCTTGAATTTTGTTGCCATAGGGGCGAAGGTGTCGGGGGTGTAGAGTTTTCCTGCTTTTTCAAGGGTTTTAACGTCTTCAATGCAGAGTTTCAGTTCCTCTTCGGTAACGTCATCTCTGCCTTGATATTTTGAGAGCAGGTCGCTTATGATTTCGTCCTCAGCTTTGCTCTTGTACATCCCGATGATGTCGTATGCTACCTCGTCCACTACGTGAACGGAGCCTGAACAGGTATCCAGAACGATGTTGTATCCGTTTAGTTTATATTGATGTACCATAGGGGAATATCCTTTCTACGAAAAAAATGCCGCCCTTTGAAGGCGGCATTTTCCTTAAATTTTTTTACTTGTTGCCGTTCTCACACTGCTGATTAGCAACGCCGCAGCTTGTCTTGCAAGCAGACTGGCAGGAGGTCTGGCACTCGCCGCAACCGCCGTTCTTTGCGCTCTCGCACATGTTACGGGTCTCAAGAGTCTGGATTCTTTCCATGGTTATCTCTCCAATCAATTAACATTAATTCAGGAAACAATTCCTTAACACATTTAAGTTACCACAAAACTCCCATAAAGTCAAGAGTAGCATTGGGAATGCTGCTTGTTTTCGGCAATTTCTGCGGTTGGTTATTTGATACAGACATTGAGATTTGCGCAAAAGATTGCTTTGAGGCGGATACATCACAATTTGATTTGACAGATTTTTTATGAGAGTGATATAATTATATGAATAAAATTTGTTTTTTGATGAATGTTTCAGAGGGTGATTGTTATGTTTAGAAGAATTACAGCGATTTTGATGGTGATGATGCTTGTGTCAGCTGCTGTGTTGAGCGCTTGCTCGTCGTCGAAGACTTCGGCAACCGACCCGTCGGCAGTAACGCAGAATGCGACCGGGAATTATCCCGGCACCATAGGTGCAGACGCCGCCGTGGGAATTGCCCTTACCGAATCGGGTGCTTCGGAAACAGGGGCAGAGGACCTCTCTGTGGAAGAGACACAGGCAGATGGTATGAAAATATATGTGGTAAGTTTCAGATGTGACGGTTCGGATTTTGAGTTTAAAATCAATGCACAGAACGGCGAAATCATAGAGGAACTTATCAACGGCTCAAAAGTAGTTGTCTGAGAAAGTTAAAAAGATAAAAAGCCATAACATCGAGAATTTCGGCGTTACGGCTTTTTTTGTGTGATTTTGATTTGTTTATGGGGAATACAGCATGATTTGACGAAGAAATTTACTGCGCGTAGTCAAATTCCGAAATCAGCTCTTTTGTCTTTTTGCTGTAGAGTTTTCCATTTTCGGAATAAAAGTTTTCATTTTCGACAGAACAATTTATGCTGACAACAGGGTGGTAAAAAGTTATTGTGCCGTCGTCGTTTAAGTGGGGATAGTATTCGTCGGAAACTACATATTTAATCGTTTCTATATTTTTCCCTAAATTTAGAACAAAGGGAAGGTCTGTGATGGTATATTCTTCTGAAATATTGTACTCATCCAAATTTCCGCTGTAAACACTTTTGAAATTACTGCCTTCGGGTGCGTTCATATATATATCGGTAACAGAAATTAAAAAAGGTGAGGGAACGCCTCTGCCTCGGTAGCCGCCTAGTTGAGTGATGGGGATGCCTTCATAATCATCGGGAATTGTAATCTCAAAGTTTTGGGTGTAATCAGGGCATTTGTATTCTCCGACAAAACAGCAGTCGGCTGTTCGGTTTACTGCGATGGATAATCCGTCTTTCACAGCACTTTCGGTATAGAGCAAAGATATGTCTTCGGCAATGCAACCTGAAAGACAAAGGATTAAGACTGCTGTGAGGATTGAGAAGATACCTTTTTTCATAACAACACCTCTCTTAGAAAATAATAACACGAGGAGCCATAAAATACAAGGATAAGCTTTCTGACCCATAAATGATATGTAATTGAGGTAAAGATATTAAAAAAAGCAGGAGCCGCGGATATGAATCCCGACTCCTGTTTCAAATTATTTGTTTAATTTTTCCAAATCGTTTTTGCGGATTTCCACACGTCTTACCTTACCTGAGATAGTCTTGGGAAGCTCATCCACAAACTCCACAATTCTGGGATATTTGTAGGGGGCGGTGTGGGTCTTGACGTATTCCTGAATTTCCTTTTTAAGTGCATCGGAGCCTTCCTGTCCTTTAACCAGTACGATGGTGGCTTTTACAATCTGACCGCGGACTTCGTCGGGTACGGGAGTAATTGCACACTCGAGAACATAGGGCAGTTCCATAATGACGCTTTCGATTTCGAAGGGTCCGATACGGTAGCCTGATGACTTGATAACGTCATCGATTCTGCCCACATACCAGAGGTATCCGTCTTCGTCCATGGTTGCCTGGTCGCCTGTGTGATAGTAACCGTCGTGCCATACTTCGCGTGTTTTTTCCTCATCCAGATAATAACCGATGAAGAGACCGCAGGGAACATTATCTTTTGTGCGGATACAGATTTCACCTGTATCACCTGTTCTGCAAACGTTTCCGTCGGGGTCAAGAATAACAACATCGTACAGGGGACTGGGCTTGCCCATTGAACCGATTCTGGGAGTGGAACCCACGAAGTTTGCGATGGAGAGGGTGGTTTCTGTCTGTCCGAAGCCTTCCATAATGGTAAGACCCGTTGCCCTCTTGAACTGATTGAACACCTCGGGGTTGAGAGCCTCACCTGCGGTTGTGGCATATTCGATGGAGGAGAGGTCGTATTTTGACAGGTCCTCTTTGATGAAGAAGCGATACATTGTGGGAGGTGCGCAGAAGGTGGTGATGCCATACTTCTTGAACATAGGAAGGATATCCTCTGAACGGAATCTGTCGAAGTCATAGGTGAATATCGCAGCCTCACAGAGCCACTGGCCGTAGAGCTTGCCCCAGAGAGCCTTACCCCAGCCTGTGTCGGAAATGGTGAAGTGGAGACCGTTGGGGTTTACATTGTGCCAATGCTTTGCGGTGGGATAATGACCCAGAGCGTATTTATAGGAATGGGTTGCGATACGGGGATAGCCTGTGGTGCCTGAAGTGAAGAGCATAAGCATGGGGTCATCACCGCAGGGGGTGTTCTCATTGCGGAAATAGTGGGTGCTGAAGCGCTCCATTTCTACATTGAAATCGTTCCAGCCTTCTTTATTGCCGCCTACCAGAATTTTAAGCATATCGGGGAATTCTGCGGCAGCCTTTTCAGCTTCATTGGACACATCGCCGTCGGCGGTGCAAACAATGGCTTTTACTTTGGCGGCCTTGTATCTGTAACTGAAATCGTGCTCAACAAGCTGATTTGTGGCAGGAATTGCGATAGCGCCGATTTTGTGAAGAGCGAGCATACAGAACCAGAACTGATAGTGTCTCTTCAGTACCAGCATAACTGTGTCGCCCTTTTTGATGCCGAGAGACTCAAAATAGTTTGCAGTTTTTGCGGAGTATTTCTTCATATCGCTGAAGGTGAATTTGCGGTCTGTCTTGTCGTTTGCTACCCACATCATTGCCAGTTTGTCGGGGTTCTTCTGTGCAACGGCGTCAACACAGTCAAATGCAAAGTTGAATTTGTCGGAGTTCTTGAAGTTGATGCCTGAGAAAACACCGTTTTCGTCATAAGCAGACTCCACGAAGTTGTCGGCAACTGCCTCGGCAGGTGCTTCTTTGCTTACAAGTTTAGGTGCAACATAGGGAACCTCGGGGTATACCTCGTTTACACTGCCGTCCTGAGGATTGAGCACAACAGCGTGGAATTCACAGCCACCCTCGCTTACGGCAATCATACCGTGGGGGATTGTACTGTTATAAAAAATAGAATCGCCTTCGTTAAGGATATCTATGTGATTACCGACCTGAACTTTGAGCGAACCTTTTACGATTACATCAAACTCCTGACCCTTGTGGGAGCTGAGCTTAATGGGTGCATTCTGCTCCTCGGGGATGTAGGGGAATTTAACAAGGAAAGGCTCTGCGAGTTTATCTTTGAATTTAGGTGCAAGGTTATTATATACAACACCGTGTTTCTTTAAAATCTTAAGACCTTCGCCCTTTCTGGTGATAGAGAAAGAACTGAGGGTTGTGCTGGTACCTTCCAGCAGGTCTACAACCTCAACGCCGCAAGCCTTTGCACATTTGTAAATAAATGTGAAGCTGAAGTCTGTTTCGCCTTCCTCCAGCAGCTGATAGTCCTGTGTGGACACACCGGTAAGCTTTGCAAGCTCCTCCTGTGTGTAGCCTTTTGCTTCGCGCAGACCTTTGATTCTGCCTGCGACCTCTTTCAAACTGTAATCCATTTTATTATCTCCTTTCGTGCCGACAGATTTGTTAATGGTTACGAATTTGAATAAAACAAAAAACCCGTCTCAAAAGAAATTCTTTGAGACGAGTTGAATAACCCGCGGTACCACTCAAATTACGGAAAATAAATTCCGTCACTTACCGAGCTCTAACAAGCCCTTTGCTTTTACGCAGCAATACGGAAGGAGTCTACTCACTGTTGCTTTCGGTCCTCCGACTCAGAAGTGATAGGTCATAAGGAAAGTTTCACCATTGCCTCGCACCAACCGGCAACTCTCTGTGCGGCTAAAAAATCCAACCGTCTTCATCATAGTCGTTCTTTGTGATATTCAAATATGAAATAATTTTAGTACAATGAAATTCAAAAGTCAAGAGTTTTTTGAAAAAAATCAACTAATTTCAGCCGGCATAATACAAATAGCAAAATTGGCAAAGATTTCAGTGATATTCCGCCTTCGTCGGAGTGATCTTTTCGCGTTGCTGAAGTGATATTGAAACCTATGGTCTCAGTGATATTATATTCGCCGCCAAAACTGCCCGACGGTCAATATCGCCCGGCGAAAGCCTGAATATCACTGCAAAGCAATATCACTCGCCGTAAGGCGAATATAACTGAAAAAGACGATTGCGAAAGCAATCGTCTTTTTCTGGTGGGAGAAGGTGGATTCGAACCACCGAAGTCACTGACAACAGATTTACAGTCTGCCCCCTTTGGCCGCTCGGGAATTCTCCCATATGAAAGACCTGCAAAAATGCAGGTCTTTGTTTCTGGAGCTGGTGGACGGACTTGAACCCCCGACCTGCTGATTACAAATCAGCTGCTCTACCAACTGAGCTACACCAGCACGAAAGTGCTTGATTAATATAACACAATAAAAACAGAATGTCAACTGTTTTTTTATAAAAAATTTATTTTTCTTCAAAAATATTGTTTTTGTGGTATTGTTTTTCGCTTTTGATTATAGTATCATAACTCTTGTTGGCGGTGAGAAAAACCTCCGACATAATCCGATATAATATAAAGAAAGGAGTGGGATTGTGGCGCTGTTGAGTGTCAGAGGCCTTTCCATGGCTTTTGTGGAGAGGACTTTGTTTACTGACGTGAATTTTGATGTGGAAAAGCGGGATAAAGTGGGTTTTATCGGAAGAAACGGAAGCGGCAAGACCACACTTTTTAAGATTATAACAGGGGAACTGGATGCTACCGATGGTATTGCTGCATTGGCTAAGGACAGCACGGTGGGATATATGCAACAGCACGTCTGCACCGATAAAAGCAGAAGTGTTTACGAGGAATTGCTTTCGGTTTTTGAGACTCTCATAAAAAAGGAAGCGCTTATAGAGGAACTTGCCCACAGAATTGACAGCGGTGACGGAGATATTGACGAGCTTGTTGCAAGGCAGACCCTGCTTATTGATGAATTCAACCGCGACGGAGGACTTACCTACAAAAGCCGTACCCGCTCTGCGCTTGTGGGTCTTGGCTTTTGTGAAGAGGATTTTTCCCGTGAAGTCGGAACTTTAAGCGGCGGTCAGGCATCAAAGCTTTCTCTTGCAAAGCTCCTGCTTTCGGGAGCGGATTTCCTGCTTCTGGACGAGCCTACCAACCATCTTGATATCAATGCGGTCAGATGGCTTGAGGGATTCCTCAAGGATTTCCGCGGAGCGGCGCTTATTATCAGCCACGACCGTTATTTTCTGGATGCTGTTACCAACAAGACCATTGAACTTGAACACAAGAAGATTACATCTTATGACGGCAACTACACTGTGTTTATGGAAAAGAAAGCCCGTGAGCGCGAAGCACAGAGAAGACTCTATGAAAAGGAGTCACGGGAGATTAAGCGCATAGAGGGTATTGTTGAACAACAGAAAAGATGGGGCAGAGAGCATAACTTTATTACTGCCGCAAGCAAACAGAAGGAAGCTGACCGAATTAAGGAGAGGCTCGTAAAGCCTGAAAGCGAAGAAAGTTCGATACATTTTTCTTTCGAAACCAAGCGCAGCAGCGGCAACGATGTGCTTATCTGCCGTAATCTTGGCAAATCCTTTGATGGGACAAAGATTTTTTCAGGTGTTGATATGCACATCCGAAAAGGGGAGAGGGTTTTTGTGCTGGGTTCAAACGGCTCGGGCAAAACCACACTTTTCAGGGTGTTATGCGGAAAGTGTGATGCCGAGTATGATGAGATAACCTTTGGCGCCAGAGTGGATATGGGATACTTTGACCAGATGCAGTCCGACCTTGACTTTGACTCCGATGCCATATCAGAAATCAGCAACGCCTTCCCCTCAATGAACAACACGGAGATAAGAACTGCACTGGGTTCCTTTCTTATTAAAGGTGACGATGTTTTCAAACCCATAAAAACTTTAAGCGGCGGAGAGAGAGCCAGAATATCCCTTCTCAAACTGATGCTGTCGGGTGCCAACTTCTTCCTTTTGGATGAGCCTACAAACCACCTTGATGCACCCTCCAGAGAGGCCCTTGAGGAAACGCTTCTTAAATATGAAGGCACTATGCTTATTATCAGCCACGACCGATATTTCATCAATAAACTTGCTACAAGAGTTCTTGAACTTGCCCCCTTTGGTGTCAGAGAGTATCTGGGTAATTATGATTATTATCTGGAGAAATCGTCGGAGGACAGCAGGACACAGGGGCTCGAGATATATGCTCAGGGCAAAAAGGAAGAGGCTAAACCCAGGGTCAATGAATATAAACTGAGAAAAGAAGAGCAGGCGCGTGAACGCAAACGTCAGAATGACCTGAAAAAAGCCGAGGCAAAGATAGAGGAACTTGATGCGGAGATATGTCGCGTTGAGGCGATGATTTCCACAGACGAGGTTTCGGGAGATTACGAAAAGCTTCTGGAAATCACCGCGGAGCTTGAAAGACTTCAGCAGGAGCAGAGCGAGGCTTACTCCCTTTGGGAAGAACTTATGGAGGGCTGAAACTTTCGCTCAGGTTGACATCAACCCTGCTTTGGAGTATCATAAAAAACAGAGATTTGACCGATACTTAAATTATTCAATCAGGAGGATACAGAATATGAAAAAGAGAATTTTACCTGTACTTGCATCTGTTTTGCTGATGGCAGTGATGCTTTCGGGATGCAGCAATACAGGAACAAAATATCTGGGAGTAATCAGTGATAATTCGGAGCAGTGGGTGCTGTCTTCCACAGAGGATATCTCCACTTTTGCCTATGCAGTTACTGATCTTGATCTCAACGGCAGACCCGAGATTATCGCCAGCAGAAACAGCGGTTTCGAGGATACAACCTTTACAGATTATTATGAGGTTTCCGAGGATGGCGAGAGTCTCGTGAAGTGTGAGCATATTGTTGAGGGCGAATCCGAGGCTGATATTGCTTTCGAGACAGATTACTGCTACTTTGACAAGAAGGCAGACCGCTATTATTATGTTTTCACAAATCATGAGGTAATGAGCATCAGAGAGACATATAACCACAAGGTTGCCGTATCTCTCTCTGAGGGCAAGGTTACTGAGACAATAATTGCCACCGAGGCCACTGTTTATGAGGGTGAGAGTGAGGTTCCCACCATCACATATACCGATGCAAACGGTAACACAATTACTGAGCAGGAGTTCAAAAAAATCGGTGACACACATTTTGCTGATTGTCAGAAAAAATCAGTGACCTTCGGATTCAAGGGTTACGGCGACAGCAAGAATGCAGAGTTCGGCGCAAAGAGCAGTGAGGAAATTTACACTGTTATCCTGGATTCTTTCAATAAGTTTGCAGTTGAAAAGTACAAGGACTGATTTGCATTGTTGATTAACAGAGCAGAGGGCGTTTCCGCTTTTGCGGAGACGCTCTTTTTTTTGAAAAAATTACCAACATTAGGGGAAAGTTGAAATGATTTTTGTGTGATGCGGAAATTATTGCCGAGTTGTGAACAAATTGTGTTGACAAAGATATTTTGAAGGTTTATTATTTAGTCGCACTTAATATACTTATGTATAGGTTTAAGTGCAATTTTTATGGAAATCAGGTAAATGATTATGGAAAACATTACTGCGATTTTGTTCCCGCTTGCCATTGCGCTTTTTGCGGGACTTCTGATGACCCGATTCTGTAAGCCTCTGGGTCTTCCTGCTGTTACGGGATATCTGATTGCGGGAATCCTGATAGGTCCTTTCTGCCTGGGCAGAATAGGAATTACGGGATTAGGCTTCACATCCCACGAGAATGTTGAACAGTTTGCGATAGTTTCCGAGGTGGCACTTGGTTTTATCGCTTTCACCATCGGTAATGAATTCAGACTGAAGAGCCTGAAGCAAATCGGCAAACAGGCTTTTGTTATTGCAATTTTCGGTGCTTTGGTGGCAACCCTCTGTGTTGACGGCGCACTTATAGCCTTGTCATTTATAATGCCGGGCTCCGTTGACCTTCCCATTGCTCTGACTCTGGGTGCTATTGCGGCTGCAACTGCTCCTGCAGCTACTCTGATGGTTATCCGTCAGTATAAGGCAAAGGGCCCTGTGTCCGAGATGCTTCTGCCCGTAGTTGCTATTGACGATGCAGTTGGTCTTATTATCTTTGCGGTATCTATCGGAATTGCAAAGGCTATCAATACAAACCAGCCGGATGTATTTTCTATGGCAGTTGACCCCCTTGTTGAGATTGTTCTTTCTATTGTTGTAGGCGGTGCTATGGGCGCACTTCTTTCTTATACTGAGCGTCTTTTCCACTCACGAAGCAAGAGACTTTCCATCACAGTTGCATACGTGCTTCTTGCGGTGGCAGTTTCCAAGATGAAATTTGATATCGGCCCTGTTCACGTAGGATTTTCCACCCTTCTTCTCCTTATGATGATGGGTACAGTATTCTGCAATATGTGTGACTTCTCCGAGGAGCTTATGGACAGACTTGACCGCTGGACAGCACCCCTCTTTGCACTGTTCTTTGTAATCAGCGGTGCAGAGCTTCAGCTTGAGGTTTTTGCCAATGTTTCAATGGTGATTGTTGGTCTTGTTTATATTGCCTTCAGATGCCTCGGAAAGTACGTTGGTGCAGGTGCAAGTGCAAAGATTACACATTGCGACACGAACGTTGTCAAGTATCTGGGAATTACACTCTTCCCCCAGGCAGGCGTGGCTCTGGGTATGACACTGGTTGCTATGAACGAAATCGGCGGAACACAGGCAGATACTATCAGAAACATAACACTCTTCTCCGTAATGATTTACGAACTTGTGGGACCGCTCCTCACAAAGATTTCTCTCACCAAAGCAGGCGAGATTATCCCCGAGCATCGCAAGTCAAACAGAGGAATAATCAACTGATAAAAAACATATCAGTAATATCAGGGCGAAGCCGCGAGGATTTGCGGTTTCGCCTTTTGTATATATATGGCAGAAACTATTATCATCTTTACCAAGTGAGGGGAGTTTTTGGAGACTTTAATAGGGCAATTTGGAGATTATGAAAAAAAGCCTCAAAAACAGCCTCAAAAAAACTTGACAAAAGGACGGTTTCCGTCGTATTATATGAACTAATCTTTATATTTTAGTAAATGCATTGAAGGAAAGCGCAAAATCAGAGGCACTTACAGAGAGTCGGCGGTGGCTGAAAGCCGATGTGCAGAAGTTTTTGCTCCTCGTTCCTGAGCAGAATTCACCAAAGCAGTAGGCTTTACTGCCGTTAAGGTTTTCCGGATAAGTTCCGTTAAAGACTTCAAGTGGTTGTCTTTCGGCAGCAAATTGGGTGGTACCGCGGTTTTTGATCGTCCCTGAAGCATAGTTGCTTCGGGGCTTTTTATTTATTTTTGGAGGTGCTGTTATGAAAACAGTAAGAATTGCAGACGTGACACTTAAAGAGGGCACGATAGCACAGGGTGCATCCCTGAGTTTCAAGGAGAAGATTGAGATTGCAAAGCTTCTTGACAGAATCAATGTTGATGTTATCGAAATGCCTGCTATCCAGAACGAGGCAGCAGATTCTCTGCTCCTTAAGTCTGTTGCGTCACTACTGCTAAACAGCACCATTAGCGTAGACGCCGGTATGACTGAGGAGTCTGTGAAACTTGCAGCAGGCTGTGTTGCACAGGCAAAGAGCAAGAGACTCCGCGTGGAACTTCCTACTTCCACAGTGCAGATGGAGTATCTCTGCAAGTGCAAGCCCCAGAAGATGCTGGAGCTTATAGGCAAACTTGTGGCAACAGCAAAATCCTGTGTTGATGATGTCGAGTTTGTGGCACAGGATGCTACCAGAAGCGAGGTTGATTTCCTGGTAGCAGCGGTGAAGACTGCCATTGAGGCAGGCGCTGCAACCGTAACTCTCTGCGACACTGCCGGTCAGATGCTTCCCGATGAGTACGAGACTCTCATAGGAGAGGTTTACGAGAAAGCCCCCGAACTTAAAGATGTGACTCTTGCTATCAGCACCCAGAGCGAACTTTATCTGGCCCCTGCCTGTGCACTTCAGGCAGTTAAGTGCGGTGCACAGGAGATTAAGGTTTCTGTTGACAAGACCCTCCTGCCCAAACTTGAGGCTTTTGTTCATCTTCTCCGTACCCGTGGCGAGAGCATCGGCGCAGAGAGCAGAGTTAATGTTACTGAACTCAACCGTACAGTAAGCCATATTAAAACTATTTCCAAGACAAAGCGTACAGATAATCCCTTCACAGCAAGTCAGACTCCCCTTCAGGAGAAGTCCATTGCTCTTGATGTGAAATCCGATATAACCGCGGTCAGCAAGGCTCTCAGAGAACTGGGATACTCCCTTTCTGATGACGATATTGCAAAGGTTTACGAGGCATTTCTCTCAACTGCACAGAAAAAGCAGATAGGTGCCAAGGAGCTGGATGCCATTGTGGCAACAGAGGCTCTTCAGGTTCCCCCCACATACAGACTGGTGAGCTTCGTTGTAAACAGCGGTAACATTATCAACCCCACAGCAAATATTGTTCTCGAGAAGCAGGGCAAGAACTTTACCGGTCTCAGCTCCGGCGACGGCCCCATTGATGCCGCACTCAGAGCTCTTGAGCAGATTGTGGGTCACCACTATGAACTTGATGATTTCCAGATTCAGTCTGTAACCGAGGGCAGAGAGGCTATGGGTGAGGCGCTTATCAAGCTTCGCGACGGTGGCAAGCTCTATTCAGGCAGAGGAATTTCCACCGATATCATCGGTGCTACCATCAGAGCTTATGTAAACGCTCTCAACAAAATCGTATACGGAGATAACTGATTATGAAATTATCCTTTTCAACCAACGGTTGGCAGGGCTTTTCGTGGGAAGATTTTTATTCAATGGCAAAAGATTTGGGTTTTGCCGGAGTGGAAATCCACGACATCAACCGTAGCGTATACTACGGAGTAAACGGCCCTTTCAGAGAAGAAAATATACAGAAGACCGTGAGAAATCTCAATGCGCTGGAACTTTCCGTTCCTTGTATTGATGCGCTCTCTGATATTTCCAATGAGGAAAAGAAGGAAGAGAGTATCGCGGAAATAAAGAAATATATTGATTTTGCGTCCAAACTGGGTTGCCCTTATGTAAGGGTTCACGCAGGTAAAAGAGACGGAGAGAGCGCCGATGCCACAGCAGAGGCAGTGCTCAGAGCTTGTCTTAAATCTGCCGAGGACGCAAAGGTGGCACTGCTGGTGGAGACGGCAGGAATCTATGCGGACACAAAACGCCTGAGAGACCTGCTCAACTCATTTGCCAGCGACAACGTCGCTGCCTTGTGGGACCTGAGTCATCCTTACCGCGAGGCAGGGGAGACTCCCGAGGAAACCATTACTAATCTGGGTGCTTATATCAAGCACGTTCACATAAAGGACAGCGTGAAGGCTGAGGGCAAAACCTCCTACCGCCTTATGGGCGAGGGAGATATGCCCATTGATAAGATGATTTTTGCTCTTTCCTCCATTAACTACGAGGGATTTATCTCCTTTGAGTGGATCCCCTCCTGGATAGAGGAAATCGGCGATGCGGGTATTGTGTTCCCACATTTTGTCAACTATATGAGCCGCTATAATCATTCCGCGACCCATACACAGCTCTATGACAACAAGACAAAGACAGGTAAGTTTATCTGGAAGAAGGAAACTCTTATCAATATGACCTGCTCTCAGATGCTGGATAAGATTTGCGAGCATTTCCCCGACCAGTATGCTTTCCGTTATACAACGCTTGACTATACAAGAACATATACACAGTTCCGCGATGATGTTGATGAGTTTGCACGAGTGCTTATTTCTCTGGGCGTCAAAAGCGGAGATAAGGTGGCTGTGTGGGCAACAAACGTCCCCCAGTGGTTTGTTGCTTTCTGGGCAACAACCAAAATCGGTGCAGTTCTTGTTACCGTAAACACAGCCTACAAAATCCACGAGGCAGAGTATCTCTTCCGTCAGTCTGATACCCATACACTTGTTATGATAGAGGGCTCAAGGGATGCAAGCTATGTGGATATTGTGAGGGAACTTTGTCCCGAACTTGAAAACACCACACCCGGTGAGCCGCTGCACGCACGCAGACTGCCTTTCCTCAGAAATGTTATTACGGTAGGCTGTAAAATGAAGGGTGCCCTCACCTGGGAGGAATCTCTGGAGTTTGCTTCAAAAACTCCTCTGGAGGAGGTTCGCCGCAGAGCTTCTCTGGTTGACCCCCACGATGTTGGTAATATGCAGTATACCTCGGGTACCACAGGTTTCCCCAAGGGTGTAATGCTTACTCATTACAACTTCCTCAACAACGGTAAGTGCATCGGTGACAGAATGGATCTTTCCACTGCTGACCGTATGATGATTCAGGTGCCTATGTTCCATTGTTTTGGTATGGTGCTTTCCATGACCGCAGCGATGACTCATGGTGTCACAATGTCTCCCATACCTTACTTCTCACCCAAGAACTCACTTGCCTGTATCAACAATGAGCGAATCACCTGTTTCCACGGTGTTCCCACTATGTTTATAGCTCTTCTGGAGCACGATGACTTCGAAAAGACCGACTTCTCGCATATGAGAACAGGTATTATGGCCGGTTCACCTTGTCCCATAGCTGTTATGCAGGATGTTGTTGACAAGATGAATATGAAGGAGATTACCATTGTTTATGGTCAGACCGAGGCTTCTCCCGGTTGTACCATGAGCAGTGCCGACGATCCCCTCGAGGTGAGAGTTTCCACTGTTGGCGGACCACTTCCCAAGATTGAATGCAAGATAGTAGACCCCGAGACCGGAGAGGAACTTCCCGACGGCGAGAATGGAGAGTTTGTGGCAAGAGGCTACAACATCATGAAGGGTTACTACAAGATGCCTCAGGCGACGGATGCGGCCATTGATGCCGACGGCTGGCTCCATACAGGAGACCTTGCCATGAGAACCCCTGAGGGTAACTTCCGAATTACCGGACGTCTCAAGGATATGATTATCCGAGGCGGTGAGAATATTTATCCCAAGGAGATAGAGGAGTTTATCTACACTCATCCCAAGGTAAGCGATGTTCAGGTTATCGGCGTACCCGATGAGCAGTACGGCGAAGAAATTATGGCCTGTGTCATCCTCAAGGAAAATGAGGAGATGACCATAGAGGAACTCAAGAAATACGTTCTCGACCATATGGCCAGACACAAGGTTCCTAAATACATTGACTTTGTGGACAGTTTCCCCATGAATGCCGCAGGTAAAATCCTTAAATATAAGATGCGTGAAGACGCAGTTAAAAAATACAATCTCTCAAAAGCAGAAGAGATTGAAACCGCATAAAAAGGAGTGTTCAGAATGCTTGATATCAAAATTACAAAAACAACCTCTCCCAAAGCGAAGCCCCAGGACGAGAACAACTTAGGCTTCGGCAAGATTTTCACTGACCATATGTTTGTTATGAACTACACCGAGGGTAAGGGCTGGCACGATGCAAGAATCGTACCTTATGAGAATATCTCTCTTTCTCCTGCCGCTATGGTTTTCCACTATGGTCAGGAGATGTTCGAGGGACTCAAGGCTTATCGCGGCAAAGACGGCGAGCCCAGACTTTTCCGTCCCGATATGAACGGCAAGCGTACAAACGACACCAACGACCGTCTCTGTATTCCTCAGATTCCCGTTGAGGATTTCGTTGAGGCAGTTAAGGCTGTTGTTGACGTTGATAAGGATTGGATTCCCAAGGCAGCAGGTACTTCCCTCTATATCCGTCCTTTCATTATTGCAACAGACGAGTTTCTCGGTGTTGCTCCCAGTAAGACATATATGTTTATGATTATCCTGTCCCCCTCGGGTGCTTACTATGCAAGCGGTCTTGCACCTGTTGGCATCTGGATTGAGGATGACTATGTGCGTGCAGTACGCGGCGGCATCGGCTTTGCAAAGACAGGCGGCAACTATGCGGCTTCTCTTGCAGCTCAGGTAAAGGCTCACGACGGCGGTTACAGTCAGGTTCTCTGGCTTGACGGCGTTGAGAGAAAGTATATTGAAGAGGTTGGTGCTATGAACATCTTCTTCAAGATTGACGGCAAGGTTATTACTCCTGCACTTTCAGGTTCAATTCTCCCCGGTATTACCCGTAACTCCGTTATCACCCTCTGCAAGAGCTGGGGTCTGGACGTTGAGGAGAGAAAGATTTCCGTTGACGAGCTTATTGAGGCTCAGAAGACAGGCAAGCTGGAGGAAGTATTCGGCACAGGTACCGCTGCTGTTATTTCTCCCGTTGGAACACTGCGCTACAAGGATGACGTTATGACTATCGGTGACGGTTCCATCGGTGAGCTTTCACAGAGACTTTACGATGCAGTAACAGGCATCCAGAACGGCACCGTAGAGGATGAGTTCGGCTGGATCGTTACAGTATGATGAAGGACATTAAGCGCATCACAATCTTTGCAGGGCACTACGGCTCCGGTAAGACCAACATCGCAGTAAACTACGCGCTGAAGGTCAAGGAGATGACCGCCTCAAAGGTTTCTCTGGCAGACCTTGACATAGTAAATCCCTACTATCGTGCCAAGGACAGCACGGATATACTTGAGGCAAAGGGAATAAAGCTTATTTCTTCCGAGTTTGCAAATTCCAATGTTGACCTGCCTGCAATGCCTTCGGAGGCTTATGCCATCATCGACGACAAGGAGACCTATGCGGTTTGCGATGTGGGCGGAGACGACAGAGGTGCTTATGCCCTGGGAAGATACCGCGACGGTATTCTCAAGGAAGATTACGAGATGCTGCTTGTTATCAATAAGTATCGCCCTCTCACAAGAAATGTTGCTGATTTAAATGAAATCAAAGAGGAAATCGAGAGAGCGGCAGGTATTCCTTTTACGGGAATAGTCAACAATTCCAACCTTGGTCTGCTCACCACAAAAGAGGATGTGGAGGCTTCCTATGACTATGCCGAGGAAGCATCCCGTGCGACAGGTCTTCCTCTGAGGTTTACAACCGTGTGGGAAAAGATATATAATGAGTTTGAAAGAAAAGAAAATCTTATACCGATAGTCCTTCAGGAGAGGGACTTCTGGTAATTTGGAGGTAAAGATATGGCAAAGGTAACATTTGATAAGAATCGTTGCAAGGGTTGCGCACTCTGTGTAGGTGCCTGTCCCAAGGGTATCGTTGCTCTTTCTGAGGAAATCAATCAGAAAGGTTACCACCCTGCAACTGTTACAGACGAGGAAAAGTGCATCGGTTGTGCTTTCTGTGCAACAATGTGCCCCGACTGTGTAATCACTGTTGAGAAGTAAGGAGGAATAAACATGAGTGAAAAAGTACTTATGAAGGGTAACGAGGCTCTGGCTGAAGCTGCTATTATGGCAGGCTGCCGCCACTATCTCGGTTATCCCATTACACCTCAGACAGAAATTGCCGCATATATGGCAAAGCGTATGCCCAAGGTAGGTGGTACCTTCCTTCAGGCTGAGTCTGAGATTGCCGCTATCAATATGGTAATCGGCGTTTCATCCGCAGGTAAGCGTGCTATGACATCCAGCTCCAGCCCCGGAATTTCTCTGAAGGGCGAGGGCCTTTCATACCTTGCAGGTTGTGACCTTCCTGCATTTGTTGTAAACGTTCAGCGTGGCGGCCCCGGTCTCGGCGGCATCCAGCCCTCACAGTCCGACTATTTCCAGGCTGTAAAGGGTACATCCCACGGTGACTACCGTATGCTGGTACTTGCTCCTGCTTCCGTACAGGAGATGGTTACAATGACATTCAAGGGCTTTGACCTTGCTGACAAGTACAGAATGACTGTTATGCTCCTTGCTGACGGTACAATGGGTCAGATGATGGAACCTGTATCCCTTGATATGGGTGAGGTTACAGAGTATGACAAGTCCTGGGCAGTAACAGGTACCAACTGTGAGCGTTCACACAATATTGTAAACTCCCTGTTCCTCAAGCCCGAAGAGCTTGAAAAGAAGAACTTCGAGAGATACGAGAGATATAAGACCATCGAAGAGAACGAGGTTATGTACGAGGAGTACATGATGGACGATGCAGAGTACTGCGTTGTTGCTTTCGGTATTGCCGCAAGAATCTCCAAGAACGCTATTGATATGGCAAGAGCAAAGGGTATCAAGGTCGGTATGCTCCGTCCCATCACTCTCTGGCCCTTCCCCAAGAAGGAGATGCGCGCAATTGCTGACAGAGTCAAGAGTTTCATCAGCGTTGAGCTTTCCATGGGTCAGATGATTGAGGATATCAAGCTGGCAACAGAATGCACAAGACCCGTTTATCTTTGCAACCGTACAGGCGGTATGATTATGACTCCCGAAGAGGTTCTCGCAAAGATTGAAGAAGCAAGCAAAGGAGGTAACAACTAATGGCAGTTGTATTTGAGAAGCCTAAGGCACTTACAGATGCAGTCCTTCACTATTGCCCCGGTTGCACACACGGTATCATTCACCGTCTGGTAGCAGAGGCTATTGATGAGCTGGGCATTCAGGGTAAAACTATCGGTATTGCTCCTGTTGGTTGCTCCGTTATGGCTTATGATTATTTTGATATTGATATGGTTCAGGCTGCACACGGCAGAGCTCCTGCTGTTGCAACAGGCGTAAAGCGCGCAAATCCTGAAAACATCGTATTCACATACCAGGGCGACGGCGACCTTGCCGCTATCGGTACCGCAGAGACAGTTCACTCTGCAGCCCGTGGTGAGAACATCACCGTTATCTTCGTTAACAACGCAATCTACGGTATGACAGGCGGTCAGATGGCTCCCACAACTCTTCCCGGTCAGGTTACACAGACTTCTCCCTACGGCAGAGATACCGCAAGTGTAGGTTTTCCCATCAAGGTTTGTGAGCTTCTCTCCAACGTTGACGGTGCTACATATCTTGAGCGTGTTGCAGTAAACAACGTAAAGAACGTCAAGGCTGCAAAGAAGGCTATCAAGAAGGCATTCCAGAATCAGATTGAGGGCAAGGGCTTCTCTCTCGTTGAGGTTGTTTCCACCTGTCCCACAAACTGGGGTCTCACTCCTCAGAAGGCTCTGGATTGGCTGGAAGAAAATATGCTTCCTTATTATCCTCTTGGTGTATATAAGGACAAGTTTGCGGAGGAGAAGTAATTATGACTAAAAATATGCTTATCGCCGGTTTCGGCGGACAGGGAATTCTTTTCTCCGGCAAGTTCCTTGCATACGAAGGACTTCTTGAGGACAAATCCGTAAGCTGGCTTCCTTCTTACGGTCCCGAAATGCGCGGAGGTACTGCTAACTGCTCCGTTATTATCTCCGACACTCCCGTTGGTTCTCCCATCGTTTCCAATCCCGATATCCTTATGGTTATGAATATGCCCTCTCTGGATAAGTACGAGGATGCAACTGCCAAGGGCGGTCAGATTTTTATTGACAGTGCTCTTATTGACAGAAAAGTCAACCGTGAGGACGTTGAGGCATACTACATCCCTGCAACAAAACTTGCAAACGATGAGGGTCTTACAGGTCTCGCCAATATGATTATGATCGGTTACGTTATCAAGAAGACAAATATTATTCCTTTCGAGAATATTGAAAGAGCTCTCCAGAAGGTTGTTCCTGCTTCCAAGCAGCACCTTCTTGACGCAAACAAAAAGGCTCTGGAGCTTGGCTTTAACTACGCCGAGTAATCCCCTTTTTTCACAAAAACTTTGATTTTACGCGAAAACTCTGGGCATTTCTTCCTGAAGAAGTGCTCAGAGTTATCAATTATAGACATTTTAAAAATAATGTGTTATAATATTCTTTAATCTGAAAAATCAGCAAAGGAGAAATCGCTATGACTGAACAATTAAAAGAAATCGGTACCAGACTTGAGGAACTCCGCAACATCTGCGATATTTCTGCCGAGGATATGGCTCGTCAGATGGAAATGTCCCTTGAGGAGTACCGTGCATACGAGGAAGGTCAGCTTGATTACTCATTCAGCTTCCTCTACAATGCCGCCAACATCCTGGGTGTTGAAGTGGTGGATATTATGAGCGGTGATTCTCCCAAGCTTTCAACCTGCGTCGTTACAAAGAAGGACCAGGGTATAGATGTGGGCAGAGACCAGTCCTATGATTACAGCCATCTGGCATTCACCTTCAGAGGCAAACGCGCAGAGCCTATGATAGTAACCTCTCAGCCCTCCAACAAAACTCCTGTTATGCATGAGCACGACGGTCAGGAGTTTGACTACATTCTGTCAGGCAAGATGAAGTTCTATATCGGAGATATCTCCTATGAGCTTTCCAAAGGTGACAGTGTGTATTTTGATTCGGGTAAACCCCATGCTTTCAAAGCAGAGGGCGACAAGCCCCTGAAATTTCTGGCAGTTGTAATTAAGTAAGAATCGGAGAAAATAAAGAATGACAATTTACGAGAAATATATCGGCAGAACAAGGGAGTCTTTCACTTCTCTTGAGGATTGCCGTGAAAATTACAAGCTCACCTGGAATGATGACTTTAACTTTGCTTATGATGTAATTGATGAGCTTGGCAAAACAAAGCCCGACAAGCTGGCGCTTCTTTATATTTCCGCCGAGGATGAAGAGAAGAGATTTACTTTCCGCGATATGATGCTTCAGTCAAACAAAGCGGCAAACTATCTCAAATCCCTCGGTATCAAGAAGGGCGACAGAGTGCTTCTGATTCTCAGAAGAAGCTATCTTTTCTGGGTGGTTCTTCTGGGACTTCACAAAATCGGCGCCGTTGTTGTTCAGGCTAATGATATGCTGAAGACAGGCGAATATATCTACCGCTGTAATGTGGGCAGAATTGATGCAGTTCTCCTTACAGGTCACGGCAAATGCACCGAAAATTACGATGCAGGTGAAGGTCAGTATGAGACTGTGCGTCTCAAGATGGTAACCGAGCATAAAGCAGCAGGTGAGGACTGGATAGACTTTGAAGCAGGACTTGAGGCGGCATCTGATGAGTGGAAGCGCCCCACAGGTAAGGCTGCTACCAAGGCAACCGACCCTATGATGATGTGTTTCTCTTCGGGTACTACAGGCTACCCCAAGATGATTATCCATGATTTCTCATATCCTCTCGGACACATTATGACAGGTCTTTTCTGGCACAGAGTTGTGGATGGTGGAATGCATTTCACTATTTCCGATACAGGCTGGATGAAGTCGGTGTGGGGCAAGCTCTACGGACAGTGGTTTGGCGAAACTGCCATTATGGTTTATGATTTTGAGCGTTTTTCAGGTAAGGATATTCTGGAGAAACTTGAAAAATATAAGGTTACAACCTTCTGCGTGCCTCCCACAATGTACCGCTTTATTCTTCAGGAGGATGTTTCAAAATACGACCTTTCCTCAATTCAGCATTGCTGTACTGCAGGTGAGGCACTTCCTGCTGATGTTTTTGAGAAGTGGAAGGAGATTACCGGACTTGAGATTCACGAGGGCTTCGGTCAGAGTGAAACTCCTATCTGCATCGGCACTCTCTATCCCTGGTCAAAGCCTGTTCCCGGTTCAATGGGCAGACCTGTTCCCGGCTTTGATATAGTTATTCTGGACTCCGACGGAGAGGAGTGCCGTCAGGGTATTACCGGTGAGGTCTGCATCAAGGCTCCCACTGTTGCCACCCGTCCCAGGGGTCTTCTGGTAAGCTACAACTGGAGCAAAGAGGACACCAAGGAGAAGTGGTACGGCGGATATTACCACACAGGTGATACTGCGTATATGGATGAAGAAGGTCTCTTCCATTATGTCGGCAGAAACGACGACGTTATCAAGTCCTCAGGTTACAGAATCGGACCCTTTGAGGTTGAGTCTGTGCTTCTGGAGCATCCTGCAGTACTCGAGGCGGCAGTTACCGCATATCCCCACGAGACCAGAGGTCAGGTTGTCAAGGCAAATCTGGTGCTTCGTCCCGGATATGAGCCTACCGATGAGCTGACACAGGAACTCAAGGATTATGTTAAGACCAACACCGCTCCCTACAAATATCCCAGAATGATAGAGTATTTCGATGCTCTGCCCAAGACTTTCTCCGGCAAAATCCGTCGTATTGAAATCCGCGACAAAGATATGGAAAAATACCGCCAGAGTAAACTTCAGGCAGAGAAAAACTTAAACTAAATAACAGAGGGTCTGTTTTATGCAGACCCTCATTTTGAATTATGTATGATTTGCAGGTGATTTTGTGAAAGAATCAAAGTGGAAACGGTGTCTCAAACTGTTTCTCATATTCTTCAAGATAGGTGCTTTTACCTTCGGCGGAGGACTTGCCATGATACCTTTTATGGAAAGAGAAATGGCGGAGAAACAGAATTGGATAGACAAGGAAACCTTGCTTGATATTGTGGTGGTATCCGAGTCCACACCCGGTCCCATTGCCATTAATGCGGCAACTTTCATCGGCTACAAGGTGGCAGGATTCTGGGGATCCTTCTGTGCAACTCTTGGAGTTGTGATGCCCTCTTTTATAATAATTTACACACTCTCTTTCTTTATCGATGCGGTAAAGGGAAACACCATAGTGGAGTATGCTTTCAGAGGTATCCGCGCGGGTGTGCTTGCCCTGGTGGTAAAGGCTATGATAACACTCTTCAAGCAGTGTCCCAGAAACGCCTTTGCCTATGTGATGATAGCTTTAAGTTTCGTGGCGGTGGCTGTGTTTGACCTGCCTGTACTGGCGGTAATCATATCGGGGGCCCTTATCGGAATCGCTGCATTTTTCATCGGTAGGGGAATTGAAAAGAAAAAGGGGGCAGATAAATAATGGATTTTCTTGAACAGTTGTTTATGTGCCTTAATCTTTTTCTGATGTTTCTGAAACTGGGTGCCTTTACCTTCGGCGGCGGTGCGGCAATGATGCCTTTTCTTGAGGATGAGGCGGTGAAAAACCGCGGATGGCTTACATCGCAGGAGTTTGTTGACTTTGTTGCAGTCAGCGAAAGCACCCCCGGTCCTTTTGCAGTAAATATAGCAACATACATCGGTGCGGAGAAAGCAGGATTTCCCGGAGCAGTTTGTGCCACCTTCGGTCTTGTGCTTCCGTCTTTTGTGATAATTCTGCTGATTGCCAGATTTTACGAAAAATTCAAGAAGAATAACCTTGTGAAAGGTGCAATGAAGGGTCTCACACCAGTCTCTATCGGTATGGTTACCGCTGCGGTAGTGTCTATCGGAAGCGTGGTTTTCTTTCCCAATGGTTTTTCTCTTGATACTGTCATCAGTTATAATTTCATAACATCTGCAATTATTTGTGCTCTGATGGTATTTCTGTGCCTTAAGAAACTGCATCCGATGCTTGTTGTAGCATTGTCGGGTGCTATGGGTATCGGTTTCGGATTCCTTGAGAAACTCATAGTGAAAACTTAAGAAATCTCAAAATACGGATAAAATTCAAGTCCGCACCCCTCGGGGTGCGGACTTTCTGCTATATGCGGACGCTATCAGCAACCGCAACCACAGCCGTTGTTGTTGCCGCAATCGTTGCCGTTGTTGCCGCAGCAAGTGAAGAGAATAACAAGAAGAATGATAATCCAGCAGCAGTTACCGCCGCCAAAGAAACCGTTGTTACACATTGTGGTGTCCTCCTTTCCTGATTACACTACATCATATTTCACTGCGGTGCTTTTGGTTACAAAAAATTATTCGGATGATTTCTCTGGTGATATCGGGTGGTTATCCTCACGGATAAGGAAATGCTGATGGATTGAGGCAAAATAGCCAAATAACAATATCTTTAATTGTTAAAAACACCTGATTTCAGATGCTTCAGGTGAATCTGGAAGTGGGAATATGTGCAATTTGTTTATAAATTAGCAATAATTTTTTATAGTGGAAGAGTATTTATTTTATGTTATTTGGTTGAATTTGACTCTATATAGATGTATAATACAATGTGAGTTAGCATTTCGTGCTAAAAATACAAAGGAGGAATATCCCATGAAAATGTCAAGAAGACTTTTGTCAATCGTTCTTGCAGTTCTGATGGTTATGTCCCTGGCAACAGTAGCAGTTTCTGCTTACACTGTTCCCGAAGGCTTTGACGTAGCAACAGAAGCCGGCAACGACGAGACAAACATTGACGGCGAAGTTTACGGACTTCTGGGCGATGCTGACGTTAACGATAAGGTTAACGTTAAGGACGCAACTACTATTCAGAAGTTTGCTGCAAGCCTTATCGAATTCGATGAGATTCAGAAGGTTCTTTCAGACGCAAACTTTGACGGCAACACAAACGTAAAGGACGCAACCGTTATCCAGAAGTGGGTTGCAGATATGGAAATTGATTTCCCCATCAACCACCTTATCTACATCCCTGCTGAGACAACTCCCACAGAGACTGCTCCCACAGAGACAACTCCTGCTGAGACTGAGCCTGCTGAGACAACTCCCACAGAGTCTGCTCCTGTTGAGACAGAGCCTGCTGAGACAGAGCCCGCAGCAACAGAGACTACTCCTGCTGAGACAGAGCCTGCAGCAACAGAGACTACTCCCGCTGAGACTGAGCCCACAGCAACAGAGACTACTCCCGCTGAGACTGAGCCCGCAGCAACAGAGACTGCTCCTGCTGAGACAGAGCCTGCAGCAACAGAGACTACTCCTGCTGAGACAGAGCCCGCTGATGATACAATCACAATTTACTTCACCAACAACAAGGGTTGGGAAGGCGCATACATCTACGGCTTCTACGGTGTAGTAGGTGAG
>JAZOMY010000003.1:0-300111 GCA_045654185.1 Ruminococcus sp.
ACCCGAAGCAGAGCTGGGATATGACTTCGTATCCGGCGGTCTCATCATCATCGACGAGACAAACTACGATGAGGATACATTCTATCATGGTAGCGGCGCATCAGGTATGCTCTATGACAATGCTCCCGCATCCGCACAGACAGCAGGTGCAAACCAGCCCGGCGCGGGTCTCCTTAAGGGTAGCCTCAATCCCGGCGTAACATACTACGCAAAGACATGGGTTATCTACAAGGATGCAAACGGCGTAGAGCAGATTGCATACTCTGATCTCCTCGTAATTGATAAGCTCTGATAAATCAGACAAAATCAATAAATGAGAACAGATTAATATAATCTGAACTGAAAAACCCCCGACAGTGAAATCTGTCGGGGGTTTTGTTATGCACGCGGCGTGAGAATAGCAGGGATTGAATAACAAAACTGTAAACTATGTAACAGCTCATTTCCTTGCTTTTGACAATTTGACCGTGGTATAATACAAGTACAGTTATACTTACTATAATTGCATCAATTTTAGTTTTGTATAGTCAGGAGATGATTTCATGTCACTGTGCATCGGCTGTATGCATGAGATAGGGGACAATACTATTTGCCCCGACTGCGGTTTTGATAATTCAAAAACTCAGTCTGCGCCTTTTCTGCCATACGGAGTGGTTCTTGATAAGCGATATGTAATCGGAAAGAATATTGAGACCAACGGTGAAAGCACACTGTATATCGGATTTGACAGAGTGAAGGCAAAGCCTGTTTTTATCCGTGAGTTTCTGCCCGCAGGTTATTATACCAGAAACGAAGGTATGATAAAGCTGGAGGTAGACCCCTCAAAGAAGGAAACCTACGACAGACTTATGTCTGATTTTGAGCATTTTTTCAGTTTTCTTTCTACCCTCAAGGATATGTCGGCAATGAATGTTATTACCGATATTTTCAGAGCCAATAATACCTGCTATGTAGTTGAGGATAACGAGCAACTTATTTCCTTTGAAGAGTACGTCAGCAGAAATAATGGCCATATTGAGTGGGAGATAGCAAGACCTCTGTTTATGCCTGTTATCTCACTTCTTGAGGCACTTCATAAGAACGGATACGGACACTATGCCGTTTCTCCCGCAAATCTTTATATAACATCATCAGGCAAAGCAATGCTTATGGGATTTGCTACTGTCAATGAAAGACGCAGAGGAACACCTCTCAAGTCTCAGCTGTACAGTGGATGTGCCGCTCCCGAGCAGTATGAACAGAATTTTCCGCTTGATAATATTACCGATATTTACGGCTTTACCGCTACTCTTTTCTATGCTCTTACAGGCAGTCTGCCTGCAACAGCAACTGAGAGACTTTCTGACGGTGCACTTCTTATGAGTACCGCGACTGTTAAGCGACTTCCACCTCATGTGGTTTCTGCTCTTGCAAACGGTCTCCAGGTTAAGCGCGAGGACAGAATAATCGATTTCGGCGATTTGAGAAGTCAGCTTTCGGTTGCACCTACCGTTAAAGCCATTCAGGAGGAAATCAGCCGTACCGCAAGTATGGCTAACACAGTAAAACCAAAGAAGAAAAACTTCGGTATGTCGCCTATATCAGTAGGCATTATTGTTACTGTTGTTTCTCTGCTCCTGTTTATGTGGTTGGGTATTTTCATCGTGGAAAAAGGTCTGGAAAATGACGACCCGTATACAGGCGGTGATATAATATCCGATTCACAGCCAACTGACCCTCCTCAGTCTGATGATGATGGTTTCACAGGTCCTACACTTAAGAATTATGTTGGAAAAGATTTTGCTGCTGCAAAGGCTGAACTTGAGGCGCTGGGTGTTGATGTTTATCAGGAGGTATACAACAGCGATAATGATGGCTATGACAGTAAATATGAGGCCGGAGTGATTATTTCCCAGAATTTCCCTGAAGGAACTGAAATTGTTCCGGATGAGGGTTTTGCAGTATCATTCAGAGTCAGCCGCGGTTCATCGATGCGTTCACTTCCCAAATCCGTAGAAGGCAAGGAAATTGCCGATGCCGTTTATATTCTTACTGAAATCGGTTTCACTAATATCAACGAGAGCGCAAAGAAGGAGTTCAGCGATGATATTCCCGAAGGATGCGTTATCGGATACTGTGACAATAAGGGTGAAACCCTGGAATTCGGCGAGAGCGTGTCTTTTAATGACGAAATCTTCCTTGTTATCAGCAAAGGCAAAGCTCAATAATTAAAAATTAAAGCACTTTTGATAAGTTTAGTATCAAAAGTGCTTTCTTTTATCTTAAAAAGATGTTATAATAAATTGATAGGCCGGTGCAAACTTGTTAACTACGTTTCCTGATTTTACTTTCTGCGTGCTGAATAAGATTAAAAAGTGAACTTGACTGGCTCGGATACAGTTTAGAGAGTATATCGGAGGAATAATCGGTTTCTTTGATTTTTCCTGCGGATGCCGAGGCCTCCTCATTTCCCAGGGAATTTGATATTTTGGTTGAATATATACCCATATATGCGTCGGCATAACCCTGATACAACCCTTTGTTTACCGAGAACATACTCTGATGATTATCGGGATTAGCAGAATACAGAGTGCGGAATACCTTGTAAACTGCCAGCATCAGGTAGTTTGAAACATCTGCCGTCAGATGATTGTTCTTTGCTTTTGACAGAATATCAAAGATAATCGCCAGGGAGTTACAGAGTATCTTTTTGTTTAGCATTGTCACCATCGAGGCAGAATTCTTATCAGACTCAATATCATCCTGGGCATCCGGAATGTCGTCAAAAGAAAGTGTAGCACCTGACCTTTCAGGTGTTCTTCCCAAAAGGAAGTCACAGGAAACATTGTAGTACTCGGCAATTTTAATCAGGAAATCCAGTCCGCATTCCCTGATGCCTTTTTCATAATGGGAAAGAAGTGCCTGAGAAATGCCCAGCTCGGCGGATACCTGTTTCTGGCTCAAATTCTTTTCTTTTCTCAGCATAGTTATTATTCTGGGAAAATCTTTATTCATATATATCAACACCTTATTTAATATACTGTCAGTATAACTCATCTTCTACTGATTGTAAAGAATTTATTTCTTCGGAGGTTCACCGTGAAATCATATTATATTCATCTTATCAGACACGGAGCAATTAAAGAAACTTATAAAGGCGCCTACATCGGCTCCTCTGACATCAGAATGTCAAAAGAGGGAGCGCAGGAACTCAAGGAACTCGACAGAACAATGAAATACCCTTATGCTCCTGTAATATTTACAAGCCCTCTGAAGCGTTGCACCGATACCTGCAAACTGCTTTATCCCCATGTAACTCCCATTGTGGTTGATGACCTTGCGGAGATGAATTTCGGAAAATGGGAGAAGAAAACAGCGGAAGACCTTAAAGGAAATGAACTTTTTGAGAGATGGCTTGCAGGGGAGAGCGGTGTTAAACCTCCCGAGGGCGAGAGCAACGATGATTTTACAAGACGAATTTGCCTTGTATTTCAGAATATAGTTGACGGTCTTATTAAAACAGGTAATACTGACTGTGCCATAGTTACTCACGGCGGTGTTATTATGACATTGCTTGCTGTTTACGGATTGCCTCAGGCTAAACCTTTTGATTGGGTATGCGACAACGGATTCGGTTATTCTCTCAGAGTTACACCTATGCTCTGGCAGAGGGATAGGGTGGCAGAGGTATATAAGCTTATCCCCGAGAAGAAAGAGGATGATGAAGACTGATGAAACTGACCTATGATTTTCACACCCACATATTACCGGGTGTGGATGACGGCGCATCGGATAAGGATGAGGCTCTCTCGATTGTTTCGGCACTTAAGAGTAACGGCGTCAATAAAATATGTCTCACTCCCCATTTCTATACACATAAAGAGAGCGTCGAGGATTTTACAGCAAGGCGTAACCACGCTGCTCGTGAATTCCTGCCTTATATAGTCAATGAGGTTGATGTCAAACTGGGCGCTGAGGTTTTTGTTACACCGTATTTGTTTTCGGAGAGCAGAGATTTTTCGCAGCTTTGCCTGACAGGTACAAACTATATGCTCACGGAGTTTCCTTATTCCGCAGGTTTTTCGGGAGAGACAATGAAACTTCTCCTTAATATAAGAAATGTAGGTGTCACACCCATACTTGCCCATATTGAAAGGTATCCAAAACTTATGAAAGAGCCTGAGTTGGTTGAAGAACTGATTTATATGGGCGTTATTATCCAGTCGAATGCGGTATCGTTTACTGATAAAAAACTCCGATTCAGACTTATGAGATATCTCAAGAAGGGATACATACAGATAATATCAAGCGACGTTCATTCCCTTAAGAGAAATTCGCCTTCGTCGTATAAGGATGCTTGTGAACTCTTCAAAAAGAAGTGTCCGGATATTTTACCTTTCCTTCAAAAGAACGCAGAAGAAATCTGGAATTCATAATGTTTATTTACAGGACTGCACAGTATTATCTGTGCAGTCTTTCTTATCTCAGAATTCCTTGGAAAATTCATAATGAGATAAAAATGAAAGAAATCCGCCTGAATGTACTGTCAGGATGCATATTTTTGCAAAATTCATAACAAATGACTGCAAAAATCATTGAACTTTCAAAACCACTGTGGTAAAATATATTAGATATTTATTCTTTTGAGGTATGCTTATGTTGACCCACCTTCTTGTTCGCATTGATGCGAAAATGAATACATTTTCCAAAGGACAGAAACTCATAGCTGAGTTTATTGAACAGCACTATGACCGCGCAGCGTTCCTTACTGCATCCAAGCTGGGAGAGCTTGTAGGTGTCAGCGAAAGTACTGTGGTGCGTTTTGCCACAGAGCTTGGTTACAGCGGATACCCAGAGCTTCAGAAAGCAATGCAGGAAATGATTAAGGATAAACTAACATCTGTTCAGAGAATAGAGGTTACTGCTGCTAAAATCGGTGACGGAAATGTTCTTGATACAGTTTTGAACCAGGATATTCAGAAGATCAGACGCACTCTTGAAGAAACCTCAAGAGAGGATTTTGAAAACGCTGTTAACGCCATAATTTCTGCTGAAAACATCTATATTTTTGGTGTGCGTTCAGCAAGTTCTCTTGCTAATTTCCTTGGTTACTATTTTGATTTGATACTTGGTAATGTTCATATTGTTACTAATTCCAGCCGTAGCGGAATGTACGAGGCCCTGCTCAGAATATCTGAAAAGGATGCTATTGTGGGTATCAGTTTTCCCAGATACAGCAGAACTGCTGCCGAGGCAATGAATTTTGCCAAGTCCCGCGGAGCATCCACTATTGCCATTACCGATAGTATGCTTTCACCACTTGCACAGAATTCTGAGTCTGTACTTGTTGCACGAAGCGATATGGCTTCCGTTGTTGACTCTCTGGTAGCTCCTCTTTCTCTTATCAACGCACTTATTGTTGCAACGGTTATCAAGAAGAAGGACGAGGTTAAGGAAACCTTTGAAATTCTGGAAAATGTATGGAATGAGCAGGGTGTTTATACCAGCTCCCATACCTACGACAGCAAGAAATGAGCAAGGTAGCGGTTATAGGCGGCGGTGCCGCAGGACTTATGGCTGCTTCCAAAGCGGCTGAATACGGGGCGGAGGTTATCCTGTTTGAGAAGAACAAACGCCCCGGAAGAAAAATCTGCATTACGGGAAAAGGCAGATGTAATATAACCAATAAATGCTCCAACGCTGATTTTATCAACAATGTTGTTTCAAATCCGAGATTTCTGTATAGCGCCATAAATGCCTTCAATACTGATGATACTATTGATTTCTTCGAGAGTCTGGGTGTCAGCACCAAGGTGGAGCGTGGCAATAGGGTTTTCCCGGTTTCAGACAAGGCTCTGGATGTTGCGAATGCCCTTGAGAAGGCTGCGAGGAAAAACGGAGTCCGATTTATTTGTGAAACCACAGTAAAGGACATCTTGTTTGATGAGTCGGGTGTTAAGGGCGTTGTTGACAGCAAGGGCAATACCTATGAGGCGGATGCTGTAATCGTTGCCACAGGGGGCAAAAGTTACCCCCAGACAGGGTCCACCGGTGACGGCTATACCTTTGCCCGAAAACTGGGACACACTGTTGTGCCTCCCAAGGCATCCCTGATACCTCTTGAATGTAGCGGAGATGACCTTGAGGACTGTGCTTCAATGCAGGGGCTGGGACTTAAAAATGCAGGTGTCAGACTTCTCAAAGATGGTAAGGAAGTCGAGAGCGATTTCGGTGAACTGTTATTCACTCATTTCGGCCTCAGCGGTCCGACGGTACTGAGTCTCAGTGCTCACATCAAAGATACGGAGAAAGCGGAATACACTATCTCGGTCGACCTCAAACCTGCTTTGGATGAACAGAAACTCAACATCCGTTTGCAGCGGGATTTTGATAAATATTCAAACAGGGAACTTTCAAATTCTCTGGGTGACCTGTTACCGTCATCGTTGATTCCGGTGGTGCTGAGACGCTTTGGTGATTGTGAAGGCTTGCGTTCTAACAGTGTTACCAGAGAACAACGTCAGCGTCTGGTTGATATTCTCAAGAATTTCACTTTCAAAATCAAGGCGTTGAGACCCATCAACGAAGCGATTATCACCCGCGGTGGTGTTTCGGTTGCAGAGATTAACCCAAAAACCATGGAAAGTAAAATTATAAGCGGCCTTTTCTTTTGCGGCGAAGTTCTGGATGTGGATGCTTATACAGGAGGATTTAATCTTCAGATAGCATTCTCAACAGGCTTTATAGCCGGTGAAAATGCTGCGTGGATTTAAAGTATAAATTTATAGGGAGGACTTAATATGTCTATCGCAATAGCTATTGACGGCCCTGCTGGCGCAGGAAAATCCACCATTGCCAAGGCGGCAGCAAAAAGCCTTGGTTTTATCTACGTTGACACAGGTGCAATGTATCGTGCACTTGGACTTTTTGCCCTGAGAAACTCGGTTGCTCCCGATGACAGAGAGGCAGTAAAAGAACTGCTCTGTAAAGTTGAGCTGAAACTTGCAAGAAACGAAAACAAGGAACAGCTTGTAATCCTCTCAGGTGAAGATGTATCGGGGCTTATCAGAACCGAGCAGGTATCTATGGCGGCTTCCAGAATTTCCGCCATTCCCGAAGTGAGAGAATTCCTGCTCACTCTCCAGAGAGATATGGCAAAGACAAGCGACGTCATAATGGACGGCAGAGACATCGGCACAGTTGTGCTTCCTGATGCAAAGGTTAAAATTTTCCTCACCGCATCCGCCGAAATCAGAGCCCGCCGCAGATATGACGAACTTATTGCCAAGGGCGAAGAGGCCGTGTATGAGGATGTGCTCAAGGATGTAATAGAGCGTGATAATAATGATATGAACAGACCTATTGCACCTCTGAAGCCTGCCGAGGACAGCATTCTGGTTGACACTTCTGAGCTTACACTTCAAGAGTCCATCGATTTACTTATTAAAACTATTGAGGAGAACAGCAAGTGAGTACAAAATTCAGCAAACCTGCATATTGCATACTCAAGCCCACAGTTGCGGTTTTGATATGGCCATTCTGCCGCACAAAATATACAAATAAGAACAACATTCCCACAGAGGGCAGATATATTTTTGCTCCCAATCACGTGAGTTTTGCCGATGCTATTCTCGTGAGTCTCGGACAGAGACGTTTTATCCGTTTTATGGCAAAAGCAGAACTTTTTGTGAAACCTTTTTCCAGATGGTTTTTCACAAAGATAGGCGCATTTCCTGTGGATAGAAGTGCAAATGACGGCTCAGCCATAAAAACTGCTATGGATATTATCGACGGCGGTGATGCTGTGGGTATTTTTATTGAGGGTACAAGGTCAAAGACAGGGGAACTTCTCAGACCCAGAAGCGGCGCTGTTATGATTGCTCATCAGATGAACTGCAAAATTGTGCCCGTATCCATCACATACAGAAGCAAGAAGAATTCACTGTTTTCAAAGAGATATGTAAGTTTTGGTGACCCTGTGTCTACTGAGGAATTAGGTGTTGTCACCGGCAGCCCCAGAGAATTCAGGGATGCATCCCGTGCCCTTATGGATAGAATAAGAGTGATGTGGGAGAGGGATAAAAATGGAAATTAAACTTGCCAAGACTGCGGGTTTTTGCTTTGGTGTAAACCGAGCTGTCAAAATGGTTTATTCTCTTCTTGATGAAGGCAAACTTGTGGCTACCCTGGGTCCCATTATTCATAATACCGAAATGGTTGAAGAGCTCAAAAGCCGCGGCGCAGTTACCATAGATAACCCTTCAGATGCTCCTGAAGGTGCAACTGTGGTTGTGCGCTCTCACGGTGTGTCCCGCTCGGTGCTTGATGCTATTGATGAACTCCGCTTTGAGTGCTGCGACGCAACCTGTCCTTTTGTCAAAAAGATTCATTCCATCGTAGCGGGTGCTGATGAAGATAAAAATAAGTCCGTATTCATTGCGGGGGATTCTGCCCATCCTGAGATTCAGGGAATTATGGGCCACTCAAAAATTACCTGCTACACATATAAAAACAATTCTGAATTGGAAGAATTACTTTCAAAAATTCCGCCCGAGAATTATAATACTGCGATTTTTGTAGCCCAGACTACTTTCAGCGAAAAAGAATGGAAAAAATGTATCAAAACAATAAAAAAGGTCTGTACAAATCCCGAAATCTTTGATACAATATGTAGTGCTACGCATAGCAGACAGGCGGAAGCCGAAAATCTGGCGGCAGAGTCTGACCTGATGATTGTCATAGGTGACAGGAAAAGTTCCAACACAGCAAAACTTTTTGAGCTGTGCCAGCGTGCTTGTCCCAACACTTTGTGGATTCAGACGGCATCAGAACTCCCTCTGGAAAGATTAAGCAATGTCTCGTCCGTAGGCGTAACTGCGGGAGCTTCCACTCCTGCAAGGATTATAAAGGAGGTACTGGATAAAATGGAAGAAATGACCAAATCCGGTGTAACAAACGAAACTGAAGATTTTGAGGCTCTTCTGGAAGAGAACCTCAAAGGCTTAAATACAAATGAAAGGGTAATGGGTACTGTTATCAGCATCACTCCCAGCGAAGTGTATGTTGATGTCGGCAGAAAGCAGGCTGGCTTCATCCCTGTTGATGAGCTTTCCTTCGGACCTGTCAACAACCCCAACGACTTTGTTAAGGTCGGCGACGAGCTTGAGCTGCTCATCATGAAGACCAACGACGTTGAAGGCACAATTATGCTTTCAAAGCGTAGAGTTGATGCAAAGAAGGATTGGGAAGAGCTCGAGAAGCTCGTTGAAGAGAACGCAGTTCTCGAAGGCGAGGTTATCGAGGTTGTTAACGGCGGCGTAATCGTATTCGCAAAGAACAACCGCATCTTCGTTCCCGCATCACAGGCATCTATCGTTCGTATGGACGACCTTACTCCTCTCCTTCACACAAAGGTAGAGTTCAGACTTCTTGAGGTTTCCCAGCGCGGCAGACGTAAGAAGATCGTAGGCTCCATCAAGAGTGTTCAGAGAGACCAGCGCTCCGAGTTCAAGGCAGCATTCTGGGAGGGTATCGAGGTAGGCAAGACCTATGTCGGCACAGTTAAGTCCCTCACAACATACGGTGCATTTGTTGACCTTGGCGGCGTATTCGGTATGATTCACATCTCCGAGCTTTCCTGGAACAGAATCAAGCATCCCTCTGAGGTTGTAAACGTTGGCGATTCTATCGAAGTATTCGTTAAGGACTTCAACACAGAGACAAGCAAGATTTCTCTCGGTTACAAGAAGCAGGAGGATAATCCCTGGGAGATTCTCCGTCGTGATTATCCTGTTGATACAGTTTGCAAGGTTAAGGTTGCAGGTATCACCACATTCGGTGCATTCGCAACCATCATCCCCGGCATCGATGGTCTTATCCACATCTCCCAGCTTTCCAACAAGCACGTTGAGAAGCCCCAGGATGTTGTAAGCGTTGGTGACGAGCTGGATGCACAGATCGTTGCTATCGACTTCGAGAAGAAGAGAGTAAGCCTTTCTGTCAGAGCATTACTTCCCGCACTTGAGGAAGCACCTGTTGTAGAGGAAGCTCCCGCAGAAGCAACTGAAGAATAATCAGAACTATTCGGGCATCCTCTATGAGTGAGGGTGCCCGTTTTTTAGGGTGATTTTTATGAGTGAAAATATTATTTGTAAAATCAAAGAGGATGCTGCCTCTGTTATTGCCGAACTCCTGGAGGTGTCAGGCCTCAGGTCGGGCGATGTCTTTGTACTGGGGTGTTCCTCCAGCGAAATGATAGGCGAGAAGATAGGCACACACTCCAGCGCCGATGCAGCAAAAGCCCTCTATGATGTGCTCTATACAAGACTTTCTGAGAGAGGTATCTATCTTGCGGCGCAGTGTTGCGAGCATCTTAACCGTGCTCTGGTAATTGAACGTGAACTTGCAGTCCGTGAAAGATACGAGATTGTCAACGCGATACCCCACGCACACGCAGGTGGCGCCAGTGCAACTCTGGCATATTCTCTTTTCAAAGACCCTGTTCTTGTTGAGTATGTCAGCGCTGATGCCGGACTGGATGTTGGTGGTACCTTAATCGGAATGCATCTGAAGAGAACAGCAGTACCTGTCAAGACAACGACCCGTACCATCGGCTGTGCCAATATCGTTTGCGCTCGTACACGCCCCCGTTTCATCGGCGGAGAGCGCGCTATATATAATCAGGAATTACTGTGAGGTGTTTTAAGTGAACGCAAAGGAAGAATTTATCAAGATTTACACTGAGAATATTACCCGCGCAGGTTCAAAAGAACTTCTCAACTGGCTTCTCAATACTGATTTCTTTACAGCACCCGCCAGTACAAAATTCCACTGCGCCTGCGAAAACGGTCTCGTAATGCATTCTGTCAATGTTTTCAACACTATGGTAGAGAAACATTTTGAAGAGGGCATCGACGATATGGAGAGCTTTGCAATATCAGCGCTTCTTCACGATATCTGCAAGGCAGAGTTCTATAAGGTTTCCACCAGAAATGTCAAGAATGAACTTACAGGTCAGTGGGAAAAACAGCCTTTCTATGCCATCGAGGACAAATTCCCCTTCGGACATGGCGAAAAATCCGTTTTTCTTATTGAACGTTTTATGAGACTCAAACTCGACGAGGCTATGGCTATCCGTTGGCACATGGGCAGCTTTGATGATGCTCAGGGCTATACTGTAAGTCAGGCTTATGATAAGTATCCTCTGGCAGTTAAACTTCATCTGGCAGATATGGAATCCACATATTTAAGAGAAAAAGGTACATCAGCTGTCAATAATAAGTAAAAACCGAAAGGCTGACTGCTATGACATTAAGTGATGCAAAAATAAGAATAGGGGAGCTCAGTGAGCTTCTCAGATATCATAATCAGAGATATTATAACGATGACAGTCCCGAGATTTCTGATTTTGAGTACGATATGCTTCTTCGTGAGCTTGAAAATCTTGAAGAGGAATTTCCCCAGTTTAAAACAGAGGATTCTCCCACCAACAGAGTGGGCGGAAACCGCTCCGAAAAATTCTCACCCGTTGTTCACGTGGTGCCGATGGAGAGTCTGCACGATGCATTTTCTCACGATGAACTCAGAGATTTTGATCGTAAGGTGCGGGAGGTTGTAGAGACACCCCTCTATGTTGTTGAGCCTAAATTTGACGGACTTTCCGTTTCCTGCGAGTATGAAAACGGTGTGTTTACACGAGGCTCAACCCGCGGTGACGGCAATGTAGGTGAGGATGTCACCGAAAATCTCCTGACCATAAAGAGTCTGCCCAAGAGACTTGCGAATGCCCCTGAATATCTGGAAGTCCGCGGCGAAGTTTATATGTCCTTCGATACCTTTGAGAGGATTTGCAAAGAACAACTTGATCGTGATGAAAAACCTTTCAAGAATCCCAGAAATGCGGCGGCAGGTTCCCTCAGACAGAAAGACAGCAGAATAACCGCTTCCCGTTCGCTTGATATATTTGTTTTCAATATTCAGCAGGTCCGCGGTGCAGATATAAGAAGTCACCGTCAAGGTCTGGATTATTTGACCGAACTTGGTTTTCCTACTGCTGACTTCTATAACTCTTATTCGGATATTGAGGATGTAATCACGGAGATTGAGCGTATAGGAAATATGCGCGGTGAACTTCAGTACGGCATTGATGGTGCGGTTGTCAAAGTAGATGACTTTGAGCAGAGAAGGGTTCTCGGCAAAACCGCAAAGTTCCCCAAGTGGGCAGAGGCGTACAAGTATCCCCCAGAGGAGAAACCTACCGAGCTTATTGATATTGAAGTCAACGTTGGCAGAACAGGGGCAATTACCCCTGTGGGCATTTTTGCTCCTGTGCTCCTTGCTGGCACTACTGTCTCCAGAGCAGTGCTTCACAACGAGGATTTTATCCGCGAAAAGGATATCCGCATTGGAGATACTGTAATAATCCGTAAAGCAGGAGAAATTATCCCTGAAGTAGTATCTGTTCTCTGTCACAATGAAAATTCCCGCGAATTTATATTCCCGACGGTCTGTCCTTCTTGTGGAAGCCCTCTGACTAAAGAGGATGGTGAGGCGGTGCTCCGATGTACAAATACCGATTGCCCCGCACAGCTTATGCGCCATCTCATTCATTTTGTGTCAAGAGATGCCATGGATATAGACGGCCTTGGTCCTGCGGTACTTGAACAACTCATAAATGCAGAACTTATCAAGTCTCCTGCGGATTTGTACAGACTCAGAAAAGACGATGTTGCAACTCTTGAGCGTATGGGCGAAAAGTCAGCCACTAATCTTATTGATGCCATCGAAAAGAGCAAAAGCCGTGAACTTTACAGACTTGTTTTTGCTCTGGGCATCCGTCATATAGGACAGAAAGCCGCAAAACTTATGTGTGAGCACTTCTCGTCAATTGATAATATCCTTTCTGCTAAAGCGGAAGATTATCTTAAGATTGACGGATTCGGTGAGATTATGGCAAAAAGCGCCTGTGATTATTTCTCTCTCGAAAGCACCGCTGCTCTTATAGCGGAACTTTCAACCCTTGGTCTTCTTATGAAGTCTACTGAGAAAAAAGCATCGGAAGGAGTCTTCCTGGGCAAAACCTTTGTTCTGACAGGCACACTTCCGACATATACCCGTCAGGAGGCGTCTGAGATAATTGAGAAAAACGGCGGTAAAGTTACATCCTCAGTTTCAAAGAAAACAGACTTTGTACTTGCAGGAGAGGATGCAGGCAGCAAACTCATCAAAGCTCAGACATTGGGTGTTGCAGTCATTTCCGAGGAAGAACTGCTTTCTTTGATCGGTTCTTCTGAAAACCCAGATGCTGATTCTGTAATTACTGATGCCGTTGCGGATGTTATTGATAACTCTCAGGATTTCATCACCACTGATTCTCATGGTGAACCTATGTTTTTAATCTGATAAACTATATAATGATTCAACTGTGCAACTTCGGTTGCACAGTTTTTTTATTCATAACTGAAACTTTTCTTTCATATAACTTAGTGAAAGGATGATAAAAATGATAACAGAGTTAAAATCCCTGCTGCCGGTATTTGAGGTTCTTCCTCCCAGAGTGAGACCGGTTTTGGAGAATGCTGTCCGCGATGTATCGGGTATGCTTCGTGAAATAATACTCCGCTCGGGACGTGAGGTAAGTTTGTACATAAACAGCGACCAGTACTTGTTAAGCGCTTTTGGCAAACTTTGTAAAGATAATAGTACAGATTTGATTCGTTTATCACCCTCAGAAATCACACAGTGTTTCAACAGCTTGTGTGGTTATTCTGTGTATTCCCATATCAATGAAATCAAAGAGGGATTCATAACCATAAGAGGAGGTCACAGAGCGGCAGTATCAGGCACAGCGGTGGTTTCTTCTGGAGAAATACTCAATATCAGGGATATCTCTACTATTTCCTTGAGAATAGCAAGAGAAGTCAGAGGATGCGCAGAAATAATAACAGATAATCTGCTTAAAGAGGGAGGCGGACTGCTTCTCTGCGGGTCACCTTCAAGCGGTAAGACTACCGTACTCAGAGATACAGCAAGACTGCTTTCGGCTGTGTATAAAAAACGTACATCTCTTGTGGATACAAGAGGCGAAATTGCCTCAACATCACATTCGGTGCCTATGAATGATATAGGACTGTGTGATGTTTTAGATGGATATCCAAGAGCAAAGGGTATCGAACAAGCTGTCAGGTGTTTTTCTCCGGAGTATGTTATTTGCGATGAAATCGGATCCTTTTCGGATCTGGAAGCTATCGAAATCGGTATCAACAGTGGTGTTGATTTTGTTGCGACGGTACATGCGTCCTGCAAGGATGAACTTATGAAGAAGCAGGGGATGTCAAAACTTCTGGCAACAGGTGCTTTTTCGCAGGTAGTGTTTCTGAAAGGACGACACCGCCCCGGGGTGGTGTCAGAAATTCTGAAAGTCGGGGATGTGCTGAATGGTTAAAATTCTTTCAGCAGGAATAGTTGTAGCAACCTGTACTTTGCTCGGAAATTGGTTTTCAATGAAACTCAGGCGCAGGACATGTATGCTTCAGAGTTTTGTTGAAGCACTTAATAAGATGAAAACATTGATTTGCTTTGGCGGTTACGATATTTCCTATGTGCTTTCGGAGTGCTTCAATACATCCGACTTCATATCAGTTGAATTTGTTTTAGATAATAATGAAAATATTTCTACAGTGTGGGATGAATTTGTCAGGGCAATACCGGCTTATAAGGGACTTACGAAGTCCGACAAAGATGTGCTTTGCGGTTTTGGTAAAAGCCTTGGTATAACTGACACCCAAGGACAGATTAACAACTGTGAATTATATAGAAATCTTATTGAAGAATGCCTCCACAACTCCAGAAGTGATGAACTTACAAAGTGCAGACTGTACCGTGTACTGGGGTTTTCTCTGGGCTTTGCGGTAACTTTGATGATATTGTGAGGAAAATATGGACGTTGATATGATTTTTAAGATTGCAGCCGTTGGCATAATAGTAGCAGTACTTAATCAGCTTTTAATTCGAAGCGGCAGGGAAGACCAGGCGCTGCTTACTACCATCGCAGGACTGGTAGTGGCACTTATGATGATTATCTCTGAAATAAGCAGTCTCTTTGAAACAATAAAGGATGTGTTTGGATTTTGAGCGTGTTGAGTATCTGTATAGCGGCGGTTGTGACCTCGGTACTGGCAGTGCTCCTACGTAAACATAATGCGGAATATACACTTATGCTGGGAGTTTGCGGTGCATCCCTGATATTTGTCAGTATAATTTCCGAAGTACTCCTTGCAGTTGATGCAATAAAAAGTATTGTGGATGTTGCAAGTGTAAATGTTACATACATAGAAATTCTTCTGAAATGCGTAGGAATATGTTTCCTTACGGAATTTACTTCCGACTGTTGCAAGGATGCATCTCAGAGTGCTCTGTCTTCGGTGGTGCTGATGTCAGGCAGAATTATTACTTTACTCACTGCTTTTCCGATGTTTGAGGAGTTTTTAGCTTTTACAATGAAATTGTCGGGAGGTCAGATATGAGGAGAATCTCCCTGCTGGTGTTATTGTTTTTGGTGATATTTGCGTTGCCCACAGTTGTTTCTGCTGACAGTGGGGACAAGGATGTTTCGGGTGATTCCGCCCTTGTGGCAGATTTCAATACAGAAAGTCTGTATGATGCGCTATCTGAAGAAACAAAAGATACCTTATCGCGAATGGGCGTTGATACTCCCGATTCGGACGTTATGGACAGTGTTTCTGTGTCTGCCGTATTTTCAGAGATAATAAGACTGATATCTTCCCAAAGTAAGGACGTAATCTCATTTTCTGCTGTATTGATCGGTGTGATGCTTCTTTATTCTGTTGTCAAAGGAATGGGAACTTCTTTTTCATCGGTTTCAACACAGGAGGTATTATCCGTAATCAGCGCTCTGAGTGTAGCTTGTATTCTTGCGGTGCCGCTGTGTAATATAATCAGTATGTCGGAAAACATTATCAGAATGTCATCTGATTTTATGCTTGCCTATATACCTGTTATGGTATCGGTGCTTATGGCTTGCGGCAAGACAGTAAGCGGAGCAGGATACTATTCTCTGATGATTTTCTATGCTGAGTTTATCGCCCGGGTGTCTTCATCTGTCATAGTGCCTTGTCTTAATGTTTTTCTTGGTATAAGTGTATCATCTTCTTTGGTGCCTGAGATAAAGTTGAATGGAATACTTTCTTTATTTTCAAAGTCCATCAAATGGATATTGTCCTTTACATTTACAATGTTTACGGCTTTATTATCTTTTAAAACTCTTATTTCTGCATCTGTTGACAATGTTTCCACCAGAGCAGTGAGGTACACGATGTCATCCTTTGTGCCTGTAATCGGCGCTGCACTTTCGGAGGCATACAGAACGGTAAACGCAAGCTTCAGGCTGCTTCGCTCCGGAGTTGGTGTGTTTGCGATATTTGCGGTGTTTACTATGTTCCTGCCAATATTAGTGAAGCTTGTTTTGTGGATGTTCTCTCTGGGAATACTCAAAAATCTTTCCGCAACCCTTGATCTTACGGTGCCTTGTGAGATGTTTTTTGCTATATCTACTGTAATGAGTGTGCTTCTTGCCGTTATCATCTGCATAGCGGCACTTTATATAATTTCTACTGCACTGATAATTACTGCGGGAGGTTCAGCCTGATGAATCAGAGTTTCTACACATTCTGCGGTAGTCTGTGTGCGGTGTTGCTTATAGCTACACTTGTGAAAATTCTTGCGCCCAAGGAGAAAATGAACAAGACTGTTTCGTTGATAATCGGCTTGTTTTTTCTTGTTTCAGTAACCTCACCCGTTGTTAATCTGGTCCGTGATTTTGAACTTCCTGACGAAAACATAGAGCTTATCAAGGACGACAATAAGAATATCACCGATGACTATGTGCTGGAAGAAACAGCGGATTATCTCAGCAACTATCTGAAGGAATCGTTGAATGGAGCAGGAGTGGGGTGCAGTAGTGTAACAGTTAGTATGATAAATGATGATTATAAAGGAATATATCTTGATTCCGTTTGCATATATTTGGATGAATACTCCGTTGAGAACAGCCTGAAAGCTTCGCACTTTGTCAGTTCAGCCGTGGGTGTGGAGCCGGAGATTATTTGTGAAAACTCAGAGGGAATTTATGGATGACAAAATGAAAATAAGAATCAAGGAATTTATGTCGGGGGATAAATTCAGGAACATCCTGATAATTGTGTTGATAGCTTCACTGGGGATTATCTTTATCAGTTCACAGTTCAGCGGTGGAGACACCAAAAATGAGAAAAGTGACCTTGATACCCGTACATACAGAGAAAATCTCACCGCAGAACTGCACACAATGGTGACCAGTATTAACGGTGTAGGAGAAGCAAAAGTAATGCTGACACTGGAGAATTCCTATGAGTATATCTATCTGGATGATGACAAAACACTTCAGAGAATAAATGAACCTCGCATCCGCGGAGTGGTGATTGCCTGTGAGGGAGGAGAGTCCGCAGTAGTCCGTGAGGAGATTACGGAATTTGTGGGTACTGCTCTGGGTATTTCAGCATCCGATGTATGCGTTAAAAAATTAAAATAATCACGGAGGACAACAATGAAATTCAAGAAGCATCATATTGTGTTAGCAGCTCTCATAGCGGCACTTTCAGGAGCAGTTTTTCTCAACTGGCAACTCTCTGACAAAACAGATATTTCTGTTTCAAAGCTGACGAAGGAGTTGGGTGCAGCAACCTATGTCAACAGTAATATATCCACAGAGGATGAAGTTTCGTCGGATGTTTACAGTAATCCCAACCTGTCTGATGAGCAGGCTGAATATTTTGCCGCCTCCAGAAGTAAACGTCAGGATTCCTATGACGAAGCAGTAAGCCTTGCTACGGAGGTGCTCAAACTCTCCGAATCGTCAGATGAAGCCAAGGAGGAGGCATCGGAGCAACTGTCATCTCTGGAAAACGCTTTGGTTACACAACAGCGTATCGAAACAATACTCAGAGCAAAGGGCTTTTCGGACTGTGTGTGTTGCCTCTCGGAAACATCCTGCACAGTGATTATTCCGGCAAATGAAATGAACGAATCGTCGCCTCTTGTGATACGTGATTGTGTTGTAGAGAACACAGGTCTGCCTTTTGAAAATATAAGCATAGTAGAAGTGTGAGAAGCAAAGCGGTTAAAACCGCTTTGCTTTTTTTATTTTATAATCAAGTAAATTCATTGATGCTCGTTGCATTTTCTGTATTATGTGGTATAATTAATCTGGATTTAAATAACTTTAGATTAGGGGTTTTAGCATGAGCGAGATACTGAATAATGAAATTTCTTCAAACGCAGCAGAAAACACTACTGTTGAGGTGTGCGAAGTACAGGAGAGCGAGACAAACGAGCTCTACGAAAGCCGCAACAACATTTCTCGATATAAAATGAGAGAGCAGACTGTTCTCCTTGTGTTTGAGAGTCTTTTCGGCGACGGTGATATTGACGAAATAGCGGATAATATTATTGACAGTCGCGATGAGTATTACTGTGACTATGCAGTTAATACTGCTAAACTGATCGCAGAACTCAAGGACGAGCTTGACGGTAAAATTTCCTCCAACCTTTCCAAAGGCTGGAAGATTTCCCGAATTTCCAGAACCTCACTTGCAATTATGCGTGTGGCAATTTACGAAATGTGCTATCTTGAGGAGATTCCCGTATCTGTTGCTATTAACGAAGCTGTTGAACTTGCCAAGAAGTATTCTCCCGATGATGCAAAGTTTGTCAACGGAGTGCTGGGTTCGGTTGCAGGGGAGATTTCCTGATGCCTTTTGTACTTGGAATTGATACCAGCAACTACACCACTTCCTGTGCACTTTATGACAGTGACAAAAATGAAGTAGTCAAACTTTCTAAACTCCTTCCTGTGAAAGAAGGGGAGAGAGGAATCAGACAGAGTGATGCTGTGTTTCACCATACTGCACAGCTTCATTTGCTTCTGGAGGAACTACTGAAGGATAAAAATATTAAATTGGATTGTGTGTGTGCATCCTCTGTCCCCAGAAGACAAGAGGGTTCATATATGCCTTGCTTCACTGTGGGAGCGGCAACGGCTCGCAGTATATCCGCCGCCTTGAATGTACCGTACTTTGATGCATCTCATCAGCAAGGTCACATTATGGCGGCTCTGTTTTCTTCGGGTAGAAATGACCTTCTGAAAGAGCGTTTCATTGCATTTCATATAAGCGGAGGTACCACCGAGGCGATGATAGTATCTCCTGAAAAGGATGATGTGCTTTCCTGCGAGCTCTGTGCAAAAACACTCGACCTAAATGCAGGTCAGCTCGTTGACAGAGTCGGTGTGTATATGGGGCTTACTTTCCCGGCTGGTAAAGCTATGGAGAAATACGCCTCTGTGTACGGCTCACTGCCGAAGGTCAGACCTTCTTTGAAAGAGGGTGACTGTTGCCTCAGCGGATTTGAGAATAAACTCACATCCATGTATAAAACTGAGGAAGACAGACCAAAGGTCAGCGCGTACACTCTTGCGTATGTTGAGGCAACTGTCAGTGCTATGGCTGAGAGCATTATTGAAAAACGTGGAAATTTGCCCCTTGTTTTTGCAGGTGGTGTTATGTCCAACAGCATTATCAGGGAGAGCATCACCAAGAAATTCAGTGCTGATTTTGCAAAACCTGATTATTCCTGTGATAATGCGGCAGGTGTTGCTATTATCGGCTATCATAAGTATATAAATTACCTTGAAAGAGGTTAAAGGATGAATAATCTGAAGTCACCTGGGTTTATCTCGGTTTCACAACTTAACTTTTATATCAAGTCTCTGATGGACAGCGATGCAAACCTGCGGTATGTTTTTGTTACAGGCGAGATATCAAACCTTACAGACCACTATTCAAGTGGTCACATTTATCTTACCTTAAAGGATGAAAAGGCCGCGGTCAAGGCAGTTATGTTTTCGTATAGTGCGAAGAATCTGAGGTTTAAACCCCAGAACGGTATGAAAATTATTGCCAGAGGCAAGGTGACGGTATATGAACCCACAGGTCAGTATCAGCTTTATATTGAGGATATGCAACCTGACGGGGTGGGGTCCCTTGCCATTGCATTTGAGCAACTTAAAAATAAGCTTGAAAAAGAAGGACTTTTTGATAAGTCGCATAAGAAGCCCATACCACAGTTTCCGAAGATTATCTCGGTAATCACATCTCCCACAGGTGCTGCGCTTCAGGATATCAGAAACATCCTTTCACGACGCTGGCCTTACTCCGAAGTCAGGGTTACTCCCGTGCTGGTACAGGGCGATTCTGCACCGAGGGTCCTTACGGATGCAATAAACAAGGTGGATGCAGAGGGTGAATGTGATGTTATAATTATTGGCAGAGGCGGAGGCTCCATAGAAGACTTGTGGGCATTCAACAGCGAAGAACTTGCACGTGCTGTTTTTCAGTGTAAGATTCCCGTTGTTTCTGCGGTCGGTCACGAAACAGATTTTACTATATGTGATTTCGTAGCCGATATGAGAGCGCCGACTCCCTCTGCGGCAGCCGAACTTGTCACTCCCGACAGATTTGCAGAGATAGATACCCTGCTCAGACAACGCCAGTATCTGTGTGTTCTGGGAGATAAACTGATCGCCGCCCAGGAAAATATACTTTCAAAACATGGCGATGTTTTGAGGAAATACGACCCTCGTGTGGAATTTACTTCCAGACTTTCGGATTTCAATAATTTATCCGATCGTTTTTCACTTGTTTCCAAACAATTATATAAAGATTCTGAAAGCAAACTTATGGAATTACGTCAGAGATTATTTTCTCTGAATCCTGCGGAAATACTCCGCCGAGGTTATACAGTAACATCCAAAGATGGAAAAACTGTTGCATCTGCGGACACCCTCAATAAAGGGGATGAAATCAGTATCCGTTTTAAAGACGGTACCGTAAACGCAACAGTTATTTAATAAAAGGAGGTGTCCTTTGTGGCTTTTGTTCATTTGCACGTTCATAGTGAATACAGTCTTCTTGACGGAGCTTGCCGAATCGGTGACCTTGTCAGTGCCGCAAAGGATATCGGACAGACCGCTCTTGCCATAACAGACCACGGTGCCATGTACGGAGTCATCGACTTCTGGCGAGAGTGTAAGAAACAGGGGGTACACCCTGTAATCGGCTGTGAAGTATATGTGGCAAGAGGCAGTCGCTTTGACAAATCTCCGGAATTTGACAGAGAATATTATCATATGGTACTCCTCTGCGAGAATAACGAAGGTTACAGCAACCTGATGAAACTTGTATCCGCAGGTTTTACCGAGGGATTTTATGTCAAACCCAGAATTGATACAGAACTTCTCAGAAAGCACCATAAAGGTCTTATTTGTCTCACAGCGTGTCTGGCAGGTGAAATCCCCCAGAAACTTCTGCGTGGAGATTACAACGGAGCCAGAGACAAAGCGCTTGAGTTTCAGGAAATCTTCGGAAAAGAAAACTTCTATTTAGAAATTCAGAATCACGGTATCCGTGAGCAGCTTGAGATTATGCCTCAGCTTTTGCGTATTTCAAAGGAAATCGGTGCTCCTGTTGTTGCTACCAACGACTGCCATTATGTCAAAAAGTCCGATGCGAAAGTCCAGGAGATACTTATGTGTATCCAGACAAACCATACTTTACAGGATGAAGACAGAATGCGGTTTGAGACCGATGAATTTTATCTCAAGAGCGAAGCGGAAATGGCGCTGGCATTTGCGGATTATCCCGAGGCACTTGAGAATACTGCAAAAATTGCCGAAAGATGCGAAGTCGATTTTGAGTTCGGTAAGCGTAAACTTCCGGTTTTTGATGTGCCTGAGGGACAGGACCACTTTGAGTATTTCAGGAATGAATGCTATAAAGGACTCTTCAGACATTACGGAGATAATCCTGACAAGTCCATTGTTGACCGACTTGAATATGAGCTTGCTACTATATCCAGAATGGGCTTTGTTGACTATTATCTCATTGTCAATGACTTTATAAGCTATGCCAAGTCCCGCGGTATACCGGTAGGTCCCGGCAGAGGTTCAGGTGCAGGCTCTCTGTGTGCTTATTGCATTGGAATCACAGGTATCGACCCCATAAAATACAACCTTCTTTTTGAGCGTTTTCTCAACCCTGAGAGAGTCTCGATGCCTGACTTTGATATCGATTTCTGTAAGGACAGACGCTCAGAGGTAATCGACTATGTTATCCGTAAGTACGGATATGACCACGTAGCACAGATTATCGCCTTTGGCACTATGGCAGCACGAGGTGTGATACGCGATGTGGGACGTGCTCTCGGTATGCCTTACGGAACCTGTGATACAGTAGCAAAACTCATTCCTTTTGATATTAATATGACACTCAATAAGGCTCTGTCGATCAGTAAGGAGCTTAAAGAGAAATATGATACCGACTATGAAATTCACGAACTTATAGATTATTCCATGCGACTTGAGGGTATGCCCCGACACGCAACAACCCACGCCGCGGGAGTAATTATTTCTGACCGTCCTGTTTCTGACTATGTTCCTCTTGCGAAGAACGACGAGCAGGTGGTTACACAGTTCACAATGACTACGCTGGAAGAATTGGGACTCCTTAAAATGGATTTTTTGGGACTTCGTAACCTGACAGTCATTGATGACGCTGTGAAACTTATCAGAAGACACACCCCCGATTTTTCTCTTGATTATATAAAAGAGGGCGACAAAGGTGTTTTCAATATGCTCTCAAAGGGTAACACTGAGGGCGTTTTTCAGTTTGAATCCCAGGGAATGAAGAATGTACTCATTCAGCTCAGACCCGAGTCGCTGGAAGACCTTATTGCGGTTATCTCTTTGTACCGACCGGGTCCTATGGATAGCATCCCCACATACATTGAAAACCGTCACAATCCTTCAAAGGTAAGATATAAGCACCCGCTTCTCAGAAGTATTCTTGACGTAACCTACGGATGTATTGTTTATCAGGAGCAGGTTATGCAGATATTCCGCACATTAGCAGGATACTCTCTGGGTAGAGCTGACCTTGTCAGACGTGCTATGAGTAAGAAGAAGCACGATGTGATGCTGAAGGAAAGAGAAATCTTTATTAACGGACTTGTGAGAGAAGACGGCAGTATAGAGGTTGAAGGATGTATCCGCAGAGGTGTAGACCGTGAAACAGCAGAGTCTGTTTACGAAGAAATGAAAAGTTTTGCTTCTTACGCTTTCAACAAATCTCACGCAGCGTCCTATGCGTTTATCTCATATCAGACTGCGTGGCTCAAATATCACTATCCCCGCGAGTATATGGCGGCACTTCTTTCCAGTGTACTGGACAATCAGAATAAAATGGCCGGATACATTACCGATTGCCACAGAATGGGCATACAGGTGCTGCCTCCTCATGTGAATTCCAGTTTCCATGGATTTACCGTAACAGAGGGTGATATCAGATACGGCCTTATGGCAATAAAGAATCTGGGCAAGAATTTTATTGATTCGATAATTGAAATCAGAAATGAAAAACCTTTTGAGTCTCTTAAAGATTTTTGTTCAAGACTTTATTCGAAAGGTATGAATTCCAGGGCATTGGAGAGTCTTATCAAATGCGGTGCGCTGGATAATCTTGGAGCAAACCGAAGACAGATGCTGACTGTATCAAAGGCTGTAATGGAAGATATCGAGTATGAGAGACGACGCAATATGGATGGGCAGATGTCACTCTTTGAATCTTCATCACAAACCTATGAGAGTGCAGGCGTCAGAATACCCGACCTTCAGGAATTTTCCCTTACAGACCTTCTGGCTATGGAAAAAGATATGGCAGGAATGTATCTTTCGGGACATCCGTTATCGGAATACGAGTGGTATAGTGAAAGAATCAAGGCTGACAGAATCGGGGATATTATAACCTCCGATGGTGACAAGGCTTTTCTTGACAATCAGAATGTCAGAATTGTATGCATCGTTTCACGGCTCAGAACACAGATTACAAAATCTAATCAGATGATGGCTTTTGTCACCGCAGAGGATCGTTCGGGCAGTATTGAACTCATAGTTTTCCCGAAGACCCTTACAGCAATTAATGCATTACTCTATCCGGGTTCGGTAATTTCTGTAACGGGTACATTGAGCGTAAGGGAAGATGAGGACCCGAAAATCCTTGTTAATTCTGCTCAGACTGTCAAGAAATCATCTGATGCAGAAAGTGATGAGAGTGCCGCTGGGCACGGAAGATACGACAGTGTTGTGTCATCTGCTCCCGGTGCTGCATCGCTGACAGATAGTTCTGATTCTGTAAATAATATAAAAAAGGCACAATCACTATATATTAAAGTTCCGTCTATGGAATCTCGGGAATTTGAAACTGCCAAGAGACTCATTGATATATTTGACGGCGGAACCCCTGTTTTTTTCTATATCGAGATGGATAAGAAGGTTCTCAGAGCACCCTCGGATTTGTGGGTGGACCTCAACGAAGTTCTCCTGAAAGAACTGAAAAATCGCCTGGGTGAGGAAAATATCCGTCTTAAATAAGGATTTATATTATTAAATTAAAATAATATTCCAATATTCTTATCAAAAAGCAAAAAAGACTTGAATTGCGGGAACTTTTCTGCTAATATTAATTTGTATGTTTAATATTAATAAATACTTAATAATTCTCCGGAGGTAAGTATTATGTCTGATAAATTAAATGCTATTGCGGTTCTTACAAGCGGTGGTGACGCACCCGGTATGAATGCAGCTGTCAGAGCTGTTGTTCGTTCTGCTATTAACCGTAATCTTCAGGTATATGGTGTAAAGAGAGGATACAACGGTCTTCTCAACGGCGATGTTGTTGAGATGAATCTCCGCTCCGTTTCCGATATTATCAACCGCGGCGGTACAATTCTCTACACTGCAAGAAGTGAGGAGTACAACACACCCGCAGGTGTTCAGAAAGCAGCAGATTATTGCCGCAGCCTCGGTGTTAAAGGCGTTGTTGTTATCGGCGGCGACGGTTCTTTCCGTGGTGCCAGAGACCTTTCTCAGGCAGGTATCCCTTGTGTAGCTATCCCCGGTACTATCGACAACGATATCGCTTGCAGTGAGTATACTATCGGTTTTGATACCGCTATGAATACAGCTCTTGAGATGGTTGACCGTATCCGTGATACCGCACAGTCACACGACAGATGTTCCGTTGTTGAGGTAATGGGCAGACGTTGCGGTGATATCGCTCTGCAGACCGGTATTGCCTGCGGTGCTACATCCATTCTGGTTCCCGAAAAGCCCCACGATCTGGATACTATGGTAATTGATAAGATTCTCAATACCAAGGCAACAGGCAAGAAGCACTTCATCGTTGTTGTTGCTGAAGGTGTTGGCGGCACAGAAGAAATTGCTAAATATATCGAGGAGAAAACAGGTATCGAGTCCCGTGCAACTGTCCTTGGTCACGTACAGCGCGGCGGTTGTCCTACACTTCGTGACAGAGTTATGGCAAGTGCTATGGGTCATCACGCTGTTGAACTTCTCTACAACAACATCGGCAACCGTGTTTGTGCCCTGCAAAACGGCAACATAGTTGATTTTGATATCAGTGAAGCACTGGCTATGGAGAGAGTCTTTGATGATGACCTCTATAACATCGCTATGGATGTTTCTATCTGAGTATATTTATTGTACAGGCACACCTTTGTGTGCCTGTGCTTTGCTTTTCACCTTTATTATTAGCCGTGACTTTTCAGGAGGACGTATATGACAGAAAATATCACAATTCCATATAATGATGTATTCTTTTACGGTGTAAGCCTTAATACAAGAGAAACAGGTGACATCAAAAATGATATTTATGCCAATATTATTATGCGGTATCTGAGAAGTCTGTCGCCTGTGACTAACCGACTTTATCGCGTTGCAGAAGGAAATAAATATGAATATACCTATTCATTTATTCCCAGTCAGCCTCTTTCCTGGAGAGTTATCAAAAATCGCCGCATTATTGAGGAAATTGAGTATCTCTCTGACGGAAAGTACTGTCTGAATTATTACGATGACGCCGGTAATGATTTGAAGAGAGTTATTTTCAGTTCCCGACACACCTGGCTGAAAACTAATTATTATAGCAGTATTTACAGTGATAACCTGGTGTGTTCTGTGGTACCCAAGGAGTTGAACGGCGAGACTGTCGTTTTGATGTATCCCACAGGTGCGACCTATCCTGAGACATATTATTGTCTGAAGCAGCCCACAAATGATGTTGTTTATTTCAGGGTTATGAAGCGTACACCATCACCTGAGGTGTCAGCTCTCACTAACTATGGAGTAATGCATTTTGCTTGCGAAGAAACTGCAAATATATATCATCAGATTCTCGCTGAGGAAGAAACTAAATTTGCGGAAGAAAACAAACCTGAGATTTTTACTACTGATGACGATATTGCTGGTGGTTTCAATTTCAGCGTTGAAAGTTTCTCCGAAAACAACAGAAGTGTGTTCAACCTCTCTGAAGCTCTTGAATTTGGCGAGAATCCGGTTGAGGGTGATGAGTCAGAGTTATCATCTTCTCTTTGTGCAGACGAGGAAGAAACCCCTTCTCTCACAGAAGATGACAGCATTGATAACCTTGTGATATCCATTGATAACGATGAGCCTTATTCTCTGGAAAAGAACATCACAGATCTGCTTGATATAATTGAAAACGCAACAGATATTCATATTGACAGCAAGGATGTTTTTGCCGATATGGATGATGAAGTCATAGAGAACACAGTATCCGATGAATCAGTTGATATGCCCGATACTTCTGATACTATTGATACGATATTTGAAAATGACATTGTCATTGATGAGGATATTTCTGCCACTGTTATCTCTGTAACCGAAGAAGCCACCGAGGCTCAGGATGTGGAGGAAATTTCCGAAAAACCCGGGGATATGCTTGAATATACTGATGAAGATATTGATGATTATGTCCGCAGCCTTATTGATTCTCTGCTGATTAATGCTAAGAATGCGGTGAATGAATATCAGAAGGGTGCAGACGATAATTTCGAGGCAGAATTAACTCGTGAAGAAGGCAAACTTTCACCGGCTGTTGCAATAAATACTATCTCAAATTCTCTCGAAGATGCGGATAAACTCATTGATAACGGGGATGAGAAGTACTATTTCTTCGGAAGTTTCACCGATAGCGGCAGAAACGGCAGGGGAAAAACCCTGATGGAAAATGGAATGACCGCCTATGAAGGTGATTATCTTGATGATAAACGTCACGGTAAAGGTGCTTTCTATTACAGAAGCGGTGATCTTTGCTACTACGGTGATTGGTCACATAATAAACGCGAAGGTTTTGGTATTGGTGTCAGCTCCGATACCGGTATTGCACATATCGGTAAGTGGGAAGAAAACAAACCGACGGGGCTTGGTGTCAGATTTGACAGAAACGGAAACTTCCTCTATCTCGATACCAAGAGCCACGCTGTAAATGGTGGCATCCGTGTCACAGGATTCACAGACAAATCCGTAATCCTTGAGGTATGGGATGAAGTAACGCTTAAAACCGTCAAAAAAGAAATTTTCATCGATGATTTGCTTCGATGACATAAAATAAAATATTGTGCACATAATATTACCGTCTTCACTTTTGTGAGGGCGGTAATTTTACATCTATGAGGTGAATTATGAAAAGAATTTCTGTGATGATTATGGTGTTGATATTAGCGCTGACTTTACTTTGCGGTTGCAGTAACTCCATGATGGATGAAACAAACACAACAACAGCTGCAAATGATAACACAACTCAGGCGCCCCAGAATAACGGTACAGTATCCGACCATGACGGTTTTATAGGGAATGAAGATGCCGAGAACAACACCACAATGCCTACGGTGACAATGCCTGATATGAATGGTAGTAATGATAACAATAACAACCAGAGTAACGGCAATAACCAGAATAATGACAACAGGGATACAACATCGGTAATTGATAATATTCTATGAATAAAGAAACACAGGGCCGGAAGAATCCGGTCCTGTGACTTTATTGATATGACTTTGACAGTTCTTTTTTAAGCCTTTGTATAATCTTCTTTTCAAGTCTTGATATGTATGATTGAGAGATACCCAGCATATCAGCTACTTCTTTTTGAGTGTGTTCCTTCTTGCCGTTCAATCCGAACCGAAGTTCCATAATTGTTGATTCTCTGCTGTTGAGTTTGCTTACTGCAAAGAGCAGTTGTTCTGTTTCCAGTTCTTTTTCAATATCTGCACTTACCGTGTCGCTTTCACACGCGAGAATATCACACAGAAGAAGTTCGTTGCCGTCGTAGTCGGTATTGAGCGGCTCATCGATAGAGACCTCGTTTTTCAGTGAGGCGGTCTTTCTGAGAAACATCAGGATTTCGTTTTCAATGCACCTGCTGGCATAGGTGGCAAGTTTGATGTTTCGCTGGGGTGAGAAAGTGTTTACTGCTTTTATGAGACCTATTGTACCGATAGAAATCAGGTCTTCAATATTTGCAGAGGGAGATTCAAATTTCTTTGCAATGTATACAACCAGTCTCAGATTGTGGATAATCAGTTCTTCCCTCAGTTCATCCCGGCCTTGTGATATTTCCTCCATAATTCTTCTTTCCTCATCGCGACTCAGAGGAGGGGGAAGGGTTTCGCTTCCGTTTATGTAGAATACGGGATTCTTACCAAACAGTTTTTCTTTTATTTTTACAATCAGTCTGCCTATCTTTTTTGTAAGTTTACTGTAAATTATCAATTTCATATTGCCTCCGCCAATTCTGTGCCGGTGATTGATTTTATTTCACCCTTAAGTTTGTTTTTACAGATGCCTATGTAGCACCCGCTGCTGATAATCTTGCCGTCTATATAAAGTTTGTGTGGCCTGAATCCATAAACCGAGCCTGTGCCGGATGCCGTAGAAAACGGAATCAGCCTCATCCTCTCGGGCGGAATGTGTACTGATTTCAACAGTTCTTCCTCGGCAAGAATAACCGGAAGCCCGGAGAAAGGCTCTTTCAGCTTGCACCCTGTATCCACCATTGCTTTGAAACTCATGCAGGTGCAGTCTGTGGTGTGAATTGTAATGCTGAGAATTCTGGATTTTATATTATGCTGATTTCGCATTTTTTCAAAGATTGAAAGCACAATATAGGTAGCGGTTGTCACTAGTATCAGGGTAACGGGAGATATATCAAAATAAATACTGTCGTTATATACGCATATTTTCTTGGGATCAAACCCTAATTCAAAGAGAATAACAACTCCGCACAGTACCATACCGGTCAGAAGAAAAGCGAGACTTCTTATGATAAGTTTTCGTATACTGCCAAACCCGAAGGCTATCAGTATGGTAACTATTGCCGCAAATAACCTGTAAAATACAGAGAAAAGCCTGGTGTAAAAAGGCAGAAACACTCCAAGTGTTGTTAAAGCGGCGAAAATACTACCCAAAATCAGTCGCAGAAGGGTGGAATTGATATGAAGAAATTTCCTGATGGTAAAAAGTATTATGTAGTCAATGAACAAATTAACACATAATAGAGTGTCTATATAAATTACTTGCATAGCAACCTCCTTTTTAACTGAATATATTCTCTCACTAAGCAGCTATATATTTTGTCATAACCGGTAAGGATAAGTGATATTTCTATTTCATAAGTAAAGGGTGTTATGTATGGCTTTTGATGCTATTAACAGAGTTCGCGAAACAGAGCTTTGGTCAAAGATGCAGATTGATAAATCTGAGTCGGATGTTGCTGAACTGAAATCGGCGGCTGAGAAAAAAGCAGCTCGCATCATTTCGGACGCAAAAGAAAAAGCTGGACTTCAGTTGCTTCATAAAGAAGGCAAAGCACAGGCAGATGCGGATGAAATTCTTGTCACCGCCCGCAATGCTGCTGTTATTACCGTTGGAAATTTAAAGCGTTCCTGTGCAGACAAGCAGCAAACCGTAAATAAAAAAATACTTGATATTTTAAAAAATCCATAAATCCGAGGTGTAATTGCTATGGCAATACTCCAGATGAAGAAAATCAATATATATGCCTTGAGCAGATATTGTAAGGATATTCTTGAAACATTACAGAGAACAGGCGTAGTTCAGATAGAGAAATGCGATGTGTCAGACAGCGTCTTCTATAAAGAGGATTCTTCTCTTATGTGTTCATCCTATCAACGAAACGCAAACCTTATGAAAAATGCACGGGAAGTCCTGACTGCCTATGCTGATATCAGATCCTCTTTGTTTTCAGCGTTTGAGGGCAGAAAGCCTCTGAGTAAGTCCGAGTATGACAAAAAGTCCGAAAGTTCCGCAGAAATACTGCGTGTAGCCTATGAACTTGTTAACTGCAACAAGAGAATAATAGAGGCAAAAGCCAAAATTTGCGGATATCAGAACCGAATTGAAGCATTGCGCCCATGGTCAGATCTGGATGTACCCCTGAATGCAACCTCTACCTCAAATACCAGGGCCTTTGTGGGAACTTTTCAGGGGGACTGCGACCTTCAGACAATAAGGCTTGAACTTTCCCGTATAAATCCGGAACTTGAATTGTTTGACATAGAGGTGATCAGCACTGATTCAAGACAAACCTGTGTCTTTGTTGTGGTGATAAACGAGTCCTATGAACCTATTATGAATGCAATGCGGAAAATGGGATTTGCATTACCTTCGGTGTCTTCAGAGGATCCGCCGGCAGATTCTATCAGAAAAAATCAGGAGAAAATCCTTGAAAAAGAAGAATTGATTTCAGAACTTGCAGAGAATATCAGCAATAAAACGGAATATCTGGATATGCTCAGGTTTTTCGAGGATTATTATCTTATGAAGGCAGATACCTATAAGCAGATAGAGAATCTTTCATATACACCTCATACTTTTGTAATGACAGGATATATTCCCGCAACAGAATGCAAAAAACTCCTGAATATGCTGGAAAAATATGATGCAGAAATAGAACTTGAGGATGCAGAGGGAGATGATGTCCCCGTAGCCATCTCCAATAACAGTTTTTTTGAGCCTGTTGAGGGGGTGCTGCTCTCATACAGTGCACCGGGCAGAGGCGAACTCGATCCCACCGCAGTGATGGCTGTGTTCTACTATATCTTCTTCGGAATGATGTTTTCAGATGCAGGTTACGGCCTGATTATGACAGGCGGATGCCTTGCAGCATTGAAGATTTTCAGAAATATGGAAGACGGTCTCAGAAAATCTGTGAGGATGTTTTTTTGGTGCGGGTTGTCTACAATCTTCTGGGGCCTTCTGTTCGGAAGCTTTTTCGGGGATGCAGTGCCTGTATTTTTCAGAACATTTCTTAATTCGGAAGCGCCCGTAATTCCAGGTATAACATCACCTGTATGGTTTAATCCCATAGCAGAGCCAATTAAACTTCTGATGTTTTCTTTTCTGTTGGGTATAATTCATCTGTATGCAGGTCTTGCGATTCAGGCGGTTAATTATATCCGAAGCGGCAAGTTTATATCTGTGATATATAATGTTTTCTCGTGGATATTTCTTATAACAGGCGGATGTTTTGCTTTGCTTTCAACAGAGATATTTGCAGGCATAGCAGGTTTCAGACTCCCTCTTGTGTTTATGAACGTTGGTCTGATAATGGCAGGGGTTGGCGCTGTGATTATTCTTTTGTTCAGTGCAGGAAACAGAAACCCTGCAAAGCGCCTTCTCAAGGGTGCCTATAACCTCTATGGTGTCACAAGCTATCTTTCGGATATACTTTCATATTCAAGACTTCTGGCACTGGGACTTGCCACCGGCGTTGTAGCTCAGGTATTTAATCAGCTTGGCACAATGCTTGGCGGAGGTGCAATCGGAGCGGTGCTCTTTACGGTAGTGTTTGTTGTGGGACACACCATGAATATCGGAATAAATGCACTTGGTGCGTATGTTCATACAAACAGACTTCAGTTCGTAGAATTTTTCGGAAAATTCTACAAGGGCGGCGGCAGAGAGTTTGCTCCCTATAAAGTTAAGACAAAGTATTACAACGTCAAGGAGGATATTTAATTATGTCAGGTTTATTTCTCGCAATCTTGGGCGCAGCAATTGCTGTCTTTCTGGCAGGTATAGGTTCATCTATCGGTGTCGGAAAGGCAGGTGTGGCAGCAGCAGGAACACTTGCAGAAGAGCCGTCACTCTTTTCGAAAGTTCTGATTTTGATGCTGCTTCCCGCGACGCAGGGTATCTACGGGCTTCTTGTTGCCTTTCTCACATTTTCCGCTGTGGGCGTAATCGGTGGTGGTTCAGGGGATATTTCTCTTGAGAAGGGCGCTCTTTATTTAGCCGCCTGTCTGCCGATTGCGTTTTCAGGTCTGTTTTCTGCAATTTACCAGGGTAAATGTTCTGTTGCTGGTATCAATACAGTATCAAAGCGTCCTGACCAGTTTGGTAAGACAATCATTATTCCTGCGATGGTAGAGACTTATGCTATCCTTGCGCTTCTTATTTCCGTTCTGGGAATATTTGGTATCGGTTCACTAAATATCTGATTAACATTATCCTGAAAGGGAGTGTAACTGTGACAGGTCTTCAGAAAATCATAGCGCGGATAGAGGCGGATACCGATGCTATCTGTGCTGATATAAAATCAAAAGCTGACAAGGAATGTCAGGATATAATAATCTCTGCCGGGAATAAGGCTGTGGAAATAGCCGAGAAAGGCAGGCAGGAGGCAAATGCGCGCTACGAGGATTTAATCTCAAGGGCAAAGTCAACGGCTGAACTGGATGTGCGCACAACTATCTTGTCAGCAAAACAACAATGTATCAGAGAGGCGCTTGAGAATGCGCGCAGGTATATACTTGCACTGGACGACTGTGAATATTTTGCTCTGATATTACAGATGGCGCAGATGCATAGCGAGGAGCTGGCAGGGGAGATCATGTTTTCTTATAAGGATCTGTCCAGAATCCCCCAAGGCTTTGAGACAGAACTCCGAAATCGTGTCAAAGGGACTCTCTCAATAGGAAAAGACTCTGTAAATATTGACGGAGGATTTGTGCTTGTGTATGGGATGGTTGAGGTGAATTGCAGCTTTGAGTCCATATTTGCGGCAAACAGTGAGCGCTTCAGCGACGAGGTATCGGCAATACTGTTTTGCTGAAGGTGGATAAAGGAGTAGGATTTTATGTCTTTCGGCAGAGATGAATATATCTATGCGGTGGCACGTATCCGCTATATGGAGACGAAATTATTTTCAGATAAGCATATTGAGCAGATGATTTCGATGCCCGACAAAGAGTCTTTGCTCAGATTTCTTTATGAGCACGGATATGGTGATGAAACCATTGGTTGCGATACTGAAAGGTTAATATATCTTGAGAGAGAAAAATTGTGGAATCTCATTGGCGAGCTCGCAGACGACCTGAGTAAGTTTGACTTTTTGCGGATACAAAATGATTATCATAATCTTAAGGCAGCTGTCAAAGCTATATGTACAGAAACTTCACCTGAAGGTCTGTTTGTAAGCGGAAGTAAGTATTCTCCTTGGGTGATTTATGAAACTTTGAATAAAAAGAACTATTATGCATTGCCACGGGAGTTTTCTGATGTTGCGCAGAGTGCCATAACGGAACTTCTCAGAACGGGTGATGGGCAAATGGTTGATGTTATGATAGACAGAGCGTGTCTTGAGAATGTATATGCTTTGGGTAAGAAAAGTAAAAATGAAATAATCAGATATTACTGCGAAGTGTTTGTGGCATCAGCCGATATCAAAATAGCGGTCAGAGGTGCAACAATGTCGAAGTCGGCTTCTTTTATTGGTGATGCTATGGCAAATTGCGAAAGTATAAACGCGGACTCACTTGCATTATCAGCCGCAAAAAGTTCAGATGCACTTTGTGATTATCTGTCTGCAACTGTTTACAGAGATGCTGTGCCTGAAATCAAGAAGTCCCTTAATTCATTTGAGAAGTGGCACGACAACAGACTGATGCGGATTATGAAAACCCAGAAGTCGGAACCTTTTTCCGTAGGACCGCTTGTTGCTTATGTTTTTGCCAAAGAGCAGGAAATGAAAGCAGTAAGACTTATTCTCAAAGCAAAGGAGAATTCTCTGTCTGATTCGATAATTCGCGAAAGGATAAGAGAAATGTATGTATAAAGTAGCGGTGCTGGGTGATAAGGACAGCGTTTACGGCTTTGCTGCACTTGGACTTGATGTCCGTTTTGCAGAAAATCGCAGCGAAGCTTTGGATTTATTAAAAAAACTTACATCAGGAGACCACTCTGTGGTTTATGTTACAGAATATGTAGCAGAGATGATTTCCGAAGAAATAGAAAGATTCAGCTATGTTCCAACGCCTGCCGTTATTCTTATCCCCGGTTGCAGGGGAAATACAGGCAAGGGTATGGATGCAGTAAAAAAATCTGTTGAAAAGGCCGTCGGTTCAGATATTATATCCGACGTCTGACGAGTATGTTATCCATTGAAAGGATGATTAAAATGAGCATTGGGACTATCAGGAAAATTGCGGGTCCTCTTGTTATTGCTGATAATATGCGGGATGCTAATCTGTTTGATGTTGTACGCGTCTCGGATCGACGTCTTATCGGCGAAATTATTGAGATGCACTCATCAAGTGCGTCTATTCAGGTTTATGAGGAAACCTCTGGACTTGCTCCGGGGGAGCCTGTCGAAACAACAGGAAATCCTCTATCGGTGGAACTTGGTCCCGGACTCATATCAAATATCTATGATGGTATCCAGAGACCCTTGCAGGATATTATGAGGGTTTCCGGCAGCAACCTTCAGCGCGGAGTTGAGGTTCCCTCACTTTCCAGAGATATCAAGTGGAAATTCATCGCTTCGGTAAAAGCGGGTGACAAGGTAACAGGTGGCGATTTTATCGGAGTTGTCAGGGAAACCGATATTGTTGAGCATAGAATTATGGTGCCTCCCACAGTAGATGGTGTTGTGAAATCCATAAAATCCGGTGAGTATACTGTGGAAGAAACAGTAGCGGTTATAAATCTCACAACAGGGGGTGAACGTGAACTTACTCTTATGCAAAAGTGGCCTGTACGTATAGGCAGGCCCTATAAGAAAAAACTCCCTCCAGATACTCCGCTGGTAACAGGACAGAGAGTTATCGACACACTTTTTCCTATAACAAAGGGTGGAGTTGCCGCTGTGCCCGGTCCCTTCGGATCAGGTAAAACAGTGGTTCAGCATCAGCTGGCAAAATGGGCAGAAGCGGATATTGTTGTATATATCGGATGCGGTGAACGCGGCAACGAGATGACAGATGTTCTCAACGAGTTCCCCGAACTTATTGATCCAAAGACCGGAGAATCCCTTATGGAAAGAACCGTTCTTATTGCCAACACCTCTGATATGCCTGTTGCAGCCAGAGAAGCATCTATCTACACAGGTATTACAATTGCTGAATATTTCCGCGATATGGGTTATTCGGTTGCGCTGATGGCGGACTCAACATCCCGTTGGGCTGAAGCGTTGAGAGAAATGTCCGGAAGACTTGAGGAAATGCCGGGTGAGGAAGGTTATCCTGCTTATCTCGGTTCAAGACTTGCCCAGTTTTATGAGCGTGCAGGTAGGGTTGAAACTCTGAATTCAGGGGAGAGAATAGGCACTCTCTCGGTAATAGGTGCAGTGTCACCTCCGGGCGGTGATATCTCCGAGCCTGTTTCTCAGGCAACCCTCAGAATCGTGAAAGTTTTCTGGGGACTCGATTCCTCACTGGCATACAAGAGACATTTCCCTGCGGTCAATTGGCTGACAAGTTATTCGCTTTATGTCGATATGCTCAAAAAATGGTTTGATACAGAGGTTTCGCCTGAATGGATGCACTCAAGAGGCAGACTCATCAGGCTTTTGCAGGAGGAAGCTGAACTGGAAGAAATCGTAAAATTGGTAGGTATGGATGCACTCTCGGCTCCCGACAGACTGAAACTTGAGGCTGCGCGTTCAATTCGTGAGGATTTTCTGCATCAGAATGCGTTCCACGAAACCGATACCTACACGCCTCTTGCTAAACAGCTGAAAATGATGCAACTTGTACTTGCGTTTTACGACAAGTCTTCTGCTGCACTGGATAAAGGTGCGGATGCTGACAGTCTGGTTGGTATGAATGTCAGAGAGGCGATAGGAAGATTTAAATATGTAAGAAATGAAGATGCAGATAAACAATTTGAAGAAATTCTGCTTGCTATTGATAAAGAAATAGATGAAATTCTGAAAAGAGGAGAAGACTAAATGCCAAAAGAGTACAGAACAATTCAGGAGGTAGCAGGTCCTCTGATGCTCGTAAAGGAAGTCGAGGGTGTCAGTTACAACGAACTTGGAGAGATTAAACTTGTGTCAGGTGAAGTTCGCCGATGCAAGGTTCTTGAAATTAATGGCACAGATGCCCTTGTTCAGCTTTTTGATTCTGCCGCAGGTATAAATCTCGCGGATTCAAAGGTGCGGTTTCTGAGCAAAAGCATGGATCTTGCTGTTGCTCCCGATATGCTCTCCAGAGTGTTCGATGGTATGGGCAGACCCATAGATGGCGGCCCTGAGATTCTTCCGGTAAAAAGACTTGATATTAACGGACTTCCTATGAATCCTGCAGCAAGGAACTATCCGCAGGAATTCATTGAGACGGGTGTTTCTGCAATTGACGGTCTCAATACTCTTGTCAGAGGGCAGAAACTTCCGGTTTTCTCTGCCTCGGGTTTGCCTCATTCGAGACTGGCAGCACAGATTGTTCGTCAGGCAAAGGTTCGTGGAACAAAAGAACCTTTCGCGGTTGTATTTGCGGCAATGGGTATCACATTTGAGGAATCAGACTATTTTGTTGAGAGTTTTAAGGAGACCGGTGCAATTGCAAGAACCGTAATGTTTATAAATCTTGCAAATGACCCTGCAATTGAGAGGATTTCAACCCCACGGATGGCACTCACTGCGGCAGAGTATCTTGCCTTTGAAGAGGATATGCATGTGCTTGTGATTTTAACCGATATTACTAATTACGCAGATGCCCTTCGTGAGGTTTCGGCAGCAAGAAAAGAAGTACCCGGAAGACGCGGTTATCCGGGATATATGTACACCGACCTTGCAAGCCTTTATGAGAGGGCAGGCAGACAGAAGGGGAAGAAAGGTTCAATTACGCTCATTCCCATTCTCACAATGCCTGAAGATGACAAGACTCATCCCATTCCTGATCTTACAGGATACATTACCGAGGGTCAGATTATTCTTTCCCGGGAATTGCACCGCAAAGGTGTTACGCCGCCTGTTGATGTGTTGCCGTCGCTTTCACGACTTAAGGATAAGGGTATAGGTGAGGGCAAGACCCGGTCTGACCATTCGAATACAATGAATCAGTTGTTTTCAGCCTATGCAAGAGGCAAAGATGCCAAAGAACTTATGGTGATTCTCGGTGAGGCGGCACTTACCGATATCGACAGACAGTATGCAAAGTTTGCTGATGCTTTCGAAAACATATATGTATCCCAGGGATACAATACCGACAGAAGCATCGAGGAGACTTTGGATATCGGTTGGGAACTGCTGCGGATTTTGCCTCGCTCTGAACTTAAACGTATAGATGACAAATACCTTGATATGTATTATGAGAAGAAGTAATGGTGATATAGATGTCTCTGGCACAGGTTAATCCTACGCGTATGGAGCTTACGCGACTGAAGAAGAAACTCTCCACCGCAAGACGCGGCTACAAACTTCTCAAGGATAAGCGTGATGAGCTGATGCGTCAGTTTCTTGATATGGCAAGGCTCAACAGAAAGCTCAGACGCAAGGTTGAACTCGCGATTAAGAGCGCGAATGAAAAATTTGTTCTTGCTAGCGCTGCAATGGACGAAGAAACTCTCAGAACAGCAATGCTTGTATCCAAGCAGGAAGTGTATATGGAGGTATCTTTAAAAAACATTATGAGCGTTGATGTTCCTGCTTATAAAGTGAATACGAGAACTTCAGATGAAAATGATATTTATTCATACGGTTTTGCATTTACTTCGGTTGACCTTGATGATGCAGTTGGTTCACTCGCATCGGTGCTTGATGATTTGATTTTACTTGCCCAAGTGGAGAAGTCGTGTCAGCTTCTCTCCGCTGAAATAGAAAAGACCCGTCGGAGAGTCAATGCGCTGGAGCATATTATGATACCCGAGACTAAAGAGAAAATCCGCAACATCACAATGAAACTTGACGAAAATGAGCGCTCTACACAGACCCGTCTTATGAAAGTCAAGGATATGGTTCTGAAGGATGCTCACAACTATTGATACCCTGTTGATTTGTATATGAAAATGACGTTGATTATTGTAACATCAACGTCATTTTTTATTACAAAATTGTTGTTTGAAAATCCTACTTTTTGATGATAAACTTGTCTACACTTAAGAGAGATAACATAAAAAATCTTAGTATTTGAGAGATAAAATTACATAATCATACGCCTGGCGCAAGGTGTGCTCAACCTGTTGTGCAGGCGATGAATTGTTTTACTATAAATTGGGTGTCTGATATGAAAAGAATTATTCCAACAGTGTCCTTGCTGTTGCTTGTTGCAGTTTTGCTTTCAGGTGTGATGAGCACCGGTTGCGTCAGCAACGTTGAGGGAACAGCGATAAATGTTACCACAGCCACATCTGAGGCTGATGAATTTTATATTAACAGCAGTGAAGATATTATAAATCTTGTTACCGATGATGATAAGCTTGTAATCAATTACTATGATGCGTACGTTTGGGTCGTGTTCTTTGATGAAAACGGCTATGTGGATAATATGATATATATTTACAGATTCGAAAGTGAAGAAGCTGCGAAAGATATGGTTAAGACCCGCAAGCAGGAACTTTCACAGAACAAGGCTATGGATATTACAGATGCACGTCACATCGAAAATTATGTTGTAGTTGAACTTCTGGATTCAAGCTTTGCTTCAGTTACCCGCGGAATACTTGAGAATAATTTCAGTCAGTTGATTGTTTTTTAATAATTTCCGTGTAAATGGAAACCGCCGTCCTGATATAGGACGGCGGTTTCTGTTTATCAGAGTATGCTCTGGTAATTACTTTTTTCTTTTGGTAAATTCTCAAGTCTGAAGGAAAGTACGGACAACAGAAGCAAGGTGTAGATTAGTGCGGGGAGAGTGAAGGTAAGAGTAATTGATTTAAGGTAAATACTGATAATGATAAATGCTGCTGTTGAAATTAAAATCAGAACAGAAGAAATTCCTATGGCAAAGAAGTTTGTTGCCACTCTGCCTTCTAACGTCAGCACAGCAACTATAAAAGGATAAATCAGCAGGACGATTACGGTAAAGAGGATGAAGTTGGTTACGATATCGCCGTCAACTGAACCGATAAAATACAGGATAAAGGCAATGGCGATAATGAAACTTATGATATACGCAGGAATTTTTGCAAAAATGTTCTTTCTGGTTTTTATCAGCAGAGCTGTACAAACCCCGTAGCTTAAAGGGAGAACAGAGATTATCGAAGCAAGTTTATTGAATTGAAAAGCAATTATGGGCCCTGCTTCGGTAAAGTCAAGACTCAGATTAAATACAGAAATAAAAAGTGCAAATCCCGAGATAATAAGCATTGTAATGGGAATAGTTTTACTTTCTTTTAATATAACATTTTTAAGAATTCTCATTATTGTACCTCTTTGACTGATAGCTTATAAGTCTGAGTTTACCGGGAACTCTGCTTCCCAGTACCAACACAGCCGGAATGAGACAGGCAACAACCGTGTAAGCAAAGCAGAGAACTTCGTATAGTTCGATTTCATACGTAACCGCATTTACAATGACGGAATATTGAGCTGCTATTGCACCGGGAACACTCAGAGCCAATATAACCACAGGAAGCTTAAGCCACCCTGTGAGATATAGCAGTGTAAAAACTGAGAGAAAGAAGAATATAGTATATTCAACCACATTCAGGATGTAAGGTGACAGATCAAAAGTCATAAGGTACTTTTCGGAAAAAGCTTTTGCATCAATAAGTGCGTCTATACTGTTGATAAGAGGATAAACAGTAGTCAGCGCTGCAAAGAAAGCCGGAATGGCACCGAAACTCAAATCTTTTTTAATTGCAATAATGTTTACTGAAATGAGAAGTGTAACGGCGAATAATCCCTTGCAAAGAAGAAACAAGATCTCCGCATCTGTTTCCAGATGGGTGAATCTGCTCTCAAAGGCGACGGTTACAGGCATCAGGGATACAACTGCAACAGTTATTGAAAACAAGTAGAGAATTATCGTATAGAATATGTTATTTTTATAAATCGGTTTGTTTTTTACGATGGTGTTCATATCAACCCTCCATATAGGTTATTTTACCACAAGTATCTTATTTTTCAATATATATGTAGAAAAATTCATTATTCGGCAAATATTTCTTTTAGCCTTGTATAATATATAGAACAGATTGGTAATAAATATTGAAATCCCATAATATAATTGTTGTAAGGAGAGGGGAGATGTGCAGTTGATTTGCCGTATAGCAGAACTCAGACATAAAGAGGTAATCAATAGCGCAAACGGATGCAGAATAGGTTTTGCCGATGACATCGAGGTTGATACCTGCACCTCTCAGGTGAAATCTATAATAGTATTCGGAAGGCCTAAAATGTTGGGCTTTTTCGGTAGATCTGATGATATAATCATACCTTGGTGTGATATAGAACTTATTGGTGAAGATACCATTTTAGTGAGTTCGAATATTAAAACTCCACAAAAAAAGCGTGGGCAACAGAAAGTTTTTGGTTAATGTGCGGTTTTTGAAAGTTTGTGCCACTTTGCAACTATGACGAAATGCAGCCGCAAAAACTGTGCACAATGACGAAGAATAGTTCTAAACAAGAAATAAACACAAATTATAATTCCAATACAGAATATAAAACACATTGTTAAAATTTTGCTTTTTGAAAAAATATCGGTTAGAATACACTCAAGATTGTGTGATTTAGCGAAATGTTAACGCTAAAAAGCAACGCTTTCGAAAATCGGAACAGATATCCAAAATTTATGATTCCGCCTAAGGGAACCTTGGACCTAATCTTTCCGAGTGAGATTTTCGGCTGAGTTGTCAAGGGTAGGCATTCTTGTCACGAATGCGAGCAACATATTAATATATAGTTGCGTACCCGGAAATAAGGAGGACGAATTTTTGAATTTGAATTTCAAAAGGTTTGCTGCTGTAATATCATTATCACTCGTCGCTACAATCGTTACTATTCCTTGCGCTGCATTCCTTGTAAGCGCACAGACTGCAAATGATGATGCAGTTAATGGCAAATCAGAAACTGCAGAGACTTTGGCACTTACAGAGTCAACCTTTAAGGCTGAGGAAATCCTCGCTGACAAGGAGAGTGCTGCCACAGTATCTCGTGCACAGGCATTCGATGTTGCAAAGAAAACAACAGAAGAGACACTTGCTACAATTGAAGAAAGCGCAAACAGCGCTAAAGCAACTGTTGCAACAAGCTCTAAATATCTTCTTGATATTGCAAATCCCGATTCAAGCTATCTCAGCTATTCTGTAAAGCTTACAGATTATGACAGAGATGTACTTGAGCATCTGGTAATGGGTGAAGCAGGCGGTGAAGGTTTCATCGGTTGCTGTCTGGTAGCTCAGGCTATCCGTGATACTCTTGTTACTGATGGTTATTCTTCAGTTGAAGCTGTCAGAACAGGCATGGGTTATTATGGTTCACTCTACAATACACCTAATCAGGATGCTATTGATGCTGTTAAGTTCATCTTTGATGAAGGTGGCGCAGCAGTTCAGCACACACTGATTTACTTCTATGCTCCCACACTCTGTACAAGTGGATTTCACGAGTCCCAGGAGTTTGTTGTTGAGCATAACAGCCACAGATTCTTTGATAGATGGTAATTTAAAAAAGCAGTCTTCGGACTGCTTTTTTTATTTTGCTTGTGGGGAGTTGCTCTGTCAAATGTCTGTTTTATCAGCTTTTGAGGCAAAATGACAAAAAACGCCCACGAAAATTCAAGGATAAATAATGACAATCAGTACTTTTTGCGTAGTTTTCACCGCACAGGAGACAGGCGAGAGTGAGTCTGTGATCTGTATGGATTTGATGTTACTTATAATACTGATTAAAATATATTAAAAAATCCGCAAAAACACTTGACTTTTGACTCTTGTTTTGATAAAATATCAAGGCACTACGCACGGCAGGCTTGCCCTTTTGGTGTGCATCAAGCATTTGCAGGGGCAAAATTCAAAGGTCTGTCGGAGGTTTAACCTTAGGAGGAATAAACATGTCAGTAGTATCAATGAAGCAGCTTCTTGAGGCAGGCGTTCATTTCGGCCACCAGACAAGAAGATGGAACCCCAAGATGTCCGAGTACATCTTCACCGAGAGAAACGGTATCTACATCATCGACCTTCAGAAGACTGTTAAGAAGCTTGAGGAAGCTTACGGTTTCATCCGTGACATCTCTGCAGAAGGCAAGTCCGTTCTCTTTGTAGGTACAAAGAAGCAGGCTATGGACAGCGTTAAGGAAGAGGCTGAGCGTGCAGGCGCTTACTATGTAAACGCTCGTTGGCTCGGCGGTATGCTCACAAACTTCACAACTATCCGTCGCAGAATCGCAAGACTCAAGCAGCTCCGCGCTATGGAGGCAGACGGTACATTCGATCTTCTTCCCAAGAAGGAAGTTATCAAGCACAAGCTTGAGATCGAGAAGCTTGAGAAGTTCCTCGGCGGTATCGAGGATATGGAGCAGATGCCCGGCGCACTCTTCATCGTTGACCCCAGAAAAGAGAAGATCGCAGTATCCGAAGCTAAGAAGCTCGGTATCCCCGTAGTAGCTATCGTTGACACAAACTGTGACCCTGACGAAGTTGATTACGTAATTCCCGGTAATGATGACGCTATCCGCGCTGTTAAGCTTATCGCTGGCGCTATGGCTTCTGCTGTTATCGAGGGTAGAGAGGGCCAGATGGGCGCAGCTGCTGTAATCGAAGAGGATGCAGAAGAGGCTGCTGAGGCTCCCAAGAAGAGAAGAACAAAGAAGGCTGAGGAAGCTCCCGCAGAGGAAGCAGCTGAATAATCGAATATAGATTAGATTGAAAGGAAGAGTAAAATGAGTTTTACTGCACAGGACGTTAAGGCATTAAGAGAGAAAACCGGTTGCGGCATGATGGATTGCAAAAAGGCACTCACAGAGGCAAACGGCGATATGGATGCAGCAGTTGACTTTCTGAGAGAGCAGGGTCTTGCAAAGCAGGCTAAGAAGGCTTCCAGAATTGCTGCTGAGGGTATTGCATACGCTCTCACAAATGATACAAACACAGCAGGTGTTGTTATCGAGGTTAACTCTGAGACTGACTTCGTTGCTAAGAACGAGGACTTCCAGAACTTCGTTAAGACCTGCGCACTCACAGTTATCGAGAATGCTCCCGCTGATGTTGACGCTCTTAAGGCTTGCACAGCTTTCGGCACAGATATGACTGTTGAGGCTCTCCTTCAGGAGAAGGTTCTCACAATCGGTGAGAATCTCCAGCTCAGACGTTTCGAGCGCTTTGAGTCTGCTTGCGTTGGTTATGTTCACGCAGGCGGTAAGATCGGCGTTATGGTTACATTCGACACAGATGTTGATACAACTTCCGATGCATTCGTTGCTTGCGGTAAGGACGTAGCAATGCAGATCGCAGCTCTCAACACACCTTACCTCAACAAGGACTCCGTTCCCGCTGACGTTCTCGATCACGAGAAGAAGATTATGCGTGAGCAGCTCCTCAACGAGGGTAAGCCCGAGGCAATCATTGAGAAGATTCTCGGTGGTAAGGTTGCTAAGTTCTACAAGGAGAACTGCCTTGTAGATCAGGAGTTCGTTAAGAACAACGATGTAAACATTCAGCAGTATGTTGACTCCGTTGCTAAGGAGCTCGGCGGCAAGATTGCTATCACAGGCTTCGTTCGCTACGAAAAGGGCGAGGGTATTGAGAAGAGACAGGACGACTTCGCAGCAGAAGTTGCTTCCATGGTTAAGTAATTAATACCACAATATAAAATTACAGCACCCGATAAAACGGGTGCTGTTTTGTTATATAATACAAAAAAATGCCGGTCTTGATGACCGGCATAATTTATGCAATATATTTTGTTAAGTCCAGAATTCCTGCTTGACAGATCGGCCGAAAAGTTCTTCCATAGCTTTATCAACCGGTTTCTGTTCAAAGAGAACATCGTATACCGCTGAGACAATGGGCATATCAACATCGTATTTTTCAGATAACTTCTTAAGTGCCTTTGTTGTCATAACACCTTCTGCCAGTTTTTCGTACTTAATGCCCTGAACATAGCTTTCACCGTACATACGATTATGGCTCCATTTGGAAAACAATGTAGCTTCATAGTCTCCCAGATGACATAATCCGTAAGCAGAGAGGGGATTGCCTCCCATAGCTTCAATAAGTCTCGAGATTTCTCTGGTAGCTCTTGCCATCAGTGCACCCTTGAGAGACTGATAATTCATTCCGTCCAGCATACCTGCGACAATTCCGATAACATTCTTTGCAGCAGCGCCGATTTCTGAACCGATAAAGTCATCGCCTATGTACATTCTGATGAGAGAACTGGAGAGGTTCATAACAAGCATCTTCTTGACTTCTTCGTTCTTTGAGTCGATAACCATGCAGTTGGGGATACCTTTAACAAAATCCTGAGGATGTCCGGGTCCGACCCATACGGCAATGGGGGTCTTTTCTTCGTCAACAAAGCTTCCTACAACCTCGCTGAGACGACAACCGGTAGCTTCCTCGACGCCTTTCATACAAAGCACGATGATTTTACCGTCCAGATTACGCTTTGAGATATCAGCCATATATTCTCTCAGATGCTGTGCGGAAATAGAGATAACAATAATTTCGGCGCGCTCTATGGCGTAGTCCAAATCTGAACTTATTTCAATGCTCTCGGGAAAAGAGAGATAGTCGTTTTTTCTTGTGTTTTTAAGAGTAATGAATTCGGGTGCATTTTCAAGACCGCAAGAAAGCACCTCGTGGCCGGTTTTGTCCAGATACCAGGCAATGCAACTGCCCCATCTGCCACAGCCTAAAACAGAAATTTTCATATAATTCTCCTGATAAGAATCCCGCCTGACCGTATAACGCTAATATAACCTGCTACGAAAAAAGCAGGTGGGTGCTCTCCCGATAGCTTTTGGCTCCCTTCGTCCCCGAGGGGGAGGTCTGCACGCCACTATCGGAGCAAAGCTCCCGATTTAAAGGTTGTAGGGTTATTTTGCGCATCCACGCATCAGGCAGGACGTATTCTTAAAAAATATCAGATTTCTTCATTGAATTTATCTTCGAAGTTTTTTTCAAAGATAACGCTGAGTTTATCAATGAGGTCATCGTCGTCAACCTCAGAAAGTTCAAAATCATCACCGCTGGTGATAGCCTCCATGATATAGTATTCACCGCTGTCAGCTACCATATCCTCGGGATCATCAAAAACAGGGTAGAGTGCATAATATTCCTTGCCCTCAAACTCGATGGTGTCAAGTATTTCAAAAGTATGCTCTACATTATCCTCATCAATAAGAGTGATCAGATCAGGGGAGTATTCGTTGCTCAATGTTTATTCCTCCTTAAATTTATACACTAATTTTAACTGTATCCGCCATATTAGTCAAGGGTGAATAATGTAAAAATTAATTCTATTCCATATTCTTTATTTTATATGTAAAATTATCAGTTCTCAATTAACTTATATTTATATAAACAGTTGAAAATTCGCACATCTTATAGTATAATGCTATTGTATATATCTATATCCTTTTGCGGAAATTTGGAGGTTATTATGATATTGAAACCCTTTGAAGATTTGCCTGATTCTTTAAAGAAAGATTCAGTCAGACCTTATTATGATATTTTAAAGAAGAAGAAAGCCAGTCTGTTCTTCAAGAGAGTTCTCGATATTTTTCTTGCACTTAATCTTATTGTTATTCTTGCACTGCCTATGCTTGTCATTGCAATTGCGATAAAGCTTACTTCCAAAGGTCCTGTTATCTATAAGCAGGAAAGAGTTACCACCTATGGCAGACATTTCAGAATATGGAAATTCCGAACCATGTGCGTGGGTGCTGATTCAAAGGGTGATGTTCTGACTTGTTCTGACGATGACAGAATAACAAAAATCGGAAAAGTGCTCAGAAAATACCGTCTCGATGAATTTCCTCAGATTTTCCACGTTCTCAGCGGAAAAATGAGCATTGTGGGTACGAGACCTGAGGTTCCCAAATATGTGGATGCATATACTGATGAGATGATGGCAACTCTCCTTATGCCTGCTGGCGTTACTTCTCTTGCCAGTCTTATGTTCAAGGATGAAGCCGAACTTCTGGATAAATCCGACGATGTAGACAAGGTTTATATTGAAACTATTCTTCCGCAGAAGATGGAATATAATCTTAAATATATCAGCAGATTCGGTTTCAAACGAGACATATACCTAATTTTCAAGACTGTTGTTGAGGTATTCAGATAATCGATTTTAAATTAACTTTCGTTTTTATGAGGTCATATTTATGCTCCAAAAACTGAAACAACTTTTTCTTGATACATCACTGTTCAGAATCAGCTATATTCTCTTTCTCTTTTTCTGGATGGTAATGTATGTGGAGAAGGCGGCTTATATAATTATATATGGTCTGTTTGTCTGGGGACTTGCCCTTAGTATTTATTCCATTGTGGTCAGAAAAGCTTTCAAAAAGCTTTATTTCGGTTTGTGGCTTGTGGGATTCATGCTGTCCTTTACTATTACGGTAATTGTAAATATCAACTCTCAGTTCAACACTTTTGCATATAATGTATTTATGTTGCTTAATTGCAGTGTGTGTTTCTTTATGTTTTACGGTATGCATACTGAAAAGGGCATCCCATTCAGGTGGGAACTTTACCTGATGACCAGAATAATTGTGTATCTGTCAACACTCTTTACGCTTATTGGATTCATTCTTCTTTTCTTCACATCCGGTAAGTTTGACAGTTATATGTATTACCAGGGCGGTGTTTTCAAGGGCTTTTACACTAACCCGAATTACCAGGGATATGTATCTGCTATCTCGATTATTTGTTGTCATATGCTGACAAAGCATAATTTCATTGCACATTCTGGACAGCGCAGAGTCAGCCGTATCTGGCTTGCAAGTTGTGTTATTCTCAACACAATAGCACTCCTTCTGTGCGACAGTACCGCCAGCCTGGTGCTTATAGTGGCTTACGTCGCCATTGTTATTATCATGAAACTTTTTTCAATGGTAGAAGACCTTACGATGAAAAAGGTTATAATCAGATTCCTGGTTTTGCTTTTTGCCGGAATAGTCGGTATTATGCTTATGATATTCCTGAGAACAACTTTCAGAATCGGAGTTGTCTCAATGTTTGGCGGTGCGGACGGTGAGACTGCCCAGAAGATAGAGGAATTGTCTTCTACCGCCATTTACATTCCTTCTGAGGATTCGGGCTTTACCAGTCGTATGTTCTTGTGGAAGGCCGGCTTTGAGATTTTCCTTGATAATCCGATTTTCGGTATCGGTAAAGGAAATCTGCACAACTCAATAGTTGAGGTTACGGGCAGAACAAATTTCAATTCTAATCTGGATGGTCTTATTCAGATTTCAGCGGCTGATTTGCACAGTGGTTTCTATACTATCCTTGTAACTGCGGGTTCAGTTGGTTTTCTGTTGTTCGTGATTTTCATTATCCGCTTCCTTACGATGATAATTCCTGTATGGTTTGTACAGAGAAGGATTATGGTTCACAGCGTATATCCCTGCCTGGTTTCTTTTATAGGTGCATATTTCGTGTACTCTCTTGTGGAGAAAACTGTTCTTTTTGATGTTACTTTCCTCGTTATGAGTTTCTGGCTTATTGCAGGTTATATTTCGTGTTATGCTATTGATCTGGGTTATAAGCGACGCGGCACTACAAGAATTTTTGGCAGAAATATCAGTAAGAATCTTTATTAAGGCTTGGTTTAGCCAATAATACATTAAGTGATTAATTTCTGATAATGTATTGGTGATAATATGAAACTTTTTTTGAGAAAAAACAGGGATACAGACTCCGATTGCTGTTTCACTGTGTATACCGAAAGTGGTTGTGAACTTTATCGGGTGGTTTCATCAGGTAAGGGTTTTGGCGAGAAATTGCTGATAACTTCGCTTAACAATGAAGCATTGGTAAGTATCAGGGTTATCTCGATGAATTTTTTCTATGCTTTTGCCGTCAAAGATTCAAAAGAACGTTTTATGATGACAATGAATGATATATTCAGCTCGCAATCCTATAAGTTTTACGGAATCAGCTGGTTATTCAGAAGCGATACCTGCGGACGTTCATTTGAGGTCTGTGACCTGGACAGCTCTGTTGTAATGCGTCAGAAAGCTGATAAGTTTATTACCAATGGGGTTTATGAACTGGATATCTTCAGCGAAAGTCGGGAACTTTTCTGCATAGCAACTGCGGTGTGTGCTGATATTCTTGGTTTTATTGACAGGACAGCAGTAGCGTCTGTCTGATTTTTATATTTGATTTTATGTTAAGGAGAATGATTATGGATAAACTTTTAAGACTTCTTTCCGAAAACTCTGATTATACAGTAGCGGAGCTTTCACTCATCCTCGGTGAGAGTGAAGAGTCAGTGGAGAACCGCATCAAGACTTATGAAAAGAACGGCATTATCAAAGGTCACCGTGCTATTGTGGATTTTGAGAATGCTGAAGACAGTGGTGTTACTGCTTATATCGAGCTCAAGGTTACCCCTCAGAAGGAGAAGGGCTTCGATGAGATTGCCGAAAAGATTATGAGATTCGACGAGGTTGCATCAGTTTATCTTATGGCGGGTACATACGACCTTGCTCTTGTTGTAAAGGGTGATACAATTCAGGAGATTTCATCCTTTGTATCCAGAAAACTTTCTGCTCTTGACGGCATCCTTTCAACTGCTACTCATTTTATCCTCAAGCGATATAAGGATGACGGAGTTATTCTTGCTGATATACCTGAAGATGAAAGAAGGTGTATGCAGTTCTGATGGATTATAGTAAATATTTAAACAAGACCATTCTTGAGGTCAAACCCTCGGGAATACGCCGCTTTTTTGATATAGCCAACGAGATGGAGGATGTGATTTCACTCTCGGTAGGTGAACCTGACTTCAGAACACCGTGGCACGTCAGTAAAGCAGGTATTGAATCCCTGGAAAAGGGAAGAACCTGGTATACACCTAACCGCGGTTTCGAGGCTCTCAGGAAAGAGATTTCCTCCTTTGTAAGCCGAAAATATAATATTGAATACTCACCCAAGGATGAAATTCTGGTGACGGTAGGAGGCAGCGAGGCTCTTGACCTTGCGATGAGATGTATGCTCAACGCAGGTGATGAAGTCCTCATTCATCAGCCTTCCTTTGTGTGCTACGAGCCTCTTGTTTTGATGACAGGTGCCAGGCCTGTGATTATCGATACAAAGCAGGAAAATGACTTCAGATTAACTGCTGAGGAACTTGAATGTGCAATAACACCTGCCACTAAGCTCCTTATTCTTTCGTATCCGAATAATCCCACAGGAGCAGTTATGAGAAAAGCTGACCTTGAGGCTGTTCGTGAGGTTGTGCTCAGACATGATCTTCTGGTTATTTCCGATGAGATTTACAGTGAGCTTACCTACAACGGAAAACATGTGTCTATTGCATCATTGCCCGATATGAGAGAGCGTACCGTTATTATCAACGGTTTTTCAAAGGCATACGCAATGACAGGATGGCGTCTCGGCTATGCAATGGGACCGGCACCCATACTGGATGCAATGACTAAATTACATCAGTATGGAATAATGTCAGCTCCAACCATTGCACAGTATGCTGCTATTGAGGCAGTTAAAAACGGTGATGCTGATATTGAAAAGATGCGCAACGAATATGAGATGCGCCGTAGATTTGTTGTGGGAGAGTTTAACAAAATGGGACTTACCTGTTTTGAACCCAACGGAGCTTTCTATTCGTTCCCTTGTATCAAGTCCACAGGACTTTCCTCTGAAGAATTCTGCACAAGGCTTTTAAAGAGCAAGAAGGTTGCTATTGTGCCGGGTAATGCCTTTGGCGAAAGTGGCGAGGGCTACGTCAGAGTTTCATATTCGTATTCTCTCAAACACCTGCGCGAGGCTATCGGCAGGATCAAGGAATTTTTACAGGAGCTGTAATTATGCGTTTATCTGCAAAAGCACCGGCTAAAATTAATATTACTCTGGATATTCTCGGAAAAAGACCTGACGGTTACCACGATGTGTCCATGATAATGCAGGCGGTTTCTCTGTGCGAGACAGTAACCGTTACCGCAGAACCTCAGGATATGGTATCGGAAGCAGGTGTGATAACTATTACCTGTGACAGGGACGGTGTGCCTTGCGATAGCAGAAATATTGCATATAAAGCGGCAAAGGCGTTCTTTGCGTACTGTAATATTACACACGGTGATATCTGCATTGATATAAAGAAAGAAATTCCTTTCAGTGCAGGTCTTGCAGGCGGAAGCGCTGACGGAGCGGCTGTCATCGTTCTTCTCAACAGGATTTACGACACCCGTCTTTCTACAAATGAACTCTGTGAAATCGGGGAGAAGGTAGGTGCCGATGTGCCTTTCTGCATTGTCGGCGGTACATATCATGCCACAGGCACGGGTACAACCCTCAGAAAGCTCCGTAACCTGCCCAAGTGTTACATAGTAATCTGTAAACCTGAAATTTCTATATCAACATCTGAAGCTTATGCACTTGCAGACAAGCGCACAGGCGGTCAATATTCATATACCGAACTCTGTCTTCCTGCACTTTATAGCGGCAGTATCCGAAATGTGGCAGATTTTCTTCACAATGATTTTGAAGAGGTGCTTTGCCTCGATGAGATTAATAAGGTCAAGAGAATTATGTACGACAACAAGGCTCTTGGCGCTGCTATGAGTGGTTCCGGTTCTGCTGTGTTTTCTCTTTTTCTGAATGAAAAGAAGGCAAAACTTTGTGCAGAAGCACTTTCAAAAGAATATAGTGAAGTTTTCGTGACAATGCCTTTAAAGGATGGTTGCGTTGTGCTTCCTGAAAACTTTTCTGAATAAAGCGGAAAAACCTGTCAATAATCAGGTCACAACTGATTAAAAGGCAGGTTTTTTTATAATGAAAAAAATATTTAAATCCATCGTTACGGGTCTGCTTGTTGCAACACTTTTTACCCTCGTACCCTTTGAAGGAGAATGTAGAGAGATCAGCAATAACGTGTTCAGAGTTCACATTCTTGCCAATTCTGATTCCGATGCGGACCAGAATCTCAAGCTGAAGGTAAGAGATGCCTTGATAGAAGTTTCCGAGGATATTCTGAAGGATACAAAGAGTAAGGATGAAGCTCTGGGCAAAGTTTATGAAAATCTTGATTTGCTTGAAACTGTGGCTTCGGATGTTGTTTTGTCTGCAGGGTACGATTATCCTGTTCAAGTATCTGTTACCAATATGTACTTCGATACCCGTTACTACGGCTCCGTTACAATGCCGGGTGGTTTTTATGATGCCTTACGAGTAGAGATAGGTAAGGCTCAGGGCAAGAATTGGTGGTGTGTAATGTATCCGTCGTTGTGTCTGTATACCGATTGTGATACATCTGCACTTAAAGATAATCTCAGTGATAAGCAATACGGAATTGTCACTGAGGGAGAAAATTATGTCTTCAGATTTAAAGTGGTCGAGATTTTTTCGTCTCTGTGCAGTAAATTCAACAGTTAAATTGTAAGAAGAAAGGCTGAGTTTTATGCTTAGGTTTGTCTTAGGCCGCAGCAAAAGCGGAAAAACCAAATATGTCAGGGAATATCTGGCGAATCTTGCAAAAGAGGGTCAACAGAACCTTCTGATGATTGTACCTGACCAGCAAACATTTGATACAGAAAAAGCATTTCTTAATATGCTGGGACCTAAGCTTGCAGCTAATGTGACTGTTATGGGATTTTCACGACTGTGCGGTTACGTTTTCGAGCATTGCGGATATACTCCCGGTGTTGTTGCAGATGAATCTGTCAAGAGCCTTCTTATGAGCGTTGCCCTTGAAGAAGTCTCTGACAGGCTTAATGTGTATAACAACAGTTTTTCATCTGTGAGACTTATTGAAATGCTTCTGAATATAAGGTGTGAATTCATTGATGACAGAAGCGATTTGCGCAGTGTTCTTGACACGGACTCTGAACTTACAGAGACATTGAGGCTGAAGTTACAGGATATATCTCTGATTCTTGATGCCTATGAAGCATTGCTTCATAATGCCTTCGAGGATCCTGATGGAGAATTATCCGTGGCTTATGACCTTATGCTCAGAAACCCGATATTCGAAAATTATATAGTATGTGTGGATTCTTATTTAAGCTTTTCTGCTCTTGAGTATGATATCCTTGAACTTATTATGCTCAGATGCAGCGAGATGCTTGTTACGCTTTCAGATGACGGCCTGAATATTGAAGACAGCATTTTTGCTGTATCTCATAATACTGCCGCAAGGCTTAAAGCTATTGCTTTAAAGAATAACATAACATTGGCAAGGTCTGTGTTATGTGATTACAGAGAATACTTCAGGAATGATGAACTTAAGTTTGTTGAGGAGAATGTCTTCAGATTCAGGGCAGAGGATGAGGTGTGTGAACAATATACTGGGATACCTGAATTTGTAACTGCTTTTGCCGCTAATGATGTATATGCGGAGGCTGATTACGTCGCAAGGAATATCCGCCGACTTGTTATCGAAAAGGGATACAGATATCAGGACATTGCAGTTGTTTGCAGAGATCTGGCACCATACAAATCTGTACTTGATAACGCTCTTTCAAAATATGACGTGTCCTATTTTATGGATGCCCCTGCAAATGTCCTTTCAAGTCCGCTGATGAAGCTTGTCAGTGCAGTTTTTGATATCGTAGATTCGAATTTTCATAAAGACAGTGTGCTTTCGCTTCTGAAATCCGGTCTGATTGATGTGGATAGTGTGGACGCTTCTCTCTTTGAGAACTATATATTCACCTGGTCTGTAAACGGAAGAAAACTGATGGAGGAATTTACCGCTAATCCCAGGGGATTTGTCGATGAATTCTCAACAGATGACCTGTTCCAGCTTACCTGTGTTGAGCGTGTGAGGAAGTTTATAATGGTTCCTCTCGGAGTGTTTGCACAAAAAATTAAGGATGCTGATGTAAAAACCACCTGCGAAGCCTTGTATAATCTATTGTTGTCTCTGGGGGTGACGGAACGTATCAGAAACCTCTGTGCAGCCTTGTCTGCATCCGGAGAGCATCGCCTCAGTGAGGAGCAGCACAGACTCTGGGAAGTTTTTGTTGATACCCTTGACAGAACGGTTGCAGTAATCGGCAACAGAAGAATGTCGCCGAAGGATTTGGCCCAGCTTCTGGAACTTCAGTTTGTAAATCTGGAACTTGCTTATATCCCCAGAGTGCTTGATGAGGTAACCGTGGGTGATATAGAGAGGCTTCGTCTTTCGGATAAGAAGGTGACTTTTGTTATCGGCGCATCTGAAGGAGTTTTTCCGGGAGTCAGCGAGAAAGGCGGTATTTTCACAGGTAACGAGCGTCGGATGTTGACTGTGGCAGGACTGCTTTCTGACGATAGCGCTGAACTTGAGTATCAGAGAGAGCGGTATAATTGCTACTATGCTCTTACAAGTCCCGCAGAACGGTTATTTGTAAGCTATCCTGTACATAAATCGAACAAAGAGGATAATGTGCCTTCTCAGATTTTCAGCGAACTGGGTGCATCTCTGCCTGAACTTAAAATGACCGTGGATGCCGAACTTTCCGAACTGGAAAGATTGTGGTCCAAGAAAGCATCCTTCAATATATTTGCATCCAGAGTGGGAAGCCGCGACATGCTTACCAATGCGCTGGATGACTATTTTTCTGATAGCGATGAATACGCTTCCTCAACCCGTGCCATTAAAAACGCCAAGAACAGAAGTCCGTTTAAAATAGAGAATAAAAAGAACGCAGGGTTGCTTTTTGGCAAGGATATGTATCTTTCTCCCACCCAGGTGGAGCTCTATCATAAATGTAAATTCAGATATTTTCTGAAGTATGGACTTGATGTGAAGGAGAGGAATAAAGCTGAACTCAATCCTCTGGAGTTTGGTACATGTGTGCATTATATACTGGAAACCTTCCTGAAAAATCATAGCAAATCCGACTACGCTTCTTTGAGTTCTGACGATATAAGCGGCGAGATACGGAATATTCTTGAGGAATATGCGCAGGTTTATCTGGGCGGTTTCAAGGATATGTCAAAGCGCTCAATGTATCTCTTTAACAGAATAGTCAAATCGGCAACATTGATCGTTGAACATCTTATTGAGGAACTTTTACAAAGCCGGTTCTCGCCCGATGCATTTGAACTTGAAATCGGCAAGGATGTTCCTGCTTATATCCTGGATTTGCCCGGGGGAGAAAAGGTTGTAATCAGAGGTAAAGTGGATCGTGCTGATATATGCGAAATTGACGGCAAGAAGTATGTCAGAATAATTGACTATAAAACAGGAAAGCAGATTTTTTCTCTCTCTGATGTGATGTACGGACTTAATCTGCAGATGCTTATATACCTTTCTGTTATTTCAAGAAGTAAAGAGGGCAGATATGGTGACGGATGTATCCCTGCTGGTGTGTTGTATCTGCCCGCGGCTGCACCGGATTTTTCAGCAACAGTTTCAGCGGATTCAAAAAAGATAAAAGATGAGCTTTACAAGAAACTTAGAATGAACGGTCTTGTGCTTGACAATGATGCTGTGCTGGATGCTATGGAAAAGGACGTGAAGGGTGTATACATCCCCATAACATTCGGTGCGAAGGGTGTATCAGGAAAAGATAGTCTGGCGACTCTTGCACAGTTCGGATCGATTTTCTCTAAAATTGATAAACTGATTTATGCAATGGCTGTATCCTTAAAAGACGGACAGGTTGATGCTACACCTGCCCGTGGAAGCATTGATGCTTGTAAATACTGTCCTTATGCGAATATTTGCCGTCATAATGAAACGGATTCATTTGTAGAAATGACAGAACTGACACACGATGAAATATTGGGCGAACTGGAAAAATTCGAAAAGGAGGGTGAAGAATGAGCAGACAATGGACTGAAAATCAGCAACTTGCAATATGTTCAAGACGCGGTTCGGTATTAGTCAGTGCTGCGGCAGGTTCGGGTAAAACTGCGTGTCTTGTTGAGCGTGTAATGCAGATGATTACTGATCCGGAAAATCCTGTTCCAATAGACAGGATACTTATTGTAACCTTCACTAATGCCGCTGCGGCAGAACTCAAGGAACGAATTTCTGCTAAACTCACTTCGATGATTTCAAAGAATCCCTCTGACAGATATCTCAGACGACAGCTTGTCAGCCTGCCTTTTGCAAGTATAACAACCGTTGATAGTTTCTGCTCGAATCTTGTCAGGGAGTTTGCCCACAAGCTTTCTATTAAAGAGGATTTTCGTATTGCAGAGGATGGTGAGCTTGCTCTGCTTAGACAAGATGCAATACGCGAAACCATAGAAAGAATGTACACAAAAGGGGAGGAGGAGTTCTATGATTTTATTGAAGCGTTCTCCTCGCCGAAAGATGACTCTCCCGTAATTGATGCTATATTAAGTTTTCATGAGTTTCTGTGTTCACATCTTTTCTCTGATATGTGGCTTGCTGAGAAACTGGCATATTTTACTGAATGTAAGTCTGCTGCTGACAGTATATGGGGAAATGTATTCCGTGAGTATGCAGCATCTGCGGTGAGCTATGCTCTCAATATTACCCGTTCATCCCTTGAACTTCTCAAGGAAGAGCCTGAACTCGAAAAGCTGGTTTCAGGTTTGTTTCTCAATGACGAGGAATATTTCAGCAGTATGCTGGCTTCGCTTCAGAATGACACCTGGGATGAAATCGCACTGAAGTCAAAATCTTTTGTCTCGGGTTCGCTTCAGGCTAAAAATTATGTGAATCATCCGTTGAAACTACGAGTTGCGGAAAACAGAAAAACAGCAAAAAAATCTGTTGACGTTTTACAGAAAATATTCAGCTGTACAGAGAAGGATTTTAATGATGATATCAGGGTGCTGACTCCGATTGCCCGCAAACTCTTCGAGTGTGTCAGTTTGTATGATGATATATTCTCCGAGATGAAGCGGCAAAAAAATGTTGCTGACTTTTCAGATATTGAGCACTGGGCAATTAAACTTCTCATAGACAGGGACGAAAACAATAATATAAATTATTCTTCCCTGGCAGAGATTATTTCTGACAGATTTGATCAGGTTATGGTTGACGAATATCAGGATGCCAATGAGGTGCAGGATTATATTTATATGGCTGTTAGTCACCGTGGCAGTAATCTCTTTGTTGTAGGTGATGTGAAGCAGAGCATTTACGGCTTCAGACAGGCAATGCCTGAAATCTTTCTCGCGAGAAAGAATACCCTGCCTCTTTATAAAAAAGATGAAGATAATTATCCTTCTAAGGTAATACTTGAGAAGAACTTCAGAAGTCGCAGAGAAGTCACCGACTTCGTGAATTTTACATTTTCTCTGCTTATGTCCGAGGAGATAGGCGATATAGCATATAATCATGAAGAGTACCTTGTGCCGGAGGCACCCTATGACAAGGCCGAGAGTCCATGTGTTGAACTTCATCTTGTGGAGCATAGTTCGGGAGAAGATCCCCTTGTTTCTGAGGCAAGGCATATTGCTGATACCATATATTCACTATGTAAGGATACTTACATTGATGACCATGGTAAAAAAAGGCTTGTGACTTTTTCTGATATTGCCATAATTATGAGAAGCGCAAACAAATACGCTTCACCTCTTGCGGATGAATTGAAACGCTATGGTATACCTGCGGTTTGCGACAAAAAGATGGGATTTCTCTCCTCGGGAGAAATAGCTCTTGTGGTGGATTTCCTACGGGTAATTGATAATCCTTTGCTGGATATTCCGCTTACAAGCGTCCTGATGTCACCGATTTACGGATTTACTCCTGATGATATGGCATTAGTCAGATGCACAGACAGAAAATCATCTTTATTTGCTGCTCTCCGTAAGTATGCTGAATCGGGTGATGTGAAGTGCAGCTCTTTCTTGAGCGATATTGAACATCTGAGAACTCTGGCATTTACAGAGCCTTCCGATGTATTTATCAATGCTTTGTATGAGTATGTGAATCTCCCTGCAATTGCATCTGCTGCTTTTGGAAAAGCATCTGTTTCTTCTTTATGTCAGCTCGTAACATACGCAAAGGACTTTGAGCAAGGAAACTCCAAGGGTATATCTGCTTTTGTTTCGTATATCGACAGATTGATTTCTGATAGGAAAGATCTGCCTCGGGGTGCATCAGAGGATATCGCATTCAACAGTGTTCGGATAATGTCGGTTCATTCTTCAAAAGGGCTTGAGTTTCCTGTGTGCATACTTGCAAATACTCACAGAAAATTTGTCTCTGATGTAACAAACGGAGTGCTGCTTCACTCAAAACTCGGTTTTGCTTCGAAACGCCGTGACCCTAAACTGATGTGTAATTATCCAACCAAGCCAAGAGAGGCCGTTTCTTTGGAAATACGCAGAAGCGAGATGTCAGAGGAACTTAGAATTTTATATGTTGCTATGACTCGTGCCAAAGAGAAGTTCATTATGACAGCGGCGGTAAAGGATGTAGTAAAATACGTCAGCGGAATACGGAGCAAAATTTCATTGGATGAAGGTATCTCGCCTTTTATAGTCAGAGGCGCGGTGTATTTCAGCGATTGGCTTGTTATGTGTGCGCTGAAACATCCCGGCGGGTTCCTTCTTCGCGAAATTACAGGTGATGATGAAACGTATAAACCTGACTTTGCTGATGACGGAAACTTCAGGGTTGTGATTGCAGATGATGAATATGAGGAAGATGAATCTGATGGCGAAGAGTTAATTACGGAGATAGTATATGAGGAGGTCTCCGAAGATGTCAGGAAACTTATCAGAGAGAGATTTGACTTTGAGTATCCTGATGACACGCTTTGCAGGCTTCCCCAGAAGGTTACAGCTTCGGAACTTGCTCACAGAAAGTCCCACAAAGCTTCAGAAATGGTGTTTAAGTCGCCGCTGTTTATGAGCGATGTTCCTCTTACTGCTGCCCAGCGGGGAACAGCATTTCATCTGTTCCTGGAGAATTGTGATTTCAGTCGGGCACAGAATGACATAAACGCTGAAATTGCCAGACTGAAAGAAAGCGGTGTGCTTACAGAACTTCAGGCAGAGTCCATAGATTTGAGAAAAGCCCATCGCTTTATCGCAAGCGAAATTGTCAGACAAGCCCTGGATGCAGAAAGTTATATCAAAGAGTATAAATTCTCCGTAAATATTCCTGCTCATCTGGTTGATGAAAATGTGGCTGACGAATATCGCGAAGCTTCTGTTGTCCTTCAGGGAGCGGTGGATTTGCTTATTGTTGACATAGATGGTATAACTGTGGTAGATTATAAGACAGACAGGGTAACATCTTCGGATGAACTGGTTTCTCTTTATGCTCTTCAGCTGAAACTGTATAAAGCGGCAATTGAGCAGTTGTTCGATAAACCTGTAACAAAATGTCTTATTTATTCTCTGTATCTTTCAGAAATCAAGGAGGTAATTTAAAATGAAAAAAACTATTGCGATTATTCTATCGGTTTTGGTGTTGGCATCCACTTTAATCTCGGTGTCCGTTACTGCTGCATCAGAAAACAACAAGTATTATCTCGGAGATGCTGATTTGAGCGGTAGTGTCAATATTAAGGATGCTACTCTTATTCAGAAGCATTCGGCAGGACTTACTGAACTCAAGGACAGAGCGTATGTGTGTGCTGATGCTGATAATAATGAGAGTGTAAATGTAAAGGATGCAACGGCTATCCAGAAGTACATAGCAGGTATGGAAAATATCTACGGCATCGAGAGTGAGCTTAGCTTTGACGAGGAAACCACCTCTTCAACTGAGACCACAGAAACCATGCCTTCGGATACAGTACCCACAGAAACAACACCTGCGGATACAGAACCTACAATTCCTGAGGAAGAAAAGAAAATGGATACAAATATCACAATATATTTCTCAAACAATAAAAACTGGACTGTTGTGAATGCTTACCTCTACAATGAAACAAAAGGAATTCAGAATGCAGAGTGGCCCGGTGAACGAATGACTCTCCTCGGAACAAATGATTTCGGTGAGAAGATTTATAAAATGGATGTAGACGTGTCCGAGTATAACAGAGTTGTTTTCAATAACGGTACAAGCCAGTCTATGAATGCGGCACTTTCTGTTGCCAGTTCAGGATTTTATATTGCCAGCGATACTCCTAAAAAGTCAATGGCGTTAGGTGTATATGCATATAACGAGAATAACAACGGCACTCAGACCAAAGTAACCCTTGACTATCCCGATGGTTACAAGAAGCCCATTACAATCTGGACTCCGAACGGATATAATCCTGCTGACACCACCAAGAAATATCCTGTCATTTATCTTCTTGACGGACAGAATCAGTTCCTTGGTACAACAAACGGCTACGGCGGTTGGGTTACAGATAAGATTGCTACCTGTCTTCAGAGCAACGGCCATGACGGGTTTATCCTTGTAGGTATCGATAACAGCAGGAACCGTGACAGCGAGCTTACCCCTGATATCGGAACCGTCGTGCCTTCTTACGCTTATGGCTTTGAAAACGGAACAGGCGAGAGATTTTCGGATTTTGTAGCGGATGTGGTTGTGCCCTATGTAAATGCTAACTACAACACATCACAAAAGGCGGAAGATAACGCGATTATCGGAAGTTCCTCAGGTGGTATTGAGGCTTTCTACATTGGTATGGAGAATATGGATATATTCGGTAACATTGGTGCGATTTCTCCTGCTTTTATGCTTTTCCCCAAGACTGACTGGGATAAATATCTCGGAAAATTTGATTTCTCAGACGCAGATTCCTTGCCAAGAATTTATTTTTATAACGGCGGCGGAGATTCTCTGGAGAAAGAGCTCAATCCCTATGCTAAAGCAATGCCTCAGTGGATGGCTGCACTCGGATATCCTCAGGATAAAATGACATTCTGTCACGAAGATACATTCGCCCACAACGAGTACGCTTGGCGTATGATTATGCCTGAAATTATTGCCTGGCTTTTTGAACTCCAGTAAATTGAATATCTGACATAAAAAATAACCACCGATCTGAGTACGGAAGAAGTACCTGATCGGTGGTTTTGTTTAAGTTTATATTTTTATTCTTTCGCTTCTGGTATAACTTACCTTGACTGTGGTGATATCTTTATTGTGCAGCCGCACGCTCTGTACAAGGCCTATTCCGAAGTACAAACACATGGAAGAAGTACCGCCTGCACTGAAGAAGGGGAGAGTAATTCCGATAACGGGCAAAAGTCCGAGTACCATTCCTATATTGATGATGGTCTGAGTTGCAATAAGAGCAAACATTCCATAGCAAATAAATGAACCCAATTCATCACGTGCTTGTTGAGCGTTTATGAATATTCTTATGATAATGAGAAACAGTATGGCAAGAACAATCATTGCCCCGATAAATCCCATCTCCTCACAAGCAACTGAAAAGATAAAGTCATTTTCCTGTTCGGGAACATATCCGATACCTGTTCTGTATCCCTGACCTATGCCGTAACCTGTAAGCTCACCTGAAGCAATTGACACTTTACTCTGATACTGCTGATATCCATAATCAGTCAGAGCGTTGCCGTCAATATCCATCAGCGCCATGATTCTGTTTCTGTGCTCATTGTTCATAATTACGTTCCATACAACAGGAATGCCTACACCCAACATACAGAGAAGAGCAATAAAGTATCTTGCCTGAACGCCAGCGGTAAACATCATAATTAACATGATGAAGATAAACATGAGTGCAGAGCCGTCGTCACCCTGAAAGTGAATGATAATTACAGGAACAGCCGCATGACCAAGAAGTGTTACTATGCTAAGGAAGTTCTTGAGTTTGTCATTCTTTTTGAGATAGTTCAGATGGGTGGCAAAAGTAACGATAAAGAATATCTTTACAAGCTCTGAAGGCTGGAATGTAATTCCGCCGGGTAGTCTGATCCACGCAGTGTCGTCTGTACCTGTTACAGTCATACCGAAAAGGAAAACTGCCGCAAAGAGCAGAATTGACATTATGGCAAGCAGATACCAGAACCTGCTGATATATTCATAGTCGATTACTGAAATTACAATAGCTGCCGCCAGTCCAATCAATGCGGCCAGAATCTGAGTTCTTACAAAGCTGCCTCCTGCACGTTCAACGCTTGATAGCAGAAGGGAACTGATGAATGTGGCTGAAATTACGAGTATCCACAGCAGGTTGTCGGTACCGGAGAAATAGTCGCCGATTCGCGACAATAGCTTTCTCACAGCATCACCGCCTTTCGTATTTTTATATTATATTAAATGTGAAAGGAAATATCAAGAAAAAACAATAAATATATATAAAAGACTTGCAGAAAAAATTTAACAATGTTATAATTTACAAGATATTGTACGTCTCTTTACACTAATCACAAAGGAGAGGTTTTATATGTTAACTGATATTGAAATTGCTCAGCAGACTGAGCTTAGACCCATTACCGAGATAGCTGATGCACTCGGAATCAAGAACGATGAGCTTGAGCCTTATGGCAGATTCAAGGCGAAGTTGGGCGATAATCTGGCAGACCGTCTGTCTTCAGAGCCTGACGGTAAACTTGTTCTTGTAACAGCTATTAACCCCACACCTGCTGGTGAGGGTAAGACTACCACAACATGCGGACTTGGTCAGGCAATGGCTAAAATCGGCAAAAACGCCATTATTGCACTTAGAGAGCCTTCTCTTGGTCCTGTGTTTGGTGTCAAAGGCGGTGCCGCAGGCGGCGGATACAGCCAGGTGCTTCCTATGGAGGATATCAATCTTCATTTTACAGGTGATATGCACGCTATCACATCAGCAAACAACTTGCTTTGTGCTATGCTTGACAACCATCTTCAGCAGGGTAACACCCTGGGAATTAATCAGAAGCGAATTCTCATCAAGCGTTGTCTTGATATGAATGACCGCGCTCTGAGATTTACTGTTGCCGGCCTCGGCGGTAATGTCAACGGTGTCCCCAGAGAAGACGGATTCGTTATTACAGTTGCTACTGAGGTTATGGCAATCCTTTGTCTTGCAAAGGACCTTACTGACCTTAAAGAGCGCCTTGGCAGAATTCTTGTTGCTTATACTTATGACGGCAAGCCTGTTTTTGCCAGCGACCTGAAAGCTGAGGGTGCTATGACCGCACTGCTCAAAGATGCGCTGAAACCCAATCTCGTTCAGACTATTGAGGCTACTCCTGCAGTAATGCACGGCGGTCCCTTCGCAAATATTGCCCACGGATGCAACTCCGTAAGAGCAACCAGACTTGCACTTAAACTTGCTGATTACTGTATCACAGAGGCAGGCTTCGGTTCTGACCTTGGTGCAGAGAAGTTTCTGGATATCAAGTGCAGATATGCAGGTCTCAAACCCTCAGCCATTGTAATTGTTGCAACCTGCCGTGCTCTTAAGTATAACGGCGGTGTTCCCAAGGCAGAAACTGCAAATGAGAACCTTGAGGCTCTCAAGGCAGGTATCGTTAACCTTGGTGTTCATATTGAGAATATGCGTAAATATGGTGTGCCTGTTGTAGTTGCCATTAACAGATTCCTTACAGACAGCACAGCAGAGCTTGACTATATCAAAGAGTATTGTACCGAGAAGGGAGCGGATTTTGCCCTTTCTGATGTATTTGCCAACGGCGGCAACGGCGGTATAGAACTTGCAGAGAAAGTTGTCGAGGCATGCGAAAAGCCCTCCGACTTCAAGCTTATCTATGAAGATGAACTGACAGTGCGTGAGAAAGTAGAGGCTATTGCAAGAGAGATTTATCGTGCAGATGGTGTTAACTTTACCGCTTCCGCTGAAAAAGCTCTTAAGGAAATTGTCGCTCTCGGCGGTGACAAACTTCCTGTTTGTATTGCAAAGACACAGTATTCACTTTCCGATGACCCCACACGTCTCGGAGCACCCACAGGTTTCACCATCACAGTCCGTGACCTGAAACTCTCCAACGGTGCAGGATTTGTTGTTGTTTATACCGGCGATATTATGACAATGCCCGGTCTTCCCAAGGTGCCTGCTGCTGAGCGCATCGATGTGGATGAAAAGGGTGTAATTACCGGTTTGTTCTGATATATGGAGTATATTTCGCACAGTATCGAAGACACCAATAAATTTGCCGGAAGTATAGCTGAAACTCTCAAGGGAAATGAAGTTATTGCGCTTTTCGGTGACCTTGGTGCAGGTAAGACAACTTTTACAAGAGGTTTGTGTGCATCGCTTGGGATAAAAAGCGGAGTGCACAGTCCCACATTTGCAATTGTTAATGAGTATCACGGCAAGTTTCCCGTGTATCATTTCGATATGTATCGCATAACCGATGAGGACGACCTTTATTCCACGGGATATTTTGATTATCTGGGAAAAGGCATTATCCTTATTGAGTGGAGCGAAAACATTGTTGACAGCATCCCCTCGGATGCAATTCGTATTGAACTTCGCTACGGCGAGGATGAAAATACAAGGGTTTTCAAAAGGATGTAATTTATGCTTATTCTAACCGTTGATTCTTCGGCGACTGCCGCGTCGGTAGCACTTTGTGATGATTCAAAGCTTATCGGTGAGTTTTTTATAAATACCGAACTTACTCATAGTGCCACCCTGGTGCCTATGATTAACAGCCTTCTTTCAGTTTGTGCAAAGTCTGTTGAAGATATTGAGCTTGTTGCGGTAACATCCGGCCCCGGTTCATTTACCGGTGTCAGAATCGGAGTATCTGCAGTAAAAGGCCTTGCTTTCGAGAAAGATATTCCCTGTATGAGTGTTTCAACACTGGAGTCTATGGCTTATAATCTTACCTTTGCGGATTGTATAGTTTGTGCAGTTATGGATGCCAGAAGAAATCAGGTTTATAATGCTTTGTTTGAGGTTTCTTCGTCCAGGGTTGTCCGTTTGTGTGATGATAGGGCGATATCCATTGAGGAGTTGAAATCAGAACTTCTGACTAAGTATAAGGATAAGAGAATTGTTCTTGTGGGTGATGGAGCGGACGTGACCGTTTCTCAGTTTGCTGATGTTCCCGATGTAGCAGACGTAGCCCCCGAGAACCTCTTGATGCAGAGAGCGTCGGCCGTTGCTCTTGCGGTAAAAGATAAATTGAGTAAAGGCGAAAAACCAATTAAGTCAGCTGAATTATTACCTTCTTACCTGAGACTTTCTCAGGCTGAAAGGGAAAGAAAAGAAAGAGAAAACAATAAGGAGTGACTATTATGATAGCTATGGGTTGTGACCACGGCGGTATTGATATCAAAAATGCCATCCGTGAAGCTTTTGATAAGAATGGTGTGGAGTATAAGGACTTCGGATGCTACACTTCTGATAGTGTGGATTACCCTGAGTACGCTTATAAAGTTGCCAAAGCAGTCGCTGACGGCGAGTGTGAAAAAGGTATCATCTGCTGTGGTACCGGTATCGGCGTATGTATTGTTGCAAACAAGGTTAAGGGTGTCAGAGCTGCAACCGTTACAAACGAGTTCTGTGCTGAGATGACAAGAAGACATAATGATACAAACGTGGTTTGTATGGGTGGCAGAGTTATTGACGCTGATACAGCAGTAAAACTCGCTGAGATTTTTATCAATACACCTTTTGACGGTGACCGTCACACAAGACGTGTTGATATGATTACCAAAATCGAAGCAGGCGAATTTGAATAATTCACAAGGGGCAGGGGAAAGCGGATTTTTCCTGCCCCTCTTAAAACACTTGCTTTTTTGAAAGTGTTGTTGTATAATAACGAAGTTGTATAAATTAAATACGCCGGTGTGATGGAATTGGCAGACGTGACGGACTCAAAATCCGTTGATGGCGACATCGTGCGGGTTCGAGTCCCGCCACCGGCACCAGAAAATAACCCTCTTATATCTATTGATGTGAGAGGGATTTTTTTATCTTAATCACCACTGACGGGTAGCGGGATTATCTTGAATGTTTAAATATTACGAGGAGATAATATTCCTTTTGACCAGAATGCGTGAATTTAATTCTGGCTGCTTTGTGTGTTTAATTCGGACTGCTTTGTGTGTTTAATTCGGACGATGTTTGGATTTCATCTGAATCTGACCGGATTTACAGACTGAATTAACATAAAACCCCATTCTAACTGCATTTGTTGACATTTACAACAACAAGTGCAGCTTTTCTTTTAGTGATAAGTTTGTCACAAAAATTAATTAAATTAATTGACACATCAACATACTGTTGTTATAATAAGTTTGTATTGTTTTTCGACAAATCGTGACATATTTATATCAAAGGAGTCATTATGGAAAATATAACTCTTGACGGCAGATTGTTTGCCAGAATGGTAACCGAGGGTGCTCTTAACCTTCGCAAGAATAAAAGTATAGTCAACGACCTGAATGTATTCCCCGTGCCCGACGGCGATACAGGAGACAATATGTTTATGACTCTCCAGTCAGGATGCGATGCGGTTAAAAACAACGAAGAGATTGCTCTTGACGCAGTAAGCGATACAGTTGCGCGCGGAATGCTGTTGGGCGCAAGAGGTAATTCAGGTGTTATTCTGTCCCGAATCTTTGCAGGTATTGCTGAAGGACTTTCGGATAATACCGAAGCTGATGTTGCACTTCTCAGTTCTGCTTTTCTTTGTGGTGTTAAACGCTCCTACGAGGCTGTTGCTGTAACAGTTGAAGGTACAATACTCACTGTGTTCCGTGATGCTTGTGAATATGCAGCAGGCAGGATCAATTCAAAAAGTACCTTCAATTCATATTTCAATGACTTGTTTAAGGAACTCAAGCGCTCTCTTGAACGTACTCCCGAGCTTCTTCAGGCTCTCAAGGACGCAGGTGTTGTAGACAGCGGCGGAGCAGGACTTGTTTATATCTTTGAGGGTATGCTCAATGCGTATAACGGCATCAGCATCGAATATGATTTTGATGACAATTTTTCCGGTAGTCAGAAATCTGTGAATATCGGTTCTTTTGATGAAAACAGTACTCTTGATTACGGCTATTGTACCGAGTTTTTGCTTCAGCTTCTCAACTCCAAGTGTGATGCCCGTAACTTTGATATTGACTCTTTTACAGCTGCCCTGAATTCAATAGGCGATTCCGTTGTTTCTTTTCTTGATGGAACTGTTGTCAAGGTTCATATCCACACCAAGACTCCGGCAGAAGTTTTCACACTTGCTCAGAAATACGGTGAATTCCTGACAGTCAAGGTGGAGAATATGACTCTCCAGCATAATGAGCATACAGTAAAGAACAGTTATGTTGCCCCGAAGAGAAAGAATACCAAGAAAGTTGGTGCGGTGGCTGTTGTTTCAGGCGAAGGTATCCGCGATATGTTTATCGAGTCCGGCGTCGATGTGGTCGTTGAGGGCGGTCAGTGTATGAATCCTGCCGTTGCAGACCTGATTGATGCTTTTGACAAGGTAAGTGCTGATACAATCATCGTGCTTCCCAATAACTCCAATGTTATTCTTACTGCAAAAGCAGCAGCTGAAATTTATACAGATGCAGAGATTCTCGTGCTTGAGAGTCGTAATGTCGGTGAAGGATACAGCGCAATGGCGATGTTTGACTCTGCATCAACAAATCCTCAGGAAATGCTCGCTGAACTTACCGATGCTATGAGCGGTGTCGTTTGTGCAACACTGTGCAGGGCAGTCAGAGACTATGAGGTCGGTGACGCTTGTGTCAAAGAGGGAGAATTTATCGGAATTTCAGGTGATGATATTCTGTCGAACTCTGATGATATCGATTCAGCGCTTCTTGAACTTTTAAAGAAAATATCCGGTGATTCTGGTCTTGTCCTCCTCAGCTACGGCAATGGCATCGACGAGGCGGATGCAGAGAAGACCTGCGGGTTCCTTCAGAAAGAATTTAAAGATATTGAATTTGTGCTTGTAAACGGCGGTCAGCCTGTTTATGATTATTTATTGATTGTTGAGTAAGGAGAGATAAATATGTACGTTATTTTTACAGATACAGATACTGATATTACCCTGAAAAAGGCTAAGGAATTCGGTTATAACCTTATCAGTATGCCTTATACAGCCAACGATAAGGATGTTTTCCCTTATGTTGATTTCGAGGAGTTTGAATACGAATCATTCTATGAAATGCTGAAAAGCGGTGTTATGCCTACTACAAGTGCAATAAGCGTTGAGAAGTATATCGGTTACTTTGAACCTTTCTTCAAAGAGGGCAAGGATATTCTTTATGTTCACTTCTCTGCGGCTATGACAATGACCTTTGACAATATGAAGAAAGCAGTAGAAATTCTCACCGATAAGTATCCCGAGAGAAAGTTCTACGCTATTGACACAAAGGGCATTACCATCGGAAGCCTCAACATTGTATATGAGGTTGGCGATATGTATAAAGCCGGTAAGAGCCCCGAAGAAATTATGAAATGGGCTGAGACTGAGGTTGATAAGTTTGCTGTTTACTTCTTTGCAGAAGACCTTAAGTTTTTCAAGCGCAGCGGCAGAGTAGGCGGAGTATCCGCTACTATGGGTAATCTTCTCGGTATCAGACCCATTATCCATATGAATTCCGAGGGCAAAATGGTCAATGTAGGCAAGGAAAAGGGAAGAGCAAAAGCTCTCCAGAGACTTGTTTCCTATGTTGAGGAACTTGGTGATGATATCAAGAACCACAGAATTATAGTTGCTCATTCAGGCGCGCTCTCTGTTTGTGAAGAACTCAAGAGCCTGATTATAGAAAAATTTGGCGACGATCTTACTATCGAAACCGTAGTTGTTAACCCCACAGCAGGTTCACATTGCGGACCCGGTTGCATTGGTGTCAGCTTCCATGCTGTTCACAGATAATTATGGTAGAAATACTCGAGGTTAAAACCAGGAAACAACAAAAGGAATTCTTGGAGTTTCCTTTGAAGTTATATAAGAATAATCCTTACTTTGTTCCACCACTTTATTCTGACGAAAAAAAGATTTTTCGCAGTGATTATGTTTATTATGATACTTGCGAAGCTGTGTATTACAATGCATATCGTGACGGTAAAATTGTCGGAAGAATCAGTGGAATAATTCAGAAAGTTTCCAACAGGCTCAATAATGAAAACAGAGTCAGATTTACCCGATTTGACTGTGTTGACGACAGTGACGTAGCAGCGAAACTCTTTGAAGCTGTTGAAAACTGGGCTAAAATCAAGGGCATGGACACTGTCTGCGGACCTCTCGGTTTTTCTGATTTAGAAAGAGAAGGTCTCCTCGTTGAAGGCTTTAATGAGCTTTCTACTTTCGAGGAGCAGTATAATGCAGAGTATTACCAGCATCTTGTTGAACATTGCGGATACGAAAAAGAGGTTGACTGGGTGGAGAGTAAACTCTATCTGCCCGATATCGAATCAGCCGATAAACTTATAAAAACTTCAGATTTTATTCTCAAAAGAAATAATCTCAGATACGGTGAATCAAAAAACACAAGAGATTTTATCAATAAATACGGCGATGAACTCTTTGAACTTCTCGACAGAACTTATGTAAATCTATATGGTTCTGTTCCTTTTGACGAGAAAACAAAGAAGATGCTTATTGATAACTTCCTTCTGATAGTTGATACAAAGCATGTGGCAGTTGTTCTCAACGAAAAGGATGAGGTTGTCTGTTTCGGTATTTGTTTCCCATCCATTGCAAAGGCTGTTCAGAAATCTTCCGGAAAACTCACTCCTTTTGCATTAATCAGGCTTCTGAAAGCTATCAAGAGACCAAGGGTTATAGATCTGGCTCTTGTGGGCGTTGCTCCTGAGTATGCTAATAAAGGTATCGGTAATGCGGTTATCTCTAATGTTATGAGAATGCTCCGTGACGATGGAATTGAATATGCTGAAACCAATCTGAATCTGGAGACGAATTTTAATATTCAGAATCAATGGAAACGTTTCAGAACTGTTCAGCATAAGCGCAGACGATCTTATGTGAAGAAAATATAGTTTGGGTGAATTGTATGATTAAAATTATTGTTGACTGTTTCGGCGGAGACCGCAGCCCCGGTGCTAACGTTGAAGGCGGCATTATTGCGCTTTCTAAGTTCAGCGACCTCTATATCATTTTTACCGGTGACAGCGAACTGATCGAGGCTGAACTTTCTAAATTTACTTATGATAAAGACAGGGTAGAGGTTGTTCATGCTCCCGAGGTAATCGGATGTGATGAAAAGCCAACAACTGCAATAAGAGCAAAGAAAGAAAGCTCAATGGTAAAAGGAATCAATATGCTCAGAACCGATGACTCCATTGCGGGTATGGTTTCCACAGGCTCCACAGGTGCACTTGTAGCATCTGCGGTACTGAGGGTTGGCAGACTCAAAGGTGTATCCCGACCTGCTTTTTGTCCCATTCTGCCCACTATGAACGGTTCTGTTGTCGGCATCTGTGATTCGGGTGCGAATGTTGACTGTACACCTGAACTTCTCAGACAGTTTGCTATAATGGGTAGTCTTTATATGCAGAAGGTTCACGGTGTGGATAATCCCAGAGTTGCACAGCTTAATGTTGGTGTTGAGGCTGAAAAGGGCGATATACTCCATAAAGAGGCTTATGAACTTCTGTCACAGACCGACTCTATCAATTTTGTGGGCAATATGGAAAGCCGCGACCTGCTTTCAGGAAAATTTGACCTTATAACCTGTGACGGCTTCTCAGGAAATGTTCTTGTCAAGACAACCGAGGGTGCCTGCCTCGAAATGCTGAAGATGCTCAAGAAAGATATTATGAGCAAGGCTCAGTACAAATTCGGTGCACTTTTCCTCAAGAGTATGTTTGATAAAGAAAAGGAGTTCTTTAATTATCAGAACTACGGCGGAAGTGTTATGCTGGGTACAAAGAAGATAATTGTCAAAGGCCACGGCTCATCCAATGCTACCTGCGTTGCTAAATGTATAGAGCAGGCTTACAGAATGGAAAATGGCAAAATCAATGAAGCTATTGAGAAGGCTCTGGCAAAAGACAGTGAAGAGGTATGATTATGTTTGAAAAAGTAAAGGCAATTTTAGTGGAACAGCTTTCTGTTGATGAGGATATTGTAACTCCCGATGCCAGAATCTCTGATGATCTTGGTGCAGATTCGCTGGATGTTATGGAGCTTCTTATGACTCTTGAGGATGAATATGGTGTATTCATACCTGATGAAGAGCTGGCTTCTTTTGAAACTGTTTCCGATATTGTTGAATATATGGAGAAGAATATGTGATAAATTGCGCTCGTCTGACTTTTTGCAATCGGACGAGCGTATTTTAATGTAAGTTTTGCACACAAATAAATATAAAAATAATTGTATTTTATTAGTATGAGTACTTGAAAACAAACTGTTTTTGAATTATAATTACTTTATTATTTTTGGTGAGGTGTTATGAATGGATAGCAACAAGCGTCCCGATTCAATGGAAAGAATTACTACAAAAGCACTTGCAGATGCTTTTATCGAAGAACAGGTTGAAGCAGTAAGAAAACAGGTTGGAGATAAGAAGGTTCTTCTGGCTCTCTCCGGTGGTGTAGACTCATCAGTAGTTGCAGCACTTCTTATCAAAGCAATCGGTAAACAGCTTGTATGTGTTCATGTAAACCACGGTCTTATGCGCAAGGGCGAGAGTGAGGCAGTTATCGAGATGTTTGGTAACGAGCTGGACGCTAACCTTGTTTATGTAGATGCAACAGACAGATTCCTTGACCTGCTTGCAGGTGTAAGCGATCCTGAGAAGAAGAGAAAGATTATCGGTGCAGAGTTTATTAACGTTTTTGCTGACGAAGCTCGCAAGCTTGAGGGTATTGCTTATCTTGCACAGGGTACAATTTATCCTGATATTCTTGAGAGTGTTAAACAGGCTGAGGGTAAAAAGGCTGTTAAATCTCACCACAATGTAGGTGGCCTTCCTGAGGACCTCCAGTTTGAGTTGGTAGAACCCATCAAACTTCTGTTCAAAGATGAAGTTCGTGTAGTAGGTGAGGCTTTAGGTCTTCCTCATGCAATGGTATATCGCCAGCCTTTCCCCGGTCCCGGACTTGGTGTTCGTTGCCTCGGCGCTATCACCCGTGACAGACTCCACGCTCTGCGTGAGGCTGATGCAATTCTCCGTGAGGAATTTGACAAATCAGGTCTCGCAGGCAAAGTCTGGCAGTACTTCATTGCTGTTCCCGATATTAAGAGCGTAGGTGTAAGAAACGAAAGCCGTTATGAAGGTTGGCCTGCAATTATCCGTGCAGTTAATACAACAGATGCAATGACAGCGACTATTGAAGAGATTCCTTATGAGCTTCTCCATCATATTACTGACCGTATCACTCATGAGGTAGAAGGTATCAACCGTGTTCTCCTCGACCTCACGCCCAAGCCCATCGGCACCATCGAGTGGGAATAATAAAACAATATACTTTAAGGCTTGAAATCGCAATGATTTCAAGCCTTTTTTGTTATCTGTATATTTCGTGTTGTGATAGAACAAAGTTTATGAATGCATAAATTTACTGCTTGACAAATTATATACTTCGTGATACGATGTATTACACGAGAGGAGGTATTGTATGGATGTTCAGTTAAAGCGAGGTCTCTTGGATGTTTGTGTTTTAGCGGCGATAAAAGATGAAGATTCATACGGATATAAGATTATAAAGGATATGAAGCCTTATATCGAGCTTTCTGAATCAACATTGTATACAATCCTGAAGCGTCTGGAAGCAAATGAAATGCTCACGGTCAGAACCGCAGAACACGGCGGAAGGCTGAGAAAGTATTATCATATTACTGAAGCAGGGCTTGAACGTATTGAAGACTTCAAGAGGGAGTGGAAGGAAATCTTATCCATATACAAATTTGTTACGAAGGAGGATGACGAAAATGAATAAACAGGAATTTCTATCAGAGCTCAGAAACGGTTTATCGGGTTTGCCTGAGTGCAATTTGGAAGAGCGTCTGTCTTTTTACAGTGAGATGATTGATGACCGGACAGAAGATGGTATATCCGAGGAGGAAGCAGTTGAACAAATTGGTTCCGTTGAAGATATAATATCTCAAACCGCATCGGAAGTGCCACTCTCAAAACTTGTTAAAGAAAAGATCAGACCTAAGCGTGTGCTTAAAGTATGGGAGATTATTCTCATTATATTGGGCTCTCCTGTGTGGCTGCCTGTATTGATATCACTCGTTGCGGTTATTCTCTCGGTATATATTTCAGTATGGTCTGTGATAATTTCACTCTGGGCCGCGTTTGCATCGGTTGCCGTCAGTGGTTTAGCAGCAGTTGCCTGTGGCATTGGATTTATCTTTGGTGGTAATTCTGCTGCGGGAGCAGCTCTTTTGGGCGCAGGTCTTGTATGTATGGGACTGTCGATTTTTCTTTTTTACGGATGCAAGTACGCTACTTATGGAGTTATCCTTTTAACTAAAAAACTAATTTTAAGTATAAAGAACTATCTTATAAAAAGGAGGACTCATAATGAATAAGATTACAAAAGTCTGGCTTATTATCGGTGCTTCTCTTGTTTTGATCGGAAGTATAGTTTTTACTGGAGTGATGGTTGTGAATAAATGGGATTTCTCAAAATTGCAGACAGTTACATTCGAGACTAATGAGTATGATATAAATGAAGAGTTCCTAAATATTCGCATTTTGACGGACACCGCAGATATTCAAATTGTGCCCTCTGATACTGATACTGGTAAGGTTGTATGTTTTGAGAAGAAGAATTTAACACATTCTGTCTCTGTGAAAGACGATACACTTTTAATTGAAGTGACTGATTCCGGCAAATGGTATGAAAATATCGGAATAGTGGGCTATACTCCTGAAATCATAGTGTTTTTGCCGGCAGATGAATACGGTGCATTATGGGTGAAAGCCGGCACAGGGGATATTAATGTTGATGAGAAACTGAAGTTTGAGAATGTGGATATCGCTGTCAGTACAGGTGACATAACATATAGCGGTTTTGTAACAGGCACAATGGATATGTCTGCCACCACAGGTGATATCACCCTTAAAAATGTATCATCAGGTAATATCAAACTGGCAGTCTCAACAGGAAAGATAACTGCAGATTCCGTTGAAGCAAAGGGTGATATTGAGACAAAGGTCAGCACCGGTGACATAAAGTTTGCTGATGTTTCGTGTGTGAATTTTGTATCTGCAGGAACTACCGGTGATGTACACTTCAAAAATGTTATAGCATCCGGAAAATATACAATTAAACGCACAACAGGCAGTGTAGGATTTGACGGCTGTGATGCAGAGGAAATCTTTGTGAGTACATCAACAGGCAACATAACCGGTAATCTGCTTTCGGACAAAGTGATTTTTGCTGAGAGTAATACAGGTCGTGTTGATGTCCCCAGGTCAATTGACGGTGGGAGATGCGAACTTACTACCGATACAGGAAATATTATAATTACAGTTGAGTAAAATTAATTTAAAGTGTCATTCAAGTAGAATAATTGATATTGTAAGTAAATATTCTTGAATTACCGGCAGGTTATGTGTATAATAAAACCTGCCGGTTTTATATTTATATTATTGTTTTGTTAAGGAGTATTGCTTTGAAAAATAAGGAAAATAGAAACCATATATTTGCTGATTTAAAAAAGTTAAGATGGCAGAATTTTATTTATCTTTTTCTAGCAGGTTCCATCAATGCTTTCGGTGTAACTGTATTTCTTGCCCCGGTAGACCTATATGACAGCGGAATTTCAGGTACATCAATATTGCTTTCACAGTTGACACCTGAATTCTTTTCGCTTTCATTTTTTCTTGTAGCTCTCAATATACCTTTGTTTTTATTCGGACTCAAAAAGCAGGGAACAGTATTCACCATATATTCGCTTTATACAGTTTTGGTTTATTCCATTGTTTCCTGGCTTATTACCGATGTTCTTCCTGTTGATGTCAGTATTGCATCTCCTCTCGCAGGAGAGGACCTTCTTCTGTGTGCGTTGTTCGGAGGTGTAATATCCGGTGTGGGCAGCGGACTCACTATCAGATACGGCGGCGCTATTGATGGTATCGAAGTTATGGCTGTAATTTTTGCAAAGAAGCTTAACCTGACGGTTGGCAGTTTTGTGATGATATATAACGTGCTTCTGTATTGCATTTGCGGACTTATTCTGAAAAGTTGGATTCTACCTCTTTATTCTATTGTAACTTATGCTGCCGGTCTCAAAACCGTTGACTTTGTCGTTGAAGGTTTCGATCGTTCAAAATCCGTTATGATTGTAACAGGTAAGCCGGACGAAATCAGCAATGCCTTAATGGAGGAGTTTTCCTGCGGTACAACAAAAATTGGTGCAAAAGGCGGATATTCCAATGCTGACAAAACAATTATCTATTTTGTTGTCAACAGATTTCAGATTTCCAAAATGAGGTCAATTATCAGCGAAATTGATCCTCTCGCATTTGTTACAATCAGCGAAGTAGCAGATGTATTCAAAAGTAATGATTAACAGTTATGGTGTTTTATGAAGGATTTTAAAAGAGGGTTAACAGGCGGCATTCCTATCGGACTCGGATATTTATCGGTGTCTTTTGCATTTGGAATACTGGCGGTTTCCTACGGATTTGAGTGGTGGCAGGCGGTAATAATCTCAATGACTACACTTACCTCGGCAGGACAGCTTGCAGGGGTAGGTATAATGGTAAACCCGGGACAGTATATTGATATGCTGGTATCCCAGCTGACTATTAATGTCAGGTATTCATTTATGTCTGTATCTCTTTCCCAGAAAACCTCGCCGCAGTTCAAGGGGATAAGACGGTGGTTGTTCGGCTTTTTTATGACAGATGAGATATTTGCAGTGGCCGTTAGAGAAAAAAGCGTATCTACAAGTTTCTTTGCGGGTCTTACCGTGTTTCCGTACGTAGGGTGGACTGTCGGTACTTTGTTCGGAGCGCTTTTGGGAAATATTATTCCACAGATTCTGATGAATGCTCTTTGCATAGCGATATACGGAATGTTTGTTGCTATCGTAGCTCCCGACGCTAAGAAGTCTTTTCGTTTGTTTTCGGTTATTCTGATTTCTGTGGCGCTGAGCTTTATGTTTTATTATCTTCCTGTTCTTAACTTGCTTTCGTCAGGACTTTCTGTCAGTATCTGTGCTGTTGTTGCGGCGGTATTTGGTGCAGTGGCATTTCCTTTGAAAGAAGGTGATGCGGATGAGTAATAAAGAATTCTGGATATATCTTCTCATAATGGCAGGCACTACATATCTTATAAGAGCTATACCATTTGCTGCTTTCAGGGAGAAAATATCCAATAAATTTGTCAGGTCCTTTCTGTATTATATTCCGTACACCGTTCTTTCAGCAATGACTTTACCTGCGTCACTTTATGCCACTGGTAATATGGTGGCTGCTGCTTCGGGACTGCTTGTTGCAGTTTTGTTTGCTATTAAGGGTAAGGGACTTACTGTTGTCGCCCTTGTGTCTACACTAACGGTGCTTGTTGTGGAATTAATAATGACCTACTTACTTTAATAGTTTCGGGTGATTAATTTGAAAAAGAATAAACGTGGCCTTGTCCTTGAAGGCGGAGCAATGCGCGGAATGTTTACTGCCGGTGTGCTCGATGTGCTTATGGAAAATGGAATTGAATTTGACGGTATTGTTGGTGTATCGGCGGGTGCTGCATTCGGATGTAATTATAAATCGCGTCAAATCGGCAGAGCAATAAGATATAATACAAATTACTGTCGTGATAAACGGTATTGCAGTCTGTATTCTCTTGTTAAAACAGGCAACCTGTATGGAGCAGATTTCTGTTATCGTGAAATTCCGGAGAAACTGGATTATTTTGATATTGAAGCTTTCAAAGCAAATCCTGTTGAATTCTATGTGACCGTTACTGATGTTGAAACCGGAACCCCCCTCTATTACAGATGTGATACCGGAGAAGGTGACGACCTTGAACTCATACGCGCTTCTGCCTCAATGCCCCTTGTTTCAACAGTTGTTGAAACAAAGGGTAAGAAACTTCTCGATGGCGGTGTCTCGGATTCTATACCTCTGAGATTTTTTGAGAAAAAAGGCTATGGTCGGAATCTTGTCATTCTTACACAACCTAAGGGATATCATAAAGGCAAAAACGGGGCTTTGCCTATTGCAAAAATAATGCTTCGGAAGTATCCGAAGCTTATTGAGGCTATGAAGAATCGACATTTGATGTACAACGAAACACTGAAGTACATTGAATGCAGAGAAGAAAGTGAAGATGTGTATGTAATCAGACCTGAGAAATCCTTGCCTATAAAAAGGATTGAGAAAAACCCGCAGGTATTATGGGATGTATATAACATGGGTCGTGATACCGCTTGCGCACAACTCGAAAAAATCAAGTGTTTCCTTGCAATTTAATCTGTATTATGGCGTCAATTCAAGGTTGACGCCATTCTTCATTATATTGCGGTATTTTGTAAAAATTACCATATATATTGTGTTTTAATTCTTTTAAGTAGTTGAATAATGTAAAAATATATTTTATACTAAAACTAATTATAATGGATAAGTATATAAATCGCAGAAAGAGGTGAGAGGATATGGCAAATGAACATAAGGGACATCGAAGCAGAATGAGGCTTCGCTATCTTCAGGGCGGATTTGATAATTTTGCTGATCATGAGATTCTTGAAATGGTCCTGTATTATTGCTATCCACAGAAGGACACCAATCCTCTGGCACACCGTCTGCTTGAATACTTCGGCTCTATGAGTGCAATAATGGAGGCACCTGTTGATTCTCTTATTGATGCAGGCTTATCTGAAAACGCAGCTGTGTTCTTAAGAATGATTCCTGACCTCAGCAGAGTATATCTTGATGACAGAAATAATAATAAGAATAAAATAATTGACCTTGATAGAATAGGGGACTATTTTCTCAGCAAATATATAGGTAGACATGATGAGCATGTAATGCTTTTACTTATGGATGCTAAAGGTAAAGAGGTTTACTGCGGAGTTGTTGCGGTAGGTACTGCTTCAGGCTCCGATGTGCCTATCAGAAAAATTGTAGACCTTTCTATGAGGTATAACGCGACAAACGCGGTTATTGCTCATAATCACCCCAGCGGTGTGGCACTTCCCAGCAAAGCTGATCTTAATACGACAGCAACTCTGGCCGAGATGCTTTCATATATCGGCGTTCAACTTGTGGACCACATTATTATTTCAGATAATGATTATATATCTCTCAGAGACTCAACTCTTTGCGATGATATTTTTACCGATGATTAAGCCAAGGATTGATATATATGGATAAGTTCAGACTTGTTTCTGACTACAAGCCCACAGGCGACCAGCCACAGGCTATCGATAAACTTGTAAAAAGCATAGAAAACGGAAATCGTGAGCAGACGCTTCTCGGCGTTACTGGTTCAGGTAAGACTTTTACTATGGCTAATGTTATCGAGAAACTCAATCGTCCCACGCTTGTACTTGCTCATAATAAAACACTGGCAGCCCAGCTCTGCACCGAGTTCAAAGAATTCTTTCCGGACAATGCGGTTGAATATTTTGTATCCTACTATGATTATTACCAGCCCGAGGCATATATCCCGGGTACCGATACCTATATTGAAAAGGATGCATCTATTAACGACGAAATAGATAAACTTCGCCACAGTGCTACGCTTGCTCTTTCTGAACGCAGGGATGTAATTATAGTTGCATCGGTATCCTGCATTTACACTCTCGGAGACCCGATCGACTATCGTTCTATGGTTATATCTCTGAGACCCGGGATGAATATGGAGCGGGACTATTTGCTGAAAAAACTTGTGACACTTCAGTACGAAAGGAATGATGTGTCGCTGACCCGTAACAAATTCCGTGTACGCGGTGACGTGGTGGAAATCTATCCTGCGTATTCTTCCCAGCGGATAATCCGTGTTGAATTTTTTGGAGATGAAATAGACCGAATTACTGAAATCGACCCTGTGACAGGAGAGTTTATCCAGAGCATCAAGCATGCTGCTGTATATCCTGCATCCCATTATATAGTTTCAAAAGATAAGATTATGGAAGCCACCATTGAGCTTGAACGCGAACTTGAAGAGCGTATTAAGTTTTTCAGTGAACAAGGCAAGCTTCTTGAAGCACAACGAATCGAGCAGCGAACCCGATATGATATTGAGATGCTTCGTGAGATAGGCTTCTGCTCAGGAATTGAAAATTATTCCAGAGTGCTTTCCGGCAGACCTGCGGGTTCAATACCCACAACACTTCTGGATTATTTTCCTGATGATTTTCTGTTATTTGTTGATGAATCCCACGTATCTTTACCCCAGGTCAGGGGAATGTTTGCAGGTGACAGAGCAAGGAAACAGGTTCTTGTTGACTATGGTTTCCGTTTGCCCTCGGCGTTTGATAACAGACCTCTTAATTTTGATGAATTTTATAATCATATCAATCAGGCGGTCTTTGTAAGTGCAACGCCGGGTGATTTGGAATATGAAAAGAGCGCAGTTGTTGCAGAGCAGATAATCAGACCCACCGGACTTCTTGACCCTAAAATTTCCGTCCGTCCCGTAGAAGGACAGATTGATGACTTGATTTCAGAGATTAACATCCGTGTTGACCGCAACGAGCGAGTTCTTGTGACCACGCTAACCAAGCGAATGGCAGAGGATCTGACACAGTATCTTGAATCTGCGGGAATCAGAGTCAGATATATGCATCACGACATTGATACGGTAGAGCGAATGGAGATAGTCAGAGATTTAAGGCTTCAGAAATTCGACGTGCTTGTAGGAATTAACCTTCTCAGAGAAGGCCTTGATATCCCTGAGGTTTCCCTTGTAGCAATCCTTGATGCTGACAAGGAAGGTTTCCTGCGTTCAGAGCGTTCTCTGGTGCAGACCATAGGCAGAGCCGCCAGAAACTCTGAGGGTTATGTTATTATGTATGCCGACAGCGTAACCGATTCAATGAAGAAAGCGATAACGGAAACCAACCGCCGTCGTGAAATCCAGATGAAATATAACGAGGAGCACGGTATCACTCCTCAGACTATTGTTAAGAAGGTTGCCGATGTGATTGAGATTTCAACTCATTCTGAAGATAAGGATGAGGAATTCTCAAAGCTTACAAAGGCACAGAGACTTGAACTTATAGACTCTCTTACAAAAGAAATGAAAGCCGCCGCTAAACTTCTTGAGTTTGAGCACGCAGCTTTTCTCAGAGATAAAATTAATAAGCTAAAGGACAGGAAATAGGTATGGCACAGACAAAAGGAAAATCAACTGAATATACTAACGAAAGCATAACCTCGTTGAAAGGAGCCGACAGAGTCAGAAAAAGACCTGCAGTTATTTTTGGCTCCGACGGTATCGAAGGTTGTCAGCACGCAGTATTCGAGATTCTCAGTAACTCTGTGGATGAGGCAAGAGAAGGTTACGGTAAAGAAATCGTACTGACACGTTTTCTTGACGGCTCATTCCAGGTGGAGGACCACGGAAGAGGTATACCTGTTGATTATAATAACCGTGAGAAATGCTATAACTATGAACTTGTGTTTATGGAGCTTTATGCTGGCGGAAAATATGATAACAATTCCGGTTCCAACTATGAATACTCTCTGGGACTCAACGGACTTGGTCTGTGCTCCACACAGTATTCATCAGAGTATATGGATGTAGATATACGAAGAGACGGCTTCAGATATACCCTCAGCTTCAAGAAGGGTAAACTCAGCGGCAAGATGAAGAAAGAGGAATATCCTAAGAAGGATACAGGTACTATTATCAAGTGGAAGCCTGACCTTGAAGTTTTCACTGATATTGATATTGCTCCTGAGTATTTTATGGATATTATGAAGCGCCAGTCCATTGTTAACTCCGGCATCAGTTTTGTATTCAGAAATCAGACTTCCGCTTCGCATTTTGATACAACTGTATTCAAATACGACAATGGTATCTTCGACCATGTTAAAGAAATTGTGGGCGAGGAGGGGCTAAGCTCTGTTCAGTTCTGGCAGGGTGACAGAATGGCTCAGGACCGAGACGATAAGGGTGAATACAAATGTAACATCAACGTTGCTGTTGCTTTTTCCAATAAGCACTCTGTTACAGAATATTACCACAACTCCAGCTGGCTTGAAATCGGCGGCTCTCCTGATAAAGCTGTGAGAAATGCCTTTGTTTATCAGATAGATGCTTGGCTTAAAGCCAATTCAAAATACACAAAGAACGAATCGAAAATAACATACAACGATGTCGAGGACTGTCTTGTTATATGTATTTCCTCCTTTTCAAGTGTAACATCCTATGCCAACCAGACAAAGAAGGCAATTACCAATAAAGGTATTCAGGATGTTATGACGGAGTTTTTAAAGCACAACCTCGAGATATATTTTATTGAGAATCCTCTTGAAGCAGAGAAGGTTTGCAACCAGGTTCTTATTAATAAAAGAAGTCGCGAAAATGCCGAAAAGACTCGTCAGAATCTGAAGAAGAAACTGACTGTCACTATGGATATGACCAACAGAGTGGCCAAATTTGTAGACTGCAGAAGCAAAGATTCCTCTGAGCGCGAGCTCTTTATAGTAGAGGGTGACTCTGCTCTCGGCTCCTGTAAACAGGCCCGTGACCCGTATTTTCAGGCGGTTATGCCTATCCGTGGTAAGATTCTCAACTGCCTCAAAGCTGATTATGCCCGTATTTTTAAGAGCGATATCATTACTGATTTGATTAAGGTGCTTGGTTGTGGTGTTGAAGTCAATTCAAAATCCAATAAGGATATATCTGCTTTTAATCTTGACAATCTGCGGTATGCAAAAGTTATTATCTGTACTGATGCCGATGTTGACGGATATCAGATCAGAACCCTGCTCCTTACGATGCTTTACAGACTGACTCCCACGCTTATCGAAGAGGGAAAGGTGTTTATCGCGGAATCTCCTCTTTATGAGATTACATCAAAGGATAAGACATATTTTGCTTATACTGAGCAGGAGAAAGAACAGTTTATTTCTGAGATCGGAAATGCAAAGTTTACTATACAGCGCAGCAAGGGTCTTGGTGAAAACCAGGCAGATATGATGAACCTTACTACAATGAATCCTGCAACACGCAGACTTATTAAGGTTGTTCCTGCTGATGTAGAAAAGACTGCCGAAATGTTTGATGTTCTTCTGGGTGATAATCTCCAGGGCAGAAAAGACTATATCGTTAATTACGGTGCCAATTACATCGATAATCTGGACTTATCATAAGAGAGGAGGAGTGTAAAGTGGCAAAAAAGAAAACAGAACGTCCCAATATCGAGCCCCAGGCTAAGGGTGTTATCCAGGGTGCGGGAGAGATAGTTGAACAGAGAATTGTTGATACTCTTGAAAAGAACTATATGCCTTATGCTATGAGTGTTATTCTCTCTCGTGCAATTCCGGAAATTGACGGATTCAAACCCTCTCACAGAAAACTTCTTTATACAATGTATAAGAAAGGACTGCTTACAGGCTCTCTTACAAAATCTGCGAATATTGTGGGCGATACAATGAAACTCAACCCCCACGGTGACGCAGCTATTTACGATACAATGGTAAGACTCTCACGCGGATACGAAGCACTCCTGCATCCTTTTGTGCTTTCAAAGGGTAACTTCGGTAAATTCTATTCAAGAGATATGGCTTGGGCGGCTCCCAGATACACAGAAGCCAAGCTTGAACCTCTTTGTAATGAGCTTTTCAGGGATATTGACAAGGATACCGTAGATTTTGTCGATAACTATGATAATACTATGAAGGAGCCAACGCTGCTTCCTGTTACATTTCCCTCGGTGCTTGTTAATGCCAACACCGGTATTGCTGTCGGTATGGCTTCTTCCGTATGTTCATTTAACTTGAGAGAAATCTGCGAGACAACCGCAGCTCTTATAAGAGATGAAAATCACGATGTATTCTCTACTCTGCCTGCTCCTGATTTTTCGGGTGGTGGACAGATAGTTTATAACGAACAGGCACTCCACGATATTTATGAGACCGGCCGGGGAAGTATCAAGGTCCGCTCTGAATACACCTATGACAAGTCCAACAACTGCATAGATATCAGTTCAATAGCGCCCTCAACAACAATTGAAGCGATTATTGAGAAGATAATTGAACTTGTGAAAATTGGTAAGATTAAAGAAATTACAGATGTCCGCGACGAGACAGGTCTTGCCGGTCTCAGAATAACTATTGACCTTAAACGCGGTACAGACCCCGATGCCCTGATGAAGAAACTGTATCGTATGACCCCTCTGGAGGATTCTTTCTCTTGTAATTTCAATATTCTTATCGGTGGATCTCCTATGGTGCTGGGTGTCAAACCACTCCTTGAGGAGTGGATCGCATTCAGAATAGAATGTGTCAGACGCAGAACCTACTTTGAACTCAATAAAAAGAAGGAAAAACTTCATCTGCTTTACGGTCTCAAGGAGATACTTCTTGATATTGACAAGGCTGTGCGTATTGTCAGAGAAACCGAACAGGAAAAAGAAGTTGTTCCTAACCTGATGATCGGATTTGGTATTGATGAAATCCAGGCTGAATATGTAGCCGAAATCAAACTCCGTCACCTTAACCGCGAATACATTCTGAAGAGAACGGAAGACATCGATGAACTTGAGGCTTCCATAAAAGAACTGGAAGCAATTCTCAGCAGTAAGTCGAGAATTAAAACAATTATTGTCAGAGAACTCAAGGATGTTGCCGAGAAGTACGGCGAGGAGAGAAAGTCAAAGATACTTTATATTGATGATGAGGCTTTCGAAGAGGCAGAGGAAGAAATTCCCGATTATTCTGTTAACTTATTCTTTACAAAGGAAGGCTACTTTAAGAAGATTACTCCATTGTCGCTTCGAATGAGCGGTGAGCAGAAACTTAAAGAGGGTGATAAGATAATCTCTGCTTTGGAAACCACAAACAATATGGATCTCTTGTTCTTTACTGACAGGGCTCAGGTTTATAAAGCAAAACTTTCAGATTTCTCTGATACAAAGGCGAGTGTACTGGGCGATTACATTCCAGCTAAGCTTTCAATGGATGAGGGAGAGCAGACCGTTGGAATGATAGTCACTAAAAAGTACGAAGGCATTGTTGTTTTTGCTTTTGAAAACGGCAAGGTTGCCAAAGTACCTCTGGAATCGTACTCAACAAAAACTAACAGAAAACGTCTCACCAACGCATATTCTGATAAATCTCCTCTTGTGGGTGTTTTGAGTATTCCGCAGGATAAGGAACTTCTGCTTACAGCATCGTCGGGCAGAATGCTGCTGCTTCATACAGGCTCAATTAATCTGAAGACATCCCGCACAACTCAGGGTGTTGCGGTGCTTAAACTCAAGAAAGGTCAGCGATTGATGAGTGTGGGCGAGTATGCAGAGGGGACTTTCTCCAAGCCTTCCAGATACCGCACAAAGAATCTCCCTGCACTGGGTGCATTACCGGCATCCGATGATACCGCAGAGCAACTTTCGATAATTTAAGGAATAATTCTTCTGATTAATTAAAAAAAGGCTTGCATTCTGTGTTTTGATATGATAAAATAATAAAGCTATCGAATTTTAAGCCTATCCGGCTTTTATGAAAGGATGTTATTTTAATGGTAATGGGTTGGTATTTTTACCTCCTTGGTGCACTTGTGTTAGTAGCAGCTGTTGCACTTATTATTGTTGTTATTCTTCAGGAGGGTAATTCAAAGGGCGTTGGCGTTGTAAGCGGCGGTGCAGATACCTTCTTCTCAAAGAACAAGGCTCGTTCTGTTGACGCATTCCTCCGTCGTTGGACAAAGTTCTTTGCAATCGGCTTCTTTGTACTCGTTCTTGCTATGAACGTTGTTTCTTGGGTTGTTACAAAGTTTGGCGCTTGATTCTTTTTGAATAATTTCTTTATTTAAAACATATCTATGGACTGTGGCTTGTTCACAGTCCATTTTTATTTTTGAGGAGAAGTTATGAAAGTATCGTTGATGTTCATAGCGGTTATTGTTGCTTACATTATATATAGCATTATCTTTTTTATCGCAAAAAAGAAAAAGCCCTTTAAAAGAGCTTTTCTTACAATGCTGTTTGGTTTTGCGACGCTTATTATAATTGATATATCGGGTGTATATACAGGAGTTTATCTGCCATTGAGTGCATTTTCAGTATGTGTTTCGGCTGTATGCGGTATACCCGGTGTAGCTTCAATGCTGATAATTTCAAATATAATGTAGATAATATTTATGCAAGGTTATCGAGGTTTTCAAGAGCATCCTTTATAAGGCTCTTATTTCTTGTCATAACCGCAAGCATAGCCTTATAAAATAACTGAGGATTTTTGTAGAAGTTTCTCTTTACAGTTTTTGCCTGGTCATTATCGGCAACATAGAGTGTAATCTTCATAAGGTCCATGTCACCACCGGAAATTGCACATGTGACATTGTATCCGTTTGGAAGTTTCTCAATCGTTACCTTGTTTTCTTTTTCATTCTTTTCCTGTTCGAGAAGTTTCAAAGCACATTCATAGGCTCTTTCTTTGACAGTCAGAGGGAGACTGTCTTCGAGTTGTTCTGAAACTGTGCGTCCGTTTTCGGTGGGTACAAATAGCTTTGTATTATTTTCAGTGGGACGGATATTGCCACGAGCAATCAAATCGTCAAAACAGGAGCTTGCTTCAAAATAATTAGTAAGACCTCTTTCGAGCAATGCATTGATAACAGTTTCCTTGCTCATGGGAAGATTAATAGCACAAAAAAGATAGCAAATAAGAATTCTTACTTCTGTTTTGCTTCTGACTCCGCCTAAAGAGATGCCCTCATCAAATGTATCAAATGACATAATATCACCATCCTGTGTTTTGAATACATTATATCACAAATCAAACTAAATGTGTAGTACTTTTTATTGACTTGTGAATTTTGCTGTGATAGTATTAATTTGAAATACGAGGTGATAATTTTGGTTTATTTTTGGTTAGGGTTAGCGGTTGTTCTCTGCGTGCTGGAGATTTTTACCTCTCAGCTTGTTTCAATATGGTTTGTAGCGGGAGCGGTAACATCTGCAATATGTGCAGGCACATTCTTACAGGGTGAGATTTTCTGGCAGATTGTAGTGTTTGTAGGAGTCTCTGCACTTGCATTGATACTCACAAGACCTCTTGTGCGTAAAATGAAACTTTTAAATAAAACGTCCACTAATGCTGATAGAAATATCGGGAGACTCGGCGTTGTTATTACTGAAATCAATGAGTTGAAATCCACGGGGATGGTTGAAGTCCGCGGGATGAAATGGACTGCCCGATCTGTTGACGGAAACGTTATTTCAGAAGGAACGACCGTTAAGGTGGAAGCAATAGAGGGAGTCAAACTTATGGTTACTCCCGTCAAAGAAAATTAAGGAGGATTATTTATGCCTTATGTAATTATCGGAATTGTACTTCTTCTCATATTGTTGGTGATTGCCAACATCAAAATTGTGCCCCAGGCAAACGCCTATGTTCTTGAGAGGCTTGGAGCTTATCACACAACCTGGGAAACCGGTCTGCACCTGAAGATACCTTTTATTGACAGAATTTCAAAGAAAGTATCTCTCAAAGAGCAGGTGGTTGATTTCCCGCCTCAGCCTGTTATTACACGGGATAATGTAACGATGCAGATAGATACTGTTGTGTATTTTGAAATTACCGACCCTAAACTGTACACCTACGGAGTTGAGCGTCCGCTGGATGCCATTGAAAATCTGACCGCCACAACTCTGAGAAATATTATCGGAGACCTGGAACTTGACAGCACTCTCACATCCAGAGATACTATCAACGATAAAATCAGAGTTATCCTTGATGAAGCAACCGATGCTTGGGGAATCAAAGTTATCAGAGTAGAACTGAAAAACATTCTTCCTCCCAGAGAAATTCAGGATGCTATGGAAAAGCAGATGAAGGCTGAGCGTGAGCGTAGAGCAAGAATTCTTGATGCAGAGGGTGAAAAACGCAGTCAGATTCTTGTTGCAGAAGGCCTTAAGGAATCCGCAATTCTCAAGGCAGACGCAGTTAAGGAAACAAAAATCCGTGAAGCGGAGGGTGAAGCTGAGGCAATTCTTAAAGTTCAGAAAGCTTATGCAGATTCTCTCAAACTTCTCAATGATGCGGCGCCTACCGACCACGTAATTGCGCTGAAGAGTCTGGAAGCTTTTGAGAAAGCTGCTGATGGAAAGGCAACAAAGATTATCATTCCTTCTGATATTCAGAGCCTTGCAGGCCTTGCCACATCAGTGAAAGAACTGGTTGTCAACGATCCTGAATAAAAAATTAAGGAGCACAGAAGTGCTCCTTTTTTTATTTGATATCTGTAACTTTGTAACCTGCTGATTCAACGACCTTCTTTATTGTGTCGTTATCTGTTTCTGAAGCAATTGTAGCGATGCCTTTAGTGTGGTCAACTTCGACATTTGCATCAAGTTCTGCGAGGATGGATTTGACACGAGCCTCACAATGGGGACACATCATGCCTTCAATAGATATTGTTTTCATATTATTCTCCTTTTCGTTATTTATTTCCTTATGACCTTTAGCGGTCGGGTAGGTTTTCTTTATTTTTCTGAGCCGGAGTGCGTTCGATACAACACATATAGAACTAAGACTCATAGCAATGGTACCGATGGCAGGGGAGAGTTTAATTTCAAAAATCGGGTACAAAGCGCCTGCTGCAATCGGGATGCACAGAGCGTTGTAGAATAATGCCCAGAACAGATTCTGTCTGATGTTTTTCATAACTTTTCTGCATATTTCCAGAGCTTTGCCTACGTCTCTCAAATCGTTATGCATCAGAATGACATCTGCACTTTCCATAGCAATATCCGTACCTGCACCGAGAGCGATACCTAAATCCGCTGCTGCAAGTGCAGGGGAGTCGTTTACGCCATCTCCGACCATAGCACATCTGCCCTTATGTTGGTATTCTTTAATGATTTTGTTTTTGTCAGCAGGCAGAAGTTCTGCCGAGACTTTATCGATATCTGTTTCTTTCCGTATTTGTTCTGCTGTGATTTTGTTGTCGCCTGTAATCATAACGGTTTCGATGCCTGACGCTTTAAGAACTCTCACTGCTTCTTTTGCGGATTCTTTTATTGTGTCCGCAATTCCGATTATACCTATGATTACTCCGCTTTCGGCAACGTAAAGAACAGTTTCTCCTTTTGAAGCAATTATTTCCGATGCCGATTTGAGATTTTCGCTAACATTGCAGTCAGATACGAAGTCGGAATTTCCTATTCTTAGTGTATGACCATCAACAACACCGCTGATACCTTTTCCGATTATGTCATTATAGTCTTCAATTTCAGCGACTTTGCCAATATCGGAATACTTTACAATTGCGTGTGCAAGGGGATGGTCACTTTTGCTTTCCAGCTTTCCGCACAGAATAATGAATTCTTTTTCGTTATAAACCTCAGTTACTATTGAAGTGACTGAAGGTGTGCCTTCGGTAATGGTACCCGTTTTATCAAACAGAACGGCATTTATGTTATCCGCAGTTTCAAAAATCTCTGCGGATTTGATTAATATACCAAGCTCTGCGGCTTTTCCGGTGCCTACCATTATAGCTGTTGGTGTTGCAAGTCCCAGCGCACAAGGACACGAGATAACCAGAACGGATATCGCAAAATTCAGAGCAAGCTCAAAGTCTCTGGAGGTAATATACCATAAGATTCCTGTAATTAAAGATATCAGTATTACGGCAGGAACAAATATGCCGCTGATTATATCCGCAAATTTGGCGATTTTAGGTTTAGTGGTAGTTGCTTCCTCTACGAGTCGGATAATTCCTGATAGCGTTGTGTCTTTTCCCACACGCTCAGCTTTGAATGTGATGTACCCGCTTACCAGGGATGTGCCCGAGGTTATTTTGTCGCCTGTGTTTTTATAAAGAGGGATACTCTCACCGGTAACTGCTGACTCATCCACATTTCCGTTTCCGCTGATTATTGTGCCGTCTACGGGTATGACCATACCGGACTTAATTACAACGATATCTCCGACACTTATATCCTCGGAATTGATTTCAGTTTCATTTCCATCAAGAAGTATAAGAGATTTTTTAGGGGAAAGATCGATAAGCTTGTTTATTGCATTTGTAGTTTTGGCTTTCGATTTGCTTTCAAAGAATTTTCCGACAGTTACAAAAGTGAGAATCATTGCAGCTGATTCAAAGTAGTAGTGATGAGCTCCCCCTGACAGAAGAAGCCATAAACTGTAAATTACCGAAGAAGCTGATCCAACAGCTATCAGCGAATCCATATTGGGTCGTAATTTGAACAAAGCCCTGAAGCCTGATATGAAATACCTGAAATTGATTGTAACAACAGGCAGCATCAGAAATAATTCCACCAGTCCTTTGAGTATCAACATGTTCTCAGGGATGATATTGATGCCAATCATATGTCCCATTGACACAAACATAAGAACTATAAGGAAAACAGCGGAAATTATAAGACGCAGTTTGATAAAATCAGCGTGTTTTTCAAGTTTCTTCTGACGATTCTCTCTTGTGTCATCGTTCTTTATCCGGGCGGTATAGCCTGCTTGTTCAACGGCTTTTATTATATCTTCGGAGGTAAGTTTGTTTTCATCGTAGCAGAGAGTCATAGTACCTGTCAGCAGATTAACAGTAATTTTATCAGCTGACTCCAGCTTTTCAGCAGCACGCTGTACCGATGCACTACACGCAGAGCAGGACATTCCTCCGATGTTATAGGTTTCTTTTTTCATAAATTCACCTGTTTAAATATGATACTTTAATTTTAGCACAACAAACAATAAAGTCAATGCAATTAAAAACCTCTGCCCAATAAAGGCAGAGGCATAGTTTAGCAGGCTGTTTTAAGTTGAAGTCTCAATTTGTCTGCAATCATTGCAATGAATTCGCTGTTGGTGGGTTTACCACGACTGATATGTATGGTATATCCGAAGTAAGAATTCAGAACCTCCACATCTCCGCGGTCCCATGCAACTTCTATGGCGTGGCGAATAGCTCTTTCGACTCTTGAAGAAGTTGTTTCATATTTCTTTGCAACGGATGGGTAGAGTTGTTTTGTCACGGCATTAATAATTTCGGGATGTTCAACAGACATTATGATAGAGTCTCTCAGGTAGTGATATCCTTTGATATGTGCGGGAACACCAATTTGATGTAAAATTTCCGTAACTCTCATTTCTATGGTGCTATCTTGGCTAAGCACATGAATGCCGCCGGAATTCTTTCTGTTATTTTCGATGATGTGGCTGATGTTTTCCAGCAGATTTACGAGATTATAGGGAACAATTACAAAATATGAGGCACCGTTTTCCATAATTTCTCGCTCAAGAGTTGGACTGTCAAATGCAGAAAATACTACAAACATAGGTACATGAGAATCAGGATTTCTTCTAACAGCTTTCATAACTCCGATGCTATCGAGTTTTGACATAAATAAATCCATAAATACAACATCAGGCTTCTCTGTTATTATTCTTCTGAGTACTTCGTCACCGTCTCTATGGCACACAATAGGGCTGAAGCCTTGCCTGACGAATTCATCAAATTTTTCACTTTGCAGTTCACTTCTGTCTTCTGTGATTAAGATTTTGATTTTGCTGTCCATGTTAATCCCCCAAAGGTTTATTTGTTGACCATATACTACCATAAAATGGTAATAATAGCAATACAAAATGTGAAAAAATTTCAAATAATATTTCGACAAAAAATGGCATTGATTTTAAAAACAGTATTGTAGAATGTCGTAATAAAAAACCGACAGTATCAAAAGATACTGTCGGAAGGATTATTTGCTGGTTACTATGTAAGGTGCGATTTTCTTTGCGAGATTCGGAATGGTCATTGTCTGCATATATACTTTACCGGGACCTGTAACCACCGTATCAAAAAGACCTTCGCCACCGAAGAACATATTCTTAACGCCTTTTACCATCTGAACATCCAGAGAACAGGTGGAATCCATAACTGCTACTACACCTGTGTCACAAATCAGTTTTTCACCTGCACTGAGTTCATAAACAGGAGAGTATCCGTCAAGTTCCAGAAAAACAATTCCGGGGCCTGTGACTTTTTCCATAATGAAGCCTTCGCCGCCAAAGAGACCTGCGGTTAACTTCTTTCTGAAGTGTATGGAAAGGTCGATGTTTCCGAAACCGCAAAGAAATGCAGATTTCTGACAAATGATACTTTCGCCTTGTTTTAATTCTCTTGCTATGATTTTACCGGGGAAAGAGGAAGAAAATGCGATTTCTGCATTACCCTGAGCTGTGTATTTGCTGAGGAAAAGACTTTCGCCCGAAATCATTCTGCCGAATACTTTGCCTGCGCCGCCGCCACTGGTTGTTTCTGTGAGCACGGGACCCCTTGACCATGAACGGCCGCCGGCTTCACTCAATACGCTTTCACCTTGCTCTAACTGCATAATGAGAGCAGGGAGTGTGTCTCCTATTATTTGGTATTTCATAATAAAATCCCCCTTATTTTTTTATATATTATAACATTGGTTTTTCTCAAATTCAATAGTGAAAGGCTGTCTCGCTTTAGAAACAGCCTTTTAAATTTATGCTACTTCTTCTGTTATCTGAAGCATTTTATCAGCAAAGATGCCATATCCTGTATCTGTGTTATCTATAAAGACATGCGTCAGTGCACCAACCAGTTTGCCATTCTGAATTATTGGCGAACCGGACATTCCCTGGACTATCCCGCCTGTTTTTGAAAGTAATTCTTCATCGGTTATGCGTATTACAAGATTTCTTGTGTCGTTACTATTGTTGATTTTGATTATTTCAGCTGAATATTCCCGTGGAACTTCTCCTTCAATTGTTGTTACAATTTTTGCTTCACCTGTATTAATTTCTTCGCTTTCGGCAACAATAACAGATGTTCCGGGAATTTTTTTGTTTGTGACGCCATAGATGCCTTCGTCTCTGTTAACTACCGCTTTTGCAATATGAGTGTTTGTAAAGTATCCGTTGAGTGAACCCACATTGCCATTTTCGCTTTTCGTTACTGAAGTAATATAAGCCGATTTGATTTCACCTTCTGAAAGAGGAATCAGTTTACCTGTGTCACTTTCACATATTCCGTGTCCCAGACCGCATACTGTGTTGTTTTCAGGGTTATAAAATGTTACTGTACCGAGTCCTGCGGCGCTGTCTTTTATCCATACGCCAAGACGTTTTACTCCATGATCATCTGTAAATAAATCAACTTCTTCAATAATCCTGTTTTCATTTCTTATGATTTCCAGTTCTACTGTGTCATCATTACTCTGAGCTATAATCTCCTGCATTTCTTCACTGGAGTCAATCTTTTCTTTGTCGGCCGCGATTATTATATCCTCAGATTTCAGTTTGTTGTGGTAATTTTCCGTTTTAATTACAATAACACCCTGAGAGAACATTGAAATGCCAAAAGGCTCGCCGCCGAGAATAACTGTGTTTTCAGCATTCTGTGCAGAAATATCAACAGGAAAAGCAGCTATCATTATAAATATAATTATAATTTTTTTAAATATATTATTCATATTTCACCTCCTTCAATTTTATTTTTTGCACTATAAAATAATATATCGTGGAAATCCTATCGAGGATTTATATAATTTACAGTAAAAGTGTTAAGCGATAAGTAAATAAGCGTAAATTGTTCTATCTTTCTTTTTTTGCCTCAATGTGTTAAAATATCTGTGAGGTGATTAAATTGTTTTTACTTCCTCAGAAAACAAAGTTTATTTTTGAAAAATTAAATGATAATGGTTTTGAGTGCTTTGCGGTAGGCGGATGTGTGAGAGATTTGATTATGGGCAGAGAGCCTGATGACTATGATTTCACAACTAATGCTACACCCGCAGAGATTATCGCTTGCTTCGATGGATATAAAATTATTGATACAGGAATAAAATTTGGTACGGTTGCCGTTGTTGACGACGGGGAGTGTTATGAAATTACAACATACAGAGTAGATGGTGAGTACTCTGACGCACGACATCCCGACGAAGTCAGATTTTCAAAAGATATATGTGATGACCTGAGCAGACGCGATTTCACTGTAAACTCCATTGCATATAATGAAAAAACCGGAATAGTTGACCCTTTTGGCGGTGCAGAGGATATTAAGAATAAAATCATAAGAGCAACAGGTGACGCTGACAGACGGATGGATGAGGATGCCTTGAGAATTCTCAGAGGTCTTCGGTTTTCTTCTAAACTTGGTTTTGACATAGATGAATCTACTCTTGATGCAATGATTGAACACAAGGAATCTCTTGCACTTGTGCATCCTTTCAGAATAAGAAATGAACTGGAAGGTTTGCTTTTGAGTGATAATGTGGCTGAAATACTATCAAAGCATCGGGAGATTATTAAAGAAATAATCCCTGAACTGTCACCAATGTTTGACTGTGTTCAGAATAATCCTCATCACAGGTACGATGTGTGGACACATACTCTGAAAGTTGTTGAGAATACACCTTCGGATTTGACTCTGAGACTTGCGGCTCTTTTTCACGATGTGGGAAAGCCATTCAGTATAACTACTGATAAAAATGGCATTAATCATTTCAAAGGTCACCAGTATATCAGTGAAGAAATTGCATCGGAGGTTCTTAGTCGGTTCGGTTTTCCTAAAAGTCTTATTAAAGATGTCAGCGGGCTTATTATTTATCACGATGAACGATTCAGAAATCTGAATGCGGATATAAGGCGCGTTCTTACAGATATTGATACCGAACTTTTCTGTAAACTTCTTATTCTTTCGAAAGCCGATACTCTTGCACAGTCAGATTATAAACGTCAAGAGAAACTATCGCTCATTAATAAAGTAAAAAATGAGTTCGATAAAATTATAAACACCAATGAGTGTTATAAATTATCGCAACTTGATATTTCCGGTGAAGACCTGAAACATCTGGGCTTTGAAGGAAGGGAAATAGGTGATAAGTTGAATGAATTGCTGTTTGCTGTAATTAACGGGAAGGTTGATAATCACAGCACCGATTTAATAGAATTTGCCACCAGAGAGATTTGACAAAAAATATATTATGTTATAAAATACTTTTGCGAGTGGATTGAGCAGCTGCGGGTGCAGTACCTAAAGGTCGCATCCGAGGAAAGTCCGAGCTTCACAGAGCAAGAATAACGGCTAACAGCCGCCGGGGGCGACCCTAGGGAAAGTGCAACAGAAATAAACCGCCTGATTTATCAGGTAAGGATGGAAAGGCGAGGTAAGAGCTCACCGGAGTCGGGGAGACCCGACTGCCCTGTAAACCCTATTCGAAGCAACACCGTGGAGGGACATTAACGCTTGCTCGGCGGTCCCGGGGAGGTGGCACCGAGCTTGGTGGTAACATCAAGCCAAGATAGATAGCTGCTTTCAACAGAATTCGGCTTATAGATTCAGTCGCATATATAAAAAAGCCCACCATGTCAGGTGGGCTTTTTTATTATTTCTTATCCTTGTTAAGGAGTTCGTTTTTGATATCCCAGAGTTTCTGTGAGAGGTCAACATAGTAGGTATGGGGATTTTCAAATCGGGTAACCTCATCCCACAGGGTTTCCATCTGCTCTTTATGGTACGCTCTGATTTCTTCAATTTCAGGAAGTTTTTCAATAAGTTTTCCGTTTTCAATATATTTCTTTCTGATGTTAACTGCCTTGAAGTTTTCAATGGTTTTTCTCTTCCATGTGTTCTGGGGGTCAAAAATTTCATAGGGAAGAGTGTCATCAATAACTTCGTCGTGAGTTGTTATAACGTCAGCGATGGACTTGTTTGTTTCTTTGTCATAAAGTCTGTAAAGATTTTTAAAACAGGGGGTGGTAATCTTACCGACGTTTTCGCTGATTTTGATTTTAGGTACAACAGTACCTGCTGTCTCAAGTGCTACCAGCTTGTATACACCGCCGAAAACAGGAGAGGAAGATGAAGTGATAAGTCTTTCGCCGACGCCAAAGGTATCAACCTTGGCACCCTGGATAAGCATATCTCTGATAATAAACTCGTCCAGCGAATTGGATGCGCAAATCTTGCAATCCTCATATCCTGCGGCATCCAGGAGCTTTCTTGCCTTTTTGGAGAGATAGGTGATATCACCGCTGTCAATTCTAATGCCTTTGGGGCGGTAGCCCATTGGTTTCAAAACTTCGTCGAATACCTTGATAGCATTAGGAACACCGCTCTTCAGAGTATTGTATGTGTCAACAAGTAGAGTGCAGTTGTTAGGATATAATTTTGCATAAGCTTTGAATGCTTCGTACTCTGTATCAAAAGACTGAATCCAGGAGTGAGCCATTGTGCCCAGTGCAGGTATCGCGAAGTCTCTGTCGCATATTGTACAGGCAGTTCCTACACAACCACCGATATAAGCAGCTCTGGCGCCATAAATAGCTCCGTCAAATCCCTGTGCACGACGTGATCCGAATTCCATAACTGCTCTGCCCTCTGCGGCACGGCAAAGTCTGTTTGCTTTGGTAGCAATAAGACTCTGATGATTTATGCTCAGAAGAATCATTGTTTCTACAAACTGTGCCTGAATAAGAGGACCTTTTACTGTTACAATAGGCTCACCGGGGAAAATAGGTGTTCCCTCAGGTACTGCCCATACGTCACATTCGAATTTGAAGTTTCTGATATATTCAAGAAATCCCTCAGAAAAGATACCTTTGCTTCTGAGGAAATCCACATCTTCATCTGTAAATCGCAGATTGGTGAGATATTCGATCATCTGCTCAACACCAGCCATAATGGCATATCCGCCCTTATCGGGGTTGTTTCGATAGAACATATCAAAATAAGCGATACGGTCTCTGTGCTCGCACTCAAAATAACCGCCCGCCATGGTAAGTTCATAGAAATCGGTAAGTAATGTAAGATTTCTTTCTTTCAGATTATTATTCATATACATTTCCTCCAAAATGAATATTACTACAATATTTTATATAATATCACGTAATCTTCCAATAATAAATATGAGATAAAGAATTTTGTTAAAAACAGCGATAAAAAGTGTGTTTTTTACTCTTTTGTAATCCTTTTTGCCAAAATATTTCAATTTCTTAAATAAATTTACAAAAACACTTGTTTTTTTTCGATTATCGTATTATAATTAATGCACATTCGGCTTTAATGCCAAAATAGAATTCTTATTTAGAAATATCATTGCGTTTTGAAAATATATTTAGGGAGATTTTTTGATGAGATTACGTAAACAAGAACTCGGCGACCGAAACCTTATAGGCGCCAGAGTTGAAGCAGCCAGAAAGAAGAGAGGCATGAAGCAAAAGGAACTTCTTGCACAGCTTCAGGTTAATGGCGTTGACATGAATGCATCAGGTCTTTCGAAGCTTGAAGGACAGATTCGTTATGTTACTGATGTTGAACTCGTTGCTCTTGCTGATATCCTTGAGGTTTCAGTTGACTATCTGCTGGGCAGAGAGAAATAATTTAAGCGTTAAACAGACGGTACATCCGTCTGTTTTTTATTTTTTGTTGATATTTTAATCAAAGCATTGTATTATATATAATATTATCTAGTTTCAAAACCGAAAGGACGGTTTTTCATTTGAACCGAATCAATGAATATTTTGCATCCCTTAAAGGAAAAAAAGTAGCCTTCGTAGGCTTGGGCAGAAGCAATCTTCCTCTTATCAGAATGTTCTGTGAGGCAGGAGCTGATGTTGTTGCCTGTGACAGCAGGGAAATGGATTCTTTGGGTGCTAATGCTCAACTTGCTGCTGAATACGGTGCTGCTTTACATCTGGGTAAAAATTATCTGGAAAATCTAAATGTGGATTTACTTTTTCGCACACCCGGTATGAACTATAATTCGCCTGCGCTTTCACAACTCAGAGACAACGGCGTTGTTATTACATCAGAGATGGAATTGTTTTTTGAACTTTGTCCTTGCAGAATTATTGCAGTAACCGGATCTGACGGAAAAACTACCACTACCACTATTATATCCGAAATTCTCAAAGAAGCAGGATATAATGTACATCTCGGCGGAAATATCGGCAACCCTCTTATGCCTGAAATATTCGATATAAAAGAAACTGATATTGCTGTTGTTGAACTTTCCAGTTTCCAGCTTATTTCTATGAAGAAGAGCCCTGATGTTTCTGTTGTTACAAACATAACTCCGAATCATCTGGATGTTCATAAAGACATGGATGAGTATATTGATGCAAAGCGTAATATTCTTGCTTTTCACAAAGATGAAAACGTTACTGTATTAAACGCCGATAACGATATAACAAAGAGTTTTGCTGAGTCTACCAAAGCAGCGGTCAGGTATTTCACTTCACAGCAAAAGAGCGAGAACGGCTCTTATCTTAAGGACGGCGCTATTTATTATAATGATGAAAAAATTCTGGACACAACGGATATTCTGATTCCCGGACATCATAATGTTGAGAATTATATGGCGGCAATTGCTGCTACTTATGATTTTGTGGATGCAGATGTAGTCAGGAATGTTGCACGTAAATTCAATGGCGTTAAGCATAGAGCACAGCTTGTCCGCGAGTTTGAAGGTGTCAGATATTATAATGACTCAATAGCATCTTCTCCCACAAGAACTGCCTGTGGTATGCTTTCTCTCTTTGATGAGAAAATGATTCTTATTTGTGGCGGTTATGATAAAAATATTCCTTATGATCCTCTGGGTGATGTTATTGTCAGGAAGGTCAAAACTTTGATTCTTATGGGCGCCACTGCTGACAAGATCAGAAATGCAGTTGTTAATTCTTCAGCTTATTCAGAAGGTAACCCTGTTATTTATTATGCGGATAATATGGAGGCGGCTGTGAGTCTTGCTCGTGAGAACGCTACCGTTGGCGACATTGTTGCGCTTTCTCCTGCTTCTGCAAGTTTTGATAAGTACAAAGACTTTGAAGAGCGCGGAAATCATTTTATTTCCGTTGTAAATGAACTCAGATGATATCAAGATGTTCTGATAAGAGTAGGGTTATGTCAGGAGCTTTGACTCTTGAGGCTTCTGAGTACCTCAAAGGTATAATACTGATGTACCTGAATTCGTATGGTACGGAATATGATTTCTGTGAATTCTATCTTCAAACTGATAATATCGGTATAGTTACCGCTGTCAGTCTCAGATATAACACTTTTCTGTATTGTAATATCGGAGATAAAGCTGACAGAGAGGAACTTTCTCTTTGGCTCGGCGGTTTTGAGTCAGTTACGGCTTTTGTGAATTTTCAATTTTCCCCGGAGCATTCAGAAAAATGTGTTCTGATGCATAAATGCGGTTCAACTGTTACTGATAAGAATAGAGTTGTAAATATAAGCTCATCAGCTGATATTATGAGAATTTCCCGTATGGTAAATGAAGGGTTGTCGGAAGATGTTGCAAATGAATATTTTCTTGATTTAACCTATCTGCTAAGACACGGAAGTGCAGAAATTAAAGGTATGTTTTCAGAGGGAGAAATTATTTCTTTTTTGATGGTTTCCCGACCTATACTTGGTAAATCTGTGATTAATCTGGTATACACAAGAGAAGATTTCCGCGGAAATGGTTATTCTTCGGCCGTTATAGACGGTGCTTTGTCTGAAGATGTGGATTATTATCTGATTTGTACCGAATCTCTGCAATGTTTTTATGAGAGAAATGGGTTTGTCCCTTCAGATGTTTGTTACAAGTTGTATTTGTGAGGTTTTTATGAATAAATTTTTTGATGTAGATAAAAAGGTGCTTCTTGCTTCTCAGAAGGCAATGGAGATGTGTAAAGATTCTTTTGAGTATATTGATGATATCAGAAATTATAATCAGCTTAAGATGCTCAAGGCGTTTCAGAATGCAAGAGTCAGCGAGTCTATGTTTGGCGGCAGCAGCGGATACGGCTATTGTGACCGAGGCAGAGATGCTCTTGATGAAGTGTATGCTTATGCATTTGATGCGGAAGATGCTCTCGTCAGACATAACTTTGTCAGCGGCACCCACGCGCTGACAGTTGCTCTTTTTGCTGTGCTTCGTCCCGGTGACACTATGCTCAGTGTTACAGGTACACCTTATGATACTCTCAGAGGCGCTATCGGTATAGGTTATGACTACTCGGGTTCTCTCAAGGATTTCGGAATTATCTATGATGAAGTAGCTCTTGCCGATGATGGTAGTGTCGATTATAATGCTCTGGAAGCAAGACTACACATAGACAAACCCAAGATGGTTTACATTCAGCGTTCCAGAGGGTACGAAGTAAGACCCTCGTTGAGATTCGAGGAAATCAAGCGAATATGTGAAATAACAAGAAAGATTTCTCCTGAGTCAATTATCATGCTGGATAACTGCTACGGTGAATTTGTTGAGTATGAATCTCCCCATAACTGTGGTGTTGATTTAATGGCCGGTTCTATGATAAAGAATCCCGGTGGTGGAATTGCAAGAACCGGTGGATACATCAGCGGCAGACGTGATTTGGTTGAGCAGGCAGCGTTCAGACTCACAACTCCAGGTACAGGAAAAGAATTGGGCGCAACGCTGGATATGCTCAGGGAAATGTTTATGGGTGCATATAACGCCCCTCATATTACAGGTGAAGCACTCAAGACTGCTGTCTTTAGTTCCGCTCTTTTTGAACTTCTCGGTTATGATGTTACACCGGACTGTACAGAGAAGAGGGGAGATATAATACAGGTTATCAAACTTGGTGGCGAAAAAGAACTTGTTGAATTCTGCAGAGGAATTCAGGGTGCTGCACCTGTTGACAGTTTCGTAAGTCCGGAGCCATCTGATATGCCGGGGTATGACTGTCAGGTTGTTATGGCTTCAGGTTCTTTCTCACTTGGTTCTTCCATCGAGCTTTCCTGTGATGCACCTATCCGTCCGCCTTATGCTGTATGGCTTCAGGGTGCCCACAACTTTGATGCGGGCAAACTTGGAATTATGCTTGCAGCAGACAGAATATTAAAACTATAAAAAAGAAACGGAGGCATTTGCCTCCGTTATTTGTTATATCTTAAGTTTTTAAAAAAACTCTGCAAAATTTCAGTACATTTATCTTCTTCAATTCCACCGTAGCACTCCGGCGAATGAATACAGGGAAGGGAAAACATATTGAGAGCCGAGCCGCAGGCTCCGTATTTCAGGTCGAATGCACCGAAAACCACTTTGCTGAGCTTTGTGTTGATAATAGCTCCTGCGCACATGGGGCAGGGTTCAAGAGTAACATATAGTTCACATCCGCTGAGGTTTGCACTGTTCAGATGTTTACTTGCCCTTTCTATTGCCAGCATCTCTGCGTGTGCAGTTGCTAGGTTGCGTTTTTCTGTTTCGTTATGCGCTTTTGAAATCACTTCGCCGTTTCTGACTATTATGCATCCTACGGGGATTTCTCCTGATGCAGCGGCATCAGCGGCAAGTTCCAGCGCTAAATTCATATAATCGTATCTATCCATATTCTTACCACATTACAACGGCGCGACCAAGAGAATAACCGATTCAGCGATATAAACAATGTAAATAAAGATCATGACGGGATGAAAAAGGAAGGTTCTTGTTATTGTTTTTGCTTCCAGCACACCTTCATATTTTTTGAGCTTCAGGAAGTTTCTGTCTTTTTTTGTAATTATAATAAGAGCTATTACCGCTAAAAGTACAAATACGCCAATGGTTATATTGTATCCGATATCGAGATATGAGGTGTTGATGCCCCAGGAGTCGGCATTTGAATACAACACATCTGCGATAACGCTGAAACCGTTGTTGAGGAAATGAATAATCATAGCAGGAAGCATTGAATTTGTATAAACCGTTGCAAAGCCAAGAACCAGGCCTGTAACAAAAGCAAAAGGTATCTGAACAAAATTGCCGTGCATAAGTCCAAAAAGCAGGGAAGTGGCGAGTACTGCAAAAGCATCGCCGTATTTGCGCAGGTTAGACATTATGACTCCTCTGTATACAAACTCCTCTGTGAACGCAGGTACAACAGCAGTTCCGACAAAGTAAACCAGTATCTCGATGGGGGAGTTGCTTACAGGTGTTTCAATGTTGATATTAAGGTCAAGACCTAAATTGAATACATTGGTAAGGTATCTTTCAGTAAGAACATTTGAAACCATGCATACTGAGAATCCGATAAGAGAAAGAGCGATGAGCCTGAAAAAACCAACCTTATCAAATACCAGAACATCTCTGAGTTTCATCTTGTTTATAGCACTGAATACAATGGCCAGCAAAGTGAAACCGGAAAGATGCGCAATGCTGTTGATAATGTTGTCACCAAGAGAGTCAATATTAGAGGGAAGAGTGTTATTCATTGTGAAGATAAGGTAAATTATCATCACAGCGATTGCGATGGCATTCAGAGCAACTAATGTGGAAACTGTGAGAATGCCTGCTGAAACGCAGCTTTTCTTTAACTTTTTCTTCTCTTTCTTTATTTCGGCTTTTCTGATTTGTTCATAATCAGGAGCGTTTTCCGTATCAGAACAAGGGTTGACATTTACTGAAGTTTCATTTATATTCAACTCATAACCACCTTTTCTTTGAAAAGTTCAATTTAGTATAACATTGTTTACGGTTTATTTCAATAAATAATGAAAAATATAAAATTTACTCTTGACAAAAGTATATTTTGCGGGTATAATTCTTTCGTACAATAAAGCAAGGCATAGAGCTTTCACCTGTGGGGTGTCGTCTGCACGGGTCAATATTCAGTAATTCCTATACTTTGGGATAACTTTGTATTGTTATGCGGACGGAGCTTTCTGTCCGCATTATTTTATTCTTGGAGGTGCTTTAACATTAGCAAGAAAGAAACTCTTATCAACGAAGAGATCAAATGTGAAGAGCTCAGAGTTATCGCTGCTGACGGCACTCAGCTTGGCATAATGTCCACTGACAACGCTCAGCAACTCGCTATCGAACAGAACCTTGACCTGGTTCTTATTGCCGCACAGGCGAAGCCTCCTGTGGCAAAGATCATGGATTATGGCAAGTACAGATTCGAACAGGCAAAGCGTGAAAAAGAAGCTCGCAAAAACCAGAAGGTTATCAACATCAAGGAAGTTCAGTTGTCTCTCAACATCGATACCCATGACTTTGATACCAAGCGCAACAATGCTGTCAAATTCCTTTCCAAAGGGGATAAGGTTAAAGTTTCAATCCGCTTCCGCGGACGTGAAATGGGTCATTCCAAATACGGCTACGATTTGATGGAGCGTTTTGCAGAAGGTTGCAGCGAGGTGGCTTCTGTTGAGAAGCCTGCTAAGCTCGAAGGCAGAAACATGCTGATGTTCCTGGCACCCAAACCAGTAAAATCATAATAGGAGGATTATTAACATGCCTAAAATTAAAACACACAGCGGAGCTAAGAAGCGTTTTAAGCTCACAAAGAACGGTAAGGTACTCCGTGCACACGCAAACAAGAGACACATTCTCAATAAAAAGACCACAAAGCGTAAGAGAGGTCTCAGACAGACCGCAGTAGCAGATGCTACAAATGTAAGTCAGGTTAAGCGCCTGCTTCCTTACAAATAATTCTACTTAAACTAACGGAGGTAACATACAATGGCTAGAGTTAAAGGCGCGATGATGACTCGCAAAAGAAGAAAAAAGGTATTAAAGCTTGCTAAGGGCTACTATGGTGCTAAGAGCAGACATTTTAAAATGGCTAAACAGGCCGTTATGAAGTCCGGCAACTATGCTTATATCGGCAGAAAGCAGAGAAAGAGAGATTTCCGTCGTCTTTGGATCACTCGTATTTCCGCTGCTTGCAAACTCAACGGCACAAACTATTCCAAGTTTATGAACGGCCTCAAGAAGGCTGACATCGCTCTCAACCGTAAGATGCTTGCTGAGATCGCAGTTTCCGATCCCGCTGCATTCACACAGCTCGTTGAGAAGGTTACTAAATAAAAATCTTAAGTTGCGTCCGGATTTCTGTCCGGACGCTCTTTTGCTATATTTAAAGCATTATTTAAAAGGTGTATGTTATGAGAGAAATCACCAGCAAAGACAATAATTTAATCAAATATATTTCAAAACTCCAGACCTCCGCAAAACTCAGACGCGAAGACAGACGATTTATCAGCGAAGGACTCAGAGTCTCTCTCGAAGCTCTTCGGGGAGGCGTGGAAATTGAATCAGTGTTGGTTACGGATGAGGTGCTTAAAAAGCATTCTCAGGAATTGGAGCCTCTGTTAATCTGTGGGGCAGAGGTTTTCCTTATACCGCAGAAGATAATGCAGTATATCAGCGACACAAAGACTCCTCAGGGTGTTATTTGCGTCCTTAAAGCCCTTGACAATAATATAGTTTTTGATACAATTAATAATAAGTATATTTTTTTAGAAAACATACAAGACCCCAGTAATTTGGGAACTATCCTCAGAACAGCTGATGCTCTGGGGATATCCGGCGTTATTATGACTGATAATTGCTGTGATATATACAGTCCCAAGGTGTGCAGAGGTGCTATGGGTGCGCTCTTCAGAGTGCCCTTTATGTTTGTTCAGAATGCTCCTGAATTTATCAGGAATTTCGCGGAATACGGAAGTACTTATGCCGCTGTTGTGCGTGATGCTGAAAATCTGGGTGAGTGTTCTTTTGACGGCAACTGCCTCATAGCAGTGGGTAATGAAGGAAACGGACTTACCGATGAGACAATTTCTGCTTGTCAGAGGAGGATTACTATACCAATGAGCGGAAATGCAGAATCGCTCAATGCCGCTATTGCCTCAGGTATTCTTATGTGGGAAATGATGAAATGACAAATCGAACCAGATATTTTATATGGCTCACTTTAGGGCTTGGTTTTGCAAGCCCTAAACCACTGCGTCTGCTTTCGCTGTACCAAGATATCAAGGAACTGTATGACGGAGGGGAACGTGAACTGCGATTTTGCGGAATCTTCACCGAAAATGAGATATCGAAACTTTTGAAAACAGATATTTCAAAAGCCGATGCAATACTTAAAAGATGCAGCGAACTTGGTTATGACACCATAGATATCTCAGAAGAAGCCTATCCGCAAAAGCTTAGTATGATTGAAGACCCGCCGGCAGTTCTTTATATCCACGGTAAATTGCCTGAGATAGATAATCTTAACACCATTGCAGTTATTGGTACCCGTAAAGCTACTGTATACGGTGTAAGAACAGCTTTTGAACTCGGTGCCAATTTATCGAAGAAAGATTTTGTGGTTATCAGCGGTGGGGCTCTGGGTGTTGATTGTGCAGCACACCGCGGTGTACTGGAAGTCGGTGGTGTGACTGTTTGCGTTCTCGGTTGTGGTATAGATTATGACTATCTCAGAGAAAACAAAGCTATGCGCAACAAAATAGCCGAAAACGGAGCGGTTATTTCCGAATATCCACCCGGAACTTCATCTTCGGCACATAATTTTCCACAACGTAACCGCATAATCTCAGGTCTTTCTGACGGAACAGTTGTGGTGGAAGCACCTTTAAAGAGCGGCTCAATGATAACGGTTAATCTTGCACTTGCTCAAAGCAGAGATGTCTTTGCGGTTATGGGAAATGTGGATTCACCATACTCTGCCGGGTCAAATGCGCTTATTAAAGACGGTGCGGTTCCTGTTACATCATATCGTGATATTTATGAATATTACAGAGGTGTTGATGACAATTCTGATGAATCATTAGTATTAAACGACAGGAGCATTGAAGAAGTACCCACAAAACTCAAATCAAAAAAAGATTCTACAAAAACAGAAAATAAACCTCAGCCCATACATCGAAAAGATATATCTCTTTCATCGGATGAGGAAACTATATACTATCTGCTCGGTAATACACCGAAGCATACAGATACCATTATAGAAACAGCTAAGATCCCCGCATTCAGAGTATTGCGTACACTGTCATCACTTGAAATCAAAGGTCTGATTTCAAATACAGAAGGCAGAAACTACATTATAAAATAATCTTTGGAGGTAATATAATGTCAAAGCTTGTAATTGTTGAGTCGCCTGCCAAGGCTAAAACAATCAAGAAGTATTTAGGAAAGGATTTTGACGTTGTTGCATCAATGGGTCACGTGCGTGACTTGCCCCAGGCAAGACTCAGTGTTGATGTAAACAATAACTTCGCCCCCAGATACGAGATTATCAAAGGTAAAGAAAAACTTGTTGATGAGCTTATTTCACAGGCTAAGAAGAGTGATGCTGTCTATCTGGCAACCGACCCTGACCGCGAAGGTGAAGCCATTTCCTGGCATCTTGCATATATACTCAATCTGGATATGAATGATGCAAACAGAGTTGAGTTCAACGAAATCACAAAGCACGGTGTTGAGAACGGTATGAGCAATCCCAGAGCCATTAACCTCGACCTTGTAAATGCTCAGCAGGCTCGCCGCATTCTTGATCGTCTTGTTGGATACAAGCTCAGTCCCTTTGTCTCCCAGAAAATACGCCGCGGCCTTTCTGCTGGCAGAGTTCAGTCTGTTTCAGTACGTATTATTGTTGACAGGGAGAACGAAATCCGAAATTTCAAGCCCGAAGAGTATTGGAGCATTGATGCGAAATTCAATCCCAAAGGAAGTCGTAAAGTTTTCACAGCATCTCTTTACGGCAACGAATTCGGAAAAATTGAAATTAATAATAAAGAACAGTCTGATAAAATCCTGAAAGACCTTGAGGATGCAGAGTACGTTGTTTCAAAGGTGAAGTCAGGTACCAGAAAGAAATCACCTGCACCTCCCTTTATTACATCCACACTTCAGCAGGAAGCATCCAGAAAACTGGGCTATCAGTCAAGACGTACTATGAAAATTGCTCAGGAACTTTATGAAGGTGTTGACATTGAAGGTATCGGTCCCACCGGTCTTATTACATATATGAGAACTGACTCTCTGAGAATTTCCGCTGAAGCTGCTAATGAGGCAGCAGAGTATATCAAGTCAACTTTCTCACCCGAGTATCTTCCTGCAAAGCCCAGATTCTTTAAGTCCAGAAGCAATGCTCAGGACGGACATGAAGCTATTCGTCCTACGTCTGTTATGCTTACTCCCGATAAGGTGAAATCTAACCTTACAACAGACCAGTATAAGCTCTATAAGCTTATCTGGGAGCGATTCACCGCATCTCAGATGGCTGATTGCATCCAGAAGACAACTCAGATTGATATCGAGGCTAACGGATATATATTCAAAGCAACAGGTTATCGAGTTGAGTTTGATGGATTTACTCAGCTTTACGTTGAGTCAAAGGATGTAGAAGAAGCCAAGGAATCTTCACTTCCTCCTGTTGAAAAGGGAATGTCTCTTAAGCTTAAGGAACTTCTGGGAAATCAGCATTTTACACAGCCTCCTTCACGTTTTACCGAGGCTTCTCTTATTAAAGCACTTGAAGAATACGGTATCGGCAGACCTTCTACCTATGCGGCTACAATTTCTACAATAGTCAACAGAGAATATGTAAAGCGTTCCGGAAAACTTCTTCAGCCCACAGAGCTCGGAGAAGCACTCTCTCAGCTTATGAAAGAACGTTTTCCCAAAATAGTTAACGTTAAGTTCACAGCTCAGATGGAGCAGGAACTTGATACTGTCGAGAATGGTGATAATGAGTGGAGAGAACTTCTCACACAGTTCTATTCAGACCTTGAAAAAACACTCAAAAAAGCTAAAACAGATATGGAAGGTGTAAAAATTCACCTTAAAGAGGATGAAACCGACATTATCTGTGAAAAATGTGGCAGACAGATGGTTGTGAAGGTTGGCAGATACGGCAAATTTATTGCTTGCCCCGGCTATCCTGAGTGTAAGAACATCAAAAAATATGTGGAGAATGTGGGAGTTAAGTGCCCCGAGTGTTCGAGTGATGTTATTGTAAGACGCACTAAGACAGGTAAGACCTTCTACGGATGCTCAAATTATCCCACATGTAACTTTATGTCATGGAATGAACCCACAGAGGAGAAATGTCCTCAGTGCGGAAGCGTTCTCTTCAAGAAAAAAGGAAAGAAATCCACCCTCTATTGTGCAAAAGAGGGTTGTGGTTACGAGAAAAAGTAATGTCTTTATCTTATATTAATGTTATCGGCGCAGGTCTTGCAGGTTGTGAAGCTGCCTGGCAGATAACCAAGAGAGGTATTAAAGTACGTCTCTTTGAAATGAAACCGAATAAAAAGTCGCCTGCCCACCATACAGATGATTTTGCAGAGCTTGTATGCTCCAATTCATTGAAAGCTCAGCGTGTGTCATCTGCGGCCGGACTCCTCAAAGAAGAAATGAGACAACTCGATTCTTTGCTTCTCAGGTGTGCCGATAAGTGTTCGGTTCCTGCAGGAGGAGCACTGGCAGTTGATAGAAAACTCTTTGCTGCCATGGTAACGGAAGAAATCCGCAGCAACCCGCTCATAGAGATTGTTTCCGAGGAAATTACAGAGATTCCAGCAGAGGGTATTACTGTTGTTGCAACGGGTCCGCTTACTTCAGACGCTCTTTGTGAGGATATTGTCAGGAAGATGGGGGATTCTCTGTCATTCTTCGATGCCGCAGCTCCCATAGTCACCGCTGAAAGCATCGATCAGGAGACTTCTTTTGCTGCTTCCAGATACGGCAAAGGGGACGGAGATGACTATATCAACTGTCCTATGAATAAAGAGGAATACGAAATTTTTTACAAAGAACTGATTTCTGCCGAGCGAGCTCCTCTTCATGACTTTGATGTGGCTGACCCCAAGGTGTATGAAGGCTGCATGCCAATAGAGGTTATGGCTCAAAGGGGAGAAGATACCATCAGATTCGGACCCATGAAGCCCGTAGGTCTCAGAGACCCCAGAACAGGACACAGACCCTGGGCGGTGCTTCAGCTGAGGAAAGAAAACGCTGAGGGCAGTATGTATAATCTGGTGGGATTTCAGACAAATCTCAAGTTTCCTGAGCAGAAAAGAGTTTTCGGACTCATTCCTGCACTTAAGAATGCAGAATTTGTCAGATATGGTGTAATGCACAGAAATACTTTTATCGACAGTCCCAGAGTTCTTAATTCCGATTACAGTTCAAGAAACGATGCCCGTCTGTTCTTTGCAGGACAGCTAACAGGAGTTGAGGGGTATATGGAATCCGCATCAAGCGGACTTGTTGCAGGTGTAAATGCAGCAAGATTCTTCCTTGATGAAGCAACTGTTTCTTTCCCTGTTGATACAATGATAGGTGCATTATCCCGATATATCACAGATGAAACAATCGTGAAGTTTCAGCCTATGGGTGCAAGTTTCGGACTTTTGCCTGAACTTGAGAATCGCCCAAGGGACAAGAAACTCCGCGGTGAAGAATACGCAAAACGTTCACTTGAATCTCTTGAGAGTTTTATTAAAGAGAGGTTAACTTATGAGAATAATTGTTGATGCTTTCGGAGGTGACAATGCACCTCTCGAAATTATAAAAGGAAGTGCCGCAGCACACAAGGAATTTGGAGTAGATATAACTCTTGTTGGTGACGAGGGTATTATTTCAAAGATTTGTGCAGAGCAGGATATAGATGCCGGGATTTTTCAGATAGTGCATTGTACAGATGTTATTTCCAATGAAGAATCAGGCTCTGAAATTATGAAATCAAAAGAAAACTGTACTATGGCAACAGGTCTCAGGCTTTTGCATAACGGCGAAGGCGATGCTTTCATATCTGCCGGAAACAGCGGAGCACTATGCGTTGGAGCCACCCTCCTTGTCAAGCGTATCAAGGGGATATCTCGACCCGGCTTTGCGCCTGTAATTCCAGGTAATAACGGATGCTTTATGCTTATAGACAGCGGCGCTAATCTTCAGGTCAGACCTGAAATGCTCAGACAGTTTGCCATTATGGGTTCTGTATACATGAATAAAGTAATCGGTATAGAAAATCCCAGAGTCGGACTTGCAAATGTTGGTGCTGAGGAACATAAGGGCACAGAACTCCAGCAGGAAGCTTATCAGCTGCTTATGAATTCTCCCGTTAATTTTGTGGGCAATATTGAGGGCAGAGATATCACTGAAGATAAATGTGATGTCCTTGTTTGTGATGGCTTTACCGGTAATCTCATCCTCAAAACCTATGAGGGTGTTGCTCTTACAATGATGAAAAAAATAAAAGGTATATTTACCCAAAGTATAAAGAATAAACTTGCTGCCGCAATAGTGCTCAAGGATATGAAGGTGCTGAAGAAGCAATTTGATTACAGTGAGCTTGGCGGCGCACCCATTCTCGGCGTCAGAAAACCTGTGTTCAAGGCACATGGTAATGCAGATGCAGTATCTTTCAAAAACGCTATCAAGCTTACCAAACAGTATGTTGAGCAGGGCGTTATCGAGGATATCACTAAACATTTGGAAAACATAAAATCAGGTGAATGAAATGAAGCTTTTGCAGGAAAAAATCGGATATAATTTCAAGGATGAGTCTCTCCTCAGCGAAGCATTGACCCATTCTTCTTACTCAAATGAGAATAAAGGAAGGGTAAATTGCAACGAAAGACTTGAATTTCTTGGAGATTCCGTTCTTTCACTTATTGTTACCAATTATATCTTTCTGAATTTTTCTCAACTTCCCGAGGGAGATCTTACACAACTCAGAGCTTCGCTTGTATGTGAAAAGGCGCTTTATAAATTTGCTAAGTTTATTGATCTTGGCGACTTTATCAAGCTCAGCAAAGGCGAGCGTAACGGAGGCGGCACCGACCGTCCCTCGATTCTCTCTGATGCTTTTGAAGCTCTGATAGCAGCTATATTCCTTGACGGCGGCTACGAGTGTGCCAGAGATTTTGTTATGAATTTTATAGGTCCTGAAATCCGGAACCTGAGAAAGAAACCCATAAAAGACTACAAGACTACTCTTCAGGAAATTGTTCAGAAGAATCCTGGTGAGAGACTTGAATACAGACTCATAAGCGAAAGCGGTCCCGACCATAATAAACACTTCGTTTCTGAGGTTTTGCTTAACTCCAACTCCATCGGTAAAGGTGGAGGCAGGAGCAAAAAGGAAGCAGAGCAGCAAGCTGCCAGAGAAGCATTGGAGCTGATGGGTTATTAAACGTTCAAATGTATCTGTGTTTGTACCATTTGCAGGATGCCCCAACAGGTGCAGTTTTTGCGACCAGCACAGCATCACAGGTGTCACATACAAAACAACTCCTGAAGATGTAAAGACCGCTGTGGAAAAAGCGCTTTCTTCCGAGGGACTTGATGCAAAAAACTCTGAAATTGCATTTTTCGGAGGCAGTTTCACTGCGGTGGACAGGGAATATATGATCAGTCTCCTTGAGGCTGCGGTACCTTATCTCGATAAATTTGGCGGCATCAGAATCTCTACACGACCCGATAACATCGACAGAGAAGTCTTAATTCTGCTAAAAAAACACGGTGTCACCGCAATAGAACTTGGTGCACAATCGATGGATGATAATGTTCTTTCTCTCAATGACAGAGGACATAACAGCGATTCTGTCAGGAATGCATCCGCTTTAATAAAGGAGTATGGGTTTTCACTGGGCCTTCAGATGATGACAGGTCTTTACGGTAGTAGTGAAGAGGAAGACCTGTACACAGCAAAAGAATTTATAAAGCTTGATCCTGACACGGTCAGGATATATCCTACGGTTATTCTGAAAGGTACAAAACTTGAAAAACTGATGAATAGCGGAGAATATATTCCTGATTCTCTTGAAAAAACCGTCAGCCTTTGCTCAAGACTTATACCCATGTTTGAGAAAAAAGGAATAACCGTTATCCGCGTAGGTCTTCATAGCAGTGAGACCGTAGAGAATTCAATGCTGGCAGGCGGGTATCATCCTGCTCTCAGAGAACTCTGTGAAAACAGAATTTTTTATGATATCATAACGAATAAACTTAAAAAAGATAATATTCCTGCGGGAAAAATTAACATAATTGCACCGCCGGGAGCGGTGTCTAAAATTACCGGACAGAAAAAATCCAACCTGACCAAACTCAGAGAACAGGGCTATTTTGCAAAAGTTATTACTGATAATTCTCTCAGCGGACGTCAGATACTCATACAGGAAGGCTGAAATTATGCTCCTTAAATCTTTGGAACTTCAGGGATTCAAGACATTCCCTGATAAAACTAAACTTACATTCAATACAGGTATTACTTCCGTAGTCGGCCCCAATGGCTCGGGCAAGAGTAACATCAGCGATGCCATCCGTTGGGTACTTGGTGAGCAGTCCCCCAAAAGTCTGCGTTGCTCGAGAATGGAAGATGTTGTCTTTAACGGTACAACATCCAGAAAACAACAGGGTTTTGCAGAAGTAACTCTCACCATAGATAATTCAGACAGAATGCTTCGCTTTGATGGAGATACCGTGTCTGTAACAAGACGTTATTATCGCAGCGGTGAGAGTGAGTACCTTATTAATAAAACTCAAGTCCGTCTGAAAGATATCAACGAACTTTTTATGGACACAGGTCTCGGCAGAGACGGATATTCCATGATAGGACAAGGAAAAATCGACAGTATCGTATCCTCTAAGAGCGAGGACAGGCGTGAGATTTTCGAAGAAGCAGCCGGTATATCACGTTATCGCTACCGAAAGACCGAGGCAGAAAGAAAACTTTCTCACACCGAAGATAACCTTGTGCGACTCCGTGATATTGTAACAGAGCTTGAGGACCGTATCGGCCCTCTTAAAAATCAGGCAAAAAAGGCTGAAGCTTTCCTTGAATATTCTGAAGAAAAGCGGGGATTGGAAATTGCTCTGTGGCTGGAAACTCTGAATAAATCTTCGGGAATTATCAAAGAGCACGAAGATAAAATTCTTATCAGCCAGAATCAATGCGATGAGGCAGACAGAGTAATTGCCGAAATCTCCGAAAAGACCGATTCCTTGTATGCTGAAGGCGGAAAAATTACAAGCGAACTTTCAGAAATCAGAGAACATATTTCTAAATCAGAATCCCTTATCTCTGAGAAAAGAAGCGAGGTTTCTGTTGCAAACAATAACATTCTGCACAGCAACGAAAACATTAACAGAATCCGTGTTGACCTTGAACAGATAGATTTGTTTTCTGTTGACATCGAAAAGGAAATTCAGCAGAAGAAGAAACTCATCGAAGAACTGGGTGTAAACGTTGATACAAAACAGAAGGAGTACGACGAAATAGCCGATACTCTCAATAATATCAATGTTGATGCCAGCCGCAGTTCCGACGAATTGCAGGAAATCACTGCATCCGTTGCAGCTCTCAGCGCCAAACAGGCTGATGCACGTGTAACACTTATGACGGGAGTTTCCTCTGTGTCGGAACTTGAAAACCGTATCAAGTCTCTTAATGATAATAAAAGTAAATTCACAGAACATATAGACACTCTTAACGAGATGAGCGAAACATACAAAACTCGTCTTGAGGGTACAAAGAAAACAGTTACTCAGCTTACCAACTCCATACGAGGTCTGGAACTCAAACTTGAATCCAAAGCTGATAATCTCCATAAATTAAAGGAGAGAGCAGATAAGCTGACCCTTGACTCACTTGAAAAATCAAGACGTGCAAAGGTGCTTCGTGACCTGGAACAAAATATGGATGGTTTCAGCCATTCCGTAAAGAAGGTAATGGAGAGTTCAAAAGCCGGTGCCCTCAAAGGAATCAAGGGCCCTGTATCGAGAATTATTTCCGTTCCCGGTGAATATGCAGTAGCTATCGAAACCGCACTTGGCTATGCAATGCAGAATATTGTTACTGCCACCGAGGATGATGCTAAGCGTGCAATCAATTATCTTAAACAGAATAATGCAGGCAGAGCGACATTTCTTCCTGTGACAAATATCAAGGGAAGAAAACTCGAAGAAAATGGAATTGATGATTGCTACGGTTTCATTGGTATAGCAAGTGATCTGTGCAGTGCTGAAAGCCAGTATGAGAATATACTGCTTTCCCTTCTTGGCAGAATAGTAGTTTTTGAGGACCTCAACAGCGCTACCACCGCAGCCAAAAAGTACTCATATAAGTTCAAGGTTGTTACACTTGACGGACAGGTTGTCAATGCCGGCGGTTCTCTCACAGGCGGCTCCTTTGCCAAGAACTCAGGACTTATCAGCCGTTCCTCCGAAATATCAAAGATTGAGGATGAAGCCTCTGTACTTATGAAGAAAGCAGAGGAGGCCAAGGCTCTTTATAATTCAGCACTCAGTGAAAATGCTACTGTTGAAGCGGATATTCTGGGATACAGAGCAGACCTGTCAACAGCATCCCAAGAACTTGTTCGTATCGAAACAGAGCTTAAGGCTTGTGAAAACGAGCTGAATTCTGACAGAGAATCTTTAAGCGGTATCGAAAACGAAATAGAATCCTGCAATATGAGAATCAACACACTTAAAGCTGAGCAGGAAACTGCACAGAGAGTTATTGATGAATTTGCAGATGAGATTGCAAAGTTTGAAGAAAAAGCAGCACTCATCAGCGGAAGCAGAACCACCCTCAAAGAAAAGCGCGAGGAGCTTTCGCTGAAACTCCAGGAACTCAGACTGGAGATCGTTACCACACAGAAGGATATTGAAAATATAGAGTCAGAAATTGAGATATCCAGATCCACAGGTGATAATCAACAGGCAAGAAAGGCAGAACTTTTCGGTGAAATCTCTCAACTTGAAAAAGAGATATACGATATCCGCCTGAATATTTCCGCTTTGGAAACAGATATAAGCACACTCGAGTCTGATATCGAAGCCTCCAAACAGAAAATTGTTGAGTTTGATGCCCGCAGAGATGAAATTGAACGCGAGAACATACATCTCAGACAACTCGAAAAGAACAAGATGTCCGAGCGCGAACTTGCATCTGCTGATCTTGCGAGACTTCAGGAGAGAAAGCTTAACCTTCAGAATCAATATGACACCATTATTTCAAAACTCTGGGAAGAATATGAGTTGACAAGACTTGAAGCGGAAGAACACGCATCTCCCATTGAGAATGTAACTTCTGCTCAAAAGCGACTTTCTGAACTCAAGCAGAAAATCAAATCCCTCGGTTCTGTGAATGTTGGTGCTATTGAGGAATACAAGGAAGTATCCGAACGATATGAGTTTATGTCTACCCAGGTAGCTGACGTTGAAAAGTCAAAGAAAGAAATCCTTTCACTTATTACCGAACTCACAAAGAAAATGAAAGAATCTTTCGTAGAAAGCTTTACTATGATCAACAAGAATTTCGGCGAAACATTTACAGAGCTCTTTGGCGGCGGTACCGCGAAACTTCAGCTCAGTGACCCTGAAGACATTCTCAATAGCGGAATAGATATTTCCGTGCATCCTCCCGGAAAAATTGTTACAAATCTGGACGCTCTGTCAGGTGGCGAAAAAGCACTTGTTGCCATAGCGCTTTACTTTGCTATCATGAAAGTGCGACCTGCTCTTTTCTGTGTTATGGATGAGATTGAAGCAGCACTCGACGAGGTAAATGTTGACAGATTTGCCAGATATCTGCGCAATCTTACTGACCAGACTCAGTTTATTACCATTACTCACCGCAGAGGTACAATGGAGGAATCCGATGTGCTTTATGGTGTAACAATGCAGGAGGAAGGTATTTCCAAGCTTCTTGAACTCAGAGCTACTGAAGTTGCTGAAAAACTCAAGATGAATGCTGTGTAATTATATATAAAGGAAGTTATTATGGGATTTTTTAATAAAATTAAAGAAGGTCTCAAAAAGACCCGTGAAAATGTGGTGTCAAAGATTGACACTATGCTCAAATCCTTCAAAAAGATAGACGACGAACTTTTTGAGGAACTAGAAGAACTCCTTATTATGGGAGACGTGGGCGTTGCAACAGCTGAAAAGATCTGCGATGAACTCAAAGACAGAGTAAAAGAAGAAAAAATCAGCGACCCCGAAGAGATAAGAAGCTTGTTGTGTCAGGTTACTGCTGACCTTCTCAGAGGAGGACAGGAACTTCGTACAAGCACCAAACCCTCTGTTATTCTCGTAATCGGTGTAAACGGTGTCGGTAAAACAACAACCATCGGCAAACTTGCTAACAACTTTACAGCACAGGGCAGAAAGGTTACTCTTGCTGCAGCAGATACATTCCGTGCTGCCGCAATTGACCAGCTTCAGATTTGGGCGGACAGAAGCCGTTCCGATATTGTTAGACAGGGCGAAGGCTCTGATCCCGCTGCAGTAGTATTCGATGCAATTTCCTCTGCAAAAGCAAAGGGCGCAGATATCATAATCTGTGATACCGCAGGAAGACTTCACAACAAGAAGCATCTCATGGACGAACTTGCGAAAATCAACAGAATTATTGACAGAGAGCTTCCTGATGCTGACAAGGAGATACTTCTCGTTCTTGATGCAACAACAGGCCAGAATGCTGTAAATCAGGCCTCCGAATTCAGCAAAGCTACCGGAATCACAGGTATTGTTCTTACCAAACTCGATGGTACTGCAAAAGGCGGTGTTGTTCTCGCTATTCAGGACGGACTTGGTATTCCTGTTAAGTATATAGGCGTTGGTGAGCAGATTGATGACCTTCAGCCTTTTGATCCCGACAACTTTGCAAAAGCACTCTTTGATTACGGTGATAAAAATGACTGATTTTCTCATAGCCAGTAATAACGCCCATAAGGTAGAGGAGTTCAAGAGAATTCTCCTGCCTTTGGGAATTAATGTTATTTCTGCATCAGAAGCCGGTTTTAACCTTGGTGATGTTGAGGAAAACGGCGAAACCTTTGCAGAAAACGCATATATAAAAGCGATGTCTGCTTATGACATAACCTCAATGCCGTCAATAGCCGACGATTCCGGTCTTTGTGTGGATGCACTCGGCGGCGCTCCCGGTGTATATACCGCTCGTTATGGTGGAGATAATATTACTCAGGAAGAAAGAAACAACTTGCTTCTTAACAACATGAATAACGTTGCGAAAGAAGACAGAACAGCTCGTTTCGTGTGCAGCATCTGCTGTGTAATCAATAAGAACGATGTCATACGGGTGGATGGCTTATGCGAAGGCAGTATTGCCAACGAGCCTTGCGGAAACGGCGGATTCGGCTATGACCCGGTCTTTCTCAGTACGGACGGCAGATGTTTCGGTACAATTTCCGCAGAAGAAAAAGATAAACTTAGTCATCGAGGAGATGCACTTCGCAAACTTCGTGATGTTATCAATGTAAGAAAGGATTTGAAATAATATGCTGACATCAAAGCAAAGAGCATATCTCAGAGGTCTTGCAAACAGTTATGATACAATTCTCATAGTTGGTAAGGGCGGACTTACTGATACAATATATAAGCAGGCATCAGACGCCCTGAAAGCAAGAGAACTTATTAAAGGTAAGGTTCTTGAAACCTGCGAATATTCATCCCGCGAAGCAGCTGATATTATTGCTGAAAATGTAGGTTGCGATGTTGTTCAGGTTATCGGATATAAGTTTGTTCTCTATAAGCCTAATCCCGATGAGCCTAAGATTCATCTTCCCAAGGCTAAGAAATGATGAATATTGCTTTATTCGGCGGAAGTTTCAATCCTGTTCACAATGGACATATTGCCTTGATGCAAACAATGCTCCGTGAGTTTTCTCTCGACAAAATCATTATTATGCCTACTTATCTCACACCTCTCAAGGATAACTCATATATGGCATCCGCGCAGGACCGGTTCAACATGTGTCAGTTGGCATTTGAAAACATTCCGGGAGTAACGGTTAGTGACTGGGAGATCAAGCGTACCGTCAAAAGCTATACCATTGAGACTTTAAGATATCTCAAAACATTGTATCCTGATGATAAAATCCACCTTATTATGGGTGCTGATTCTTTTTTGCAGTTACCCAGGTGGTATGAATTCAATGAAATTTTTTCTCTCGCAAAGGTCCTGACTGTCTCAAGAAACTCTGACTCAGACACAATTCTTATGGAAACAGGGGAGAAGTACTCTGCGGACTTCGGCTGCGAGTATGCTTTTATCAAAGAAAAAGTCTCCGATTTATCTTCTACATTAATCAGAGAAAAAATCGCAAACGGTAACGATGTAAGCAATGATATTCCCGAATCAGTATGGGAATATATAAGAAAGAAGGGGTTGTATGGATATTAATCTTCCCGGCTTGTATGAACTTGCTGAAAATACACTTAGTGAAAAACGGTTTATTCACAGCAGAAATGTTGCCAAATGTGCACGAGAACTTGCTGTTAAATACGGCGAGGACCCCGATAAAGCTGAAGTTGCGGGAATTCTCCACGACATAACAAAGGAATTAAATCCCGAAAATCAGTTGCAAATCATCCGTGCGGGTGGTATAATACTTGACGATATTCTTGAGAAAACCCCAAAACTTTACCATGCTGTTTCAGGTATGGTGTATGCACGGGATAATCTGGGTATCGATGACAAGGCTATACTTGATGCAATAAGAACGCATACAACAGGCGCAGCACAGATGCCTCTTCTCTCAAAAATTATCTTTATAGCTGACTTTATCAGCGAAGAGAGAAATTATGAAGATGTTGATATTATGCGTAGAGAGAGTGCTGTTTCACTTGAACAGGGAATGCGATATGCACTTTCTTTTGTGATTACTGATCTTATACGCAAGAGGCGGACCGTTCATCCCGATGCTCTTGCGGCTTATAACGAAGTAATTCTTATGTCATAATCTATATCAAATGAAAGGATTTTTGAAATGACACAGCTTGAACATGCAATTGAATCCGCAAAGATTCTGTCAAATAAAAAAGCAAGAAATGTTTCGGTTATCAAGATTTCCGAAATTTCATCTCTGGCTGACTATATGGTTATTGCCACCGGTAACAATTCCACTCACGTTAAATCTCTTGCCGATGAGCTTGAGTTTCAGCTGAAAGGTATGGGTAAAGCGGTTGACCATATCGAAGGCCATCGCAGCGACTCCTGGATTCTTCTTGATTATACTGATGTTATCATTCACGTGTTTTCCGACGAAGCCAGAGAGTATTATAACCTTGAGCATCTCTGGCTCGACGGTGAGGCTGTTGACCTTTCACCTTATATTGATGAAGAATAAATCTGAAATAAATAATGAGGAGGACTCATTTTGAGATACGAACATAAAAACGTTGAAACAAAATGGCAAAAAATATGGGAAGACACAGGTGTATTCAATGCAGAGGACAATTCTGATAAAGAAAAGTTCTATGCTCTTGTTGAATTTCCTTATCCCAGCGGCGCAGGTATGCACGTAGGTCATATCAAAGCATATTCCGGACTTGAAGTTGTTTCAAGAAAGAGAAGAATGCAGGGATACAACGTACTGTTTCCCATCGGATTTGATGCTTACGGACTGCCCACCGAAAACTACGCTATCAAAACCCGTATCCACCCCAGACAGGTAACCGACACAAATATTGAGAGATTTACAAGTCAGCTCAAGAAGGTCGGTTTCTCCTTTGACTGGAACAGAGTTATTGATACAACAGAAGAGGATTATTACAAGTGGACACAGTGGATTTTCCTCAAGATGTTTGAAAATGGTCTTGCTTTCAGAGACAAGACTCTTGTAAACTACTGCCCTTCATGTAAGGTTGTTCTCTCAAACGAAGACTCACAGGGTGGTAAATGCGATATCTGTCACAGTGACATTGTCCAGAAATCCAAGGATGTATGGTATCTTCGCATTACCGAGTATGCTGATAAACTTCTGGATGGTCTCAAGGAAGTTGATTATCTTCCCAATGTAAAGCTCCAGCAGGAAAACTGGATCGGTAAGTCAACAGGTGCATTCGTTAACTTCACTGTAAAGGATACCGATGAGACTCTCAGAATTTATACTACACGTCCCGACACTCTCTTCGGCGTAACCTTTATGGTTATGGCTCCTGAGCACACAATGCTTGATAAGTATCGCAATATGATCTCTAATTTTGATGAGGTTGAAGCATACAGAACTGAGTGTGCAAAGAAGACCGAGTTCGAAAGAACACAGCTTGTAAAAGAGAAGACCGGTGTTAAACTTGATGGTTTTGTAGCGGTTAACCCCGTAAACGGCAAGGAAATTCCTATTTTTATTTCCGATTACGTAATGATGGGTTACGGAACAGGTGCTATTATGGCAGTACCTGCTCATGACCAGAGAGATTACGATTTCGCAAAGAAATTTGGTATTGATATTATCGAAGTTATCAAAGGCGGAGATATTGCTGTCGAAGCATATACCGGCGATGGCGAAATGGTAAATTCCGATTTCCTTAACGGATATAAAGATAAGAAGAGCTCCATTTCTAAGATGCTCGAGGAACTCCAGAAGCAAGGTATAGGCGAGAAGGGTGTTCAGTACAAGATGAAGGACTGGGCATTCAATCGTCAGCGTTACTGGGGCGAACCTATCCCCATCGTTCACTGCGAGAAGTGCGGTATGGTAGCTGTTCCTTATGAGGAACTTCCTCTCCGTCTTCCCAAGGTTGAGAACTTCGAGCCCGGCCAGGACGGCGAAAGCCCTCTTGCAAAAATCGATGACTTTGTAAATTGCACTTGTCCTCAGTGTGGCGGTAAGGCAAAGAGAGAAACAGATACTATGCCTCAGTGGGCAGGTTCTTCCTGGTACTTCCTCAGATACATCGATCCCCACAATGACAACGAACTTGCCAACATGGACAAGCTCAGATACTGGATGCCCGTAGACTGGTACAATGGTGGTATGGAGCATGTAACACGTCACCTTATTTACTCCCGTTTCTGGCATAAATTCCTCTACGATATTGGCGCTGTACCTTGCGAGGAACCTTATGCAAAGAGAACTGCCCAGGGACTTATCCTTGGTCCTGACGGCGTTAAGATGAGTAAATCCCGCGGTAACGTTGTTGATCCCAACGAAGTTGTTGACCAGTACGGTGCAGATGTTCTCCGTACATATGTATTATTTATGGGTGACTATGAGCAGGCAGCTCCCTGGTCCGAGAGTTCTATGAAGGGTTGCAAGAGATTCATTGACAGAATCTGGAACCTCCAGGAAATTCTCGTTGACGGAGATGAATACTCAGCAGAACTTACATCTGCGTTCCATAAAACTATTAAGAAGGTCAGCGAAGACATAGAGGGTATGAAGTTCAATACCGCTATTGCTGCGTTGATGACTCTCATAAACGCTATATACACAAAGGGCAGCATCAATAAAGCAGAGCTTAAAACCTTCCTGCTTCTTGTTAATCCCTTTGCACCTCATATCACCGAGGAAATTCACAGCCTTGTGTTCAATTCAGATGAACTTCTGGCAATAACAAACTGGCCTGAATTTAACGAAGCTCTCTGCAAAGATGAAACAGTTGAAATTGCCGTTCAGGTAAACGGAAAAATCAAGGCTAAACTTAATGTGCCTGCAGAGGCGGAGCAGGATGAGGTTCTCGCACTTTGTCATGAAAATGACAGCATCAAAAACGCAATTGGCACAATGAACATTGTAAAAGAGTTCTATGTCAAAGGAAAACTTGTGAATATTGTAGTAAAACCCTGATGTTTTTTCGGGAAAATTAATATTTCTTCCGTTTTTCTATTGACAGAACATAATTAGTTATGTATAATAACTAAAGATTTTGTTAATCCCGTAATTCAGATGGGAGGGAAGAAAGATGGCAGAAGTCAGATTAAAAGAGAATGAATCCCTTGAGAATGCTTTGAGAAGATTCAAGAAGCAGTGTGCAAGAGCCGGAGTTATTGCCGAGGTACGTAAGAGAGAAGCTTATGAAAAGCCCTCCGTAAAACGTAAGAAGAAATCCGAAGCAGCTCGCAAGCGCAAGTTTAGGTAATCTCAGAGGCGGACAGTTTTGGCTGTCCGCCTTTTCATTTTAGCGAAAGGATGATACTATGAAGGATATGTTGTCAAGAATTAATCTCATATCAGATTTATTGGCACCGAGCGAGGCTGCGATTATTACATCTGATATAAGCATCACATACCTTACAGGTTTTCAGCATTCAGAGGGATATGTGGTTATAACCAAGGATAATGCATATATGCTTGTTGATTTCAGGTATATAGAAGATGCTGAAAAACGTGTAAGCCATATACCTGTGCTGTCATACACCTCACCTTATGAAAAGATAGGGGAGGTTTTAAAATCTGATGATGTAAGCACAATACTGCTTGAAAGAAACAATGTTACACTCTCAGGCTATGATAATTTTGTAAAGGAACTCAAAGACTTTGAGTTTGATACTACTGACAGACTCTCACAGTTTATAACTGATATGAGAATCATAAAGTCAGAGTATGAAATGGAAAAACTGCGCAAAGCTCAGAATATAGCAGAAGAAGCCTATCTTGAACTTTTGGATTTCGTTAAAATCGGAATGACCGAAAAGGAAATATCCGCTAAACTTGAATATCTTATGAAACTCAAAGGTGCCGAAAAAGTTGCTTTTGACCTTATAACCGTGGCGGGCAAGAAAACATCTCTTCCTCACGGTGTGCCTGATGAAAATGTTATCAGAAACGGCGATTTTATCACATTTGACATCGGTGCCGTATATCAGGGCTACCACAGTGATATGACAAGAACTATCGCAATCGGTGATGTTACTGAGGAGCAGATAGAGATCTATAATATAGTTCTTAAGGCACATCTTGCCGGACTCGAAGCAGTCAAGGCCGGCGTTTCTGGATATGATGTGGACAAAACCGCACGTGATATAATCAAAGATGCAGGTTATGGTGAATATTTCGGTCATTCCACCGGCCACGGAGTAGGACTTGAAATACATGAATCACCTTATGCCAGTGTTAAGTCGAAAGATGTTCTCAAGGCAGGTATGACTCTGACTGTCGAGCCAGGAATTTATCTTCCCGATAAGTTTGGCGTAAGAATCGAAGATACTGTAATTGTCACCGAAAACGGGTATGAAACCCTTGCCTCAATACCTAAAGAATTAATTATTCTTTCTGACTATTGACAATATGCGGTAGTTTTTTGTATAATATATTGGAATAAGTGCGGTAATCCGCATAAACAATCATTTTGGAGGAATCATTTATGATATCAGCAGGCGATTTTAGAAACGGTGTTACATTCGAAATGGACGGACAGGTTGTTTCTATCGTTGAGTTCCAGCATGTTAAACCCGGTAAGGGCGCTGCTTTCGTTAGAACCAAGATCAGAAACGTTATCACCGGTTCCGTTGTTGAAAAGACTTTCAACCCCAACGACAAGTATCCCACAGCTTTCATCGAGAGAAGAGATATGGAGTACAGCTACAACGATGGCGACCTCTACTATTTCATGGACACAGAGACTTGGGAGCAGGTTCCCATCGGTAAGGACATCCTTTCCGACAACTTCAAGTTCGTTAAGGAGAACATGGTTTGTAAGGTTCTCTCTTACAAGGGCAACGTTTTCGGTGTAGAGCCCCCCAACTTTGTTGAGCTCGTTGTTGCTCAGACTGACCCCGGTTTTGCAGGCAATACAGCAACAAATGCTCTTAAGCCCGCTACACTTGAGACTGGTGCAGAGATTAAGGTTCCCCTCTTCATCGAGGAAGGCGAACTTCTCCAGATAGACACACGTACAGGCGAGTATATCGGCCGTGCATAATCAGTGAGGTAGATTATTATGACATTAACAGAAAAGATTGCTTATATCCGCGGTCTCGCAGATGGTCTTAAACTCGACGAGAACAAAGATGAAGTAAAAGTTATTAAAGCAATGCTTGAGCTTCTTGAGGATATGGCTGTTTCCGTTGCAGATCTGGAAGACCTCTACGACGAGATGAGCGAGCAGGTTGATGAAATTGACGAAGACCTTGCTACCATCGAGGACGAGTTCTATGATGATTGCGACTGTGATTGCGATTGCGATGACTGCTGTGACTGTGACGAATGTTGCGATTGTGATGATTTTTGCGATTGCGACGAAGTTTACTACGAGGTAACATGCGGTAAATGCGGTAACACTATCTGTGTTGATGAAGACCTTCTCCTCGAAGGTGAAATCGAGTGTCCCGAATGCGGCGAGCTCCTTGAGTTCGATTTTTCTGACCTCGAAATCGACGATGACTGTTGCTGCTGCGACTGCGATTGTGATTGCGAATAATTTCTGATTATCAAGGACAACACCTTCTGTGTATGATACACGGGAGGTGTTTTTTTTGTTATATAAAAAGAAAAGCAGGATAAAACGTATAATAATCTGTGTGTTGTCTGTAATCTTAGTGATTTCCATACTGTTCTTCTGTCTTTTTGAATTCAAAGCAAGACAACTTATACATAACCTTGTGGGAAACGAACTTGAAATTCACGCTATGAACAGTATTGATTCAGCAGTATCTCAAGTGCTGGATGATATGGATATTGATTACAGCAATCTGATAAGTATAAGTGAAACAGGGGATGGTAATATAGCATCCCTTGCTGCTGATACTATTGCTATAAATAAACTAAAGGCGCAACTTTCCTTGAAGATTACAGAAAAAATCAGAAATGACACCAGCATTACAGTCGGAGTACCTTCAGGCGCTTTCACAGGACTTGTACTGTTATCCGAGCTGGGCCCGGATATACACGTTTCACTCAGGATGGGCGGTAGTGTTATAACTACTATAAAGTCTGAATTTACATCGGCAGGAATTAATCAGACCATACACAGAATCTACCTTTATGTTGACTCTGATGTCAGCCTTACCTGTCCCATAATTGATTACGATTGCAAAATTGAGACTGTATACGAGTTATGTCATACTGTTATAGTCGGAAACACTCCTTCAGTATTTGCCAATATAGGATAAAAACTCCAAATTTATCACAATATATTGTATTTTTGCTTTATTATACACTTGAAATAAATTAGATATTGTGGTATTATAAACTGAATAAACTTAACATTGGGGGAGTATATCCTGCAGAACATATATCAGTTTGAAAAAATAAACGCAGAATCCGCGCGAGTACTCAGTGAAATCGAGGAAATAATGAGTCTGCGAAAAAGAGGAGAAAAGCCTCTTGCATATATTCATACATACGGTTGTCAGCAAAATGTTTCTGACAGTGAAAAAATTAAGGGTATGCTTCACTTTGCGGGATTTGAGTTCACAGATAATGATGCTGAAGCAGATTTCATACTCTTCAATACCTGCGCAGTCAGAGAACATGCTGAAGACAGAGTCTTTGGTAATGTTGGTGCTCTCAAGAACATTAAACGCAGACACCCCTCTGTGATAATCGCATTATGCGGTTGTATGATGGAGCAAAAGACGGTTTCCGACAGAATTAAAAAGAGCTATCCCTTTGTTAATCTCATTTTCGGAACCCACAGTATTGCTCGTTTTCCGGAACTTCTCTACGATGTTCTTGTTAATAGCAAAAGAGTTATAGACAACGATTCTGATGACAATACTATTTACGAGAACATTCCTGTTCTGCGTGACAAGAGTTTCAAGGGTTGGCTTCCTATAATGTATGGTTGCGACAACTTCTGCTCCTATTGCATTGTGCCTTATGTCCGTGGCAGAGAGCGCTCACGTTCAAGTGCAGCAGTTATTGATGAAGCAAAAGCCATGATTAAAGCAGGGTACAAAGAAATCACCTTGCTTGGCCAGAATGTAAACTCCTACGGCAAGGGTCTCGATGAAGATATCACATTTGCTGAACTTCTCAGACGAATTGATGAGATTGAGGGTGATTATATATTAAGATTTATGACCTCTCATCCCAAAGATTGTACAAAGGAGCTTATTGATACAATTGCTTCCTCAAAACATATCTCGAAGCATCTGCACCTTCCTTTTCAGTCGGGAAGTGACAGGATCCTAAAAGCCATGAACAGGCGATACACGAGAGAAAAGTATCTTGATATCATCAGATATGCAAAAGAGAAAATCCCCGGACTTTCCCTTACAAGTGATATTATTGTAGGCTTCCCGGGTGAAACTTACGAAGATTTCCTTGATACGCTCTCGCTGGTAAAAGAGGTTGAATTCACATCTCTCTACACATTTATCTATTCACGTCGTCCGGGTACTCCTGCGGCTGAACTTCCCGATGTTGTAACAGATAAAGAAAAGGGAGCATGGTTTACCGAACTTCTCAAAACCCAAGAACAGATAGCAGCCTCACGTTGTGCCTCTATGGTGGGAACAACCGAGATGGTGCTTATCGAGGAAGTCAACGAAAAAAACGGTCTTCTCAGCGCAAGAACTTCCGGAAATATTATTGTTGAAGCTTCCGGTGACGAGAGTATGATCGGAACATTCAGGAATGTAAAAATTACAGAAGCACGCAACTGGATACTCAGAGGCGAGTTTATATAAATTTTATTTTTAAAAGGAGATATAAAAATGGATATTATCGAACTTTCAAGAGAACTTGGCAAGAAAATTCAGCAGGAAGAAAGCTATATTGCTTTAAAAGAAGCTGAGAAAGCTGTGGATGCTGATGAGGCTCTCCAGGCACTTATCGGAGAATTCAATCTTCTCAAGCTGAAGCTTAATGAAAAGCTCACCGAGGAAAATCGCGACGAAGAGGCTATCAAAGCACTCAACGGAGATATGCGTAAACTTTACGCTGATATCATGGTCAATGAATCTATGATTAAACTCAACGAATCCAAGAACACATTTGACGGCATTATGCAGAGAGTGTTTGCTATTGTTTCAAATTCTGCCAACGGCGAAGACCCTGAAACAACAGACTATCACGCATGTTCCGGCTCTTGCAGCACCTGCGGCGGTTGCCACTGATAAACTTTAATTTTAAGGAAATTTCCGGGAAGGAGAATATAAATGGCTGAACTTTCGCCAATGATGAAACAGTATTTTGAAATTAAAGAGAATAACAAGGACAGCATAGTATTCTTCCGTCTCGGAGATTTCTACCAAATGTTTTTTGATGATGCTAAGCTTGCATCCCGAGAGCTTGACCTGACACTCACAGGCAGAGATTGCGGTCAGGAAGAAAGAGCTCCAATGTGCGGTGTGCCTTTTCACAGCTGCGAGGGTTATATCGCCAAATTAGTTTCAAAGGGTTATAAAGTTGCTATCTGTGAGCAAACGGAAGACCCTTCACAAGCAAAAGGTCTTGTAAAAAGAGACATAGTCAGAGTTATTACTCCCGGCACCGTTGTTGAGTCCACTATGCTGGACGAAAGCAAGAACAACTATATTTGTTGTGCTTATAAATCCGATAATAAAATCGGTATCAGTTTCTGTGATGTTTCAACAGGTCAGCTTTATGCTACGGTCACAGAAGGCAAAGAATGCATCAATGCTCTTAAAGACCAGCTGGTGAGTTATTCTCCCAATGAAGTTCTGTTATGTGGCTTCGATGGGGAATATGAGAAACTTTCTGATTTTATCAAAGACCGTATAACGCTCAGTATCGAAAAACTTTCCAACAACGATTACACCTATTTCGATTGTCTCGATACTGTCAGAACTCATTTCGCTACCGAGGTTTCAGACACATTTTCTGATAACCGCGAGATCACATTCTCTCTCGGTACTCTCCTCGGATATCTTTCCAGAACCCAGATGACCGGGCTTGAACGAATCAACGAGGTTAAATTATACAGCGAAAGCCAGTATATGAAGTTGGATTTCAATACTCGCAGAAACCTTGAGCTGACTCAGACCATGCTGACCAAAGAGAAGCGCGGTTCACTTCTCTGGGTACTTGATAATACAAAAACAGCTATGGGCAAACGTCTTCTCCGTTCATGGATTGAAAACCCGCTGATGAATGTTGCCACCATTTCAAGAAGACAGTCAGCAGTTGCTGAACTAACAGGGGATACTGTTCTCCGTCTTGAACTGATGTCGATGCTCACAGGAATTCTTGATATCAAAAGAATTCTTACAAAAATCGTTTACGGTTCCGCAAACGCAAGAGAACTCCGTTCTCTTTACAGCGCTACCGTCAATCTTCCGCAGATAAAAAATCTGCTCTCTGACATTTCTTCTTCTTATCTCAAGGAAATCTTCAGAGATATTGATACCCTTGACGACCTTAACTCGTTAATTGACGCGGCTATTGTGGACGAGCCTCCCTTCACCGTGCGTGAGGGCGGAATGATTCGCAGAGGATACTCCGAAGAACTGGACTGCATTTCCGTTGATATGAACGACTCCACATCTCTTCTTGCCGGGATAGAAGCCTCGCAGAGAGAAGCAACGGGTATCCCTAAACTTAAAGTAGGTTATAACAGGGTCTTCGGCTATTATATTGAAGTAACCAATTCATATAAAAACCTTGTACCTGATACATACATAAGAAAGCAAACCCTCACTAATTGTGAGAGATATATTACCCAGGAACTCAAAGAACTCGAAGGCAGAATTCTGGGTGCAAAAGATAAAACCACAGCACTCGAATACGAGATTTTCAATTCTGTCAGAAAACAGGTAGCGGATAATCTTGTAAGAATCGAAAAGACCGCCGATGCATTGGCTACACTTGACGTATTATGTTCACTTGCCAATGTAGCGGCAGATAACAGATATGTAAGGCCTGATGTAGACCTGTCTTCGGTTATCAGGCTCAAAGCATCCCGACATCCTGTTGTTGAAGCTTTGCTTTCAAACTCCAGATTTGTCTCCAACGATGTTTATCTCGATAGTAACGATAACCGAGTGGCGATTATCACAGGTCCCAATATGGCGGGTAAATCCACATATATGCGACAGACCGCCCTCATAGTAATCATGGCCCAGATCGGCAGTTTTGTACCTTGTGACTCTGCACAGATAGGTATAGTTGATGCAGTATATACCCGTGTCGGCGCATCTGATGACCTTGCATCAGGACAATCAACCTTTATGGTTGAGATGAGCGAAGTTGCAAACATTGTTAAATCCGCAACTTCAAAGAGTCTTCTTGTCTTTGATGAAATCGGCAGAGGTACTTCGACTTATGACGGAATGAGCATTGCCCGTGCTGTGCTGGAATTCGTTGCTGATAAGAAGTCACTGGGCGCAAAATCTCTCTTTGCCACTCATTACCATGAACTTACTGTTCTGGAGGAGCTTATCGACGGTGTTAAAAATTATAATATCGCCGTCAAGAAAAAGGGCGATGATATCACTTTCCTTCGCAGAATTGTTCCCGGAGGAGCAGATGACAGTTATGGTGTAGAGGTAGCCAAGCTTGCTGGTGTACCTGATGTCATCATCAGAAGGGCAAAGCAGATTTTAAGCGAACTGACATCTGATGCCCCTGTGGTACAGGTTGCCTCCCGCAAGAATGCTGATTTTATTGAAGAAGATGATATACAGCTTTCATTGATACCTTCAGGTGATTCCGAGGTTATCAAGAGACTCAGAAATTCTGATATAGATACTTTAACGCCTATTGAAGCCATTAATTTACTGTATGAACTGAAAAAATTGCTGTAAGAATTAAAGGAGGTGACACGTATGGGAAGGATTAATGTTCTCGACAAGCATACCGCGGAACTTATTGCCGCAGGAGAAGTTGTTGAAAGACCCTCGTCAGTAATCAAGGAATTACTTGAAAATTCCATTGATGCTGGTGCAAAAAATATTACTGTCGAAATTAAAAACGGCGGTACAACCTTTATGCGTGTTACCGATGACGGTTCAGGTTTTATGCGTGATGACGTCAAAAAAGCCTTTCTCAGACACGCCACAAGTAAAGTGTCCAACCAGAGAGACCTTGACTCAATTTCTACTCTCGGTTTCCGAGGTGAAGCGCTTGCCTCCATTTCCGCAGTAGCAAAAGTTGAACTTATTACTCTGAGCGAAGATGAGGAAATCGGTACTTATTATGTAATCAGCGGGGGAGAAGAAGAATCCTTTGAAGATGCAGGTTGTAGCAGAGGCACAACCATTATCATCAGAGACTTGTTTTATAATATTCCCGCCAGGCAGAAATTTCTTAAGAAAGATGTTGCGGAAGGTAATGCAGTTGCACTTGTTATTGACAGACTTGCACTCTCTCACCCTGACATTTCATTTACCTTTATCAGGGACTCCAAGCAAGTGCTTAAAACCTCAGGCGACGGCAAACTTTATTCAGCAATTTACTCGGTATTCGGCAGAGATTTTGCAAATTCCCTCATAGAAGTAGACTATGAACTTTCCGGCATCCGTGTTGAAGGTTACATTTCCAGACCCGAATACGCTAAAACATCCCGTAGTATGCAGACCTTCTTTGTAAACAACCGTTATGTCAGAAGCCGCACCGCAGCTGCCGCCATAGAAGAAGCATCAAAAGGCTCCGTTATGGTGGGCAAATTTCTGTGTTGCGTTCTTAATATCACAATTCCGTATTCTTTGGTTGATGTTAATGTACACCCTGCAAAAATTGAAGTGCGATTCGTTAACGAAAGACCTCTTTTCGATGCAATATACCATGCTACTAAAGCCGCTCTTTATAAGGGCGATAAGAGAAAAGAAGCTATTCTTAATACGAAAGTCAAATCAAATCCATTTGCACAATTTGACTTAAGAACAAAGGATATTAATAAAGAGAAAGCAAGCGACCCCTCTGTAAGAAAGTCACCTGCTTTTGATCCTATCAAGGTGTTGGATAACGAAGTCGGAATCCAGACCTCAAAGGAAACCACACCAGATATTCCTGTCAGCATCCCACCCAAAAACACTGCAGCGAACATCACTGCTGAAAAAACAAACAGTTTTGTTCCTCAGTACAAAAGAACCCTCAATGTTGCTGACAGCACAAAAATTGAAAACTATCGTAAATCCCTGGATATCATTAACGCATCTGAAAAGAAAACAGTTGAATCAACATCTGTTCCTGCATCCAAGGATAACGAAGAGATAAAAGCAACGCAAGCTTTTGATGACAACCCTGCCGAGGATGTTGTCAATACCGCTCCTGTAAAAGAAGACAAGGCTGAAGAAATCACTATAATCAAGAATGATGAAACATCATTCAGATATATAGGCGAAGTGTTCAGAACTTACATACTTATTGAAGTCGATAAAGAACTGATACTGATTGATAAGCATGCTCTTCATGAAAGAATTATTTATAATCAACTCAAGGACAATGCCACTCTGAATACTCAGTATCTGCTGACACCTGAATCTGTTATTCTAAATAAATCCGACTACACAAGCGCCGTAGAAAACATAGAAATGTTTGAAGAATGCGGTTTTGAGGTAGAGGATTTCGGTGCATCCACATTACTTGTCAGGGCGGCACCTCAGTATATCGAAAACGAAGACATCTCTGACACCATTACCGAAATGGCAGGCTACATCTCTATGAATAAAAGAGATATAAAAACTGAAAAGATGGACTGGATTTTCCACAATATCGCCTGCAGAGCAGCAGTAAAAGCAGGTAACAGAAGTACCGAGCCTGAACTCAAAGCCCTTGTCAGAAAGATGCTGTCCGACGACAGTCTCAGATATTGTCCCCACGGCAGACCTGTTTCTGTAACACTGAAGAAAACGGAAATTGAAAAACTGTTTGGCAGGATGTGATTCTCTTTGCAGAAAAACAAAAAGAAAATAATTGCCATTGTCGGACCTACCGCTTCCGGAAAAACCGCGCTTTCGGTTTCTGTTGCACAGCGATTTGGTGCAGAGATAATCTCGGCTGACTCAATGCAGATTTACAAGGGTATGAATATCGCCACTGCAAAACCCACCCCCGAAGAAAGACAGGGGATAACGCATCATCTGATGGATTATATCTCACCAAGTGAAAGTTACAGCGTTGCCAGGTTCAAAGAGGACGCTGATGCGGCAGCTAACGACATAATAAACAAGGGAAAACTTCCTGTTGTTGTTGGTGGTACAGGTCTTTATATAGACAGTTTCCTGAATGGGATTACCTTCAGCAAAGGCGATACTGATTTAATTCTCCGGGATAACCTTATGAGTCGCTGCGAAACAGAAGGTACCGAATCACTTCTCGAAGAACTCAGAAAAATCGATCCCGCCACAGCAGACAAGTTGTCAGTAGAAAAAAACAAGAAACGAATTGTAAGAGCACTTGAGATTTTTTACACAACAGGTGTCACTATGACTCAGCAAAATGAGTTATCCCGAAACATTCCCTCAGATTATGACCCTGTGATAATTGGTCTTAATTTTCGAGACAGAGAGAATCTCTATCAAAGAATCAACCGTCGTGTTGATATTATGATTGAGAACGGCCTGATTGAAGAGGCTCAGGAATATTTCAATATGAATCTGAGCGTTACATCTGTCCAGGCAATAGGATACAAAGAACTCAAGCCTTATTTTGATGGCGTTAGAAGTCTGGAAGAATGCGTTGAACTTCTCAAACGTGCCACAAGACGGTACGCAAAGAGACAGCTCACCTGGTTCAGACGTAACGAAAATATTAAATGGTTCTTTGTTGACGATTATATTGATAAAGATGATTTTTCCAAGGATGTTTTCTTATTTCTTGAAGGTAAAGGATTTGAGATAAATGAAAACCAAATGGCTTAAAATTGCAGGTCTGATTACTGTTTGTGCACTGATATTCGTCTATTTCTGTGTTATGATTTTCAATGCCAACATCAATGTTGATTCCGTAGTAGACACTGCTTACGCAACAAAAATAACATATGACGAAACTATCGATGTACAAGGTGTTGTTGTGCGCGACGAGTCATTGATTTCGTACAATACCGATAATGTTCTTTTCTATACAGTAGACGATGGTGACACCGTCAAGGTCAACTCTCCTGTGGCTTATGTTTTTGGAGACGAAGAAGACGCTCTGGCATATAAACAGATCAACAAACTTAACGAACAGATCGAAACTCTCGAAGAACTCAACTCATCCAAAACAGATCACAGTGCCGATTACTCTGTTATAGATAAGCAGATACAGCACAACATCAAAAACATCATTTCTGCCGTCAATGATTCTAATTTTTCGGCTGTAACCCTTTATTCCGATGAATTAACTGAAGAAATCAACGAAAGACAGATCATCACAGGAGAGGTTACAAACTTCGATGAACAGATTAGTGAGCTTGTAGCCGAGCGTAACCACTATCTGGAAATTTCAGCTGATTACGAAGACGTTGTGTATTCAAAATCTCCCGGATATTTTGTGTCTTCAGCAGACGGATTCGAATATGTTTATGATTTTGAACAAGTTGAAAATTTAACCGTGGACAACTTTACATTTGTAACAGAGGCACAACGCGTCCCCGAGGACACGGTTGGAAAAATTATAAGCGGACCTAATTGGTATGTCGTGTGCAAACTTAACAGCGACGAAGCACTTAACCTCTCACACTCAAATATTTCTCTGACATTAAGTTTTCCTGATTCATCATGTTATGATATACCCGCAGAATTGGTAACACTTAATCAAGCTAATAAAAAGGCTGATGCTATTGCAGTATTCAGCTGCAACTATATGAATTCAACTATAAGCCACCTCAGAAATGAAAATGTTTCAATAAAAGTTAATTCATATTCCGGACTTCGCATTGAAAAATCAGCAATACACTACGACTATATTGACGTAAAGAATTCTGAAACCGGAGAAAAGAAAAAGGTTGAAGGTGTCTATGTTCTTCGCGGAAACGAACTGGTCTTTAAAGAGATTTCCATTCTGCCTGCTTCTGTAAGTGAATTTGTCATCGTTGACGATAATCAGAATAGTGAAAAATTGGTCAGCGGCTCAACTGTGTCTCTTAATGACTCGGTGGTTATAAAAGGAGAAGACCTCTATGCAGGAAAAATTGTTAAGTAACGTTGAATACAACTACAATAAAATAAAAGAAAATATAGCTGAAGCAGCGATCAAATCCGGCAGAAATCCCGAGGATATCACTTTCCTGGCTGCTACAAAAACTGTTGACGTATGTGTGATCAACCACGCGATTTCTCTCGGACTTACTCATATCGGCGAAAATAAAGTACAGGAACTCCTTTCCAAATACGATAACTACGATCTTGATAATGCTCAGCTTCATTTTATCGGTCACTTACAGAGCAATAAAGTACGTCAGATTATCGGTAAGGTTGGTGTTATCCAGTCAGTAGATTCCCTGAAACTGGCATCTGAGATATCGCGACTCAGCCAGAAACAAAATCTCAATACAAAAGTACTTATTGAAGTTAATGTGGGCAGGGAAGAGAACAAGTCAGGAGTTTTGCCTGAAAACCTCGAGGATTTGCTTTATCAGATAGCTGAACTTCCCTGCATTTCTGTTGAGGGTCTTATGGCAATACCGCCGATTTGTGATAATTCACAGAAAATTCGCGGATATTTTGAAATTATGCGTAATATGTTTATTGACATATCACATAAAAAAATAGATAATATATCTATGAATACCCTGTCAATGGGTATGTCAGGTGATTATAGTGATGCGATTCTCGAGGGCGCCACCCTTGTCCGCATCGGATCATCATTATTTGGCGAACGAATTTATAAATAATTTTTGGAGGTATTATATTATGGCAGGTTTTGTTGACAAGTTTAAGCGTATGTGGGATGCACCCGATGATGAGTATGAGTACGACGAGTACGGATATGGTGAAGAGAACACAGATAACTTTGATGAAGACATCACAATTCGTGACAATTCTACCAAGAAGAGTAAGGTTGTTAACATCAACGCAACCGCAAAACTTGCAGTAGCACTCTTCAAACCTGAGCGTTTCGGTGAAGAGACCAGAGCTATTGCTGATGAGCTTATCAAGACACACACAGTTGTGCTTAACCTGGAGAACACCAATAAAGATATGTCTAGACGTATCATTGACTTCCTCTCCGGTGTAGCATACGCTAACAGAGGCAAGATTAAGAAGGTTGCTTCCAGCACTTTCATCATCATTCCCAACCATGTTGACCTCACAGGAGACGATCTTCTGGACGAGCTTGAAAACAGTGGCGTTTATTTCTGAGTGAATGGATGAAATCAGACTTCTGTATTCAAGAATCGATGATGCGATAAACGGCTCCTCCGATGAGAATTGCTCTTTTTTAGGTTTTTTGAATGAAGTTGAATGCTCACATTCAAAGGCATACCTTAAGAATAAGAATATCCCATATAATTTTTATGGAGGATACGAAAACGCATCCAGAGTTTTTCTCGGTATATCCCCGGATGGTGTCAGTTGCTATGATGTTTCAGAGTTTCCGATAACCTGTGTTCATATAAAAGCATCCGGAAGCCCAACCCTTACTCACAGGGATTATCTTGGCTCACTTATGGGTCTTGGTATTAAAAGAGAGTTTGTTGGTGATATTGTATCTCTGGATAACAGCTCTGCTGTTGTCTTCGTGAGAAATGAAATAGGGGATTATATCATTAATCAACTCGACAAAGTGGGGCGTTACAGCGTAACGGTTTCAGAATACAGAGGAATAACCGATAAGTTGATTACTAATACAGAAGAAATCAGTATCATTATCACATCATTGCGTGTTGATAATGTTGTCAGTGCCTGTGCCGGTGTCGCAAGAAATCTCAGTACAGAACTGATAGAACACGATAAGGTATTTGTTAACTATTCCGTTCCCGCTAAAATTTCCCAGAGCATTCACTTCGGTGATGTAATCAGTATCAGAGGATACGGAAAATATAAAATTATCGAACAAGTTAAAACGACTAAAAAAGACAGATTAGTAATTAAAGTGTTGCATTATATATAAGGGGGAAAAAGTTTTGCTGTCTATTGAAGAAATTAAAAATATAAGCTTCAGAAAAGCAGGTATCGGCGGTTATAAACCCGAGGATGTTGATGCTTTTATTGACCAGGTTCTCATTACAATGGAGCAGCTCAGAAAAGAAAAATCTGACCTTGTCAAGAAGATGGATATCCTTGCCACACGCGTTGAGGAATACAGAGCTGATGAGGATGCCGTCAGAAACACTATGCTTTCTGCACAACGCGTTGCAGATAACACAGTTAAAGAAGCCCGTGCGAAAGCAGCCAGAATGATCGAAGAATCCGAGAATATGGCTAAGGCTAAGCTTTATGACCTCAATGTCCAGATTAAAAAGCAGAAAAAACAGTATACCCTCTTACTTGCTGAATGTAACAGAGTCAGGGATGAAATCATCAATAATTGCAATAAGCACATTGTTATCGCAAATGAACTGCCTTCCATAGACAGAATAAAAGCTCTGGAAAATTCCATTGATGAAAAGTATCCTACTGATAATTCCAACGATTACGAACGAGCTGAGGAAATTTCGACACCAATTAAGGTGCAAGCAGAGGAAAACCTGTCAAAAGCACCTGCAGAGACAGAGATAAATTTTCCTCCCGAGGAAACTAAAGAAGTATATACACAGGAAATTTCCGATGAGAACATCAAATCCGCAACTATCGATGACGAAATCAACATCATCACCGATTTAGGCGAAAAGGATAACTTTGATGTTGACCACCACGAAAAGAAAGAAAAGAAAAAAAGCAAAGGATTCGGAGTGTTGAAGTTCGGTGACAATTACGACCTTAATAACGATGAAGACGATGCGTTAAATAACAAATAATTGGAGAGTAGATAATTATGCCTCAGGATTACAACAGTACCCTTAATTTACCAAAAACCGACTTTCCCATGAGAGCAGGTCTGCCCCAGAGTGAACCTGTAACTCTCCAGAAGTGGGAAGATGAAGGTGTTTATCACAAGCTTATCGAAAAAAATGCTGATAAACCCAAGTTTATTCTTCACGACGGACCTCCTTATGCAAACGGCAATATCCACCTGGGAACTGCCCTTAATAAGGTTCTCAAGGACTTCATCGTAAGATATAAGAATATGTCAGGATATTGTGCTCCTTTTGTGCCCGGTTGGGATACTCACGGTCTTCCCACAGAGCTCAAAGCACGTGCAAAAGCTGGTGTTTCAAGCTCTGATTCTATCTCAGATGTAGAGCTCAGACAAATTTGCCGCGACTTCGCTCTTGGTTATCTCGATGACCAGAGAAATCAGTTCAAGCGTCTCGGTGCTATCGGTGACTGGAGCGATCCTTACATCACACTTAAGAAAGAATTCGAAGCAACTCAGATTGAAATTTTTGCAGAAATGGCACAGAAGGGCTATATTTACAAAGGCCTCAAGCCTGTTTATTGGTGTCCCGAGTGTAAAACAGCTCTTGCTGAAGCTGAAATCGAGTATGCAGAGGATCCTTGCTTCTCAATTTATGTTAAATTCCCTGTATGTGATGATATGGGTAAAATCAAAGCACTTGGCGTTGACCCCGATAAAACATTCTTTGTTATCTGGACAACCACAACATGGACTCTTCCCGGCAACGTTGCAGTATGCGTAGGTCCTGAGTTCAATTATGTTGTTGTTAAATCCGGTGACGAAAATTATATTATGGCAGAAGAACTCTACAAGAGTGCATTTGAGGCTGCTGGTGTAGAAGAATATGAAGTAGTTGCAGAGATTAAGGGTAGCGAACTTGAATACATCAAGACAAGCCATCCTTTCCTCGACAGAGAGTCTCTTGTTATTGTTGGTGACCACGTAACTCTTGAGAGTGGTACAGGCTGCGTACATACAGCTCCCGGTCACGGTGTTGAGGACTACGATGTTTGCAGAAACTACCCCGAAATTCCCATCATTGTGCCTGTTGATGCCGACGGCAGACTCACCGAAGAAGCAGGACAGTTTGCAGGTCTCCTCACAGATGATGCAAACAAGCCCATCGCACAGCACCTCGATAGCCTCGGACTTCTTTTCGGTCTCAAGAAAATTATCCATCAGTATCCTCACTGCTGGAGATGTAAGAAGCCTGTACTCTTCAGAGCAACCAACCAGTGGTTCTGTTCTGTTGATGACTTCAAAGCTGACGCTGTAAAAGCTATCAACGATGTAGAGTGGATTCCCGGATGGGGTAAAGACCGTATCACATCTATGGTTCAGGAGAGAAAAGACTGGTGTATCTCCCGTCAGAGAAGATGGGGTGTACCTATTCCGATTTTCTTCTGTAAAGATTGCGGTGAGCCCTATATCGATAAAGCTGCTATGGATGCAGTTGCAAAACTCTTCAGAGAAGAAGGTTCAGACGCTTGGTTTATCCACGCTGCTGAGGATATTCTCCCTGAGAGTGCAAAGTGCTCCAAGTGCGGAAGCACTGCTTTTGAGAAAGAACGCGACATTATGGACGTTTGGTTTGACAGTGGTGTAACTCATGCTGCTGTTTGCAAGGCAAGACCTGAACTCACATGGCCTGCTGATCTTTATCTTGAGGGCGCTGACCAGTACAGAGGTTGGTTCCAGTCTTCACTTCTTACTTCTGTTGCAGCTTTCGGTCAGGCTCCCTATAAGAGTGTGCTTACTCACGGTTGGGTTGTTGATGGCGAAGGCAAAAAGATGAGTAAGTCTCTCGGAAACGGCATCGATCCTCAGGAAGTAGTTGACCAGTATGGTGCAGATGTTCTCCGTCTCTGGGTTGCTTCTTCCGACTATCACGTTGACATCAGAATTTCCAAGGATATTCTCAAGCAGCTTTCCGAAGCTTACAGAAAAATCAGAAATACAGCAAGATACATTCTTGGTAATATCAGCGATTTCAATCCTGATACCGACAGTGTTGCTGTACAGGACCTTATGCCTATTGATAAGTGGGCTATCAACAAGCTCAACGAGCTTATTGTTAAGGTTAAAAACGGCTACGACACCTATGAATTCCATCAGGTTTACCACGCTATCCACAATTTCTGTGTTGTTGATATGTCTAACTTCTACCTGGATGTACTCAAAGACAGACTTTATACAGAAAAGGCTGATTCTCTCTCCCGCAGAGCAGCTCAGACCACTATCTATATGATTCTTGACGCTATGACAAGAATGCTGGCACCTATCCTTGCATACACTTCCGACGAAATCTGGAAATATATGCCCCACAAGGCAGAGTGCGATGCAGAGTGCATTCTCTACAACGATATGCCTGAGGTTATCGAACTTTCTCTTGAGGAGAACTTTATCGCAAACTGGGATAAGATTCACGAGCTCAGAGATACTGTTAAGAAGGAACTTGAAATAGCTGTTAAAGAAAAACTTATTAAGGCTTCTCTTGAGGCATCTGTTACTCTCAGCGCTCAGGGCGATGAATATGAATTCATAAACGCAGTTAAGGATGAACTTGCTGCTGCATTTATCGTATCTGAGGTTAAGCTCGATAACAATACAGACGGCGACCTTAAAGTTACTGTTTCAAAGGCACAGGGCGAGAAGTGTGAGCGCTGCTGGGCTTACAGTGAAACCGTAGGCTCCTGCTCAGAGCATCCCACCATCTGTGCAAGATGCGCCGAGGTAATCGGTTAATATTTAAACTATCGCAAGCGGTGTATTTATTGCACCGCTTTGCTTTCTTCGGAGGATTAATTATGGTCATTGCTATAATTATAGCGGTTCTTGTGGCTGCTGTTGACCAGTTGTCTAAATATCTTATTGTTGCATCCGATATTGCTACTAAGGGCGATGTAACAGTAATACCCGGAATTCTTACATTTGTATATTCCGAAAACGACGGAATGGCTCTTGGTATCGGTTCCGGATTCCGCTGGGTTTACGTTGCTGTAACTGTGCTCGTTTGCGGTATTATGTTTTATCTTATGACCAAAAACGATTTCAAGAACAAGCTGTATTATGTTTCAGCGGGTATGATTATTGGTGGCGGTATAGGTAATATGATCGATCGAATCTTCAACGGATATGTTGTTGACTTTCTGTCACTTTCACTGTTTCAGTTGCCGAGTATCAGCACATCACCGGTTTCTGTCAGCTTTTACTCACCGATTTGCAACATTGCCGATTACTTCATAACAGCCGGCACAGTATGCCTGATCGTTTTTGTTATATTCTACCTTGGTAAGAATAAAAAGAAAACAAACGCATCTGATGAGAATATCAAAGATGATGAAAATTGAATTGATAGTCCCTGAACATTCAGCAGGGAAGAGGATTGACAAATTTCTATCAGAGAATATAGATGGGTATTCCCGCAGCTTTATCTCGGGACTTATTGATGATGGTAATGTTTGCGTAAATGCTAAATCCGTCAGCAAGAGCTTGAAACTTTCTGCAGGGCAGCTTGTAGAAATAGAATTCGAAGAGCCTTCTGAACCCTTAGCAGAAGCTGAAGAAATCCCTCTTGATATAGTATACGAAGATGAACACCTCCTTGTTGTTAATAAACCAAAGGGAATGGTGGTGCATCCTGCGGCAGGAAACTACACAGGAACACTTGTAAATGGACTGCTATACCATTGCAAAGGAAATCTCTCCGGTATAAACGGAGTGCTCAGACCGGGAATCGTACATCGAATCGACAAGAATACCAGCGGTCTTCTTGTTGTTGCTAAAAGTGATATTGCACATACATCTCTTTCGGAACAGCTTAAAGAACATTCCATTACAAGAGAGTACCGCGCAGTTGTTTACGGTCACCTGAAAAGTGAAAACGGAACAGTTGACGCACCCCTTGGCAGACACAGTACAGACCGTAAAAAGATGTGCGTTACCGACAAGAATTCAAAAAATGCCGTGACACATTATGAGGTGTTGGAAGAATTTAGAGATTACACATATATCAGATGTATACTGGAAACCGGTCGAACTCATCAGATTCGTGTCCACATGGCTTATATTGGTCATCCGCTGGCAGGTGATGACGTCTATGGTCCAAAAAAGGTAATTACTGAACTTGGCGGACAGTGTCTCCATGCGGCAAAACTCGGTTTTAAACACCCTGTCAGCGGGGAATATATGGAGTTTGAGTCACCGCTTCCGGACGTATTTGAAAAATTCTTGCAAAAACAGAGAAATTTAAGTTAAGCACAAAGGATATTTTTCTAAAATAACAAAAAAACACTTGCATTATTTAAGAGAATGTGTTATTATACTTTAGTATTTGAATTACCGTCGTACTCTGCGACGAGTTCAATATAGCGGATAAACCGCAAAAATTGATATGGATAGTCCTCTGCCGAAAGGTATGAATTTCCGAAAAAATAATTGGAGGTTATATTAATGGACGCATTAAAGACAATCGCAGCTAGCTCAATCAAGAGCGAGAAGCCTCAGTTTTCCGTTGGTGATACAGTAAGAGTTGCTGTTAACATCCGTGAAGGCGAGAGAGAAAGAATTCAGATGTTCGAGGGTACTGTTATCGCAAAGCGCGGCAGCGGTGTTTCTGAGACATTCACAGTAAGAAGAGTTTCCTACGGCGTTGGTGTTGAGAGAGTATTCCCCGTAAACTCCCCCAATGTAACAAAGGTTGAAATTATCAGACACGGTAAGGTTCGCAGAAGCAAACTCTACTATCTCCGTGACAGAGTTGGTAAGGCAGCTAAGGTTAAGGAAGCTATCAAAAAGTAATTAAGCTTATTGAAAAAGGGGACTCTGTCCCTTTTTTTAATATCATTCAGGGGTTGGTTATTATGAGAAAAATCGATCTTGATGAATATGATATTGATATTCAGGACAAAAACTTCGGTATTGACGAATCTGAACAGATTAAAGTAACACCCAATAACTGTAAAGTCACAAATGCTTTCTATGAATGGGGTCACTCCATTATCGTTGCTTTTGTCATCGTTGTAATTCTGCTTACTTTTGTTTTCAGACTTATTAACATTGACGGTTCTTCTATGTTCAGCACACTTCACGACCAGGACAAAGTTATTATTACTAACTTTCTCTATGAGCCCGAAGTGGGGGATATAGTTGTTATTCCTGCCGGAAAATACTACAATAAGCCTATCATCAAGAGAATTATCGCTCTTGAAGGACAGCAGGTTTACATTGATTATACCAAAAACCAGGTGTATGTTGACGGGATTCTTTTGAAGGAAGATTACGTTTCTTCCGACACTGTCAATAAACTGGGAGAGCCGGAACTTCCTCCTTTCACAGTACCGGAGGGTGAGGCTTTTATTCTTGGTGATAACCGTTTCGAATCTTATGACAGCCGTTATTTCGGTTGCGTAAAGGTTGATGACATTATCGGTAAAGCTCAGTTTGTCATTTTCCCCTTTAATCGTTTCGGCTATCTATATTAATTCTAAGTCAAAAGCTTACATCAATATCTGATGTAAGCTTTTCTTGTAGGTGATAATATGCAGACAAATCAGAATATCCAGTGGTTTCCTGGTCATATGACCAAAACAAAAAGAATGATTGAAGCATCTCTGAAACTCGTTGATGCCGTAGCCGAGATTAAAGACGCACGTATTCCTGTGTCATCAACAAATCCCGACATTGAATCACTTGTTGGCGCTAAACCAAGAATCATTCTTCTTAACAAATGCGATATGGCAGACCCTTCTGTAACAACACAGTGGATAGAGTATTATAAAAAACACGGTGTGTATGCGCTGCCCATAGACTGCAAAAGCGGTCGCGGACTTGACAGGTTTATTCCTGAATGCAGGAAATTGCTGAAACCTGTAATAGAAAAGAAACAGGCACGAGGCATCATGAATCCTTCTATCAGGGTTATGATTGTAGGTATCCCGAACGTAGGCAAATCCTCTTTCATCAACAGAATCGTAAAGCAAAACAGAGCCAAGGTTGAAGACCGTCCCGGTGTTACCCGCGGTAACCAGTGGTTTACTCTGGACAGAGGATTCGAAATGCTGGACACTCCCGGTGTTCTCTGGCCTAAATTTGAAGACCAGATTGTCGGAGAAAGACTGGCTTTCACAGGTGCTGTCAAAGATCAGATTCTGGACACAGAGCTTCTTTCGGTACGTCTCCTTGACCTGCTGAAGGATATAAAACCGGCTGCATTCATCGAAAGATTCAAGCTGGACGCTGAGACTGTTTCAGAGACAGATTCCTATGAATTACTGGAACTTATCGGCAGACGAAGAGGTATGCTTATTTCCGGCGGTGAGGTTAACACCGAAAGAGCATCCGCGATGCTTCTTGATGAATTCAGAGCCGCAAAACTCGGCAGAATTACCTTAGAAAGACCTTGACAGGAGAATGTCCGATGAATACAGAGAATAATTTTGATTGGCTTGAATTTGAAAAAAAAGCATATTCAAAAGGATATGCTTCTGTGTGTGGTGTAGATGAAGCCGGCAGAGGCCCTTTAGCGGGTCCTGTTTGCGCTGCCGCCGTAATTCTTCCTGAAGGTCTTATTCTTGAGGGAGTCAATGATTCAAAAAAACTCACTGAAAAGAAAAGAGAAGCATTATTTGATGTAGTTAAAGATAGAGCCCTCAGCTATTCAATAGCCTTTGCAAGCGTTGAAGAAATCGAAGAACTTAATATTCTCAACGCAACAATGCTTGCGATGAAAAGAGCTGTTGAAGGTCTTGACGTTCCTGCGGATTTTGCTTATATCGATGGAAACAGAACTCCTGATCTGGAAATACCCAGTGAATATATAATCAAAGGCGACGCACGTTCTATGTCTGTTGCAGCCGCATCTATACTTGCAAAAGTATCCCGAGACAGATTGATGCTGAATTTTGCCGAACTTTATCCCGGATATGGTTTTGAAAAACACAAAGGATACGGTACTAAAGTGCATACCGACGCGATAAAAGAACTGGGACCTTGTCCTATCCATCGTATGAGTTTTCTCAAAAACATACTTAAGTGATTATGAAAGAGATAAATAATATTACCATCGGAGCTTTAGGGGAGAAATATACCGCATCTTATCTAAAGAAGAATGGTTTTAAAATACTTGAAACCAATCTCAGAAATTCATATTCAGAAATTGACATCATTGCCGAAAATCATGAGTATATTATCTTTGTTGAGGTTAAGACAAGAACAAGCAAAAACGAAATAAGACCTGCGTATGCAGTAAATAAACCTAAACAAAGAAAAATCATATCGGCGGCAAATGAGTATCTCAAAAAGAACAAATCAAATAAGCAACCGCGATTCGATATATCTGAAGTTTATCTCAATATTGACAATACCAAAAAGTACGAAATAAATTACATCACAAACGCATATATGCAAGGGGGCAGTTATGCGGTATTTTGACCTTCACTGTGATACGCTTTACAGAGCAATAACGGAGTCAAAAAAAATCGATTCAGAGGATTTTGAGTTATCTTTCAATTCATCGAAGTCAACATTTAAGAAATGGTGTCAATGCACAGCAATATGGATACCCGACGAATTGAACGAAGCGGATGCAATGAAGCTTTTTGAAAAATCCGCTGATATGCTGCAAACTGAATCAAAACGTTTATCTGTACCGATAAATGATATAAATGCAGCCTTTTCATTTATTTTTACCGTTGAAAACGCAAAAGTTCTCTCTGATGATATAAACAATATCTTTAAATTAAAGAATAAAGGTGTACAAATGATTACCCTTACCTGGAATGCCGAAAACAATTTAGGTGGGGGAGCACAGGCACAAAAAACAGGCCTCAAGCCTTTCGGAGAAAAATGCATATATGAACTGGAGAAGAATGATATAATTGTTGATATCTCACACGCATCAGATAAAATGTTCTATGATGTAGCCGAGATAGCACAAAAGCCATTCGTTGCTTCCCACTCAAATTCAAGAACTGTATGCAATAATATTCGTAATCTCACCGACGAACAGTTTTCGGTTATTGTTAAAAACGGCGGTCTTGTCGGCCTCAACTTTCATAAAAGTTTTCTTTCAGACAAAGAGAATAGTGCTTGCATGGATGATATCATCAGGCACGCCTACCATTTCCTGTCACTGGGCGGAGAAAATACACTGGCAATCGGCTCGGACTTCGACGGTGCTGATATCCCTGCCGACCTCAATTCAACAGACAAAACCGCAATTCTTGCAGAAACATTCATAAAACGCGGTATTAATGAGCAAATTGTACAAAAAATCATGTACGATAATGCACATAATTTCTTTAGTAAATTTTGACTTTTACGATAAAATAGTGTAAAATATTATATTATTCCTATCGAAAGGATTAGTGAAAGATTCATGTTATACACAAGTACTCAGAACAACAACGAAAAGGTTACATCTGCTCAGGCTATCGCCCGCGGAATTTCACCCGAAGGCGGTCTGTTTGTGCCCGAATCTTTTCCTCAGTATGACGGCATAACCTTTGAGACACTGCTTAAGCTCGACTACAAAGGCAGAGCTAAAAAAGTACTCTCTGATTATCTCACAGATTTTACTGAGGAAGAAATTGCAAACTGTGTAGAGAACGCTTACACAGCTGAAAAATTCGGATCAGACAATCCTGCTCCCATCTGCTCTGTGACACACGGAGACAAGGAACTCAATCTTCTTGAACTCTGGCACGGTCCTACCTGCGCTTTCAAGGATATGGCTCTTCAGATTCTGCCTCATTTGCTCACATGCTCTCTCAAAAAGACAGCTGACGGCAAAAAGGCAATTATCCTTGTTGCTACTTCAGGTGACACCGGTAAGGCAGCTCTTGAGGGATTCAAGGATGTAGAGAACACCGAAATCATTGTTTTCTATCCCAGTGATGGTGTCAGCCCCATGCAGAAGCATCAGATGAATACAACTTCAGGAAATAACGTAAATGTATGTGCTATCAAGGGTAACTTTGACGACGCACAGACAGGCGTTAAGAATATTTTCACCACTGATGAAGTAATTGCCGCTCTTGAGAACAATAATATGATGTTCTCAAGCGCCAATTCCATTAACTGGGGAAGACTCCTGCCTCAGATTGTCTACTACATCTCAGCATACTGTGATATGGTAAATGCAGGCAAGATTTCTCTGGGTGATAAAATCAATATCGTCGTTCCCACAGGTAACTTCGGTAATATCCTGGCAGCATACTTTGCTTACAAGATGGGTATGCCTGTGAATAAGCTTATCTGCGCATCCAACTCAAACAACGTACTTACCGATTTCATCAACTCCGGTAATTACAACAAGAACAGAAAGTTTATCACAACAGTTTCTCCCTCTATGGATATTCTTGTTTCCAGCAACCTTGAGAGACTTCTCTATATTCTCTCTGACAGAAATTCCGAAAAAACTGCCGAGTATATGACCGCTCTCAAATCAACTGGTGAATACACAGTAGAAGACTCCGTAAAGGATGCTGTAAGTGAGATGTTCGCAGGCGGCTACTGCACCGAAGATGAAACTTATACTACAATCTCTGCTCTCTACAAGGATGCAGGATATCTTTCCGACACACACACAGCCGTTGCTGTTAATGTGTATGAGAAGTATGTAGACACAACAGGAGACAAAACTCCCGCAGTCATAGCTTCCACAGCAAGCCCTTATAAATTCTCCAGAGCAGTTCTCTCTGCTGTTGAGGGTAATGAAATAACCGAGGAAGATGAATTCAAGGTTGTTGATACACTCAGCGCACTAACAAACACAGAAATTCCCGCACCTCTGGAAGCAACAAGAACACTTGAAGACAGATTCAGCACTGTAATCAATGTTGCTGATATGCCCTCTTTTGTTCTTGATTCACTCAGTCTCAAATAATGTCGGTTTATGCAATAGCCGACCTTCATCTGTCCTTCGGCACAGACAAACCTATGGATATTTTCTCGGGCTGGAGCGATTATGTAACCAGACTTGAGAACAACTGGCGCAGACTGATTACCGATGATGACACGGTAGTAATTGCCGGAGACATCTCCTGGGCGCTTAAGCTTGAAGAATGTTACGCGGATTTTGCTTTTATAAACTCCTTGCCGGGCAGAAAATTGTTTGTAAAAGGCAACCACGACTATTGGTGGGGGACAAAGAGCAAAATCGATGAGTATCTGAAGACAAATGGTTTTGATACCATTGAAATTATTTTTAACAACGCCTATGTCCGCGACGGCATCGCAATATGTGGTACACGCGGATGGAACTACGAATCCTCGGGCGAAAAAGATATGAAGATACTTAACCGCGAAATCGGCAGACTCAATATGTCAATCAATGAAGCCAAAAAGACGGGTTATGAACCTGTCGTTTTCCTTCACTATCCGCCGGTATACGACACCATCGTTTGTCAGGAAATAATCGACGCGCTCAAGTCACAAGGTATCAAAAAGTGCTACTACGGTCATTTGCATGGAACCTATACCCACAGACACGCTGTGACGGGCAACTATGAAGGCATAGAACTTAAATTGATTTCATGCGACTACACAGAGTTTTATCCTGTACCTGTCGTTTGAATATACCAAAAAACATAACATAAAATTGGAGGAATTTTAAAATGTCACTCAAATCATCAGTTCTTAAGGAAACAAACAAGTACGAACTCGAAATCTGCGTAGATGCAGAAACTTTCGAAAAATCCGTTCAGAAATCTTACAAGAAGAATGTTGGAAAGCTCAACATTCCCGGTTTCCGTAAGGGTAAAGCTCCCAGACAGTACATCGAGAAGATGTATGGTAAGGATATGTTCTATCCCGATGCTATCGAGGATTGCTATCCCGCAGCACTTGAGGCAGCTACCAAGGAGGCAGGTCTCAGAATCGTTGCTGTTGAAGCAGTAGAAGAAGTCAGCGCTGACGGAGATTTCATCTTCAAGGCAGTTGTTATCGTTGAGCCCGAAATGACAATCGAGGGTTACAAGGAAATGGAAATCAAGTCCAAGGCTGTACGCGTTACAGAGAAAATGATCGGTGAAGAAATCGACCGTATCCGTGATAGAAACAGCCGTATGGTTACTGTTGAGGACAGACCTGCTGCTGATGGTGATACAGCAGTTATCGACTTCGAGGGTTTCCTCGGCGACAAAGCTTTTGACGGCGGCAAGGCTGAAAACTACAACCTTATGCTCGGCAGCGGTTCATTCATCCCCGGCTTCGAGGAGCAGGTAATGGGCCACAACGCAGGCGAAGAGTTCACTATTACTGTAACATTCCCCGAGGATTATCAGTCCGAAGAGCTCAAGGGTCAGGAAGCACAGTTCAAGATTAAGCTCCACGAGATCAAGACAAAGGAACTCCCTGAGCTTGACGACGAGTTCGTAAAGGATATCTCCGACAAAGAGACAGTTGAGGAGTACAAGAAGGAAGTTAAGGAGACAATCTCCAAGCGCCTCAAGGACGAGAGAGAGGACGACATCAACCACCAGATTTCTGATAAGCTCATCGAGCTCGTTCAGGGCGAAATTCCTGAGCAGATGTATGATAACGAAGTAAACTCCATGCTCCGCGATTTTGATGCACGTCTCCGTTCACAGGGAATGGATATGGGCACATATCTCGGTTATATGGGTATGGATGTTGAGTCTCTCAAGAAGATGTATCAGAAAGAGGCAGAAAACAGAGTTAAGCTTCGTCTTGCTCTCAAGGCTGTTGCTAAGGCAGAGGCTATCACTGTAACAGACGAGGAAGTTGAGGCTGAGTTCCAGCGTCTCGCAGACACCTACGGTGTAGAACTCGACAGAGTTAAGCTTCTTGTGGATAGCGAGGATCAGCGTGATGATATTGCTGTTCAGCGCGCAATGGATATCGTAAAAAAGGCTGCAGCTATTAAATAATGAATAACTGTCATCAATTTTGTTAAGTATTATTTCTGAAAGGATGATTAGCATGAGTTTAGTACCTTATGTTGTAGAGCAGACAAACCGTGGCGAGAGATCATATGATATCTTTTCACGTTTGCTCAACGATAGAATTATTATTCTTAATGAGGAGGTTAACTCTGTATCTGCGGGAATAGTAGTTGCACAGCTTCTTTATCTTGAGGGTCAGGACCCCTCTAAAGACATCAGTCTTTACATTAACAGCCCCGGCGGTTCGGTTACTGACGGATTATCCATCTACGATACAATGCAGTATATCAAGTGTGATGTTTCCACTATCTGTATGGGTATGGCCGCCTCTATGGGTGCTTTCCTGCTTGCAGCAGGTACACCCGGCAAGAGATTTTCTCTTCCCAATAGCGATATTATGATTCACCAGCCCAGCGGCGGTGCTCAGGGTCAGGCAACTGACATTGAGATTCACGCTAACCACATTCTCCATACAAAGAGAAAACTCAACGAAATACTTGCCAAAAACACAGGACAGCCCATTGAAGTAATCACAAGAGATACCGAAAGAGACAACTTCATGACTGCACAGCAGGCACTTGAGTACGGTATCATTGATAAGGTAATCGAAAGACGATAAGGGGACAAAATGTCAAATACCAAAGAAAACGGTGATATCTGCTGCTCATTCTGCGGGAAACCGCAGGGAGCAGTAGGTAAACTTATTGCCGGCAACGGCGTTTATATCTGTGACGGATGCGTTGAGCTCTGCATGTCAATTCTAGACGAAGGAGATTTACTTGCACCCACACCCGTAACAGAGGCTATTGATGCTACAAAACTGCTCAAGCCTCACGAAATCAAGGAAATTCTTGATGAGTACGTTATCGGTCAGGATAGTGCAAAAATCACTCTCAGCGTTGCCGTATACAATCATTACAAAAGAGTTTTCAACGAAGATGATGAAGTTGAGTTCTCAAAGAGCAACGTTCTGCTTTTAGGTCCCACCGGTGTAGGTAAGACCTTGCTTGCTCAGACTCTTGCAAAGGCACTGGATGTACCTTTTGCCATTGCAGATGCTACAACTCTCACAGAGGCAGGCTATGTAGGTGAGGACGTAGAGAACATCCTCCTGAAGCTCATTCAGGCTGCTGATTACGATATTGAGAAGGCACAGACAGGAATTATCTATATCGATGAAATCGATAAGATTTCCAGAAAGTCAGAGAATCCCTCAATCACCCGAGACGTAAGCGGTGAGGGCGTTCAGCAGGCACTGCTCAAGATGATTGAGGGTACAGTTGCAAATGTTCCTCCTCAGGGCGGCAGAAAGCATCCTCAGCAGGAGTTCATTTCCATCGATACAAAGAATATCCTTTTTATCTGTGGTGGTGCATTTGACGGTCTGGAGAAGGTCGTTGAAAAGAGAACCGGCTCCTCAACACTGGGCTTTGAAGCAAATATCATAGACAAAAAGACCCTTAACGAAACCTATTGGATGCAAAAAGTTGTATCCCACGACCTGGTCAAATTCGGTCTTATTCCTGAACTTGTGGGCAGACTTCCTGTTATTACCGCACTGTCAGGTCTTGATGAGGAAGCCCTTGTAAGAATTCTTACTGAACCTAAAAACTCTCTTATTAAACAATATAAGAAACTTTTCGCATTTGACGATGTTATTCTTGATTTTGAAGATGCTGCGCTTAAAGCAGTTGCAGCTAAAGCACTTGAACAACAGACAGGTGCAAGAGGTTTGCGCTCAATTCTTGAAGATACTTTGACTCAACTTATGTTTGACGTACCTAAAGACAACAACATCCGCAAAGTAACAATCACTGATGATGTTGTTGTTAATAAGGCTGAGCCTGTAATCTCTTATAAAAACAGCAAAGTCGATGCATCTTAAATAACTCTTATATACCGAGGTCAAAAATGATTGATAAAGACGCGATGATGCTTGAGATTCCTGTATTGCCGCTGAGGGGAATAGTTGTATTCCCAAAGATGATGCTTCATCTTGATGTAGGCAGAAAGAAATCTATCAATGCAATAAATTTCGCTATGAACAATGACCGCTTAATATTCTGTTCCGCTCAGTTTGATGCAGCTCTCAGCGATCCTGAGGTTACCGATTTGTATCAGATGGGCGTTGTAGCAAGAGTAATTCAGGTGGTCAAGCAACCCGACAACACAATAAGAGTAGTACTTGAAGGCTTGTATAGAGCAAGCCTTCAGTTTGTTGTGGAAAATTCTAATTTTCTGTCTGCTGATATTGCGCGTGTCAAAGAAACCAGATGCACCAACGAAAATACAGAAGCTGCATTGGTCAGATCACTTAAATCTGTATTTGAGCAATATATTCAGCTTAATTCCAAATTACCGTCAGATATTATGTTCAAAGCCGCGCTTTCCACAAGTTGTGCTGAACTATCTGATTATCTTGCCGGAAATCTCCCTCTGGATTACAGAAATAAGCAAACCATTCTTGAAAATACATCGGCAAAAAAGCGCACTGAAGCACTTATCGATATGCTCAATAATGAGCTTGTTATTCTTGAGCTTGAGCGCAAAATCAATGAACGAACAAAAGCAAGTCTTGACAGAACGCAAAAAGAAATCTACCTGCGGGAAGAAATCAGAGCAATTCAGGAAGAACTGGGGGAGGATGACTCTCCGGATCTTGAAGCAGACAAGCTCCGTGATTCTATTTACGCCCTTAAACTAACTCCTGAAATAGAAGAAACACTCATCAAAGAGTGCAATAAACTGGAGCGTATGCCCTTTGGCAGTCAGGAAGCATCCGTTATCAGAACGTATCTCGATACCTGCCTGGAGCTTCCTTGGCATAAATACACAAAGGAAAGAATTGACCTGAAAAAAGTCAAAGCCTCCCTTGATAAGAATCACTACGGACTTGAGAAAGTGAAAGAGAGAATTGTTGAATCTCTTGCTGTAAGAAAACTCAATCCTAAATCAAAAGGAAATATTATTTGTCTCGTTGGTCCTCCCGGAGTAGGAAAAACATCCATTGCGTTATCTGTTGCAGAAGATATCAATCGTAAATGTGTCAGAATTTCGCTGGGCGGTGTTAAGGACGAAGCAGAAATCCGAGGACACAGACGTACATATATAGGATCTATGCCCGGCAGAATTATTTCAGGTATGAAAAAAGCCGGTAGTATGAACCCTGTTATGGTTCTGGACGAAATCGACAAGCTTTCCAATGACTACAAGGGTGATCCCACTTCAGCTTTGCTTGAAGTTCTCGACTCTGAACAGAACAGTACTTTTGTTGACCATTTTCTTGATATACCTTTTGATTTGTCAGATGTCATGTTTATAACAACAGCAAATGATCTCAGCAGTATATCAGCACCTCTGCGTGACAGAATGGATGTTATTGAGCTTTCTTCTTATACCCGTGAGGAAAAATTCAATATTGCAAAAAAACACCTTATTAAAAAACAACTTATCAATTGCGGTCTTACATCCAAGCAGTTCAAACTCACCGACAGCGCTATTTATGCTCTTATCGACCGATACACACGGGAAGCGGGAGTACGAACACTGGAGAGAACCATCGCTAAATTAATGAGAAAAGCAGCCGTTAACATAATCAACGATGCTGTCAATGTCAAAATCACCGCATCTGATTTAACTGAATATCTCGGCATACCTAAATATACTGAAGATTTCTATTCTAAAGAAGACCAGATAGGAGTCGCTAACGGACTCGCCTGGACTTCGGTCGGCGGAGAGATTCTTCCCATTGAAGTTGCAGTTATGCCCGGTAGCGGAAAAATCGAACTGACCGGTTCTCTGGGAGACGTTATGCAGGAATCTGCTAAAGCAGCAATTACGACTATCAGAAGTAAATATTCTCTATATGGTATAGCGGAAGATTTCTATAAGACTAAAGATATTCATATCCACGCACCTGAAGGAGCCGTGCCCAAAGATGGTCCTTCAGCCGGAATCACTATGGCTGTCGCAATATGCTCTGCTTTAACAGGAAAGCCTGTCAGACACGATTATGCCATGACAGGTGAAATTACTCTCAGAGGTAATGTTCTTCCCATAGGAGGACTAAGAGAGAAGGCAATAGCTGCATTTAAGTCAGGTATTTTTAACATAATCATACCAGCAAACAATATGCCTGATGTAGATGAAATCGATCCCATAATCAGAGCTAATGTCAACTTCATTCCTGTTAAGAATATCGACAAAGTTCTTGATATTATGCTCATTGATAGCAGGGAAGAAACCGATTCTTTTAAAAATGCGAATCGCAAATATCGCAATAGTAATAAAGTTATGGAACAAGGGAGCTGATTTTTTCTATGGATACAAATAATGTAAAATTTCTTATGTCCTGTGGAATCTCTTCTCAGCTTCCACCTTCAGATCTGCCTGAAATCGTCTTTTCAGGTAGGTCTAATGTAGGAAAATCCTCACTTATAAACAGAATTACCAACAGAAAAGGCATTGCTCGTGTCAGTGCCACTCCCGGAAAAACAGCAACCATTAACTTCTTTTCGCTTAAGGAATTTATGCTTGTTGATTTACCGGGTTACGGATATGCAAAGGTTTCCGACACAGAAAAAGAACGTTGGGCTGAACTGGTAGAAGGCTATTTCAATGATAACCGCAAGTTTGCTCTTGTGATTCAAATTTGCGATATACGCCATAAGCCGACAGCAGATGATATTCAGATGATCGAATACCTGCGTGCCAATAATTTCCCTTTTATTGTGGTTCTCACAAAAAAAGATAAATTAAATAAGACTGAACTTAAAAACCAGACTGAATACTACGAAGAATTGCTCGCAGATTATGGTGCCCGATGCTATCCTTTCTCTGCACTGAAAGGTGACGGCACAGAAGATATCAGAGCAGTTATAGATGAGTATTTATCTCAGGAGGAATATTAAGATGTTAAATCCAGGACAATCAATTAACGAAAACGGTCGCCTTGTAATCGGCGGTTGTGACGTAAAAGACCTGTGCGAGCAGTACGGTACACCTCTCTATGTTATGAATGAAGAGGTTGTCAGAACAAACCTCAAAGCATACAAGAACGCTTTTGATAAATTCTACAACTCAAATGGCAGAGCTTATTTTGCAAGTAAGGCTTTCTGTTGTCTGGAGATGTGCAGAATTGTCAAGGACGAAGGCCTCGGTCTTGATGTTGTTTCAGGCGGAGAGCTTTACACCGCTATGAAGGCCGGTTTTCCTGCAGAAATCATCAATTTCCACGGAAATAACAAGACTTATGCAGAACTCAGGGCAGCAGTTGAATATGGTGTTGGCAAAATTATCGTGGATAACCTCGAAGAGCTTTCGCTCATCGATGCAATAGCAGGGGAAAGCGGTAAAAAAGTCAGCATCTCTATGCGTATTAAACCTGGTGTCGAGGCCCATACACACGATTATATCCGTACCGGTCAGATTGATTCAAAGTTCGGATTTGCCATTGAAAACGGCGAGGCAATAAATGCAGCCAAAGAATCACTCAATTACAGCAATCTTGCACTCAAGGGTGTACATTGCCACATAGGCTCACAGATTTTCGATTTAGAGCCTTTTGAGGATGCAGCAAAGATTATGCTTTCCTTTGTTAAAACTCTTGATACAGAGCTTTCCATCAAGATTGAGGAACTCAACCTCGGTGGCGGCTTTGGTATCAAATACACAGATTCCGATAATCCCAAGAAGTTCGAGGAGTACATCGAAGCTGTAAGTGTCACAATCAAGAAGACTTGTGAGGAACTCGGTATGAATGTTCCTTTTGTGTCTGTTGAGCCCGGTCGTTCTATTGTAGGCGAGGCAGGTACCACACTTTACACCGTAGGTGGCGTTAAAAACATTCCTGATATCAGGACTTATGTATCAATTGATGGCGGTATGACCGATAACGTCAGATATGCCCTCTACAAATCCGCATACACCGTACTCAACGCCTCCAAAGCAGATGCTCCCAAAACAATGAAAGTTACCATTGCCGGTAAGTGCTGCGAAAGCGGAGACCTGATCCAGGAGAATGTTGATATTGCTGCAACAGAAGTAGGGGACATTATCGCCGTACTTTCCACCGGTGCTTATAATTACTCTATGGCTTCAAATTACAACAGAATTCCCAGACCCGCTGTTGTAATGGTAAAAGACGGAACTTCCAGAGTCATTATTAAAAGAGAATCTTACGACGATATTATCAAAAATGATATTTAAAATGGATATATAAAAAGAAAGGCTGATATAAAATCAGCCTTTCTTTTTTATCTTTGAAAGCGGATTACTGTTTGCAGCTTTTTCCATCTGTTCGGAATTAAGATGAGTATAAATCTCGGTAGTACCTAAATTTTCATGACCAAGAATTTCTTTGAGAACACGGATATCTACATTACCATGCTGATACATTAATGTAGCAGCTGTATGTCTCAATTTATGGCAGGAATACCCCTGAGAATCAAGTCCGATTTTCTCCAGATACTTATATACAAGTTTCTGGACGGTAACAGGACTCATTCGTTTCATCTGATTACTTACAAACAGCGCGTTTCTGTCCTTAAGACCATCATTTGGTCTGACCTTTAAATATGCATTAATTGCGTATACACAAGCATCATTCAGATAGATAATTCGCTCCTTGTTTCCTTTACCAAGGACCCTTGCGGTATTATCCTTGCGTATATCGCTGACATTAAGTCCCACAAGCTCAGAAAGTCTTAAGCCGCAGTTAAGAAACAGAGTAAGTATGCAATAATCCCGCTCTTTATGTTTGCCTTCTACTGCCTGGAGAAGTTCGATACTTTGTTCGAGCGTCAGGTATTTGGGCAGACTCTTTTTCTGCTTCGGGGTTTCAAGCTCTTTGAGCGGGTCGACCTCCAGGAGATGCTTCTTAACGCAAAGGTAATTGAAAAATCCACGTAGGGCAGAGGATTTTCTGAGCCTTGTAGAGCTGTTATTTCCGCGCTCAGTCTTTACATAATTCATAAACTCATAAGCATCTGTTAATGTAACGGAGCGAATCAAATCGATGTCAACATCATCAACTTTAATTTCATTCATAGGCACATCAGCGGATACAAGTTTTCGCTGATACTTAATAAATCTGAAAAAAGTTCTCAGGTCAATAAAATATTCATTAACAGTCTTGGGAGATTTTTCTTTGACCGTCTGCAAATAAAACAAATAATCTTTAACAACAGGGGAAGCTTCAACAGTGAAATCGGTAGGCAAAAAATCAGCTCCTTTTATAAATCAGATTACTATATTATTAATTATAACATAAAAAACAGGGGCGTAATTTCCTATTAAGAAAATTACACAAAATGAATATTTTGTGTAATTTAGGGGAGGAGTTATTCAACTTTTGAAACCTTATCCTGAGGTTTATACAAATTGTAATTATTACAGTTTGTATAATTCTATTCTCTTTGGTAATCACTTGTTTTTATTAAATCATCGCTATCTTAACATCTATTTGATGAACAAATTCTCCTAACAAGTAATCATTTAATATGTTTTTATATATCTGTTTACTTTTTCTCTCAGTTTTTTTGAACAATATCTTACATCATTTTCAAATTTACTGTGGTATTATTTTTATGCAAATCAAGACATAACTCCTTATGTTCATTTGCACATAAAATATTTCCGGAGGTTTTATGCACGAATATTATTGTATCAAATTACGTGAACTCAGACTGGCGCACTCTTACAGCCAGGCAGATATTGCTTATATCTTAAGCATACGTCAAGAGCAATATTCCAAGTACGAGTCCGGTGTACGCGAGCTCCCGCTACACTTACTGATTAAGCTTTGCACTATTTACAAAGTATCTGCTGATTATGTACTCGGTTTAAAACCCGCCACCTCACCCGAGTACATATGTTCGATTTCGCACAAAAGAAAACAGACTTCAGATACACATTGATATACGAAGTCTGTTACTGCATTTATTTTATTTATCAAGATTTATAAAACCACCTACATCCACAAGAGGCCATCCACCAACAGATGTATAGTTGTAATTATGGCGTTTTATAAAAGCGGTGATACTGTCACTATCGGGATGCAGCTCTATATCTCCAAAAAAATATACCGTCTTCCCTATCACACCCGATGCGCCACCAATAAATCCATAATCCGCACCTTCAAGTCGGATGTTTCCCGGAGAGATAAGAAGCACATCTACGTCGCATTTCAGTGCCGCCTTTGCAATTGAAGAATCCGCAGTAATAATAGCATTCTCTCCGATAACCAGAGTCGAACATTTAGAATACCCCTGATTTACGTTTATTATATCAATATCGTGACTGTTGCAGAACTCCTTTACAGCGTTATCCAGCGAAGAAACTTTGCAGAACAACCTGCCACCGGCATATGCCGCATTAAGCGATACATTGTCAGGATATTTACCGCTTGGCACTCTGACAGAGAAAACTCTCAAACCGTCTGCAACATACGACCCATATTGCTCATAAAAACACTCTGCTACAAAGACCGTATCGTGAATTCTCAAAACCTGCATATCGGCATGACACTGTTCATTTAAAGGCACTCCATCAAGCCTCATAGCAGAATAGCAATCAACGCCCAGAGCGTTAAGATTCTCAATAAGTTTGCTGTCCGCCGGTGATATCAGTACACGGTGTTTCATATCACACAATAGCCTCAAAGGCTTCGCGAACATTTCTGACACCTATAAGTTCAACATTCTCAGGCGCCTGAACCCGACCGAGATTATGATAAGGCAGAACTATTCGCGAAAATCCCAACCTTGATGCTTCGTTAATTCGTTCTTGTGCGTGAGAAACACTTCTGATTTCACCGGCTAATCCTATTTCGCCAAATGCAATAGCACTGTCAGACACCGGCATATCCTTGAGACTCGAAACAAGAGCCATCGCCACCGCAAGATCAGTTGCAGGCTCATCAAGCCTTAAACCGCCGATAACATTTACATAAATATCTGAATTTGAAAAATAATAACCCGCACGCTTTTCAAGAACTGCCACAATCAGAGCCATACGGCTGTAATCGAATCCTGTCGACATTCTTCTGGGATTACCAAAAGCAGTAGATGATGCCAAGCCCTGTACCTCTGCAAGGATAGGTCTGGAGCCTTCCATAGTACAAGCAACGCAAGTACCCGAAACATTCTTCGGTCTGCCCGAGAGAAGCATCAGCGAAGGATTCTCAACCACTTCAAGACCTGACTCCGTCATCTGAAATACTCCTATTTCATTTGTGGAACCAAATCTGTTCTTTACCGCACGGAGAATACGATAAGACATCTGCTTGTCACCCTCGAAATAAAGAACAGCATCCACAATATGTTCAAGCACCTTAGGACCGGCAATAGAACCTTCCTTGTTGACGTGACCAACCACAAACATTGGTATATCCAATCCTTTTGCTACACGCATAAGGAAATTTGTGCACTCTCTGACCTGTGTAACACTGCCCGGTGATGAACTCAGTTCAGAAATAGACATAGTCTGTATTGAATCTATCATAACCATATCAGGTTTGTCGGTTCTTATCACCTCAGCAATAACCTGCACATCGGTTTCTGTCAGCACCAACAAATTCTCGCTTTCAGCCTTAAGTCTGGCAGCACGAAGTTTAAGCTGTCGTTTGGATTCCTCACCGGATACATAAAGAATTTTCAGATTCTCGCTGAGTTTGCGGCAAATCTGCAGTAATATTGTAGACTTTCCAATGCCGGGGTCACCACCCAAAAGGATAAGGCTGCCTTTGACGATACCACCGCCAAGCACTCTGTCGAGCTCCGATATACCCGTTACATAACGATGCTCATCTTCCGTAGATATATCCGTAATACTCAGAGGTTTTGAGTACACGGCAGCAGACATTCTCGCATTCATTGAAGTTGCATCCGTTTTATTTTTCAACTCTTCATTCATTGTATTCCATTCGTTACAAGAAGGACACTTGCCATACCATTTGGGCGACTCGTATCCGCACTGTGAACAAACGTATACACTTTTGATTTTTCCTGCCAAAGAAACCACGTCCTAATTATTCATAATTATTATAATAAAATTCACAGAACCCAAGATAAATACAATACGCCATACTCTGTCGGTATGTCTCACTCTCAAGTTTTTGAAGTTCTTCACGGTTCGAGAGAAAACCGCACTCGACTAAAACACAAGGCACCTCTGCATTCTTCAGTATATAGATACTGTCATCAGCAGGCTTAATGTTGCGTTCATTGCCATTCTGCAGCAACGACCGGATACTGACTCTTATGTTATCCGCCAAAAGTTTGCTCAAATGTGACTTTTCAGAATAAAACACCTGTGCACCACTGTATTTACTCTGACTGAATTTATTCTGATGAATACTTATGTATATATTGTTTTCTGAGTTGTTACAAATCTCACTTCTTTTATGGATATCTGAAACCTTCTTCTCGCGCAATGTCTTTGCATAGGAATCATAAACCGCATTGTCATCCTCGCGTATCATCATTACCCGAAACCCGCCTTGCACAAGGAAATCTTTAAGATACAAAGCTATGGATAAGTTGATGTCCTTTTCCATCACTCCGCTCTCCGATACCGCTCCCCCATCCTCACCACCATGCCCTGCATCAACAATAACCAAAGGCATTTCTTTGACAGATGTAACATCATCAGCAGACACAGAAGTGATAACGGCGTTACCGTGAAATGTTACTGACAAAATCAACGATGTGGCAAAGCAAAGTACAACAGATATAAGTTTCAATAAAGGTTTCATATAATCACCAATAGATTATATGAAGCGAGCGGTTTATATATTATTATAACACAGCAGGAAGAAAATGAAAAGACCTAATCACCATCCCTATAATCCGTCATAATATAAAATGAGAAACTGATACAAGGAAGATAAATATGATTAAAATACCCCTCAGCAACCTTAAAATCGGAGAGACAGGTATTATCAGAGAGATATTATCCGCCAACATCGGGGTTAACAGGTTATTTGAACTGGGATTCACCCCAGGCGCAACTGTGTTATGTCTCAGAGAAAGCCCTTTTAAAGAGCCTGTTGCTTACATGATAAAAGGAACCGTTATCGCACTCAGACGTGAAGATACAGAGAATATAATCGTATCACCAGTATGAAAGCGTGAGCTACAATTAATCAAGTTAACGGTGAATCAAATTTTGTATTCGCAGGCAATCCCAATGTTGGCAAAAGCACAATATTCAACGCCCTGACAGGACTCAACCAGCACACAGGAAACTGGTCAGGAAAAACAGTAGAGCTTGCCACAGGCTATATATCTGAAGGCAACAACAAGATAAGACTTACAGATTTACCGGGAACATACTCCATTATAGGTAACTCTCCCGAGGAAGAAGTGGCGAGAAAATACATTGAAAGCAAAGAATATGACTATATTATTATCGTATTGGACGCTACTGCTCTTGAGAGAAATCTTCTCCTTGCAATACAAATACTTTCTATAACCGACAAGGCCTTTGTTTGCCTTAATCTCTGGGATGAAGCAAAACGCAAGAACATAGAATTAGACACAGATGAACTGTCTTTACAGTTGGGCGTACCTGTGATAACAACATGTGCAAAAAGCAAAGACAACATAATACATCTTCGCAAGTTTATAGAAGACACCATAAACAGAGATATAAAAACATATAAAATAAAAGAATTTTCACGAGTCTGTGAAGCAACAAGCAACGAAGATAAAAGTCTTGAGTCTGCAAGGCTTGCTCACAGTATTACAGAAAAAGTCATCAGAAGAAAAGGAAATACTTATACAAACACCGACAGACTCCTCGATAATATATTCACATCAAAATACACAGGAGTATTGTCTCTTGTGTTGATTTTCGGTTTGCTCTTCTGGCTGACCGCCTTTGTCGCAAACATTCCCGGAGAAATCATAAGCAGAGTTTTGTTTTTTACAAAGGATATATTATACAGTTCCTTCAGCCATATAGGAATCAACAAAACAATAATCAGTTTGCTTCTTGATGGTGTTTACACAACCGTTGCCTGGGTTGTATCTGTAATGTTGCCCCCCGCTTTGATATTCTTTCCGCTTTTTGCTATTGTAGAAGATATTGGATATCTGCCTAGGGCTGTATTTGTACTTGACAGAATCTTTTCCAGGTTCGGACTGAGCGGCAAAACAGCTCTGACTATCGCATTAGGATTCGGATGCAACGCCTGCGGAGTAAGCGGTTGCAGAATTATAACATCAAAAAAAGAAAGATTTATTGCAACAGTAACAAACAGTTTTATACCGTGCAACGGTCGCATTCCTGTTCTTATAGGAATCATCTCCGTATTCTTTGCAAGAGAAACAAACGGCATTTTGAAATCACTCATAGTTGCAGGCACTATGATTCTATTGATAGCTTTTGCGATAGCAATCACATTATTAACGGGACTCGTTATAGATAAGCTTGGAATTATCAACGGAAACAACGGATTTTATATAGAACTTACACCCTACCGCAAACCAAGTTTTTTCAGCACTTTTATTCTTTCCGTTAAAACAAAAGTACTTTACGTGCTCTCCAGAGCAGTGGCCGTATCAATTCCGGCAGGTATTCTGCTCTGGCTTTTCGCAAATATCGCTGTAAACGGACAGACCATTTTAGGATATATCACAGCCTTCTTTTCGGCTGCCGGCACGATAAGCGGCACAGACGGTGTGATTATCTCTTCATATATACTGAGTTTCCCCGCCAACGAACTTTTCTTTCCGGTAGCAATAATGTCATATCTAAACACAACCGCACTGACAGACTACGCCAGCATATCAGAGTTAGGAGAAATACTGATTTCAAACGGCTGGACGTTCAAAACCGCAGTATGCACACTAATTCTATGCTTGTTCCACTTCCCTTGTTCGACCACCTGCTTTATGATAAAAAAAGAAAGCAAAAGTTACATTTGTCTCATCGTAGCAATCCTGTTGCCATTGTGTGTAGGCTTTGGATTATGTGCGGTTATTAATCTTCTTGCTTATCTGTTCTAAAATTTCTCATACTTTCTGCGAAGAATTTCAAGAGATTTTTTCTCAATCCTGGAAATATACGACCTGGATATACCAAGTTCTTTAGCCACTTCTCTTTGAGTAAGAGGTTCTTTTCCGTCAAGTCCGTATCTCAATATCAAAACTTTGCGTTCTCTGCTGTCAAGAGCAGAGTAAAGATAATCTTTGAGTTTTTCTGAATTAATCTTAATATCAAGTTCCTCGGTAAAGTCCCTTTCATCAGTGAGCACATCCATAAGTGTAAGAGGATTTCCGTCTTTGTCCGTTTCAATGGTTTCACTCAAAGATACATCATGCGCTGATTTACGACCATTTCTGAAATACATCAGTATCTCGTTTTCGATGCATCTGGATGCATAGCTTGAAAGTTTGATATTCTTTTCAGGGTCAAATGTATTAATTGCTTTAATTAAACCTATTGTTCCAATAGAAACCAAGTCTTCGTGATCCGAAACATTAGCATAATACTTCTTGATTATGTGCGCCACAAGTCTCAGATTATGCTCAACAAGTTTATTTCTTGCCGCTACGTCTCCCCTTCGGCTTCGCAGGAGATACATCTCCTCATCCTTCTTGCTCAAAGGTTTCGGAAAAGACCCCGACTTACAAACATGCAGAATAAAGACGTAACAGTAATTGGCAAGAAACATCAGAAATTCCAACAAACAAAGCACTCCCCTAATATGAATCATAGTAATTCATATTAGGGGAGTGTCTGAATTTTGCGTGTCCGATTCAAATGTTATGAGTTTTTGCCAAACTCCTCGAGAATGAGACCTTTATTGTGCTCAAGTGCCCAGCTTATGCTCCACTCACTGGTAAAGAGCAACAGATGATTGCCTTTGAGATCCTGAATACGTTTTGTATCTGAAGCAAGGTCCAGAGTTTTGGGATCAACATCAGGATTACCGATCCAACGGATAAACTGATAAGGCAAGGATGTCATAATAATTTCAACGTTATATTCATTCTCCAGTCGGTGCTTGAGAACATCAAACTGAAGTGTACCCACAACGCCCACGATAACTTCTTCCATACCAGCGTCAAGTTCCTGGAATATCTGAATAGCACCTTCCTGTGCAATCTGCGAGGTACCCTTGATAAACTGCTTACGCTTCATGGTATCCTTCTGTCTGACAAGAGCAAAATGCTCAGGCGCAAAAGTGGGGATGCCTTTAAAGCGGATCTTCTTACCGGGAGTGCATACAGTGTCTCCGATTGAGAAAATACCAGGATCGAAAATACCGATAATATCTCCCGCGTAGGCCTCCTCAATCATTTCTCTGTCCGAGGCCATCATTTGCTGAGGCTGAGAAAGCTTGATTTTACGTTCGCCCTGCACATGAGATACTTCCATATCTTTTTCAAATCTGCCTGAACAAATTCGCATAAACGCGATTCTGTCGCGGTGCATCTTGTTCATATTTGCCTGAATCTTGAAAACAAAAGCAGACATAAAATCGGAGTCGGGGGTCACTATTCCATCTTCTGTTTCTCTGGGAAGAGGCGGTGTAGTAAACTCAAGGAAGCTTCTGAGGAAAGGCTCAACGCCAAAATTATTGAGAGCGGAGCCAAAGAATACAGGTGTAAGTTTTCCCTGTCTTACAAGACCAAGATCGAGAGCATCACCTGCTCCTTCAAGAAGTTCGATATCAGAAAGAAGGTCATCAATCATATACTTGCCAACGGTGTCGGTAAGCTCAGGACTGTCAAGACTAACTACTTTCTCGTCAACCTCTCTCTGGCCGTTGTTGGCGGTATATGCCAGAACACTCTTAGTCTCTCTGTCATATACACCCTTAAAGTCTTTACCTGAACCGATAGGCCAGTTAACAGGACAAGTATTGATACCCAGAACCTGTTCAATTTCCTCCAGAAGATCAAAGGGATTTTTGGAATCACGATCCATCTTATTGATAAATGTAATAATGGGGATATTACGCATTACACAAACTTTGAAGAGTTTGATAGTCTGCTTCTCTACACCCTTTGAAGCATCTATTACCATTACCGCAGAGTCAGCTGCCATAAGAGTACGATATGTGTCCTCCGAAAAGTCCTGATGTCCGGGTGTGTCAAGAATATTAATACAATAATCACTATACTTGAACTGCATTACAGAGGAAGTAACTGAAATACCTCTCTGCTTTTCAATTTCCATCCAGTCAGATACGGCATGCTTCGCTGTTCTCTTACCTTTAACAGAACCAGCAAGGTTAATCGCACCACCATACAGAAGAAGTTTCTCTGTAAGTGTGGTTTTACCAGCATCAGGATGGGAAATAATCGCAAAGGTTCTGCGCTTATCAATATCAGCTTTAATATTACTCACTTTTCTATTCTCCAATACTACTGTATTCACAACTTAATATTATACTTTTAATAGAAAAATATGTCAAGTTATCAACGCTTGTCTCAGCAAAATTATAGCACTATGATAATTATTTAACAATCTCTATTGACTTTATCAACTACCGGTGGTAAAATAATTATGTAATTTGTATCTTTACTATTTTTCATATACCTTCCAAATCCGAGGCAGAAACTGAATGTTTCTGCCTCAACCCTTTTTTGAAAGTCGGTGAGTCAATGAAAGAACTTGGTCTTTACATTCACGTTCCCTTCTGTATACAAAAATGCAATTACTGCGATTTTTACAGCATTTCCGCGGGTGATGCATCAATAAAAGAATATATCAGAAGAACAAAAGAATGCCTCGAAATGTGGTCCGAAGAATTCCGTGACCGCACTATCGACACTATATATTTTGGCGGCGGCACCCCAAGCATACTTGAAACACAGGGATTACTTGAAATCAGCGAATGCATCCAAAAGCATTTCAATGTTTCTCAAGAAGCGGAGGTAACCGCCGAAGTAAATCCTATAACAACAGAAAACATTGACTTTTTCAGTCTCAAATCAAACGGTTTCAACAGAATATCCGTAGGTATGCAAAGCACAGATAACAACGAACTCAGAATGTTGGGACGTTTACACGGAACAAAAGAAGTAGACAGGACCATAAATGCAATTCTCAAAGGAGGAATTGATAATTTCTCTCTTGATGTTATGCTGGGTATACCGCTGCAAACCCCCGAGTCACTCACCACAACCCTGGATTACTGTATCAACAGCGGCGCTTCTCACATAAGCACATATATGCTTAAAATTGAAAAGGGCACGCCTTTTCACAAAATGCGGGACCACCTTCCCTTTGCTGATGATGATTGCCAGGCAGACCTGTATGAGCAAACCGCAAACACACTAAAGTCTGCCGGCTTCAGACACTATGAGATATCAAACTTCTGCAAGAATGACAGGATAAGCCGACACAATATGAAATACTGGATGCTGGAAGACTACCTTGGTATCGGTCCATCTGCCCACTCCATGATAGACAACAAAAGATTCTATTATCCCAAAAGCCTTGCTGACTTCAGATTCAACAATACCATTTATGAATCCGATGCCAAAACGAAGGAAGAGTTCGTTATGCTTTCTCTTCGGACAGACAAAGGACTGGAACCCAAAAAATTCAGAGAACTGTTCGGAACCGATATCCCAAACCATTTGATAAACGAAGCAAAGAAATTATCGGTATATAACCTGATTGATATTACGCCTGACAGAATAAGACTTACCGAACAAGGATTTCTTCTCTCCAACACAATTATCAGCAGGCTGCTCAGTACAGAAATCTGATAAACTTGATGTTATAGAAATCGCACGCAGTAATATCGTCTGTACCTATTTCATTGATCAGAATATAGTTTGCACCGACACCTAAAATGAATCCGTCTTTTTCAACCACATCAGTACTTCCCACAAGGAACTGTATCTGTGCACGTCTGCCTATCTGCGTGCGGATAAACCCATTCAGATACTGTATGCTTTCCGCAGTTACAGGATAAGGATTACTGAAATCGGTTATTTGCTGTGCGAGATTCTGTGATGTATCCATAGCATTGCCTTGTGTCGATGACATCGAAGATAACGAAGTCGGCGCAGGATTCTGCATATTATACTCTGCACCGAAATTCAGCAAATCAGTGGACTGATTGCCAGGTATAATTGTCGTTACCGGAGTTGACACCGTGTCGGTTTCAACTATGCCCGTTGGTTTCGGTTGAGATTGCAGTGCTAAATTGAAGGATGCTATCTGCTCAAGAGACGGCAGATTCTTAAGAAATAAATCATCCGGATTATTTTCACTGTAAGGCGCAGGAGGTATTCCGTAAATCTTCAGTAAATTATAAGGATTTTCCATAGTTAACTCCTCATCAAGTATTCTTATAAGCATTTGTCGGTGCATAGAAACAATGGTCACCGATACGGTTGTATATAACACCAACATTTGTCGGAAAGTTTCTGGGGCAGGACGGACTGTAAGGATTGAAAAAAAACAGCGAATTCCCCACAGAACTTGCAGTATTCCCCGAAAGTGCCCAATCAGCTATTTCGTAATGAACATCATCGGGAGTTATATTATACACATTCTGCGGGTTATACTCCCCTGAAACGAATTCCTTCAGACATACAAACTGGCAGGTCTGAGTTATAATCGCTCTGACATCTCCCCCGTTGCTGACTCTGGAAAACTCACCATCCCGCGTCTGTGACCTGTTGATTATCACCGAGGCAACAGCTCTCATTCCGTCGTCGCCCTCTCCTCCTGCCTCACATTTTATGAGACGGGCAAAAAGCTCTCTCGTATCAAGTGCCATACTATCACCTTTCGCATACTTACTACTATTCATACTATGACACCTTCTTACTTCTGTTGCTTATAATTTCCTTGACATTTATCATAAAAATGTTAAAATAGTATCATTATTTAAATACGGAGAGTTGTCCGAGTGGTCGAAGGTGCAGCACTCGAAATGCTGTGTCCCGAAAGGGACCTAGGGTTCGAATCCCTAACTCTCCGCCAAAACACCGCAAAACGATGAATTGCGGTGTTTTTATTTTTATAATCATTTGACACGAAATTTTATTACATAAACGCCCTGGAAAACCACTGCAAATTTAGTCATAATTTCAGGTCTTTCCAGTTGACACAAAGCACAAAATGTAGTAACATAATTAAAGAATAGCACAACTGACGGATTTTGCGGAGAACCGCAAGGGAGTGTTATTTCGTAAAATGCCGACCGTCTGGGCAAATCAGTTGTAAGCTGGTTTGCCCTTTTTTATTTATTTTTACAAGGAGAGATATTTGATGGAGCATAAGAACTGGGAAGGTTTCAGAGGTGGCGTATGGCAGTCTGAAATCAATGTACGAGACTTTATCCAGAGCAACTATACCGAGTACACCGGTGACGATGAATTTCTCAGCGGTGCAACTAAGCGCACAAATGAGCTTATGAAAAAAGTTGAAGGTCTCTTCACATTGGAAAGACATTTCGGCGGTGTACTTGATATTGATACAACAACCGTTACATCACTTAAGAATTACAAACCCGGATATATTGATCAGGAAAATGAACTTATCGTTGGTCTGCAGACAAGCAAACCCCTAAAAAGAGGTGTTAACCCCTTTGGCGGTATGCGTATGGCAAAGCAGGCTTGCGAGGCATACGGATATGAACTGAGCGAAAAAGTTCAGCAGGAATTCAAATACAGAACAACTCACAATGACGGTGTCTTCCGTGCATACACAGACGAGATGAGACTTGCCAGAAAGTGCCATGTAATCACAGGTCTCCCCGATGCTTACGGCAGAGGCAGAATTATTGGTGATTACAGAAGAGTTGCTCTCTATGGCGTTGATCGCCTTATTGAGGAAAAGAAAAAAGACAAAGCAAAGCTTGCCTTCTCTAACTTCACAACCGACGAAATTCGTCTTGACGAAGAACTTTTCCAGCAGATCACATTCCTTGGATACCTCAAAGAAATGGCTGAAATGTACGGATATGACATCAGCGAGCCTGCAACCAACACAAGAGAAGCTATCCAGTGGACTTACTTTGCCTATCTTGCTGCAATCAAAGAGCAGAACGGTGCTGCGATGTCACTTGGACGAGTAGCAACATTCTTTGACATTTATATTGAGCGTGACCTCAGAAACGGTACTCTTACAGAAGAAACTGCACAGGAGCTCATCGACGACTTTGTTATCAAGCTCCGTGTAGCAAGACATCTGAGAACACCTGAGTACAATGAACTTTTCGGCGGTGATCCTATGTGGATAACCGAAGCTGTGGGCGGTATGGGCGAAGATGGAAGAACACTTGTAACCAAGTCAAGTTTCCGTATTCTCAACACCCTCTACACTCTCGGCTCATCCCCCGAGCCCAATCTGACTGTGCTCTGGTCTCTGAATCTTCCTGAAAATTTCAAAAAGTTCTGCGCAAAGGTCTCCTGTGATACAGACTCAATTCAGTATGAAAACGATGACCTTATGCGTCCTATTTATGGCGACGACTATGCTATTGCATGTTGTGTATCTGCTATGAAGGTTGGTAAGCAGATGCAATTCTTCGGTGCAAGATGCAATCTGGCCAAGCTCCTGCTTATCGCTATCAATGGCGGTTACGATGTAACAAGCGGAATTAAAATCGGACCCCAGATGTCCGTTCTCAGCGGTGACAAACTGAACTTCGAGTCAGTTATGGAGCGCTATCTCATTTACATTGAATGGTTAGCAAAACTCTACGTCAACACCATGAACATCATTCACTATATGCACGATAAGTATGCCTATGAAAAAACACAGATGGCCCTCCATGATACAACAGTTGACAGATTTATGGCATTCGGCGTTGCAGGTCTCTCTGTTGTAACAGACTCGCTCAGTGCTATCAAATACGCAGACGTTGCTCCCGTTACTGACAACCTTGGCTACATCTGCGACTTCAAAACAACAGGCAACTTCCCTATGTTCGGAAACGACGATGACAGAGTTGATCTTATTGCAAAAGATATCACTCATACTTTTATTGAGGAACTTCGCAAAACTCCCACTTACAGAAACGCCATCCACACTCTTTCGGTTCTCACCATCACATCAAATGTTATGTATGGAAAGAACACAGGTGCTACTCCCGACGGCAGAAAAGCCCACGAGCCTTTTGCTCCCGGCGCAAATCCCATGCATAACCGCGAACACAATGGTGCTCTGGCATCCCTTAACTCCGTTGCGAAATTAAGCTATGATGACTGTCGCGACGGTATATCCAACACCTTCTCCATCACTCCCGATGCGCTCGGCAGAACCGATGATGAGAAAACAACAAACCTCGTTGGTATTCTCGATGGTTATTTCAAACAGATGGCACATCATATCAACATCAACGTACTCAATCGCGAAACCTTGATTAAAGCCTACGAAGACCCCGAAGCATACCCCAACCTTACAATCCGTGTATCAGGCTATGCAGTTAACTTCAACAAGCTTTCCAGAGAGCAACAGAGAGAGGTTATCAGCCGTACATTCCACGAGGCAATATAATGTGCGACTCAACAATTACCGGAAGAATCAATTCAATACAGACCCTTGGTACTCTTGACGGTCCCGGAATACGATTTGTGTTGTTTTTACAAGGATGCAATCTTCGGTGCGGATGTTGCCACAATCCCGACACATGGGATTTAAAAAGCGGCACTGTAACAACTCCCGAAGAAATTATATCTAAAGTCAACCGATACAAATCATATTATGCAAACGATGGTGGAATTACCGTTTCCGGTGGTGAGCCCTTGCTCCAACCTGAGTTTACCCAAAAGATATTCAGGCTTTGCCACGAAAACGGCATCAACACCTGCCTTGACACATCAGGCAGCATCCTGAATGATAAGGTTATCGAACTTCTCAGAGAGACTGACCGAGTACTTCTGGATATAAAATATACCGACGAGGACTTATACAGAAAATTCGTGGGTTGCAGTTTGAATTCTACTCTTCAGTTCCTCAAACAGCTTGACAAACTCAAAATACCCACAGTTTTGAGGCAGGTAATTATCCCTGCTCTCAACGACGATGAAAACAACATCAGAAAGCTTGCTTCAATTGCAGCTGAACACCGTTGTGTTGAAAAGGTAGAACTTCTTCCGTTCAAGAAAATCTGCAAGGTAAAATACGATAATCTGAACATTCCATTCCCCTTTGAAAATTTCGACACACCCGATAAAGAACTTATTTCAAAACTGACCGAAATTCTGGGATAACCCGAAAGCAAGGTGAAAATATGAGCAACATTCAGGGCGGCACCATACTCCACGCGTGGTGCTGGTCATTCAACACAATCAGAGAAAACATAAGAGCTATTGCCGAAGCCGGATACACCGCAGTCCAGACCTCTCCTGTCAACAGATGTCTTGTTGGTGAAAGTGGCGGAATGCAGATTTATGGCAAAGGCAAGTGGTATTACCACTATCAGCCAACTCTCCACGTAATCGGAAACTATCAGCTGGGAACCAGAGATGAATTCATACAAATGTGCAACGAAGCACACAAATATGGTCTCAAAGTAATAGTTGATGCGGTACTTAATCACTGTACATCCGACTACAATCAGATTGATGATAAAGTAAAAGAAATAGAGGGCGGTGCCTTTCACAAAAAGCTGAAATGGAACGAGGAGAACAGATATTCCCTGACACAAGGATTTCTCTACGGCCTTTATGACCTTAACACACAAAATCCCGGGGTTCAGAAATATCTCAAGGATTTCCTTCTTGACTGTGTGAATTGCGGCGCTGACGGCTTCAGATACGATACTGCTAAATTTATAGAGTTGCCCGGAGAAAGTCATCCTGACTATGGATATTTTGGCAGCGACTTCTGGCCATTTATTCTTGATAACGGTTCCGAATTTCAGTATGGCGAAAACCTTCAGGAAGGCGGAAGCGACGAAAACAGTTCTCGTTTCAATGATTATGCAAAATATATGCACCTGACGGGTTCGTTCTATGGCAGAGCGTTAAGAAAAGCACTGAACACAAGATGTCTTGATGCAGATAACGTCAGTGATTATAACGCCTACGGTGTTGCTCCTCATAAACTTGTTACCTGGGTCGAATCACACGATAACTACTGTAACGACAAATCATACAATGAAGTTGACAATAACGATATTATTTTGGGATGGGCATTCATTGCTGCCAGAAAAGACAGCACTCCTCTGTTTTTCAACCGACCGGCCCAAAGCAAAAAGGACGCCCCATGGGGCAATAACCTCATCGGCGTTACGGGCGACGACACTTGGAGAGATCCTTGTGTATGTGCAGTCAACAGATTCCGAGAAAAATTCAGGGATGCGGATGAATATATTTTCAACCCTTCAGACATAAAAACCGCACTGATAATCACCAGAGGATGTGAAGGCGCCGTTATCATCAATGCAGGCGAACAAGCGCTGACTCTTGACAATATCCCCTGCCCCACTATTACAGACGGCAAATATCTGGATGAAATCAGCGGCGGCGAATTTATCGTAAAAGACGGTGTTATCAGCGGAAACACACCCAAAAGAACAATTTCAGTATTAACCAAGAAATAAAAAAAAACACTTACTTTTCTAAGTAAGTGCTTTTTTTATAAGTCAATGTAAAATCGCCAATGAATATTCCTGTAATATTCCGTTGCATAATCAATACCGATACGGGGTGATGTTTTAACCTCAGGTACCAAAAAGCCGTCATCCTCAAGCCAGAATCTCCGGCTGTTTACAATATCCATTTTATTGAATGCAAGGCCAACATTCAAAGTTTTTGACACTCTTCCGGGACCGTTTGCGCCTTCGATACCTCTTATCAGCACCGCCTGTGGATGTTCTGCTTCTCCGCAGACAATGTTAATCAAGGAATGTATACCATAACAGAGGTAAACATAAAGAACTCCACCCTCTGCGTACAAAGTTTCTGTGCGCTGTGTCCTTCCCTTGTGAGCGTGGCAAGCCGTATCCTCACTTCCAAAGTAAGCCTCAGTCTCTGTAATTCGGTATCGTCCGATTACGCCATCATTATCAATGCATATCAGTTTACCGAGGAGTCTCGGTGCCAGATCGGGCGAATCCGCAAGATAAAAATCTTTATCCAATCTCATAACATCAATTGTAGCTGTATTTCTTCATCATAATTGCTTTCTGGCTCTGAATTGTGTCAACGTATATAAATTTAACAGATGTTATGCCATTTTCGTCAAATTTAATTTCATCGGTTACACCATAACAAGTAACACTCTTAATTGCATCAAGCATATCTGCAACATTGATAACCACAGGTTCTGCTTCTGCATTGGGGGCCTCGTTGCCAACAGATGAGAGCAAGTCATTGCCGGAAGTAGAGAAAGTCTTCAACGCTTCGTATACAAGCACATAGGCATCGTAACCATAAGCAACCGCCGCATTATTATCGCTGACAGGAATAGACATTTTATCAGAATACACATTGATAAAGTCAGAACCGATGTAATTATCATCGTCATATTCAAACTTGCTCAGGAAAGAGACTCCCTCGTACACGTCAGATTCCAGCAGAGACTTATCAGTAACCTCACCCAATAAGAACTCAGCATTAACTCCTGCTTCCTTCATTTCTTCAATATAAGAAGCAGCACTTAAGGTATCAGCATATACACAAACAAATTCGTATCCGCCTGCGGCGATTGTGCCTGCGTTATAATCAGGCTTTTTACCCTCTGCCTGATAAGTTGTCAGGCTGATGCCAAAGTTCTGTGAAAGAGATGAAGAGAACACCTCGGCGAAATCATTATAAAGGTCCAGACCGTTGTTGATTTTGATTAACGCGCCTTTTTTATAACCCTGCTCAGAGATATATCCTGCAAGTGCAGATGCCTCAAATGTGTGGCTTGCACTGATAGAAAATACGTTGTCTGTCTCTGCAACAGAGTCACTCCTATTATCCGTGAAAATCACAGGAATATCAGTATCCGCAAACTTATGTGTTATAAGGTCGGTTGTGTAGGAATCACCGCCGAAAGCGATAACAGCGGCAACTTTATTATCGATAAAATGATCATAGGCTTCCTGGATTTCACTCTCATATCTGACGATAAGTGAAATCACATACTCCTTATCAATATTGATTTTCTGTGCTGTAGCATTAGCAAAATTGATGCCTTCGAGCACCTTCTGACCCGAGCTTCTGTACATTTCATTATCGGGAAGGATAACTCCGATATTGATAGTATCCTCAGAATTAACCTGATAACTAACAGCTTCTTCCTTCTTGCATCCGAAAAGGCCAACAGAAATAAGCATAGTCATTAAAAGCAAAAATGCCGAAAAGCGTTTCATAATATCGCCCTCCTTATGTTATATTAGTATTCTACTATAAACAACAGATTTTTTCAATAGACTAAATTCACCGTTGCTCACAGACGATAATTATATTATAATAATAAATTGGTGGTGAGAACAATGAAAATCAATATGCTCTCGGATTATCTGAAGAAAACTTACGGCAGAAAAGTTTACAAGCTGAGTCTTTCAGGCGGTATGACCTGTCCTAACAGAGACGGAACTTGTGGTACGGAAGGATGTATATTCTGTTCCGGATCAGGCTCAGGTGAATTTGCAGAGGAATATGACACCGATATATCTAATCAGATTATCAGAGCAAAAGAAAAACTTAACGATAAAGAAAAAGAACACGACGGATATATAGCGTATTTTCAGGCTTTTTCAAACACTTATGCAGATGTTGATTATTTACGGAAATTATATACAGAGGTAATAAACAGAGATGACATTATGATTCTCTCCATAGCAACAAGACCTGACTGCCTTGAAGATGAAAAAATTCAACTCCTCAGTGATCTGAACAAAATGAAGCCTGTCTGGGTGGAGTTGGGACTTCAAACAAGCAACAATAAAACCGCAGAATACATCCGACGCGGCTATCCCCTGTCAGTCTACCAGGAAACGGCTTGCAAACTCAGAGCTATGGGTATCACTGTAATAACTCACCTGATACTGGGTTTGCCCGGAGAAACAAAGGCGGATATGATTGAATCCGCAAAAATCGCCGGCGAATACTCTGACGGAATTAAATTTCATATGCTTTACATACAAGAAAACACCGCGCTCAGCCACATCTTCAAAAATGATAAAATCAAGCTTCTGAGTCTTGAAGAATACACAGACATACTCTGCGACTGTATAAGATACATCCCCGAGAACACCGTCATACACCGTATCACCGGAGATGCACCGAAAGATAGCCTTGTTGCTCCTTTGTGGAGCGCTGACAAGATTAAAGTGCTGAGAGAAATCAACAATGCTTTTTATGATAAAAACCTTACTCAGGGCGAATATCTGAAAAATAAACAAATATAACAAAAAAACCTCTCTTGCATAAGCAAAAGAGGTTTTCTTTTTGGCGGAGAGAAGGGGATTCGAACCCCTGGTACGGTTTTAGCCGTACACACGATTTCCAATCGTGCTCCTTCGGCCAGCTCGGACATCTCTCCATTTTTGTCGCCGCGAATTATTATATAATAAACGGCGAAAAAAATCAAGTGTTTTTTATCACTTTTTTAAAATTTTTAGGAAATTTAAAATCTACTGCGGATCATTCTGAATAATATCAAAAAACTCATCATAAGAAGATATGCTGTAATCACAAAGAGACGGCAAAGATTCCTTGATATGGCGCTTGTAAAGGCATGTAGTTATTCCTGCATTCCTGCCACCCTGCATATCGGAAGTTAAGCTGTCCCCCAATATTATTACCCGACTCTTGTCTTCGATCTTTAAATCATCAAAAATGTAATCAAAATATCTTTTATCGGGTTTTGCAAAGCCAATCTCCTCGGAGACATACATCTTTGTTATATATTTTGATACAGGACTTGCACTCAACCTGTCCCTCTGGGTCCTGGTGAGTCCGTTGGTGACAATATATACATCGCAGATTTCTGAAAGTTCAGAAAGGAACTCTTCTGCTTTATCAATGAGAAAACCACAGTTCGAAAGATTGTCCGCATACAACACGTCAAATCTGACAGGGTCTGCTTTGACAGATAAATACTCAAACCATCTTAAGAATCGCTCGGTTCTGAGCTCCTCCCTTGTGAGTGTGTTCTTCTCCAGTTCTTTCCACAGGGAATCATTTATCCTACTGTACACTGCAACATCAGACTTATCCGCTTTAATACCAAAGGCATCGCAGGTTCTCAGAATAGCAGTTTCCTCCGACAGATAAAAATCAAAGATTGTTTCATCTGCATCAACAAAAACAACCGGAAAACGCGGCTTACTCAAAAGGTGTCATCTCCTCGGTGAACATATCGTATTTCTCAATACTGTAATTAATCTCTGTATCAAGACGGTTGGATATGGCTTTGAGAACCAGAGGCAGACCAATATTTTTTGTGTTTCCGGCAGGAAGTATTACACTGAAAGGAAGTTCACCATCCTGAGGCTTTCCAAATTCCATAGCCTTAACATAAGGTAACATATCAACGTCCTTGAATCCGGCCTTGGATTTCTTCTTTATAATCAACTCATCCTCAGAAAGAATACCAAGTATAGATTGATAAAGTTCATCTGCTCCCATTGAATCCGCTGATATGGTGGCTCTATATCCTGCGAAAGCTATGTATTTCGGGTCGAGTTTAGGCTCTGTTGCCGAAAACACACGGATACCATCGGGGAGGTACGGATTCATTCTGTCACTAATGGAAGTTATATCAAACGACTCATCGATTATGCGGATATCCATACACTCTCTCTTGCCGCTTATACCAAGAGAAATGGGCAGAGGAAAGGTTATGAAGGGATGAGGATTAAATCCTTCTGTAATCCAAATCGGAAGCTCTGCCCTGCGTATTGCACGGGTCATTGTTCGGTTCAGATCAAGATGTGATATATACTTACACTCGCGTTCTTTTGTAAACCAGATTCTAACGTTTTTCAAAGCATATACCTCCCTTGTATTTTGCCGCACCGCATCCGGAACAAGCTTCGCGACAATTTTCTGTTGTTTCACTGTTGTATGCTTTTTCGCATTCATTCATCAGGAATCTGCGACAAACTCCGTAATCAAGGAAGTCCCAAGGCAGAATTTCGTCAAAACTGCGTTTTCTAGCTGTGTAAAAGTCAGGATCAACGGAGCATTCCTTAAAGAGTTCCATCCAGGCATCAAAATCAAAACAGTCATTCCATCCATCAAAATGGAATCCTTTTTCTGCCGCTTTCAGGAGGACTTTGCAAAGTTTTCTGTCTCCCCTTGCAAACACACCCTCGAGGTAGCTTGTATCAGCGGCATGATAGTTGAAGCTGATTTTCTTTGTCTTGATGGATTCCTTGAGATGCTTCTGCTTCAGAGCAATAGTTTCAATGGAATCCTGGGCTTCCCACTGGAATGGTGTGTGGGGTTTAGGAACAAATGAAGAAGCGGACACTGTTACATTCACACTTCTGCCCTTTGCCCTGCCCTCGGTTTTGTAAAATTCATTAACAACTGCTTGTCCGAGATTGGCAATACCTTCTACATCCTCAAGACTCTCAGTAGGCAGACCTATCATAAAATACAGTTTAACGTTTGTCCAGCCTCCAGCAAATGCAGTATGACAAGTTTTGAGGAGCTCGTCCTCGCGGACATTCTTATTGATGGCATCACGAAGTCTCTGTGTACCTGCTTCGGGCGCAAAGGTAAGTCCGCTCTTTCTTACCGTCTTAATTTTATTCATTATTTCATCGGTGAAACCGTCAACTCTCAACGAAGGCAGAGACAGGCTTACACCTGAATTATCAGACCACTGGCTGAGCTTGGTAAGCAGACCAACGATGTCGGAATAGTCAGAAGAAGAAAGAGAAGAAAGAGAGATTTCATCATAGCCTGTGTTGTCACAAAGTGTACGACACTGATTTAAAATTGTATCCGGAGATTTTTCTCTGACAGGTCTGCCGAGGAAACCCGCCTGACAAAAACGGCATCCGCGGATGCAACCTCTGAATATCTCTGAAATAGCTCGGTCGTGAACAATCTCAACAAGGGGCACTACGAAATTATCAGGATAGAAGCACTCATCCATATTCATCACAATACGCTTGGATACTGTTGCGGGTGCGCCATCTTCAGGAACGAAACTCCTGATTGTACCGTCTTCGTTATATACAACGTTATAAAGTGCAGGCACATAGACGCCTTCTATACCGGCAGCACGTCTGAGAAACTCGTCCTTTGTTGCTCCGTTTTTCTTGCATTCTCTGTAAAGCTCTATTACCTCAATATCAACCTCTTCACCTTCGCCGATAAAGAAAATATCTATGAAATCAGCCAGAGGTTCGGGGTTTGATGTACAAGCACCGCCTGCTACAACAATATTATTGAGATCTTTTCTGTCTTTTGAAAGCAGCGGTATTCCGGAAAGAGAAAGCATATTGAGCACATTGGTATATGAAAGCTCATACTGGAGTGTGAAACCGATAAAATCGAACTCCTTAAGAGGGTCACCACTCTCAAGTGCATACAGAGGGATGTTCTCCTTACGCATAAGCTCTTCCATATCCACCCAAGGCGCAAATACACGCTCACACCAGATATGCTCATAGGAGTTGAACTGACTGTAAAGTATCTTCATTCCAAGGTGAGACATACCGATTTCATAGGTATCAGGGAAACAAAAAGCAAAGCGGACATCCACCTTACTCTTGTCTTTGATAACACTGTTAAGCTCACCGCCTGTATATCTTCCCGGTTTCTGCACCTTAAGAAGATTTTTTTCTACTTCCTTGCTATACAAAAAATCACCGCATTTCTTTAGTTATAACTGAAATTAATAAATATACCGCTACAAGTAGCAAAGTATAATTGTATTTACTTAAAAACAGGAGGATACAACCCGCTGTTGCCAGAGGTGCAATTACAAAAAATGATATTACATTGATTATAATATTCTTACGTTTTTCCTCTGTATTCCTGAAAAACATAAGCAACAATATCTGCTCGCCATCAAGGGTATTTACAGGCAACAGATTAAATACACCTACAAAGAGTGATGTCAATGCTATCTGTTTGAAAAGAATGGTCCCGAAGCAAAAATACACTGCTGAGGAAATCAGGGTCATAAGCAGATTTGCAAACGGTCCTGCCAGGGCAATCAATAACTCACGTACGGGAGAAAGATAGGTAAAATCGGATATTATCCGTATGTCTGTAAGAGTCAGAGAAATTTTCTGTGGGAGAACTCGGAAAGTATACATCAGGCTCAGATGCCCTGCTTCGTGCACAAGTGCACAAAAAAGGCAAAGAGGCATCAGACTTTCTTTACCCGACAAAATCACCGACAATGAAACCAATGCAGTCAGCAAATAAGATATCTCAACAGTTGTGCCTGATACTCTGAATCTTATCATTACGCTTCATCATCAGAGCTTGTGAAAAGACTGCTGTAATTCAGCTTCGAAAAATCTCCGTCTGAAATCATCGATGAATTTATGGCTGTATCAAAATACTCTTTTGCCAAACGGAAGTACTCGGGCAAAAAGTTCTTTGACAAAAACAGAAGTGTAAGTATCACAATGCACAGACAAAGCTGAAATATCAGAACAGGAGATTTTACTCCGGATTTTCGTCTGTAATTTGAATTGGAAGGCTTAATTGTTGCATCTTCCTCAGTAGGTACTGTTGTGACAGGCTCTCCTTTTGATGGGGTCGAAAGAGAAACCCAGTCATTTTCCGGTATTCCTGTGTTTTCTGTCAGATTAACATCATATTTATTGCTATCCATTTTATCACCTGCCAATATATATGCAGGGAAAGATAACTATTTGCCAAGCTTCGAGAATTCTTTTTTATTAAGGTCGATAAAGAACAGTATTGCAACCACAAGTGCGCCGAACTCAGCTATGGGGAAAGCAAACCACATTGTATCGATGCTGATTCGAGAGAGGAAGAATGCAATAGGCAGTATGAGTATAAGCTGTCTGAGCACAGACATGAGAAGACTTCTGATACCCTTGCCCACCGCCTGGAACAATGCAGTAAGAATAACACCCACAGATGCAGGCAAGAAGCAAAGGCTGATACGTCTGAGAGCCTTGATACCTATATCAGCGATTTCCTTTTTAACATCGAAAATCGAGAGTATCTGTTGCGGGAAGACATTGAATATTACAAGTCCTGCAAACATAATAATAAATGAGAAAAGCAAACCGTAACGCAGAGTTTTCATCATTCTGTCGCGATTCTTTGCACCAAAATTGTACCCGATTATGGGAGAAATACCCTGGTTGAGACCAAATACGGGCATAAACACGAAACTCTGGATTTTGAAATACAAGCCGTACACCGTCTGTGCCGCAGTATTAACGTCTGCTGATGAAGGCGAAACACTTATAATGATATTGATTCCTGAAAGAAGCACCGCACCAATTGACTGCATTACAATTCCGGAAAGTCCAACGTTATAAATTTCCTTAATAGTGCTTAACTTAAGACGGAAATTCTTAAACGAAAACGATATGGCGAATTTTCTGACGAAAACTGTTATTACCAGGAAACCCATAGCAAGGAACTGACCGATTACGGTAGCAATAGCCGCACCGGTAACACCCATTGCAGGGATAATGGGGTCAATTCCAAAAATGAATATGGGGTCAAGTATGATATTACTGATAGCACCAATAAGGTGTGATATCATGGGAAAAATCATATTTCCTGTTGCCTGAATTGATTTCTCTATCATTACCTGGACAAACGAACCCAGAGAAAAAACAAGCACAATAGATACATAAGATGTACCCATATTAACGATATTCTCGCTATCACTACCCGCCATGAAACTGATAAAAGGCTTTGATGCGAAAATTCCTATGAGTGCGAAGGCTACCCATGTAAACATTGCAAGCACAATTCCGGTTACCGCAACATTTGAAGCGGCAGATTTGTTACCTTCACCGAGTCGTCTGGCTATTAATGAATTGACACCCACACCTGTACCTACTACAAAGGCTATCAGCAAAAGCTGCAAAGGATACGCAAGAGACACAGCGTTGAGAGCATCTCCGGAGGGATCGTACCAACCCACAAAAGCACTGTCAACAATATTATAGAGTGCCTGAATCAACATTGAAAACATTGCAGGCAAACTCATTTTAAGAATGAGCGGAAGTATTGGCTCAGTGCCCATTTTGTTCTGCACCATACCTTTTGAACTACTCATTGGAATCACTTCTTTTCTTTTTAATATTTAAAATTACAGCGAATACTGAGAAAATCAGAAAAACCGCCAGAATTGCCCCGCAGGAATCTGTTAATATATCAGAAAACTGAAAAGCTCTTCCATCTGTAAACAACTGAATACATTCATCAACAGTTGCCACCGCCACAGAAGATACCACTGCACCTATGGCTGATAAAACACATCTCTTTCCAAAAGTCATAAAAGTAAGAAAAAAGCTGAGACCAAGGCATCCGAATTCAGTGAAATGAGCCGCCGTCCTTACAAAACTGTGGGTAAGAAACGGTGCCAGACCAAACGACTCCAGAATCCCGTTCAAAAATCTCAATACCCTTCCGCTTTCTTCACCCGAAACCTTACCAGGAAGCAAAGACTGTGTAAAAATAAAAGCGATTATTGAAAGCGTCAGAATTATCATTATTACAGAAAAAACACGTGTTTTTTTCGTACTGTTCATCCATATCACAACCAATCCTTCTTATTTTATCTAATTTCAAAGAATATGTCAATTTTATGTTGTAAAATATATATATTTGTTTTATAATATATTAAGAAAATTTTGCATTTGAGGTAGATTATGATAACTAAACTCAACACTTTAGCGTTTAAAATGTCTGCTACTGCCGACGAAATGGGGCTTACCGATAAGCTTGTCCACTATATGATAGGACTTATGAGCGGCCTTCCTGCTGAACTTATTGTGTTCATTATTTCTATGTTTCCCATTCTCGAGTGCAGAGGCGGTATCCTTGCCGCAGGTGTACTTAATGAGATGCCTGGCATCGATATCAATATCTGGTGGGCAACACTTATTGCAATAGTAGGTAACCTTCTGCCCATTCCCTTCATCTTCCTTTTTATTGAAAAAATATTTTCTCTGCTGAGAAAAACCAAGCTTGGTAAACTTGTTGACAAAATCGAAGAAAAGGCTATGAAAAAATCCGAGAAGATCACCAAATACAAGCGTTGGGGACTTCTGCTTTTTGTTGGCATTCCCCTGCCCGGTACCGGTGCCTGGACAGGTGCGCTTATTGCGGTTCTTCTTAAGCTGAATCTAAAGGAGTCTGTAATCAGTATCTTCCTAGGAGTTCTTATGGCTACGGGTATTATGTCTATTATCTCTTACGGTATTCCGTGGATTATCAGCTTGTTCTGATACTGAGGGCAATCACTATGATTGCCCTTAATTATTGCTTTGGAGGTGTAAGCGATTATGAGCAAAGATAACCTTAAATTTTACGATGTGGTTATCATCGGCGGTGGCGCCTCGGGACTAATGTGCGCCATACAGTGTAAAAAGCAAAACCGCAGTATGAGTGTCTGTGTTGCCGAGTCCCAGGATAGAGTCGGAAAGAAACTTCTTGTGACAGGAAACGGCAGATGCAACCTGACCAACCTCAACATATTACCCGAGATGTATCACGGAAGTTTCAGTTTCAGTGTCAAAGAACTTATGAACAGTTATCCGCCTCAAAAGATAATTGATATCTTTGATGAACTGGGACTGATGACCATCTCCGACCATGAAGGCAGGGTGTATCCGCTTTCTAAGCAGGCAAACTCCGTGCTGGATATACTCAGAAAAAATGCTGACCGACTGGGTGTAGAGACACTGACAAATTTCAGGGTTTCGAATATATCCTATCAAAAAGGTAAGTACTGCTTAAAAAGTGAAACATCCGAAGTGTTTGCAAAAAAAGTTGTAGTTGCCACAGGCTCTAAGGCATCGCCTTCAACAGGTGCCGATGACAATATGCTCACAATGCTCGAAAAACTGGGACACACAATAACCCCTCTTTCTCCGGCGCTGTGCCCTGTTACGGTAAAATCGCCCTACCTCAAATCTCTCAAAGGTGTCAGGGTATCAGCAAAAGCAACTGTAACCAAAGGTGACAAGTTTATTAAAGAAGAATATGGCGAAGTACAGTTTACTGAAAACGCTCTTTCAGGAATATGTATATTCAATCTTTCGAGAATCGCCAATACATTAAACGATACAAAGATTACGTTAGCACTTCTTCCTGAATTCACCACGGTGGAACTGTTCGAAAGGCTGAAAGTTAAGGCCGGATTATTGGGAAAAGATGAATCGGCAGAAGAATTGACTGCCGGGTATTTCCATAAGATGGTGGGACTTGCCCTTCTTAAGGAAGCAGGCATCTCCCCCGCTCTTAAGCTCCGCGATATTGATGACGATAAACTGATGAACCTCTGCAAGACAATTAACAACTGGAGCTTTTCTGTTATATCCCACAGGGATTTCTCAAAAGCACAGGTTGTTGCAGGCGGAGTTTCAGGCAAAGAAATCGATATGCACACTTTCGAAAGTAAATTATTCAGGAATCTATATATTATCGGCGAAGCTACTGACTGTGACGGTGACTGCGGGGGTATGAATCTGCAGTTTGCTTTTGCCAGTGGCTGTGCCGCCGCAAAGGACATAAGTAAATTATGATTACAATCAGCAACCAAAAACTACCAATAGGATTCAGTGATGATGATATAAGGAAATGCGTTAAAAAAATCCTGAAGACATCAGATGACAATATAGCCTCAGCGGTTATCAGAAAAATCAGTATTGATGCAAGAAAAAAGCAAGACGTCCATTATGTGGCAACAATAGATGTCAAAACTCACACAGACGAGAGTCTCCTTGTGAAAAAATCAGGCGGCAAGGCGCAGATTTCATCATATTCTGAATACAAATTCACTTCAGATAAGAAGCTTACCTCTAGACCCGTTATAGTAGGCGCCGGCCCTGCGGGTTTATTCTGTGCGCTGCTTCTTGCACGAAACGGTGCCAGACCGATAATTATTGAACGCGGCGAAGCTGTTGAAAACAGAACAAAGAGCGTTGAAGCCTTTTTTGAAACAGGAAAACTTAACCCTTGCACAAACATTCAGTTTGGCGAGGGAGGCGCAGGAACTTTTTCTGACGGCAAACTTAACACCGGCACAAAGGACAAGCGGTCAGGTTTCATTCTTAAGGAATTCGTAAGCCATGGGGCTCCCGACGATATCCTGATATCAGCAAAACCCCATATCGGTACCGATAAACTTAAAATTGCCATCGCTGCCATAAGAAATGAAATTATCAGTCTCGGCGGAGAGTTTATGTTCAATACACTCTTTATCGATTTCAACGAGAACAATTCTAAGATTACCTCTGCCACAATTCTGAAAAACGGCGTTAAAGAAACAATTGACACAGATACCATTGTGCTTGCTACGGGTCACAGTGCCCGCGATACCTTTGAGATGCTCTACAATAAAAAAATCATGATGGAGCAGAAAGCCTTTTCGATAGGCGCTAGAATTGAACACAGCAAGGAATATGTTGACTACTGTCAATACGGCGATTTCTCTAAACAACTTCCTTCTGCCGACTACAAATTAAGCACTCACCTGTCTGACGGCAGAGGTGTTTACACCTTCTGTATGTGTCCCGGCGGTTATGTTGTCAATGCGTCCAGCGAGGAAAATATGCTCTGCACCAACGGTATGAGTCTCTTCGCAAGAGATGCAGAAAACTCAAACAGTGCAGTACTTGTCAGCGTACACCCTGAGGATTACAACAACGGTAATGTGCTGGACGGCATCAGACTTCAGCGGGATATAGAGAAGAAAGCCTTTGAAGCTATCGGAGGATATATAGCCCCTGTCCAGAGGGTGTGCGATTTCCTGGATACCAAATCCGAAATTATCAGCAAAGTAAATCCCAGCATCAGGCCCGGATATGAATACACTGATATCTCCCAGATATATCCACGATTTATCAACGAGGGACTTAAGGGCGGTTTATACGAACTCTCTAAAAAGAGCAGTATATTCAGAGATTTCGGTGCTGTACTTACTGCGGCAGAAACAAGAAGTTCCTCCCCCGTACGCATTCTCAGAAACGAACATTGCGAGTCTGTAAGCATCAGAGGACTTTATCCCTGCGGCGAAGGAGCAGGCTATGCAGGCGGAATTATGTCAGCGGCTGCTGACGGACTAAAATGCGCTGAACAAATACTCTCGTAAATTGAAAAGCGGCTTTCTACCCGGTAGAAAGCCGCTTAAGTTTTATTATCAGGAATTTGTAATAATTACTGTTGCTGTGTCGGAGCTTCTGTATACCCAGCACAGAGAATCTCCTCTGCTTAAGGTTATATTAACTCTGGCATCCATATAGTTATTTCCTTCCTGAAGTGTAGCATTCTGGAAGTCGTAAACAATGCTGATATCATCAACATCAAGAGCATCAAGAGCGGACGGAGTTCCGATTACAGTAATAGGATAAGTTCCTGTGGGTGTATATGAATACTTTGCATCAAGATTTTTCACTTTAATCTTACTTGCGGGAACTTCTATTATATCAGATTTAAGAGATGAGAAGTCAAGCTGAACCTTGACGGTATCCACTCCCTCACTTTTATTAATAAAGTCACTGCCAAGAATCTCGTTTACATCGAAGGTAAGATTATAAATCTGATTCTTATACTGGGAAAGAAGTCCTATATCTATGGGCAAACCACTGATAGCATTTGTGCCTGTGATCTGCTGTTCGGGTCCTGCCACAGAAATAGTTGAGGGTGTAATGTCGAAATAAGATGACTTCAGGTCAATTGAAGAAGGACTGTACTCTATCTTAAAGGGTACGTTTTCCTTAAGCTTCAGAAATCTGAAAGTAACATCCACACTTTCATAACTCATTGTAAGATACTGTGTGCTGACCTCATCGGATGCAGTTGCTTCTGCGGGATTATCCGTCTTATAAAGTTTGATATTATATGAATTGGTAACAGCTGACGCATTGGGACTTGAAACAGATTTATCGGAAATATATGCGCAGCGGATACTCTCAACAACGCCCTCGGGACCTGTTATCTCTACGGTCTGAGGAGCATTATGCTCAACATAATATTCTTTTGGTGAATACTCAAAGTCGGTTATGACCTTAACGCTCTTGCTGACCTCTTTATCGATAGCAAGTCTGATATTCTGAGGCTCAACGTTTTCAATTTTATAGCCTGTATTGTTGTTCTTTACCACAATGGGGAAAGATGAAGTTATAGGGCCCTTGACATCAGAAAGATCCACATACGCATCGATATCCTCGGGGTTGAGGGACTCAACAAGCACACGCTTACCCTTGACCTCTACGGAAATCGTATCCGGATTAAGTCCGAACACTTTTAACTGAGGGTCGATGTTTCCGGGCAGAGTGCACTCAATAGGCACACCTGTAACTGTTTTTGCCATATTATCAGAGCTGATAACCCAAAACATAAGGGACAATAACAGTGATGCTACAACAAGAAGCTTTTTGTTCTCAAGAAGGCGGCTGAAAAGTGATTTATTCTTCATCGTTCTTCTTCACCTTCCTTTTTATGAACTTGGGCTTCTTCTTTTCTGCTATATTTTCAACAGGAATAAGCATTTCTTCCAGACTCTTCACCAAGGTGTCGCGTGTGTAGTCGCGGGTAAGGACACCGTTTACGGCAATAGAAATCTGTCCTGTTTCTTCAGAGACAACTACTATAACCGCATCGGACACCTCAGACATACCGATAGCCGCTCTGTGGCGTGTACCGATGCTTCTGTTTGCAACTTCCTTGCTATTAAGAGGAAGGATACATCCGCCTGCAAAGATTCTTCCGTCGCGGATAATGCATGCGCCATCATGGAGGGGTGCCTTGTTGAAAAACAGATTTCCGAAAATCGCAGTCGAAGTGTCACAATTAAGAGTTGTGCCTGTGGAAGCGATATCAGTAAGTTTTGTTTCGCGCTCAAACACAAAGAGAGCGCCGGTTCTTGTGTGGCTGAATAAAATAGCGGAATCCGCTACATCGTTGATGGATTTATTGATTTTTTCGCGGTGAGCATCATTCATAAGCCCACCCTGGAAAATCTTGACAATATAGTTCTTGGTAAGTTTTGAACGACCGATTTGCTCAAGCGCTTTTCGGATTTCCGGCTGGAATATCACAACTATTATAATAACCGAAAACTCCAGCACCACCTTGAGTATAGTGGTCACCATAGTCAGACTCAAAAGAGAAGCTATGGCATAGAACACCAACACAAATACGATACCTTTAAGAAGCTGTTCGGCTCTGGTATCGCGGACAAGCTTCAGGACACTGTATATGAGAACCGCAATTATGATTATATCTATAACGTCTGTGGGTCCGAAAGTCTTAAACAGCGATATGAAACTGTTGAACCATTCAGTAATAATACCCATAAACTTCCCTCCTGTTTGCATATATATTTAGTTTAACATTATAAACAAAACAATGCAATATAAAAAGAGGTTTTTTTGCTGTAAATTCTCTAATTTTTTAAATATAAATCCTTGTTTTTTGCTATATGGCGAACAGACCTCACAAGTGTTGTAATATCCGATGAGGTTGTAAATACCGACGGTGCAACTCTTACAACACCCGTAGAGTCGGTACCCATAGTACGATGAGCCAAAGGACTGCAATGGATACCTGCCCTGACTGCTATGGAAAAGCGTTTATCAAGGATATTCGCAACGTCTTCGCAAGATATACCCTTGATATTGAAGCTCAATATCGGCACATGAGTATTATTATCGGGAAGATTTGTGTAGAGAATTAAATCCGCAGTTTCAGAGAGTTCAGTGTAGAGATATTTTATAAGTCCCATTTCATATTCAGATATTCTCTTCACTGTCTTTTGCCTGACAAAATCTATACCTTCTTTCAGCGCACAAATACCGCTCAGATTAATAGTTCCGCTTTCGAATCTGTCAGGAAGCGCCAGAGGTTGTGTTAGTTCCAGAGAACCGCTACCCGTACCGCCTTCGCACAAAGGTGCAGGTACATCTTCGGTATTGATTATCAGAATTCCGCTTCCCATTATACCGAAAAGCCCCTTATGAGCCGGTGCACACAAAAAATCCGCACCTATTTCATTTATATCAATGTCTTCTACACCGGCACTCTGGGCAGCATCAAGGCAAAACAGTATTCCGTAATATCTGCACAGAGCTGCTATTCTTGACACAGGTAACTTTATTCCGAAGACATTTGATGCATGGGCACATACTACAAGTCTGGTAGATTTATTGATGCAGTTTCTGAAGGAATCAAGGGTCTTATCGTCATCACCCTCGTAAACTCTTGCAACGGAGTATGTGATTAATCCTTCGTCACAAAGTCTTTGGACAGGTCTGACGACTGAATTGTGTTCAAGGGATGAGATAACAACGTGGTCGCCTTTTTTGAGGCAACCTTTGATTACGGTATTGAGGGCATAAGTGCATCCCGGGGTAAGAATTACATTTTCCACTGACTTTACGTTAAAAAGTTCTGCCACAGCATTTCTGCAATTATATACCGCCTCTGATGCTTTTATGGACATAGAGTGTCCTGAACGCCCCGGATTAGCAGAAAAGCCAAGGCTATCCAACATCGCCCTGCGTACTGTGGGCGGTTTCGGAAAGGTGGTGGCGGCATTATCGAGATATATCATAATGCGTTACCGCCAATGACACCAAGTACGGAAACGCCTTTGGATTTGAGAATTTTTACTGCTTCCTCTGCCCCGCTCTTTACGAGGACACTGTATCCGCAGGAAGCTTTGTTTCCTTTTACAGGAGTTTTTTGAACATACGCATGGATACCGTGGCTTCCAAGAATATTTTTTGCTTTTACTGCTACTGTAATATTCTGGAACATAATAAGTCGGTTTTCCATAAATTTAATCACCTCATGTTTTTTAGTACATACTATGAACCAAAAACATGAGGTGTTAAAATCATAAATTATTTTATTTAAGCATATCGCTCATCGCATAAAGTCCGGGCTTCTGCTCGCAAAGGAAAGCAGCGGCTGAAAGAGCACCCGTTGCAAAAAGTGCTTTTGACTGAGCCTGATGAGTTATGGTGAGTACTTCGTCGTTACCGGCAAAAATTACTTCATGCTCGCCTACAATAGTACCGCCGCGTACAGCGTGAATACCGATTTCATTCTTCTTTCTTTTCATTCTGTAAGCGTGGCGGTCATATACATACTCGGCTTCTGCATTGAGTTTCTCTGAAATACCGTCTGCTATCATATAGGCTGTGCCGCTGGGCGCATCCAGTTTCTGGTTGTGATGCTTCTCAACAATCTCGATATCAAAGGTATCACCGAGTACAGTTGCAGCTTTCTTTGAAAGTTCGATAAGAAGGTTTACACCAAGGGACATATTTCCCGAGAAAAACACAGGAATAGACTCTGAAAGTTCATTGATCTCTTCTCTTTGCTCCTCGCTGAGACCTGTTGTACAGATAACTGCGGGCACCGAGTTCTTTTTGCAAAAATCTGTGAGGTCACCGAAAAGTGCAGGATTTGAGAAATCAATAACAACATCCACTTTCTCCTTAACCTCGTCAAAGCTCTCATACACAGGATACTCTCTCTGGGCACCGCCAAAGGGGTCAACGCCGCATACAATCTGCATATTTTCACGGGAAAGAGCAGAATTTGTAACTGCCTGTCCCATTTTGCCGCAGGCACCTAACAGCAATATATTAATCATTTTAACACTCCTTAAAACTAAAGCGTGCGTCAGGCAATTGCTCTAATGCACGCTTTTAAAAGTTACTTTTTGATTTTTCCGATAAGGTCGTACTTTGCCATACAATCCTTAAGGTCGTGGTATCCGTGGTAGCTCATAGGTACTAGAGGAAGTCTGCATTCACCGCAATCAAATCCCATAAGATTCATAGCAGTCTTTACGGGAATGGGATTGACATCGGAGAACATCATATCCATCAGCTCAATGTAATGGAAGTTGAGCTTTGCTGCCTCTACAAAATTATTCTCAAGGCAGAGAGTTGTAATCTCGTGCATCTCCTTGGGACAGAGGTTTGCAAATACAGAAATAACACCGAGGGCACCCAGTGACATAAAGGGAACGGTCTGGTCATCGTTACCTGAATAGATGTGAAGCTGGTCGCCGCAGAGTGAACGAGTCTTGGAAACAGAGGAGATATCACCGTTAGCCTCCTTTGTAGCAACAATGTTATGATGCTTACAAAGCTCGGCATAAGTTTCGGGTTTGATGTTACAACCTGTACGGGAGGGTACGTTGTAAAGAATCATGGGAATATCAACGCTGTCTGCAATAGTCAGGAAGTGACGGATAAGACCGGTCTGAGATGTTTTGTTATAATAAGGAGTAACGCTGAGAATAGCGTCAGCACCGTAGTTCTTGGCCGCCTTGGAAATGCTGAGAGCAGTTGCAGTGTCGTTGCTGCCTGCACCTGCAATAACAGGCACTCTGCCGTCAACCTTTCTTGAAACGTACTCAAGAACTGCGCAATGCTCCTTCTCGGTAAGAGTAGCAGCCTCACCGGTAGTACCGCAAGCGATAATTGCATCAGTGCCGCCTGCAATCTGATATTCAATAATCTGACCGAGGGATTCGTAATTTACGCTGCCGTCGGTGTTCATAGGTGTTACAATTGCAACACCCGAGCCTTTATATATTGCTTTTTTCATATATAAATCTCCCTGAATTCAAAATTAATCCATATAACCTTCTGCGCAGAGGAGTTCTGCAAGAAGAACGCCACCGCCTGCGGCACCTCTGAGAGTGTTGTGAGACATACAAACGAACTTGTAGTCATACTGAGAGTCCTCTCTGAGTCTGCCCACGGAGATAGCCATACCGCCTTCGAGATTTCTCTCGGACTTGATCTGAGGACGATCAGGCTCAGTGAAGTAGTGGAGGAACTGCTTGGGTGCTGTGGGAAGCTGAAGCTCCTGTGCACGACCGGCATATTCGTTCCAGATTTTAATGATTTCGTCAACGGAGGGTTTATTCTCCTTATCCTTGAAGGATACAAATACTGCTGCGGTGTGACCATTGGATACGGGAACACGGAGGCACTGTGAAGTAATAGCGATGTCGGTTGTGTTTACAATCTCGTCGCCCTCAACCTTACCCCAGATTTTCAGAGGCTCAAGCTCGGATTTCTCCTCTTCGCCGCCGATATAAGGAATAATGTTGTCTACCATTTCGGGCCAACGCTCGAAGGTTTTGCCTGCACCGGAGATAGCCTGATAAGTACAAGCGAGAACCTTGTCAACGCCGAACTGCATCAGAGGATGAATTGCGGGAACATAGCTCTGGAGTGAGCAGTTGGACTTAACAGCAACAAAGCCGCGCTTTGTACCGAGACGCTTTCTCTGTGACTCGATAACCTTTGCGTGGTCTGCATTAATCTCGGGGATAATCATAGGTACGTCGGGTGTGTGACGATGAGCGGAGTTGTTGGAAATAATGGGGCACTCTGCCTTGGCATAAGCCTCCTCAAGAGCCTTGATTTCCTCTTTCTTCATATCAACTGCGCAGAAGCAGAAGTCAACAAGCTTTACAACCTCATCGATATCAGCAGCATCCTTGATAACAAGGTCAGCCATATTCTCAGGGATGGGTCTCTCCATTACCCAACGGCTCTCTACGCACTCACGGTATGTCTTACCTGCGCTTCTTGCACTTGCGGCAAGGCAAGTAACCTCGAACCAGGGGTGGTCCTCAAGAAGCATTGCAAATCTCTGACCAACCATACCTGTGGCACCAATAATACCAACTTTATATTTCTTCATAAAAACCTCCTGAAAAAAACACAAAATAAGGTTGTGTTTTTCTTCGATATATTATATTATTAGTAAGGCAAAATAATTCGCTGAAAAAATGCAAATATAAACCCACTATTGCTGATTATACTACTTGGCGGATATCTTGTCAATTAATATACACCATATTTTAAGCACTTTTTATGCTTATTTCCCGAAAGGAATTATAATGAAAAAATCAGAATTTTATTACGATTTACCCGAGGAATTAATCGCTCAGACTCCTCTCCAGAAACGAGACACATCCAGAATGCTTGTCCTCAACAAAGCCACAGGCGAAATCAGCCACAATCATTTCTTTGATATCCGTAATTATCTGAGAAAAGGCGACCTGCTGGTAATGAACAACTCCAGGGTTATCCCCGCCAGAATTTTCGGTAACAGGGTTGACACCGGAAGTTCTGTGGAATTTCTGCTTCTCAAGCAGATTGAGAACAACTGCTGGGAGACACTTGTAAAGCCCGGTAAAAAAGCAAAGATTGGCAAAGAGTTTGATTTCTCCGGAATTATGAAAGGAAAAATCGAGGATATCGGAGAGGAAGGTATCAGAATCATACGTTTTGAGTGTGAAGAAAACATCTATACCGCTCTTGATAAAATCGGACAGATGCCTCTCCCCCCTTACATAAAAGAAACGCTCAAAGACAACGAGAGATACCAGACCGTTTACAGTGACCCCATAGGTTCAGCCGCGGCACCTACCGCAGGACTTCACTTCACCGAAGAACTTCTTGATGACATAAGAGCAATGGGCGTTGAGACCGCTTATGTAACACTCCACGTGGGACTGGGTACTTTCAGACCTGTCAAGGAAGACGAAATTACAGACCACATTATGCACAGTGAGCATTTTACCGTTTCGCAGGAAACAGTTGATGCCATCAAGCGCACAAAGGAAAACGGCGGCAGGGTTATTGCTGTTGGCACCACAACCACCCGTACACTTGAAAGTGTAGCGAGAGATTTCGGCGAACTTGTTGCCTGTGACAAAAATACGGATATTTTTATTTATCCCCCTTACGAATTCAAGGTGCTTGACGGACTTATCACCAACTTCCATCTCCCTGAAAGCACTCTGATTATGCTGGTTTCAGCTTTTGCAGGTTACGACAACACAATGAACGCCTATAAGGAAGCAGTAAAAGAAGAGTACAGATTCTTCTCCTTCGGCGACTCAATGATGATTATTTAACTTATATTCAGATAATGGTGAATTGCTATGTTTAAAGTTATAAAGAAAAATGAAAATGCCAGACTCGGTGAATTCAACACTCCCCACGGCACTGTTAAGACACCCTGCTTTATGAATGTTGCCACAGCGGGCGCCATCAAAGGCGGTCTCTCTGCCTTTGACCTTAAAGACATAGGATGTCAGGTACAGCTTTGCAACACATATCATCTGCACCTTCGTCCCGGTGATGAAGTTGTCAGAGATATGGGAGGACTGAGAAAGTTCACGGGTTTTGACGGTCCCATCCTCACAGACAGCGGCGGTTTTCAGGTTTTTTCTCTGGCAAAGCTTCGCAACATCAAAGAAGAAGGCGTAACCTTTGCATCTCATATTGACGGCAGAAAGATATTCATGGGCCCTGAGGAGAGTATGAGAATTCAGGCAAACCTGGGCTCTACCATCGCTATGGCTTTTGATGAGTGTGTGGAAAATCCCGCTGAATACTCCTATGCCAAGAAATCATCGGAGATGACTGTGCGATGGCTCAAACGATGCCACGCAGAGCTTGAGCGTCTCAAGAGAGAAGAAATTGCAGTCAACACCGAGCAGCTTCTCTTCGGTATCAATCAGGGTGCTACCTATAAAGACCTCAGAGTTGAAAATATGAAGATGATAAGCGAGCTTGATCTCCCCGGTTATGCTATCGGCGGTCTCGCTGTCGGCGAAGAAGCCTCGGTTATGTACGAAATCATTGAGGCGGTGGAACCTTTTATGCCAAAGGACAGACCCAGATATCTGATGGGTGTTGGAACACCGCTGAATATTCTTGAAGGTGTGAGAAGAGGCGTTGACCTTTTCGACTGCGTAATGCCCAGCAGAAATGCCCGTCACGGTCATCTGTTCACAAGTCAGGGTATTATCAATATTTCCAACGCAAAATATGAAAGGGACGAAAGCCCCATCGACCCCGAGTGCGACTGCTTTGCATGCAGAAACTTCTCCAGAGCATATATAAGACATCTGCAGAAGGCTCAGGAGGCTCTGGGACTTCGCCTTGCTGTTATTCACAATCTGAGATTCTACAACAAGCTGATGGAGGATATCCGTGAGGCTCTTGAGAATGACCGATTTGATGAATTTTACAGAGAGAAAAAGGATATAATCGGCAAACGTATATAATAAATCAAATATCACTTGATTTATTAATTTATTATTGGTATAATTTATATATTGTCTTTATGAAAGGAAACTAGAAATGATTACTAATCTTGTAAATTTTATCCCCCTTCTTATGCCTGCTGCCGACACTGCAGCACAGGGTGCTGAAAATGCAGGCGGTTGCCTTGGCGGCGGCTCATGGCCCATTCTCATTGTTTACGTACTTCTCTTTGCTGCTCTCTACTTCATTATGATCAGACCCAGCTCCAAGAAGAAAAAGCAGGAAGAAGAACTCAAGAAAAACATCAATATCGGCGACGATATCACCACTATCGGCGGCATCACAGGTAAGGTTGTTGCTGTTCGTGATGAGGATGACGAGTTCATCATTGAGACCGGCTCTGACCGAGTAAAACTCAGATTCAAGAAATGGTGCATCTACTCCAACGACACAGCTATTGCTCGTGCAGAAGAAGAAAAGAAGCGTCTGGCTGAGGAAAAGGCTCAGAAGAAGGCTGAGAAGAAAGCTCCCAAAGATAAATAATTAAATAGTGTAATAAAACATTATCCTCTGAAATATATTTTACCAGAATATATTTCAGGGGATTTTTATTTTGAAAGCTATTAAAACAACCATCGCAAATTCCGGATTCTCTCTTTACTTAAAGGCATTGACTCTTTCAACGATAGCCGCCGGTGCTGTTATATTCCTGCTTCTGTGCATTGAAGCGCTTTTACTCCTTGTGGCAGGGAAAGTTCCATACAGTGTTCTGCCCTTTGCAGGTATCGGAATATCTGCCGCGGGGGCATTCACAGGCGGATATACAGCATCAAGAATTATCAGGAGTCGAGGACTTATGTGGGGCTCTGTATGCGGACTGATTATTTTTACCATAAGTTTTTCCATTGGTATGGCATCTACCAAAGATACCCTCTCATATCTGACACTACTGCGTCTCGGAGTACTGTGGGTATCTGGTGCATTGGGCGGAATCAAAGGCGTAAATAAAAAAGAGAAAAGCAAAATATAAGAAAAAGCCGCGTTATTTCACGCGGCTTAAAATTTATGAAATATTTGTTTCAGGTATGAGGCTCGACATATCTTCAGGTAATGGTGCCACGACATCAATTCTTTTGCCGCTTATGGGATGAGTGAATGAAACCGTATGGCAATGAAGTGCTTGCCGTGATATTTCATCAAGATTTCCTCCGTAGAGGTCATCCCCAATAAGCGGGTGTCCTATGTGAGACATATGGCATCTTATCTGATGTGTTCTGCCTGTCTCAAGATTAATGTCAAGCATTGTTCTGTCCTCGTAAGTGACTATGGGATTATAGTGAGTTACTGCACTTTTTCCCGAAGGTGTGACGCAACGGACAATTTTGCTGTCTTCCCTGAGACCCATCGGAAGATTTATTGTATCGGGCTCATAAACTGCTCCGTGGCATATTGCGATATAATGTTTCTCTACCTCAGACTTTTGCATTATGGAGGCTATGTGACGGTTTCTTGCGATTATTACCGCTCCCGAGGTATCGCTGTCAAGACGGTTAACCGCTCTGAAAACAAAGCCCTCTCCCTCACCGCTATACTTATATGCAACAAAGTTTGCAAGAGTATCCTCCTGGTGTTTCTTTACCGGATGGACAGGGGTTGAAGGCGGTTTATTCACTATAAGCAAGTATGCATCTTCGTAAAGTATATCAAGTTTGCCTTCAATTGGCAGAATTGAGTTGTTCTCCTGAGGAAGGTTAATTTCTATAACATCGCCCTTGTTCAGGATATCAACTGTACGGAGAACTTCACCGCTTCTGGTTATTGAGCCGGGATTTCGTTTAAGAACCGCAAGGGTTCTGGCTGAAAGTCCGCAGACCACACGGAGAAATACTCCTGCTTTTTTACCGTTGTAAGACTCATCTACAACAAAGCTTAATGTCTCTTTCATAATTACCTCAGCAGGAAGAATATTAAAAGTATCAGCAAAATATGTAAAAGAATAATCACAGGGATTCCCAACATAAATTTCAGATGTCTGGTTTTGTGGCGTATGATGAGCATTGTGGCAAGCATAGATACGCCGCCGCCCAGTGCACTGATTGTAAGGAGCGTTTTTTCGGGTATGCGTCGTTTACGTCGCTTTGCCGCTTGTTTGTCGTATATGGTGACAAATACCGATATAATGCTGATTATTGAAAGATAAAACAACAGATATTCACAGTACCAGGGCATAACTACCTCCGGAGGTTAAAATGAGAATTAAAATCAATTCAGTGATGATTATATGTATTGCATTCCTTATTGTCAGTGTTGCGGTATGCTCTGTCGGGTTTCGCCACAAAGGTACAGAGGGCAAAAGCACCTCTGCGCCAAATACTGACACTGACTCTGAAATGCGGGGCATGTGGGTTTCATATATAAGCCTAGATATGACAGGTAGCGACAGAAGTTTTGAAAGTTTCAGAAAAAAGATTGATAAAATAATTGCTGATGCCAAAGACTTCGGCATAAACACGCTGATTTTTCAGGTGAGACCTTTCAGCGACGCTCTGTACAAATCCGATGTTTACCCCGCTTCCCATATTCTGTCAGGAGTTCAGGGTGAGGATGTCAACTACGATGCACTCGAGTATCTTTGTAAGGCTTGTCACACAGCAGGACTGAAAATCCACGCATGGATAAACCCGTACAGGGTTGCAACCTCCACAACACCCAAAGACCTTGCAAAGTCAAACCCTTATTATACCGATGACATAGGATACGAGACTGAAAGCGGAAAATACCTGAACCCTGCAAAAAAAGCCACAAGGGAAATCGTAAGAAAAGGCGTTGAGGAAATAGTCAGGAATTACGACGTTGACGGAATTCAATTTGACGATTACTTCTATCCCGAGGACTGCGGAAATTTTGACAAAGCTGATTACGAAGAGTATCGCAAGGCGTTTCCCAACACCAGCGAATCGCTGTGGCTGAATGAGTGGAGAAAAAACAACATCAACCTGATGCTCTCTGAAATTTATCTGAGCATAAAGCAGATTAATCCCAACATACAGTTTGGTATTGCACCTCAGGGAAATTTTCAGAATAACGAAAACATCAGTGCTGATGTAATCTCCTGGTGCGAAAGTGCAGGCTATGCTGACTACATATGTCCTCAGATGTATTACTCCATTGACAATCCTGCCCTATCATTTGAAGAAAGCATTGTTAAATGGAGCGAACTTGATTATCACAGCAAGATTAAGGTATATGTGGGACTCGGAGCATACAAGGCAGGCAGCGATGCAGACTCCGGAACCTGGAAAAACAACAGCTCAGAGCTAAAAAATCAGCTTGAGCTGTTAAGAAAATACAAATATGACGGATATATGATTTACGATTACAGTGCACTACATAACGAAGCTGCAGCCGAAACCATGGAAGTGTTCAGGACTATTCAGTAAATTCACCGATTATGTAGTCACCCTCAACACGAATAAGCCTGACCCGCTTTATTTTATGGCAAAAGCCGGTATCGCTGACTTTAACCTTCACAGGAATATAATTGATACTATATCCCTCGCAATAATCAGCATCACACATTCTCTCGAAAAGAACTTCTGTCTCGGTACCGATTTGAGAATTCATAAATTCAGTTCTGCTGATTTCTGTTTCATTAATCATCAGTGCCGCACGGGTGTCCTTCACGGCTTTCGGAAGCTGGAGAGGCATCCTGTCAGCAACGGTGCCGCTTCGGCGGGAATAAGGAAACACATGAACCTTGGCAAAGCCGAGAGACGATACGAACTTAAGTGATTCTTCAAATTCTTTTTCATCTTCACCGGGGAAACCCACCATAACATCCGTAGTGAATGACGGGTTGATAAAAAGCGACCTGATTTTATCAACTATTTCTCTGAATTCTGCTGAGTTGTAGTGGCGATTCATCCGCTTCAGAGTTGCATCACAACCGCTCTGGAGAGACAAATGAAACTGCGGACAGAACTTTTGGACCTTTGAGAGCCTTGTGAGAATATCATCAGTAAGCAGTTCGGGTTCAAGAGAGCCGAGGCGAATTCTCCTGACACCATTATACTGCGCCACCGCCTCGACTGCATCGCAGAGATTATATCCGATATCTGTGCCGTACTTGGAAAGATTTATACCCACAAGCACAATTTCGGTATATCCCTTTTGAGAAAGGGCATTCACTTCGCTGCAAATATCTTCTATGGATTTTGAACGCACTCTGCCTCGGGCATAAGAAATTATGCAGTAGGAACAGAAGCGGTCGCATCCGTCCTCAATTTTCAGATATGCCCTGGTGCGCTCGGAGAAACTGCAGACCGATGACGCTTCGAATTCTCCGTTTTTTCTGTCGTGGTCGCGGATGTCGATGATTTTCTCTTTAGTGTTTATATAATCTTGTGTAAGGCTTAACACAAGATGTCGGCTTGTGTTGCCTGTGACTACATCACAGGCTTCGAAATTTTCATATTTCCGCGGAAATGCCTGGGACATACAACCCGTAAGGACAATTACCGAATCAGGGTGATTTCTGCGAAGTCGTCCAAGAAACCGACGGCATTTTCCTTCGCTGATTGAGGTTACGGCACAGGAATTGACAATAAATATGTCGGCATCCGAGTCTGTTTCTGTATATTCAAAGCCTTTGTCTGTAAAGAGTTCTCTCATCTGCTCGGACTCGTACTGATTCACCTTGCATCCGAATGTGAATATTTTAAACTTCAATTTCCGCACCTCCTGTAATTTTCATAATCAGAATCCCTCAAACAGAGATATCTGTGAGCTTTCGGGAATTCCCTTGAGAGCACCCAGCTCACGAAGGGCTTCCACAACCGCTTTTGTTACCTTTGTTTTCTGCTGAAGCTCCTCAATTGAAAAATATTCTCCTGATTTGCCGTTTTCTTCCAGAGAAATCGCTGCGGACAAGCCGATTCCTGAAATTGAACTGAAGGGCAGACGGAGTTTGCCGTCTTCTATAACAAAGGTTTTTGCTTTTGATTTGTACAAATCAACAGGCAGAAGCTCTATGCCGCGGGCAAGCATCTCATTGATAATCTGAAGTGTTGCAACCTCAGTCTTTTCCTTGGCGGTAGCTTCGAAGCCTTTCTGCTTAATCATCTGCATCTTCATCTCGACGGCCTGTTTACCTCTTATTGCAGTAACACCGTCAAAATCATCTCCACGCACAGAGAAGTAGGCACCATAGTACTCAAGAGGTCTGTGTACCTTGTACCATCCGAGACGCAGGGTTGAAATCATATATGCTGCGGCGTGAGCCTTGGGGAACATATATTTAATCTTCATACAGGAGTCGATATACCACTGGGGTACATTGTGGTCTCGCATCTCCTGGATATCATCTTCGGTGAGAAGCTTTGTGGCGTTACCCTTACGGACAATCTCCATAATCTTGAAGGATTTTGAGGGGTCCATTCCCTTATGCATAAGATATGTCATAATGGAGTCTCGTGTACCGATAACTTCGGAAATGGTGCAGGTGCCGTTATTGATAAGGTCTGCGGCGTTGCCAATCCATACGTCGGTACCGTGAGAAAGACCTGCAATCTGCAGAAGGTCGGAGAAGGTCTTGGGCTGTGCCTCAATAAGCATCTGGCGAACGAAGGATGTACCTACCTCAGGAAGGGAGAACGTACCTGTTTCCGAGTCGATATCTTCCTTTGTAACACCCAGAGCAGCAGGTGAAGTAAAGAGTGACATAACGTCGGGGTCGTTCATAGGAACATCCATAACGGGTATTCCTGTAAACTCCTCAAGATAGTGGTAAATTGTGGGAACATCGTGTCCAAGCTCATCCAGCTTACAGATAGTATCATGGATGGAATGGAAGTCGAAGTGAGTTGTGATATTATCAGAGCCCGAATCGTCAGCAGGGTGCTGGACGGGACAGAAGTCGTAAACCTCCATGCCGCGGGGCACAACTACCATTCCGCCGGGATGCTGACCTGTGGTACGTTTAACACCGGTGAAGCCTTTTGAGAGACGTTCCTCTTCGGCTTTGCTGAGACGGAGTCCTCTCTCCTCCTCAAACTTCTTGACGTATCCGAAAGCAGTTTTGTCTGCCAATGTTGAAATTGTACCAGCTTTGAAAACGTTGTCTTTTCCGAAAAGTTCCTCTGTATAACGATGTGAGCTGGACTGATACTCACCGCTGAAGTTAAGGTCGATATCAGGGGTCTTGTCTCCCTTGAAACCGAGGAAGGTTTCAAAGGGAATTTCGTGTCCGTCCTGCTGGAGTTTTTCTCCGCAGACAGGACAATCCTTGGGAGGCAGGTCAAAACCTGAACCTACGCTTCCGTCCTCTATCCATTCGCTGTACTTACACTTGGGACAGATATAGTGAGGACAGAGAGGGTTAACCTCGGAGATACCCGAAATGGTGGCAACGAAAGAGGAGCCTACACTGCCTCGGGAACCTACAAGATATCCGTGTTTTTCAGAGTTTGCAACAAGTTTCTGGGCCGTCATATAAAGCACGGAGAAGCCGTATGTATTAATTGAATAAAGTTCCTTTTCAAGTCGTTTCTGAACAATTTCAGGGAGAGGGTCACCGTATTTTTCTTTGGCTCTCTGCCAGGAAATCTCGTTGAGTTCCTTCTCGGCGCCGTCGATAAATGGTGGGAACGTGCCCTTGGGAATGGGTCGCACCTTCTCTATCATATCAGCAATTTTATTGGTGTTTTCTACTACGACCTCGTAGGCTTTCTTCTCTCCGAGATACTGAAACTCTTTGAGCATTTCTGCGGTGGTTCTCAGGTACAGGGGTGCCTGATTATCAACATCGCTGTATCCCTGTCCTGCCTGAAGGATCCTTCTGTAATCTGCATCATGGGGGTCAAGGAAATGCACGTCGCAGGTAGCTACAACGGGTTTTCCCAGCTCCTCGCCGAGGCGGATAATGGTTCGGTTGATATCGTGAAGTGTTTCGATATCCTTAACGTCTCCTTTATGGAGCATAAACATATTGTTGCCGTCAGGCTGAATCTCAAGGTAATCATAATAGGATGCTATCTCCTTGAGTTCACCCTCGGGTTTGCCGAGGAATACGGCTTTGTAAAGTTCGCCCGCCTCACAAGCGGAGCCTATGAGGAGACCCTCGCGATGCTTATCAAGCACCGAGCGGAGAACCCTGGGCTTTTTATAGAAATAATCAAGGTGTCCGTAAGAAATAAGTTTATACAGATTCTTGAGTCCTGTCTGATTCTTGACAAGGATAATCTGGTGATACATGGGAAGTTTCTTGAAATCTCCTCCCGATATACCTGTATTAATCTGCGCTGTGGATTTGATACCGAAGTCGGTCTCAAGACGACCCATAAGATTTACATAAATCTTCGAGAGAACCTCTGCATCATCGCAGGCGCGGTGATGATTGAACTCGGGAAGTCTCAGATACTTTGCCACAGTGTCCAGTTTGCAGTTTTTGATATCGCTGAGAATTGCTCTGGATATTGCAACGGTGTCAACAGAGGTAAATTCCCTCTCAACTCCCATACGCTTGCAGGCGGCTCTGAGGAAAGACATATCGAAGGGAGCGTTGTGAGCAACAAGCACCCTGTCCCCTATGAACTGAAGAAAATCCCTGACGGCAGTTTCTTCATCGGGGGCATCCTCAACCATATAATCACTGATACCTGTAAGCTCTGTGATTTTGGCAGGAATTGCTGTACCGGGATTGACGAATGTTGAGAAAGTATCAACTGTTACTCCGTCCCGGATAAGTACTGCACCGATTTCGATAATGCGGTTTTTGTTGGCTGAGAGACCTGTGGTCTCCAGGTCGAAGCACACAAATTCACCGCTGAAAGGTTCGTCCTTTCTGCCGTCTACAACATTTACGATATCATTGACAAAATATGCCTCTGTACCATAAATAACTTTGATTTCCTTGCCGTTTTTCTCAAGTTTCTCTGCGGCATTCATAGCATCGGGGAAGGCCTGTGCTACGCCATGGTCGGTAATGGCAATAGCGGGATGTCCCCATGCGGCAGCACGATTGATAAGCTCGGATGCGGGAGTCAGAGCATCCAGAGCGGACATATTGGTATGCAGATGAAGTTCTACTCGCTTCTTCTCTGCGTTATCTACAATGTTAAATTTATCCGCTGTCATTATGGAGCGACAACCGATAACATACTCTTTCATAAACGGGTCAAGCTCATAGTCGCCCTTGACAACAATGGTCATACCTTTTTTGAGCGCCTCGAGAGGTTTGCACTCTGCAATAGGTGCAAAAACCTTGACTATAACAGAGCTTGTATAGTCGGTAATATAGATAGTGATAATATTCTTGTCGCCGGACTTGGTGGTTTTGGTCTCCATACTGAAGATATCGCCCCATACGCACACTCTGCCGCTATCGAAGGAAAGGGTGTTTATGGGCTGGGTTTTTGTCTTGAAAACTCTTCCCCACAAAGGCTTGGATGACCCCGGATATATAGAGGGATAGAGCGAGCTGCCCTCGCGGACCTCAATATCGCGGCTAATCTGCTCGGCGGTGGAGTAGTTACTCTCCTCTTCCATATATTCCTCAAGGGCTTTGCGTCTGATGCTTTCCTCATAATTGCGGATATTATCCTGGTATGCGTCATCGTCCGCACTCAGAGCGGTAACACCAGAAAACTCAACAGAGAGGTTGAGAGAAAACATTTCTGTGATTATCCTCTGGATTTCAGCGTCAGCTTTGAGTGAATGGAGCATTATTTCGCCGCCGTGAAAGATTTCTACGGTGATTTTGTCAAGACCTACTGTCGCTGTGGCTCCCTCAAGAATAGCCGAAGCAGCAGGAATACGTCTTTTGAGTTCATCCAGAACAGATGAGAAACTCTCGGGAGTGAAGGCATCCGCAGGATAAATGGGAGCAATTCTCACTGAATTCAGGTTAAGCTCACTATCACGCAGCAGCTTCTCGCATTTTCTCAGTTCCTTTGACTCTATAAACTCACTAAAGCGTACAGTAAAAGTAACTGTACGCTTTTCTTTATTGATATTGACTTTACTCAATTCGCCGAGAGTGAGGGCATCGGACAGCCTCACTTCGGCAGTAGTGTATTTATCTAAAAAATCCTTTAATGTATTCATTCAATTTCTCCGCATTAATTCTATTTATCTTAAAACTATTCGTTCAAGATTTATATGTTACAATTTCTCTATTTCTTTAAGTAAGCAAGCCACGATTTCATTCTCAGGAACTTTGTAGAGAATCTCGCCTTTTTTGAAGATAAGACCGCAACCGTCACCGCCTGCTACACCAAGGTCAGCTTCCTTTGCTTCGCCTGGGCCGTTGACTGCACAGCCCATAACTGCAACAGTGATGTCCTTCTCGACACCGCTGAGTCTGGTCTGGATTTCATTGGCAAGACCGATGAGATCGATCTTTGTTCTTCCGCAGGTAGGACAGGATACAAAGGTAATACCTCCTGTACGCTTGCCAACAGCTTTGAGGAGTTCATTACCTGCCAGAACCTCGCGGGCGGGGTCAGCGGTAAGGGATACTCTTATGGTATCGCCTATTCCCTCCATAAGGAGAGTACCTATACCTGCGGCAGATTTGATAAGTCCGCCGAATTCTGTACCTGCCTCGGTGACTCCAAGATGCAGAGGATAATCACATCTCTCTGCGGCAAGTCTGTATGCATCCACCATAGTGGTAACTGTGGATGACTTCATGGAAAGAACTATATCATGAAAATCAAATTTTTCAAGAAGTGATGCATGATAGAGTGCACTATCACACAGTGCCTCTGCGGTGGGATGTCCGTATTTCGCAAGAATAGATTTCTCAAGAGAACCTGAGTTCACACCGATACGGATAGGGATATTCCTGCTTCGGCAGGCATCGGCAACTGCTTTTACGCGACTGTCATCTCCGATATTGCCGGGGTTGATGCGGATTTTGTCGACTCCTGCTGCCACGCATTCAAGAGCTATCTTATAATCAAAATGAATATCGGCAACAATGGGAACCGAAACTGCTTCCTTGAGAGCAGAAATCAGATTAACACACTGCACAGAAGGCACAGCAGCACGGATAATCTCGCATCCGGAAGCCTCAAGATGTCTTGCCTGAAGGACACTTGCCTCAATATCTTCTGCCGGGGTATTGAGCATAGACTGGACAGATATAGGAGCACCGTCGCCTATCTCAACGTTACCTGCTTTAACTCTAATTTTTGATGCCATAAAAAACACCTCATATAAATAACTGCCAGATATCCTTTACGGATATAATCAGCATAAATATCAGTAATAACACAAGTCCGACCGCATTAACGATAGCCTCTACCTTTCTGGGGATGGGCTTTCTGAAAATTCCTTCAATAAGAAGGAATACAAAACGTCCGCCATCAAGGGCCGGGAAAGGAAGCATATTGACAACACCAAGGTTTACGGTAATAACCATCATTACATAAACAATGCTGAGTACTGCATTGCCAAAGCCTGACTTGAGACTCTCGGAAGCAACCTCAACTGTTGCCTTGGTGGCACCGATGGGACCGGAAACATCAGTAAATCCGAAATCACCGCGCACAAGACCTACAAGAGAGTCAATAACCATTCTGACAACGGATACTGTCTGACTGCCAACATCACCAAAGAAACTGAAGAAGTTTTTATCTCTGGCTTCTGTGTAGAAGTCGATGGACATCTGGGGAGAATCGGGTTTGTCTGCTGTTGTAAAGGTATAGAAATCAACATCTTCAAGCTGAACCTTTTCACCGCCGCGAAGCACCGTCATATCTGCACGGAATCTCTGTCGGGTTTCTTTCTCAACTATTTGAGGAAGTGCAAAATTCTCCTTGGGATAACGATCAGAAATATACTCATAAAACTCACCGATTATCTCATCCACCTCGCCCTTGGTACGGGCAGAATGGATTCTGTCGGTGTAATCTGCGGCGTAATCATAGTACTCTCCCACTGTCATCGCCGCAAACTCGTCAGCAGTTGATACCAGAGAAAGATTATCCATAATGTAATTGGCTCCATCCTGACGATAAATCTGCAAGGTGGTGCCGTCTGCATCAACAACCTTAAGCTTAGCCAGCGAATAGGAAAAGTCCATGGAATTATTGATTTTGTAGCCATTCACGGAGGTGATTGTATCCCCCACCTGCAATCCGCAGCTTGCAGAATAGGAATTGGGAACGAAAAGTGCTATCTGGCGTGAATCAAGTGTATCTCCGGGAAAAAGGAGAATTGTCATAAATATAAGACCCAGGACAATATTCATAACTGCGCCTGCGACTACGATAATGAGACGCTTGTAAAGCTTTGCATTATTGAAAGCACGGGGATTTTCACTATCTTCGTCCTCACCCTCCATAGCGCAGAAGCCGCCGATGGGCAGAAGTCTCAACGAATAGGTGGTTTCACCTTTTGTGAAAGAGAAAAGCTTGGGACCCATACCCAGAGCAAACTCATTGACTTTGACACCTGAGAGCTTGGCTGACACAAAATGGCCGCCTTCGTGGAAAAAGATAATAAGTTCAAAAAGCAGGACTCCTATAATTATAAGTCCTGCTGTGGTTAATATGTTGCCAATTATGACCAATGGAATCTCTCCTATGAAGTATTAGATAGTGGAAAGCACGTATTCCCGGGCAAGTCTGTCGGCACTAAGCACATCCTCAAGAGTCCTGAGTTCTGTTGGTGCCAACTCCTCTACGGCGCCGCTGACAAGTTCACCGATTCTGAGGAAGGAAATCTTTCCCTCCCTGAAAAGCGCATTGGCTACCTCGTTTGCACCGTTTGCTATTGCAGGTGATGTGCCGCCTATTTCGAGAGCCCGCTTGCAAGCTTTGAGACACTGGAAGGTGTCGTAATCAGGCTCTGCAAAAGTCATAGTTCCCACCTCATAAAGCGAAAGAGGTTTAACGGAAGACTCATATCTCTCGGGATAAGTGAGGGCGTACTGAATGGGTATCCTCATATCAGGATTACCAAGCTGTGCAAGTACGGAGTAATCAGAAAACTCCACCAGGGAATGTATGATACTCTGTCGGTGTACAACAACGTCTATCTTATCACCGGGCATATCAAAAAGCCAGCGTGCTTCTATTATCTCGAGGCCTTTGTTCATCATTGTGGCGGAGTCAATGGTGATTTTGGCACCCATTGACCAGTTGGGATGATTCAAAGCTTCTTTGATGGTGACACTGCCCAGTTCCTCACGCTTTTTGCCGAAGAAAGGACCGCCTGATGCTGTAAGGATAAGTTTACGGAGAAACTTATGGTCAGGACAAGCCTGAAGGCACTGGAAGATGGCGCTGTGCTCACTGTCAACAGGAAGGAGCTTTACGCCGTTCTTTTTCACGGTGTTCATTACAAGTTCTCCGCCTGCAACCAGAGTTTCCTTATTGGCGAGAGCTATATTTTTACCGGCTTCAGCCGCTGCAAGGGTGGGCTGAAGACCGACCATACCGACAAGAGAGTTGAGGACGGTATCCGCCTCTTTCATTGAAGATGCCTCAAGAAGACCCTCCATTCCTGCAAGTACAGTAGTGGAAGTGTCGCTGACACGCTGCTTCAGATCAGCAGCAGAGGCTTCATCATACATTACTGCAAGTGCGGGAGAGAACTCTCTTATCTGCTCCTCCATCATCTTTACATTACTATGGGCGGTAAGTGCGCAGACCTTCATATTATGCTTACGCGCTACATCCAGGGTCTGGGTACCTATTGAACCTGTACTGCCCAGTATGGACATACACTCTGTCATATAATCACAACCTTATATTATCTGACCTGAAGAATATTATACACTGATAAGACCCCAGGTCTGTGAAAGAAGGAACACAAACGGAGTACAGAAAAGAACTGAATCGAATCTGTCGAGAAGTCCGCCGTGGCCGGGCATTATTGAACCGTAGTCCTTTATAGAACATTCGCGTTTGATAGCTGAAAAAATCAAATCACCGCAAACAGAAATAAATGCACAGTACACACCTATCAGAAGAAGCGCAAGATAGTTGACGTGCATATTACGATATACAATAAACTGGAATATAAGACCAGCCAACATACAACCTGCTATGGCACCTAAACCGCCGCCAATTGCACCTTCAACTGTTTTCTTGGGGCTGATAACGGGACTGAGTTTATGTTTGCCCAGAAATCTGCCTGAGAAATAAGCACAGGTGTCGGCACACCAAGGACCGATAAGTCCCATAACCGCATAGAAGGTATGCCATCCACCGCTTTTGCATACGAGATATGTAAAGCAGGACATTGAAAGTGTAATGAGCATTGTGCCTGAATAAGCAAAGGTGATATCGCCAACAGAAACCTTTCCCCTAATGATCACAAGAAGCACAAAGATAAGGAAGGAATACAGGAAAATCGGCAGATACCAGAGGGAGGTACAGGCAGCCAAAGGCATAGAAACTGAAAATAATAATGTAAGAATAAGTATCGGGAGTTGTTTATGGATTTTCTTTGCAGTTAAAAATTCTGCTGTCATAATTGCGTTGACAATAGCCAGTGCAACTGCAAATATCCACGGAAACATCTCACCGAATATAAAGATAAGGATACATAAAACTACACCGATAGCTCCTGAGATAATTCGAGTTTTCATCTAAAAACCCCCATCATAATAAAAATCAAACGCCTCCGAAGCGTCTGTTACGATTTGAATAAAGGCGGATAGCCTCGTCCAAATCGTCGGTGGAAAAATCAGGCCAGAGCTTCTGCATAATTACAAACTCTGTATATGCTGACTGCCACAAAAGGAAATTTGAAATGCGGTACTCACCGCTGGGACGTATTACCAGGTCAGGGTCAGGCTGACCGGCAGTATAAAGAGCATTGCTGATGAGTTCTTCATCAATGCTGTCAATATCAATTTCGCCGCTTTTAACACGCTGTGCAATAGACTTTGTTGCCATTACAAGCTCATCACGGCTGCCGTAATTCATTGCAATATTGAGAACCATTCCGGTACGTTCCCGGGACTCCTCTTCAGTACGGCGGATGAGTTCCTGAAGTTCGCTGCTGAATGCAGTGGTATCACCGATAAAGCGGACGACAATGTCATCATCCTTGAAATCAGTGAGAGCTTCGTTTAAGTACTGCTTGAAGAGTTTCATCAAAGCATTAACCTCGTCTTCGGGACGTTTCCAGTTCTCGGTGGAAAAGGCATACACCGTGAGATACTTAATGCCGATGTTACTGCAATATCGGGCGATGGTACGGAAATTCTGTGCGCCGTAGGTGTGGCCGGCACTTCGGGGAAGTCCGCGAAGCTTTGCCCAGCGACCGTTTCCGTCCATAATTATGCCGATATGCTGAGGAAGGACGATATTCTCGTCCTTCCGCTGTTTTTTACTACGTCGATTAAAAAGAGCCGACATAATTAAATCTCCATAATTTCTTTCTGCTTTGCGGCACAGAGCTCGTCGATGCGCTTGATGAATTTATCGGTAATCTTCTGTACCTTCTCAAGACCGACCTCAAGGTCATCCTCGGTAATCTCGGAATCCTTCTTCATTTTCTTGAGAGCGTCAATAACATCTCTGCGCTCGTTACGCACCTGAACTTTAGAATCCTCTGCCATACGTGCGGCATCCTTTACGATTTCCTTACGCTTATCCTCGGTAAGAGGAGGAAATACCAGACGGATACACTTGCCGTCGTTCTGGGGATTGATGCCGATATCAGATGTCTGGATAGCCTTCTCGATACCGCGGAGCACAGATGCATCCCAAGGCTGGATTGTAAGTGTACGAGCCTCGGCAACGTTAACTGCTGCCAGCTGCTGAACAGGTGTGGGAGTTCCGTAATAGTCAACCAATACTTTATCAAGAACACCGGGATTTGCTCTGCCTGCGCGGATACGCTGGTACTCGCTCTCCAGATGGTCAACTCTTCTCTGCATAGTGTCTTCTGACTTTTTGATAATTTCTTTCATAACTCTATCCTCCTGATATGATTACTTTACAAGGGTACCGATGTTCTCACCACAGATAGCATCGTAAATGTTCATAGGTCTGTCAATGCTGAAAACGAGAATGGGAATATCGTTCTCGCGGCACATTGTTGCTGCTGTACCATCCATAACTTTGAGCTGCTTCTCAACAACCTCACCGAAAGTGAGTGTATCGTACTTGACAGCATTGTCGTTAAGTTTGGGGTCACAATCATATACACCGTCAACCATAGTTGCCTTGAGGATAATATCAGCCTCAATCTCAGCAGCACGGAGAGATGCGGCGGAGTCGGTTGAGAAGAAGGGATTACCTGTACCGCATCCGAAGACCACTACTCTTCCCTTTTCAAGATGACGGACAGCCTTGCCGCGGATATAGGGCTCGGCAATCTCACGCATGGAAATAGCAGTCTGTACTCTGGTATCAACGCCAAGCTGCTCAAGTGCATCGCACACACCCAGAGCGTTGATTGCAGTTGCAAGCATTCCCATATGGTCAGCGCGTGTACGGTCCATATTGCCGCTTGTTCTGCCGCGCCAGAAATTGCCGCCGCCTACAACGATAGCAACTTCGACACCCATTTCTACGCACTTTTTGATAGGCTCGCAAATATTCAGAACTGTATCAAAATCAATTCCGCTTTTTTGGTTACCGGCAAGTGATTCACCGGAAAGTTTCAGTAGGACACGTTTGTATTTAGGTTCCACTAAAAACACCCCCATATAAATACTATTATAATTAATATAATAATACTACATAAGGGGGCTTTTGTAAAGAAAATTAATGCTTATTTTAAACTTTTATTTAACTTTTAGTCGTCAAAAATAAGTGGCGGCAACAAAAGTTACCGCCACGATGTACAGATTAATTGTGCATTGATGCGTAAAGCACCGCTTTTATTGTGTGCATTCTGTTTTCGGCCTCGTCGAAGACGATGGATGCAGGAGACTCGAAGACCTCATCGGTAACCTCCAGAGCATCAAGTCCGAACTGCTCACCGACCTGCTTGCCCACACCGGTATTAAGGTCGTGGAATGCAGGCAGACAGTGCATAAATACTGCACCCTCACCGGCTTTATACATAAGAGCCTTGTTCACCTGATAAGGAAGAAGGTCGTCAATTCTCTCTTTCCATACCTCTGCGGGCTCGCCCATAGAAACCCAGACGTCTGTGTAGATGACCTGTGCGTTTTCTACTGCCTTTGCAGGGTCTGTTTCGAAAGTAAGAGTTGCACCTGTCTCCTTTGCAATCTCCTGACACTTTGCCACAAGCTCACTGTCGGGGAAATATTTCTCGGGAGCACATGCTGTAAAGTTCATACCAAGCTTTGCACAACCCACCATAAGGGAATTGCCCATATTGTAGCGGGCATCGCCCATATACACGAAGTTTACGCCCCTGAGTTCACCGATATGCTCACGGATTGTGAGGAAATCAGCAAGAATCTGGGTGGGATGGAACTCATTGGTGAGGCCGTTGAATACGGGTACGCCGGAAAGTTCTGCCAGTTTCTCAACAACTTCCTGACCGAAACCGCGGTACTCGATGCCATCGTACATTCTGCCGAGAACTCTTGCGGTGTCGGCGATGCTCTCCTTCTTGCCGATCTGGGATGCATCGGGATCAAGATAGGTAGTGCTCATACCGAGGTCGTGAGCTGCAACTTCAAAAGCGCAACGGGTACGAGTGCTGGTTTTTTCGAAAATCAGGGCAATATTTTTGCCCTCGCAGAATCTATGAGGAACGCCTGCTTTTTTCATTGCTTTCAGCTCTGCTGAAAGGTCGATAAGTGCAGTAATCTCCTCTGTTGTAAGGTCAAGAAGTTTGAGGAAACTCTTGCCTTTGAAATCCTTTACATCAGTTTTTACAGTCATATTAATCCTCCGATTCGCAGACTTTTTTCAGTATATCAACTGCTTCTCTGAGCAAATCCCAGGGAATATTAAGAGCAGGTAAAAGTCGGACTTTCTGCTTTGCTTTGATAACAAGCACGCCTTTTTCCATACACTCCCTAACAATATCATCAGCATTTCTTTTAGTATTGACACCCAGCATAAGGCCCATACCATCAACTGAAATTACACCCTCTGAGGATGTGAGTTCATCTATGATGTACTGAGACTTTGCGCGGACGTCACAGAGAAGTTCATCGTCAATACGGTTAATAATGCTGAGAGCGCCTGCACAGCAGACGGGATTGCCGCCAAAAGTTGAGCCGTGGTCACCGGGTGCAAAGATATCAGCGAGTTTTTCAGAGAGCATTGTGGCGCCTATGGGAAGTCCGCCGCCCAGACCCTTGGCAGTACTTACTACGTCGGGTCTTATGCCGTACTGCTCAAAAGCATAGAGGGAGCCTGTGCGTCCGTTACCTGTCTGAACCTCGTCAACAACGGTTACAAGATTATACTCGCGGGAAAGCTCCACAATCTTCTCTACAAAGGCTTTCTGAAGAGGCATTACTCCCCCTTCGCCCTGCACAAGTTCGAACATTATAGCCGCTGTTTTATTATTCTTAACCTTTTCTTCAAGGTCAGATATGTTGTTAGCCTCGGCATACACAAAACCCGGAGTCAGAGGCAGGAAATCATTATGGAATGTATCCTGTCCTGTTGCAGCAAGAGTTGTGAGGGTTCTGCCGTGGAAGCTGTTTTTCAGTGTAACGATGGTATTATACTCTGCGCCTTTATTAAGAGAGGCATATTTTCTTGCTGCTTTGATAGCGCATTCATTAGCTTCGGCGCCTGAATTGGAAAAGAACACCTTGCTCATACCTGTGCGATCACAGAGAGTTTTTGCAAGTTCTGCGCAAGGCTCTGTGTAGTAAAGGTTTGAGGTGTGCTGAAGAGTTGTAAGCTGTGTATTCACAGCCTTTGCCCATTCCTCGTCGCAGTAGCCGAAGGCATTGACGGCAATACCGGTTGCAAGGTCAATGTATCGTTTGCCGCTTTCATCAAAAGCAAGGGAGCCTTTGCCCTCTTTGATAACAAGAGGAAAACGTCCGTAGGTATGGGCAATATATCTGAGGTCGGTATCTTTAATTGTCATCGGAAAAATCCTCCGCTACCATAGTACCTGCGCCCTCATCGGTGAGGGTCTCGATAAGGAGTGCGTGGGGCACTCTTCCGTCCATAATGATAACTTTATGAACACCCTTCTTGATAGCATCAATACAGCACTCAACCTTGGGTATCATACCGCCGGAAATTGTGCCGTCTTCAAAAAGGCGTACTGCGGATTTTGTATCAATTTCAGGAATAATTGTAGAGGGGTCATCCTTATCTCTGAGGATGCCCTCGATATCTGTCATAGTAATAAGACGCTCTGCCTGAAGCGCGCCTGCGATATACGCAGCAGCGGAATCGGCATTGATATTATAGATATTGCCGTCATCATCACAACCAACGGAAGAAATAATGGGAATGTAGCCATTATTGAGCAGGTCAAACACAGGCTGCACGTCAACCTCGGTAATTCTGCCGACAAAGCCGAGACGCTCATCCTTGCAGACAGCCTTAATCATTCTGCCATCCACACCGGAGATACCCATAGCCTTGCCGCCCTTAGCCTCAATAAGATTTACAAGGCCTTTGTTGATTCTGCCGGAAAGCACCATCTGAACAACATCAACGGTCTCCTGGTCGGTAACTCTGAGACCGTCAACCCACTGGGTCTCTTTGCCCAGTTTTTTGAGGGTATCGGTGATTTCGGGACCGCCGCCATGAATAAGAACAACTTTAACACCAATAAGCCACAGAAGAACGATATCCTCCATAACCTGCTGCTTCAGCTCTTCGCTGACCATTGCATTGCCGCCGTACTTGATAACAACGATTTTGCCGTTATATTTCTGGATGTAAGGAAGTGCCTGTGTCAGCACTTCTGCACGCTGTGCGTTAGTAATATGTAATGACATTATTATTCCTCGGTTTCTATAAAATCAGGTGCGGTAATCGCCGTTGATTCTCACATATTCATAGGTAAGGTCGCAGCCCCAGGCGGTAGCGTTGAAGTCACCGCTGTTAAGGTTTACGACAATCTCAACTTCATTTTCAAGGAGGATTTCCTTAGCGATTTCTTCAGAGAAAGGTATTCCTGCACCGTTTTTACAAACGGAGATTTCACCCTTTGCAGATTTAAAGGAAACATCCACCTTATTTGTATCAAGGTCAGAAAGTCCGTAGCCCAGTGCACAGAGGACTCTTCCCCAGTTAGCATCTGAACCGAACATTGCCGCTTTCACAAGGGATGAACAGATAACAGACTTTGCGGCTACTTTTGCCTGCTCTTTAGTTTTGCCGCCGCTTACCACACACTCCACGAGCTTTGTAGCGCCTTCGCCGTCAGCGGCAATATTTCTGCAAAGGTAGACAGTTACTGTGTTGAGAGCCTTCATAAATGTGTTGAAAGCCTCACCGTCACAGGTGATTTCCTCGTTGCCTCCCTCGCCGTTTGCAAGAATAACAACCATATCGTTGGTGGAGGTATCTCCGTCAACACTGGTCATATTGAAAGTATCGACTATATCGGATGAGAGTGCCTTACTCAGCATTTCGGGGCTTATTGCACAGTCGGTTGTAAGGAATACAAGCATAGTTGCCATATTGGGATGAATCATTCCCGAGCCTTTGGCAATACCGCCGAGGCGGCACTCTTTGCCGCCGATTTCAAAGGATACGGCAATTTCTTTCACCTTGGTGTCGGTGGTCATAATACCCTCTGCGGCAAAAAGACTGTTGTCGCCCAGACCCTCTGAAAGTGCAGGGAGACCCTGTCTGATAGGCTCAATGTCAAGAACCTCTCCGATAACACCGGTGGATGCTACAACAACATCCTTGGCGGGAATTGAGAGATTTTCAGACACAAGCTGACACATATTCTCGGCTATCTCGATGCCGTTGGCATTACAGGTATTGGCATTACCGCTGTTGCAGATAATTGCCTGGGCATAGCCATCAGAGATATTATTTCTGGTCACTGTAAGGGGTGCACCCTTGACAAGATTCTGTGTGTATACTGCAGCTGCAGCAGCTCTCTTTTCGCTGACGATGAGAGCGAGGTCGCGCTTTGATTTATTCTTGCGGATGCCACAATGGACACCGTTTGCTTTGAATCCTTTTGCGGCACAAACACCGCCGTTAATTATATTCATATCTTCACTTCCCTATTACCAAAGAGGTGGTTTTGTCGATTCCAAGTGAAATGTTCATGCACTCCACCGCGGCGCCTGATGCGCCTTTTCCGAGGTTGTCGTATCGGGCAATGAGGAGTATTCTCTCGTCGTTGCCTTCTACGGAAACCTGCATATTATCGGCTTCTGCCAGGATATTGGCTGCAAGGAATCCATCGGTGTTTTCCTGATAAGATACCATTGCATCGTTATACTTTGCTTTGTAAATTTCTTTGATAGAATTAATATCAAATCCGTCAGAGAGTTGTGATTTGTGCAGAGGCACTGTTACCTCCATACCACAGAAATAATCTGCAACAATGGGACAGAACACAGGTGCACTGTCAATGCCGCTTATTACGGTCATCTCAGGGAGATGCTTGTGAGTCTGGGCGGTGCCGTACTGGCGGGGACTGTCGAGAGCCGCACCCCTGTCTTCACACTCGTAATCGGCTATCATCTGCTTGCCGCCACCGCTGTATCCTGTGAGTGAGAAGCAACTGAGGAGAGTCTCCTTTGAAATTGCTCCTGCCTCAACGAGAGGATATACGAGGGCTATGAAACCGCTGGCGTGACAACCGGGGACTGCTATACGCTTGGATTTGCTGACTTTCTCAAAGAAATTCTCGGAAAGTTCAGGGAATCCGTATGCCCATTCGGGATTGGTGCGGTGAGCGGTAGATGTATCAATTAAAACAGTATCGGGATTATCAACAAGAGATACCGCCTCTCTTGCCGCCGCGTCGGGCAGACAAAGAAAAGCGATATCCGCTGTGTTCAACATTTTTCTTCTGGCTTCAGTGTCCTTACGAAGCTCCTCGGGGAGTGTGAGAAGTTCGATATCACTGCGCTCTGAGAGTCTGTCGTAAATCTTAAGGCCTGTTGTGCCAGCCTTACCATCAATAAAAACCTTAGTCATTCAAAAACTCCGTAATATATTCTATCTGCATCTTGACTGATGCAGGGCCTGTGCTGCCTACTGAAATTCGCTTCTCGACACAAGTGGAGAGGGAAATTTCGTTATATACATCCTCTTCAAAGAGAGGGCTGAGTTCCCTGTACTTCTCAAAGGGAAGGTCCTCGAGGACAGTTTTGTTATCAATGCAATAAGCAACGGTCTCGCCTACCAGTTTGTATGCTGTTCTGAAGGGCATTCCCTTCTTGACAAGATAATCAGCAAGGTCGGTGGCATTGATAAAGCCCTTCTGTGCGGCAGAGAGCATATTGCCCTTGAGAGTTGTCATGGTAGCAATCATGGGCTCGAATACGCCAAGGCAAAGCTTGACTGTATCAACTGCATCAAATATTGCCTCTTTGTCCTCCTGCATATCCTTGTTGTATGCCAGGGGCAGACCCTTAAGAGTTGTGAGAAGAGCCATTAAATCGCCATATACTCTGCCACATTTTCCGCGGACGAGCTCTGCCATATCGGGGTTCTTCTTCTGGGGCATAATGCTGGAGCCTGTTGAAAAACTGTCGGAAAGTTCAATATACTTAAACTCCCAGGATGACCAAAGCACAACCTCCTCAGAGAATCGGCTCAGGTGCATCATAAGAATAGAATAGGCGGAGAGAAGCTCAAGGCAGAAGTCTCTGTCGGAAACGCCGTCGATACTGTTGAGCATAACAGAATCAAACTGAAGCTCCTCTGCCTCCATATATCTGTCTGTGTCATAGGTAGTGCCTGCAAGAGCGCAGGAGCCTATGGGTGATGAATTCATACGCTTTACGGCGTCGGTAATACGTTCATAGTCGCGCTTGAACATCATTGCATAAGCAAGAAGATGATGAGCAAAGGTTATGGGCTGGGCGCGCTGGAGATGTGTGTATCCGGGAAGGATAGCATCGGTATTCTCCTTTGCCTTGTCGCAGACTGTGGCAATGAGCTTGCGGATAAGTCCGAGAATCTCGGTGTTCTCATCGCGAAGGTACATTCTGATATCCAGCGCTACCTGGTCGTTACGGCTTCTGGCGGTGTGAAGTCTCTTGCCTGCATCGCCGATACGGCGGGTAAGCTCGGACTCGATGAACATATGAATGTCCTCGGCGTCACTCTGAAATGTGAGTTTGCCGCTTTCGATATCCTCAAGTATTGCACAGAGACCGTCAACGATAAGCTCTGTGTCCTCAACGGAGATAATGCCTTTTGACGAAAGCATATGCGCATGAGCTATTGAGCCTCTGATATCCTGTCTGAACATACGGCAGTCGAAGTGAAGGGATGAGTTGAAATCATCAGCCAGTTCGTTGAGTTTTTCCGTAAATCTGCCTGCCCACATTTTATCCATAAAATTACCTGCTTATCTGAAAGTTATAGTTTGAAATCGAATCAGTCAAGACCGTTCTTTTTCTTCATACGAGCGTAAACGGTGGTTGAGAGACCGTAGAGATTAATGAAGCCTGTTGCCTCGGACTGATCGTATACGTCGTCCTCGTCGAAGGTTGCGATTTCGGGATCGTAGAGAGAGAAGGGTGACTGAACGCCTGCGTTGATCATATTGCCCTTGTAGAGCTTGAGAGTAACATCACCTGTTACTGTCTTCTGTGTCTCTTTAACAAAAGCAAGAATTGCATCTGTAAGAGGTGTGAACCACTGAGCGTTATAAACCATTTCGCCAAGCTTCTGTGCAATAAGTGCCTTGTAGTGGGATGTTTCCTTATCAAGGCAGATTGTCTCAAGAACATTGTGAGCTTTGTAGAGGATTGCGCCACCGGGAGTCTCGTAAACACCACGGCACTTCATACCTACAAGACGGTTCTCAACGATATCGAGAAGGCCGACACCGTTATCTCCGCCAAGCTTGTTGAGAGTAAGGATGAGCTCTGTTGCGTTCATCTCCTTGCCGTCAACAGCTGTGGGAACACCCTGCTCAAAGTGAATTGTTACATAGGTGGGCTCATCGGGAGCCATCTCGGGAGATACACCCATCTCAAGGAAGCCTTCTTTGTTGTAAGTGGGCTCATTCATGGGATCCTCAAGGTCGAGACCTTCGTGAGAAAGATGCCAGATATTCTTGTCCTTGGAATAGTTAGTCTCGCGGTTGATCTTGAGGGGAACATTGTGTGCTTCTGCATACTCGATTTCCTCCTCACGGGACTTGATGTCCCACTCACGCCAGGGAGCAATAATGGGCATATCGGGAGCGAAAGCCTTGATAGCCATTTCGAAACGAACCTGGTCGTTACCCTTACCTGTGCAACCGTGGCAGATAGCGTCTGCACCCTCTGCCTCAGCAATCTCAACGATTCTCTTGGCAATGATGGGACGTGCAAAAGCTGTGCCCAGCATATAGTTCTCGTAGAGAGCGCCTGCCTGTACGCAGGGGAAAACGTAATCTGTGAGGAACTCCTCGGTAAGATTCTCAACGTAGCACTTGGAAGCGCCTGTCTTGATAGCCTTCTCCTCCAGACCCTCAAGCTCGTCAGCCTGACCTACGTTACCGGAAACTGCGATAATTTCGGGGTTGCCATAGTTCTCTTTGAGCCAAGGGATGATGATGGATGTATCAAGACCGCCTGAATATGCAAGTACGATTTTTTTGAATTCTTTCTGTGACATAATAAAAACCTCCATAGATTTAATGAATATGCATAAATATTAGCACAATTATCATATTTATGCAAGTGTTTGATATCAAATACTGATATTTTCAGTAGTTTGCTATATTATGCCAAAAGTACATTGTCACTTTTGGTCATAATAACCATAACCTTTGTAGAATAAAGAACAATTATACCTATCAAAGCTGACAGAGCAAAGGGGCAATTCTTACCAAACAAATACTGCCGCATTTCTGCGGCAGTAAATCAATGTTGAATTTGTTGCATAATTATGCATATTTATGCAAACCTGAATCACTCCACAGGGATAGTTTCCGCTTCAGTTGCTTCAGGTGAACCTTCACCGTTGAGGTAGTAGTCATTCTCGCCCAGCATAAGCTTTGTACCATCAATGGAGAAAGTGAAGGAGTTGGTCATCTCATTATTATCATTTGCTGCAAAATAATACATATTGATTAATTCGCCATTTACTGTATAGGAATATTTAACCTCTACATCGTAAACGTATACACCATCATCGATAGTCTGAGTAAAGATTACATAACCATCCTCGGTAAACTCATAGGAGTCGCCATACATCTTATTAAGCCACTTACCCACAAGTGCCTCGTTCTTGACAAAGTTTTCTTTTGCCTGAAGAGTAATGGGAGTGTAGTCGGCAAGTTCAAGAACAACTTCTTTTCCCTCGGGATATGTAATGGTAAGTACATCACCTACACGATTATAAACCCACTGACCGTAGAGGTAGTTACACTCTGTATAGCAGGAACGATTGCCCTGACCATCAACGCCGTACATAATGTCGGATTCGTAAACAACTGTGCCGTAGACAACACGGAGTTTGCCATCGGGAGTGAAGAGTACATACTCATCCTTTATAGGCTCCTTGGGAGTCCAGGCACCTGTGATATTATTATCGGGTGCGTAAGACCAATTAATCTCGGTTGAGCCGTTCAATGTGGGAGTTGTGGAATCTGTGGGATCTTTCTTGCCGTTGCAAGCTCCAAGAGTAAGGAGCATAACCACGAGTAAAATCAATGCTAAAAACTTTTTCATAATAAAGCACCGCCTATTAAAAATTGGGTCAAAATACATAACTTATTATATAAAAACAGCGGCAGAATGTCAATACACGTCTGCCGCTGCGGATGTTAATTTATATATTATCAATCAGCACTGTAATATATCTTGCCTTTGTTGCTTTCGTCAAGATGCAAAAGCTGTGATACTGTCACAAAGCGGTATCCCTTCTTATAAAGAGTATCGATTATCTCACAGAATGCATCGTAGGAATTATAGTATATCTCATGGAAAAGAATGATATCGCCTTCGTCAGTTGAACGCAGTACGTTGTTGACGATGGTCCTGACACCTGAACTGCCGCCGTAAGCATATCGCCAGTCGTTGGAGTCAACATTCCAGTTGATTACCGCATAGCCGCTGGACTTTACTCTGGAGGAAGTTATTCCGCCGCCGATGGGACGCATTGTCAAAGGTTGCTCTCCTGTGATATTCTTGATAGCCTTTGCAGTTTTGCTGAGTTCGGATTTGAACACAGACTCCGAGCAGGAGTCATAGTAATACTCATGAGTATAACCATGGACTCCGATTTCGTTGCCCATATCATACGCATATTTAAGAGCTGATGCCTGCTGGCCGTGGATTCGGTTGCCTACCACATAGAAGGTGCCCACTCCCCCGTACTCTGCAAGCTTATCAACGAACTTATAGGTAAGGTCATAGTGAGGACCGTCATCGAAGGTAAAAGCTATATATTTATAACGCTTGTCTTCTGTTGGGTCAGCGGGTTTCGTGGGAGTTGTGGGAACTGTTGCCTCGTCACCGGTTGCACCGCTTGAGGGCGCAGTAGGTGATGTTGCGGGTTTTGTGGGACGGGTAGCAGGAGTTGTGGGTTTTTCCACAGGGTCAGTATCCTGAGAAACCTTATTGTCGGTTATGGGTTTATATACCACTTCTTCCGCTTCAGTTGTGGTTTTCTCTGTATTTTCAGAACCTTCTGTTGTAGAAAGAACCGATTCCAATGTAGACTCTATTATAGTTTCAACTTCATCCGGTGTGGGAGTTGAATCAATATTATTCTCGGGTGCTTTTGCAGCACAACCGCAAAGGATTGCCGCCACAAGCATAAGCGAGCACATAACAATTGTAAGTTTCTTCATAATTACCTCCGCAATCACGAACCTTCAGCGTCGTGTAATTACTCATTATAGTATAAGCGCAACAAAAGTCAATACAAATTACGACATTTTAATTATTATTAAAACAAAAAAACAGCAGCCCCGAAGGACTGCTGAATTATGATTAATTTTATCAGTACATTCCGCCCATATCAGGTGTAGCAGGTGCCATGGGAGCAGGCTCCTTGATATCAGCTACAAGGCTCTCTGTGGTGAGAACCATGGAAGCAACGGAAGCCGCATTCTGCAGAGCACTTCTGGTAACCTTTGTGGGGTCGACAATACCGGCGGAAATCATATCTGTATAAACTTCATTAAGAGCATCAAAGCCGTATCCTACCTTCTCGGAACGCTTGATGTTCTCTACAATTACAGAACCCTCAAGTCCTGCATTGGCAGCAATCTGGCGTACAGGCTCCTCAAGTACTGTGAGGACAATCTGCATACCTGTCTTCTCGTCGCCTGTTGCATCAGCAATAATTGCTTCAACTGCGGGAATTGCATTGATAAGAGCGATACCACCGCCTGCTACAATACCCTCTTCTACTGCAGCTTTAGTTGCAGCGAGAGCATCCTCAACGCGGAGTTTTCTCTCCTTCATCTCGATTTCGGTAGCGGCACCAACCTTGATAACTGCTACACCGCCTGCAAGTTTTGCCAGTCTCTCCTGAAGCTTCTCGCGGTCGAAATCGGAGGTTGTTGTCTCTATCTGCTGACGGATCTGTGCAACACGAGCCTTGATAGCCTCGGGGTTGCCTGCGCCGTCAACGATAACGGTATTCTCCTTCTCAACCTTAACCTGATGTGCCTGACCCAGCTGTGCGAGGGTTGCATCCTTCAGTTCAAGACCCAAATCAGAGGTGATTACTGTACCGCCTGTGAGGGTTGCGATATCCTGGAGCATCTCCTTGCGTCTGTCGCCAAAGCCGGGAGCCTTAACCGCAACGCAGGTGAATGTGCCGCGGAGTTTGTTGAGAACCAGAGTTGTGAGAGCTTCGCCCTCTACATCCTCTGCAATAATAACAAGCTTTCTGCCAGCCTGAACAATCTGCTCAAGAAGGGGCAGGATTTCCTGTGTTGTGGAAATCTTCTTGTCAGTGATAAGAATGAGAGCGTCATCGATAACTGCTTCCATCTTGTCGGTATCAGTTACCATATAGGGTGCGATATAGCCGCGGTCAAACATCATACCGCGTACAACCTCGCTGTAAGTCTCGGCGGTCTTGGACTCCTCAATAGTGATAACACCATCCTGAGTGATTTTGTCCATAGCTTCTGCGATAAGATTACCGATATCCTCGTTGCCGGAAGAAATAGTGGCAACTCTGGCGATGTCTTCGGAACCCTTAATCTGCACACTGTTTGCGATAATCGCATCGGTAGCAGCTTTGACAGCCTTATCGATACCTTTCTTGATAATCATGGGGTTAGCGCCTGCTGTTACATTCTTCATACCCTCGCGGATAAGAGCCTGAGCAAGTAAAGTCGCAGTAGTTGTACCATCACCTGCGGCATCGTTGGTCTTGATGGAAACTTCTTTTACAAGCTGTGCACCCATATTCTCAAAAGGATTGTCAAGCTCGATTTCCTTGGCAATGGTAACACCGTCGTTAGTGATGAGAGGGGCTCCGAATTTTTTGTCGAGAACTACGTTTCTGCCCTTGGGTCCAAGGGTGATTTTAACTGTGTCTGCAAGCTGGTCAATACCACTTTTCAGAGCTTTTCTGGCGTCTTCGCCGTATGCTATCTGTTTAGCCATTTAATATACCTCCAAATATAAATTATTCAACAACTGCAAGAATGTCTGACTGACGGACAATGATGTACTCCTCGCCGTCGAGCTTTACTTCTGTGCCGGAATATTTGCTGGTGATTACCTTGTCGCCAACCTTGACGTACATAGTAACCTCTTCACCGTCGATTTTTCCACCGGGGCCTACTGCAATAACGTTTGCAAACTGGGGCTTCTCCTGAGCCGCTGTTGAAAGAACGATGCCGCTCTTTGTGGTTTCAACAGCGTCATCGATTTTAAGAACTACTTTATCGAGTAAAGGTTTGATAGTCATAATAATAAATCCTCCTGACAAAAATGTAGAATTAGCACTCTTTGTGACTGAGTGCTAATTCTATTCTATACCATTATTTGTAAAAAATCAAGTGTATTTTGGCATTAAATATAAATAACTATAAATTTATATTGAGCCTGTACCGCCGTCATTCCTCAATTACAACAGTGTTCTTGACATCCTCGGGAACTGTAAGTTTCAGGGTTTTGAGGGTGCTTCCGTTCACAACATTGAGGCACACATCAGGGAAAACCACAGGCATCTGTGCTATGGTCTTGAGACCTTTAAGATACATAGCAGCCATAGAACCTGCCTTGAGACCTATCTCCTCATAATCATGGATAGAGGTCGCCAGAGCACCGCTGTCCACAAATCTGCTTCCCGCAGAGATAACAGGTACCTTGCTTTTTGCTGCCGATTTCAGCACGTCGGAAATCTTGGCTGTGGTGAGAGTATCCTCAGGAAGATAGAGAAAATCCGTTTTCTCAAGTGCTTTTTTAAGACCGGAGTTAAATTCTCTCTCTGTGGTAGCAGTATAAGACGTGCATTTCATAGAAAGTTTCTTGGACTCTTCTTCGGCAAGAGATGCTGTGAGAATGGAACTCTCCTCTGTGCCGCAATAGAGAACAGAAAAGTTTTTGGCGCCGGGAATCAGAGTCTTGGCAAAATCAAGTTGCTGATACACGGGAATATAATCAGATACGCCGGTAAAGTTCTTATCAGGTTTTTCGCAGGAAGTCAGAAGACCTGCTTCGATAGGGTCGGCAACACATGCAAATATAACAGGGATGGAACCGGCAGTTTCCTTGAGAGACTTTGCCGCATCTTCGCCAATGGCAAATATCAGGTCAGGCTTTGCACCAACAACTTTGGCAGCAAGAGTTTTACACTGCTCGAAATCCTCGCCCTTTTGCAAATCAAGCTTGATATTCACTCCCTGCTCGTAACCCTCTGCATTAAGAGTTGTTACAAAACCGCCATAGACGTCCTCGCCGTTTTCAGAGGACTCACTGCTTAAAATCCCGACAGAAATCAGGGGATTTCCTGTTGCTGCTTCATCAGGAGTTGCGCCGCCTTCTTTTGAAGAACAACCTGTCACTGCTGACAGAAGCATAAATGTACAAAGCAAAAATGATGCAAATGATAAAAGTTTATGAGAATGTTTCATCTTTAAAACCTCTCCTTTATTATTTGAAATACATATAAAGCTGACATTTGAGCATTCCGTTGTAGAGTTTTCTGCGTTTGTCAGCCTTTCTGCCGAAGCACTTTTCAAAATCATCATCGGGAGTGATTATGCCGTAACTCCAACCATCTTTACGGGGAAATCTCTCCCCCATTATTTTATACAGCACCTCTGCCTCACGAACATCAAGAAGACGCTCGCCGTAAGGGGGATTTGTAATAAGAGTTCCTCTGTCTCTGTCGGGGGTAAAATCTCTCAGATCACGCTCAATGAATTCGATTCTGTCAGCAACTCCTGCAAGTTCTGCGTTCTTTCTGGCGATTGCCAATGCCGCTGTGTCTATATCGCTACCCACAGCAAAGAAGTCTGCATCGGGGTTTTCGAGACTCTTCGCAAGGGCTCGTTCTTCTTTCCACACACTCTGCGGTATTGCTTTCCACTTTTCCGCAGCAAAACTTCTGTTAATTCCCGGTGCTATACGCAGAGCTTTGAGAGCAGCCTCAATAACCACCGTGCCGCTTCCGCACATAGGGTCAACAACATAATGATTAGGTCTCACACGGCAGAGTTCAACCATGACAGCTGCCAGAGTCTCGCTTATGGGAGCATCGTTTGCCTCTTTGCGGTAGCCTCTCTTGTGGAGACCCTCACCGCTGGTATCAAGAAAGATGCTGACTTTATCCTTGTGAATCTGAAAATGAATCTGATGAACAGCACCCGTTTCGGGAAGCCAGTCGACGCTGTATTTTTCCCCCAGGCGCTTTGCCGCAGCTTTCTTGATAATCTTCTGGCAATCCGGGGTACTCATAAGCTGGGAGTCAAGACAACTGCCCTTTACAGGAAAAGCCTCATCCTTCATAATGAATTTTTCAAAAGGAAGAGCATACACCTCGTTGAACAGTTCCTCGAAACTCAGAGCGTAGAATTCACCAAGCACGATGTGCACTCGCTCGGCACATCTGAGACGGATATTGGCTCTTGCAAGAGTATTAAAATCACCGCTGAAATAGACCTTGCCTGTCTCAGGAGTGACGTCTTCAATATCCATAAATCTGAGTTCATTTGCAACAATACCCTCAGTAGCAAATAAGCACGGGGCACAAAATTTAAGTTTTTCCATATTACCTCTACTATAAAAACAGGCGGGATAATCCCGCCCGTTGTATTAATTTTATTCCTCGTCAGCAGGCTCCAGAAGTCCGAATGCGCCATCGTTACGGGTATAAACCACGTTAACTTTTCCTGTCTCGGCGTTTGTGAACATAAAGAACTTGTGACCTATCATCTCCATCTGAAGAATTGCTTCTTCAACGGAAACAGGTTTGAGGGAAATCAGCTTCTTGCGGACGATGTTCAAATCATCCTCCTCGGGCATCTCCTCAATTTCAGAAACTTCCTCGATTACAAGGTCATCCAGTGTACCTGTTCTGATGCGTTTGGAGAGGCGGGTTTTGTGTTTGCGAAGCTGACGTGAGAGCATATCAACAACCTTGTCGAGAGCGTCGTTCATCTCGGCCATTGTTGACTCAGCGCGGTAAACCATAGAATTATCTCTTATGGTAACTTCCACGGTCTGGCGATTCTTCTCAAGAGTAACAACTACCGTTGCCTCTGCATCATCAGAGAAGATTCTACCGAGCTTTGCAAGTTTACGCTCAACGCGCTCCTTAAAGTTGTCTCTGAGGGTCACCTTTCTTGCAACATAGGTAATCTTCATGCTCAAAACCTCCTTTGAGAAATTATTATATTTTCATTTATTTTCTGCCGCCGCCATGGCCTCTGCGGCTGTAACCGCGGCTTTCGTTTCCTCTTTTTAGGTCAGACATTCTGTCCTGGCTGGACTTTCTGAACTTTGACATCATATCCTCAAAATTGGGGTCGGAGGATACGGACTCCTCCCACACACCATCAGGGCAGATAATAACCTGCGGCTGAGGTTTGTGCTCCTGAGGCTTTCTCTGGGGACGTGACTGCTGAGGCTTGGGGGTAAAATCTTTCTTCTCGGGCTGACGGGGTTTATCCACAGCTTTCTTGACAGAGAGAGCTATCTTGCCGTTGTCAGAGATAGATATCACCTTGACCTTAACCATCTGTCCTACCTGTAAAACATCGTGAATATCCTTGACAAATCCGTCAGACACCTCGGATATGTGAACCATTCCGTCAGGTCCGTCGGGGAGCGTTACAAACGCTCCGAAGTTTGTGATGCTTGTAATTTTTCCTTCGTAAATCTGTCCAATTTCCGGTTTCATACTTTCCCTTTTCTTATGTATATAAATTTAGCGCTGTCAGGCGGATTTATTCGCCTGATATTATCTCAAACACACGTTCACCCTCCCTGACATAACCCAGGTCGTTGTGTGCTTTGCGCAGAACATACTCGAGATACTCCTCATCAGAAAAACCGAGAACTTCCTGGAGTTCGTTGTTCTCCACATCTGCTATCTGAATCTCGTGGTTGATAGCCTCAAGCTCTGCCTGCTTTTCCCTGATCTGTGAGGAAATGTTTGCTATTGAATAGACCGCATAGATTATAAGCAAAAAAAACACGGCACCAATGGCAATATACCGCAGAGTGTGAGACTTCTTGTTTTTATCCTGCAGTTTTGCTTTCATGATACCGCTGACCTCATATTAGTAAATTAGCTCTGAAGTAATGCTCAGAACCTATCGTCTTTCTTTGCTATTATTATACTATATATTGTGCTTTGGTTGCAATAGTTTTTTAGCAATTTTTGATGCGAATTCGGTAACAATTTTGATAATATTACCCGTTTTTGTGAATATCAGGCCAAAAATCCTTACCACATACTGTCCAAGAGTGAATCTTACCAGCAAGAATGCCAGAAATTCGGCCGCTACAATATAATATCTGGCAAGACCACGGGTGTAGCCCATACTGATAATTACGGTTGTAAAAGTAAAAATCAGCATAAAGATAATATCGGTGATAAAAGTTACTATATTTCTTTTTGATATCAACCTGAGGCATCTGAATATACTGTAAATCAGTCCCAGACACAACCCTGATACAAAAGAACACAATATACAGAACAGTTGCTGTGATAACTCAACTCTCATAGTTATCTGAATATTCTCGAGAGAACACCCTTAGCGGGAGCATCCCCCAGATACTGGAGCGAGTTTATCTTTCCGTCAACGGACACATCTCCGGTTTCCAGAGAGAGCCTGCTGATGTGAAGTTCTTCCCCTTTGATAATGAGATTACCCCTGTCGGTCAGTACGCTGATGGTTTCCTCGTTGAAACCTTTCACGTCAGAGACCCCTGTAATCTCCAGTCTCTCTCTGCTGTCAAGCAACAGGGTGTGTTTTATCGCCTGCGGTATTTCCTGCATTAAATTGCCCCTTTCTGCATATCGGATACTATCCTAATATACGAAAAGGGGTACGGATTTATGACATATTAAATTGCCTTATACATTGAATCGGCGTCCTCTTTGCGAACAACTTCTTTCACTGAAACAACCTGAAGACGGATTACTTTCTCACCAAAAGTCAGTTCAAGCACATCTCCGATTTTGACATCATAGGATGCCTTCTGGACTCTGCCGTTAACAGAAACCTTGCCTGCGGCACAAGCTTCTGCGGCTACGGTTCTACGCTTGATAAGACGGGACACCTTGAGATATTTATCAAGTCTCATATTTCCTCCATGGAATAATGATAAAAGTGTACAACAAAGGGCATACCCTGAGTATGCCCTCTGAAATAATTACTTGTTAACAGCGTCCTTGAAAGCCTTGCCAGCCTTGAAAGCGGGAACCTTGGAAGCAGGAATCTCGATCTTAGCATTAGTTCTGGGGTCGCAACCTGTTCTAGCGTTTCTTGTTCTCTGCTCAAAAGTACCGAAACCAACGAGAGAAATCTTCTCGCCTGCTGCGATGGACTCAACGATAGTGTCGAGAAGAGCTGCTACTGCTTTGTCTGCATCTTTCTTGGAAATGCCGCTCTTTGCAGCAACTGCTGCTACTAATTCTGTCTTGTTCATAATTGAACCTCCGTGTTTTTTTATAATTTAATATTTATTCGGCTATGCCGATAATCGGTAAATTAAGAATGCTTAATCTCATCCCAGATAGCATCAAGTTCACTGAGGGACGCGGTCTTCATATCAAGTCCGCGGCTGAGAGCTGTCTGCTCAACCTTTGAGAAGCGCTCAATAAACTTTTCGCAGGAATCACCAAGGGATTTCTCAGCATCAACATCAACGAATCTGGAGACATTGACAACAGAGAAAAGAAGGTCACCCAGCTCATCGCTTATGCGGTCTGCATCCTGCTGACCAATTGCTTCGCGGAGTTCCTCGGTTTCCTCAGAAACCTTTGAGAGTGCACCATCCACACTGTCCCAGTCAAAACCGCATTTAGCAGCCTTGTGCTGAACTTTCTCTGCACGGATAAGCGATGGCAACGCAGGACTGACACTTCTCAATGTGTCGGCGTAGGTGGTCTGGGATTTGGTCTGCATTTTTATCTTATCCCAATTATCCAGGACCTTTTCGCTGGTGTCAGCCTTGACATCGGCAAAAACATGGGGATGACGAACTATAAGTTTCTTACAGATGCCGTCACACACCTGGTTAATATCAAATCCGCCTGCATCCTGAGAAATCTGTGCGTGGAAAACCACCTGTAACATTACATCGCCCAGCTCCTCACAGAGAAGCTCCTTGTCAGCCGTATCTATCGCCTCAATTACCTCGTAGGTTTCCTCGATAAAATTACGGCGGATACTCTCGTGAGTCTGTTCTCTGTCCCAGGGACAACCGCCGGGGGCACGGAGAATTCTGAGAATTTCTACCAGATCATCAAAATTATATTTTTCCTTAAAAGTATAATCCACTTGACTTCCTCCGTAAAAAGCGCAGAATACGCTTTATAACTCGTATTTTACCTTATCAGATGCAATTTTTCAAGTATTATTACAATATTTTTACCTTTTGGTAATAATAATATTTCATTTTTTGTAAAAGTTCGCAGTACAAACAGGATAATCAGATATACTATTGCTGAAATCCCTATTGCAAGTATTACGTGGAGATCCAGCACATAATAAAAAAGATATGCAGACGCACCACAGCAAACGGCTCCGATCATAGGCTTGATAGCCGCTGCGATGAAATTAGGTATTATACCCGTGCTCTTAATAAGCAGGAACATAGCAACGACACACATAAGGAAATTTGAAACAAGAGAGCCAATAGCTGCACCTACTATATTAATGGATACGTTGCGGGCAAAGAGATACGAAACAATTATTTTTGCGAAGGTACCGAAAATGTAAATATACATTGTGGATTTTACCTTGCCAACTCCCTGAAGCATCGAGCAAATCGGCGTTATTGTACCCATAAAGATTACCGATATGCCCAGAACCTGAAGAACTTCTCCGCCGAATATGGAAATGTTGGGATTACCTGAATATACCAAGGAAAGTATGGGAGTTGAAAGCACTGCAAGACCCAATGCACAAGGGAAGGTTACCATTGTGGTAAGTCTCAGTACAGTTTCCATAGATTCCTTGAGTTCCGCCCTGTTACCCTTTGTATATGCATTTGTAACGTTGGGCATGGCGCTGGTACCGAACACCTGGGTTACCGATACCACCAGAGAAGACAGGGTTATAGCCGCACTGTAATAACCCCAGATGCAGGTATGGATTGTGATTTTATCAGGGGTGATTTCATTATCGAGGACATGATTGAATTCCGCAAGGAGTGCTTCGGGCTCATTAACCGCCATATTATACATAAGCTTCTGAATAATAGTAGCGTCAATGGTACTTGAAATACTCATTACAAGTGCACCGATTCCAACAGGAAGGGCGGTAACACACATTTTCTTGAAGGTCTCTCCCCTGCTGATAGCCGCTTCAGAGCGAAGATAGAACTGGGGAGGAATATCGCCTTTTTTCAGAGCAAAGCGTATTCTCAGGTAAAGGAATGCAAGTACACTTCCCATTGTAATACCGAATATAGACGCCGCAACGGAAATTGCAACAAGAGTACGGTAGGCATCGTCACCACTCTCAAATGTCAAGCCGAACAATTTGCCTGTGGACTCAAACTGAGACGCGCCTACTCCAACCACAATATACGAAAGCACTACACCTATGGCTATTTTGGAAAACGCCTCAACAACCTCGGAAACCGCGGTGGGTGTCATATTTCTGAGGCCCTCGTAATATCCGCGGTAAACAGACACAAGGCATCCGAAGAAAATTGTAGGTGCCAGCACAAGCATAGCAGGCAGTGAATAGGGCGAATCAATATAATCAATATAGAAGAAACTGCCAACGCCCATAAGCAGGAAACATATAATTCCCATTACTATAAAGAATGGTTTTGCTACCTTATATATCTGTCTGATATCATTGTAACGTTCTTTGGCATAACTCTCGGAAACAAGCCTTGATACCGCTATGGGAAAGCCTACGGTTGCCAGGGTAAAAAGGGGCACATATAACTCATAGGCATTGGAAAAGAGAGCGGTTCCGAATTCGGCGTAGTTACCCTCAAGAGTGGAATAGAGATTTGTAAGCAGCACCTTCTGGGCAAGGCCGCAGAGTTTGACTGCCACCATACTCAGGGTAAGAATAAATGCACCCTTGAGAAAACTCTGGGACGAGTTTCTGGATTTAACGGTTTTTTCGCCCATTATATATCTCCTTTTGCAAGTATTGATTCATAAAAAGGAATTACGGATTTCTTTCTTTCCATAAGTTCTTCGAATCTTGCGTTATATTCATATGGATACTTAAAATTAAATATACGTTCAATATTTTCGCTGTCGGGGTCACGAAGTTTGCTGACCGCCCCTGCTCCGCAGGCAAATATGCTGTGAGTTTCGTCCATTATGTAGACATTATAAAGTCCCTCAAAGCCGGGTTTTGACCAGCCGATATTTTCCATATTGCCCACCATACGGCTCTGGCGATACAGATAATAAGGAATATAGCCATTTTCATAAAGAGCCGAGTAGCCGTTGCGAAGCATCTCGGAAACGGCTTTTGCATCCTCACGGAGAAGCTTCATATTATCCGAAGTAAGCTGTGAGCTCCGCTTCATTGAGAGAGTATGAATTGTAATGCTCTCGGGGGCAAGTTTCAGTATACCCGACACAGTTTCAGCAAAACTGTGGGGCGTATCCAGAGGAAGCCCTGCAATAAGGTCGGTGTTTATATGCTTGAAACCGGCTTTGCGGGAAAGTTCGAAACTTTGATAGAAATCTTCAACGGTGTGCTTTCTGCCAATGCTCTCCAAAGCTCTAGGATTGAGGGTCTGGGGATTTACGCTGAGGCGGTCGCAGCCATTTTCTATAATTGCACGCAGTTTAGCCTCAGTAATGGTATCGGGTCTGCCTGCTTCCACAGTAAACTCTCTGAGATTGCTAAGGTCAAAGCATTGACGCACAGTCGAGAGAATCTTAGCCAGATGCTCAGCCTCGAGAGTTGTGGGTGTGCCGCCGCCCATATATACGGTTTCAAGGCGAAGGCCGAGACTTCGTGTAAGCTCGGCGGTGCGCTTTATCTCCTCGCAAAGAAGGTCAACGTAAGGAGAAATCAGGTGTTTTGCCTTCTCCACAGACTGGGACACAAAGGAACAGTAGCTGCACCTTGTGGGACAGAAAGGAATTGAAATATAGAGACTGAAGGAATCACGTCCGGATAAATTGAGAATTCTCTGCTCATTCTCGCAGGTTTTCTCTGCAAGAGAGAGTTTTTCGTCACTTACAAGAAGTTTATCCCTGAAGTACCCCGCAGCCCCCTCTGTGCCCATAGTCTCTTTGAGTCGGCGGAAAAGTTTGATGGGACGGACTCCTGTGAGAAGTCCCCAACTCAGTGCTATCCCCGTATACTCACACAGAAGCTCGTAGAGAAGTGTTGCCATAGAGAGCTCGTTATCATCGGTAAATACACAGAATCGCTCTCCCTTGTAGTTCTCTGCCAAAAGAGATACCCTGAGGGATTTTTCTTCCACAACACTGATGATAGCAGGAAGCTCAGCCACTTGGGGAGATGCATCAAGATGCACCACGTTTATCTTGTCATTGGGCAGGAATGCCCTTGTTAAATTTTCAAGTTCATAATGGAATTTATGATTTACTATATAAAGATTCATAATGTCGGTTAATAATTAATCAGCAGCACATTATCTCATAAACATATTGTGCCCGCGTTCGTATTGAAGTGTTGATGCCGTGTTGTGACCGGGATAGAGTTTAAAGTCACCGCTAAGTTCCTTGAGTTTTCGCAGTGAACGCATCATATCCGCATAGTCGGATGTAGGAAAATCGGTTCTGCCGACAGAGCCTGCAAAAAGGGTATCTCCCGAAAAGAGAATTCTGTCTTCGGAAAACAGATAGCATCCGCTTCCTCTGGTGTGGCCGGGAGTAAGGATAAAGGTAAACTCTGTATCGCCCAGAGCGAGTTTGTCACCATCGGCAAGGAGTATATCGGCAGAAAAAGGGATGTAGCCGAAGCATCCGATAAAACCTGCGAGATTCAGGTTTTCGTCTCTTAAGAATTCTTCCTCTTCCTCGGATATCACAATGTCGGCGGAATATTTGTCAGAGAGTTTCTTTGAAGACGCGATATGGTCGTAATGACCGTGGGTAAGGAGAATGTATTTTATGTTCTCCTCCCCTATTTCGTCCAGACACTTTATAAGGGACAGGCTGTCTCCACCCGGGTCTACCACAGCGGTTTCGCCTGATTTTTTATCGGTGACAACATAACAGTTGGTACCGAGAGTGCCAACCGAAAAATGCTTGACTTCTATCATCGGGAGAGCTCCTTTGAGTCAATTATCAGAGTTACGGGGCCGTCGTTGAGGAGGCTCACCTTCATATCGGCACCAAAAATGCCTTTTTCGGTACCGATACCCTTATTCTTAATACATTCACAGAAATATTCGTAAAGTTCATTTGCTTCATCGGGAGGAGCCGCACCATCGAAGGCGGGTCTTCTGCCGTGGCGGCAGTTGGCGCAGAGGGTAAAATTTGATATTACCAGCACCCTACCGTTGATATCGGAAAGAGACAAGTTCATCTTGTCGTTTTCATCGCAGAAAACACGAAGTCCGGAGATTTTGTTTGAGAGCACCTCGGCTTCTTTTTTATCGTCACCTTTCTCAACTCCCAGAAGGATAAGAAAACCTGCATCAATACTGCCGACTACATTGCCGTCAACAGAAACCGAAGCCTCGCTGACACGCTGAATTACTGCTTTCATATACTCACCTCGGATTATCGTCTTGTTACGGAAATTACTCCGTTGATGCTTGAAAGTCTTGAAATAACACCGCTGAGATGCTCGAGGCCGTTGACTTCAATGGTAGCATTGATAATCGCCTTGCCTTCAGGAAGATTGCGGCAATCAAGACTTCTTATCATAATATGCAGAGCGGAGAACTGGTTGGAAACATCTGCAAGCATACCTGTGCGGTCATAGCAGATAATCTCCAGGGTGCTCTGAAACACATCCTTGACCATATCGTGCCAGTATGCATTGACCCAACGCTCAGGCTCTTCTGCGGTAGATATATCATGAGGAACATTGGTACAGTCACGCTTGTGAACAGATACACCGTACCCACGGGTAATGAATCCGATAATATCATCACCGGGCAGAGGATTACAGCAGCGAGAGAATTTGATGAGAACATCGTCCACACCCTCAATAGCAACACCTGAACCCACCTTGCGGACACGGTTTGCAGTGGGAGCTGTGGGTATCTTGAAATCGTTGAGGGGCTTCTCGTAGAGTTTCTGATACAGTTCGCGAACCCTGGGGAGAATCTTCCACAACTGAATTCCGCCGTAGCCTATGGCAGCATAAAAATCATCCAGAGAATTAACCTGAAGTTTGAGATTAACCTTTGAGAGGAATTCACTCAGGTCCTCTTCGGGAATATGAATACCGTTGCGTCTGAGTTCGCGTTCAAATTCAGCCTTACCCTCAACTATATTCTCCTCACGTTTCTCCTTCTTGAACCAGGAACGGATTTTGCTCTTTGCTTCTGTGGTCTTGACTATCTTCAACCAGTCACGTTTTGGACCCTGGGCTTCTTTCTGGGTGAGGATTTCAACAATTTCGCCAGTTTTGAGCTGGTAATCAATGGGAACTATCCTGCGGTCAACCTTTGCGCCCACCATACTGTTGCCTACGGCTGAGTGTATGGCATAGGCAAGGTCAATAACCGTTGAACCCTGAGGAAGATTCACAACGTCACCCTTGGGAGTGAACACGAATACCTCGTTGGGATTAAGATCTGTTTTGATAGTATTGACAATGTCGGTGGTGTCTACGGACTCGTTCTGCATTTCTATCATTTTACGAATCCAGGTAAGACGTTCCTCCAGAGAGTCCGACTTGCCGCCTGTACCCACCTTGTACTTCCAGTGAGCTGCGATTCCGTATTCAGCGGTGTGGTGCATTTCTTTGGTACGGATCTGCACTTCAAAAGGAATACCTTTGTGGCTGATTACGGTTGTATGCAGAGACTGATACATATTGGGTTTGGGTGTGGAGATATAGTCCTTGAAGCGATTGGGTATGGGCTTATACATATAGTGAATCATACCCAGTACGTTGTAGCAATCAATTACCGTATCAACAATTACACGCACCGCAAAAATATCGTATATCTGGTCTATGGTCTTGCCCTGCATATAGGTCTTGCGATAGATACTGTGTATACTTTTGACTCGTCCGCTTATGGAAATTTTCTCAATATTATTCTGGGCAAATTCCAGAATTTCATCCTTGAGATAGGAGATGAAATCTCCTCTGTCCTGAGCCGTGAGCTGGAGTTCCTTTTCGATTTCCGCATAGCCTACCGGGTCAAGATAACGAAGGGAAAGGTCCTCAAGTTCTTCCTTGATGGCTTTGATACCCAGTCGGTGAGCAATAGGCGCATATACCTCCATAGTCTCCAGGGCGATATCACGCTGCTTCTGCTCACGCATACACTCTATGGTACGCATATTATGGGTTCTGTCAGCAAGCTTGATGATGATAACTCTGATATCATTGCTCATAGCTATAAGCATTTTTCTTAAGTTTTCTGCCTGCTGCTCCTCGCGGTTGGAATATTTGATTTTTTTGAGTTTTGTGAGACCATCGATAAGAAGTGCGATATCCTCGCCGAAATCCTTGCGGATATCATCAAGGGTTGTTTCCGTATCTTCCACAACATCATGAAGAAGGGCGGCTATTACCGAGTCGGTATCCATTCCCAGGTCCACAAGAATACAAGCAACGGAAGTGGGATGGAGAATATAGGGCACACCGGAGATACGCTTCTGGTCTGCATGAGCGGCTTCGGCATAGGTGTATGCCTTATGAACACGCTCAAAATCAAACTTGTGACCGCTTTGATTCATCATCTCCACAAGTTTGTTGTAGTCATTATATTGAACAGGATTTCTATTGATACTCATAGACTTATCTCCTTGAGTTCTTTAATAATCGTCGCTGAATTGATGTCCACTTTTACATTTGTATCAACAACATCTATTTCAGTAAGGTACATACCCTGAGTCATAGTTATCAGGTTTAATTCATCCATTGCAGCAAGCACTGCTCTGAGTTTACCAAGAGGGATATCAAGCCTTACGGCAAGGGAGTCGATATTGCCTCTGAACGAACCGCGCCCTCTGAGATATCGGTAGGCAGCGGCAAAGTCATCGCGGTCCGGCAGAATGCTGCGGGCGCCTTCTGCGGTGACACTTCTGCCTGTCATTAAACGCTCAAAAATTCTGTCGGAAATCAGCATCTTCTCATTATCGGCAGAAGAAAGCTTGATTTCTCGCACTATAATGGAAAGGTTTACGTTTCCTGCGTATTCGTTTCTGTCAAGGGTTACTGCCAGGTCAACCATATCCCCTACCCTGTAATCAAAACCTGCATCAGTGCCGAAGCACATAGCAGTAAATCTGGCATCGTCCCGACTGAGGGTAAGTTTCTTGTGTTTACCTCCCGAGAGGTCTTTGATATCCTCGATTTTCACAGAATAAAGACCGAAAACGGGAGAATTGTTATCTGCACCGAAGGGCTCGAGGGCAGATATACTGTCAAGCAGGGACAAATCCAGAAGTGAAGGATTAAGCTTACAGTCAAGGTTGAGTTCGGGCAAAGGCATTGCATCAAAGTCCGAGGTATAGTCATATATTGCATCCTTGAAAACTTCGATATTCTCCGGGTCCAGGGAAAAGCCTACCGCCATGGGATGGCCACCAAAATGTATAAGCAGGTCGCCCAGGGAGAATATTGCATCTGAAAGAGAAAAGCCCTCAATACTTCTGCCTGATGCCCGGGCACAGTCACCATCACGCGAGATGATAATAGTGGGTTTTCCGTAGATACCCTTGACTCTGGCGGCAACAATTCCGATAACTCCCTGGTGCCAGTTATCGCCGTCTATCACGATGATATCCTGCATTACAATGGCAGGATTCCGCTTGATAATTTCATCAATTTCAAGAAGGATATCCTTCTCTATCTGCTGTCTGGTGGTATTGTCGTCGGTGAGGGTCTCTGCAAGGGAGAGTGCCTCATCCTCGCTGTCTGTCAGAAGAAGCTCAACCGAACGGTGAGAAAGTCCCAGTCTGCCCACGGCATTTATCCTGGGCACTACGGTAAATGCAAGGGTCGATGCTGTGGGGGCTTTGTCGGAGCTTATGGACTTCTGAAGAAGTGCTCTGATACCGGGTCGCTGAGAGTTGCATATTGCTCGTATGCCACGCTTGACAATAACTCTGTTTTCACCTGTGAGGCTGACAATATCTCCTATTGTGCCGAGAGCCGCCAGGTCGGAGAATTCCTCAAGGAGAGATTCAACATCGCAATATTCGCCCTCAATAGCCATTACAAGTTTGAAGGCAACACCTACACCGGAGAGTTCCTTGAAGGTACTCCCGCAGTCCTCACGGTGCAGGTCAACCACCGCAACCGCATCGGGCATAACCTCAGGGACTGTGTGGTGGTCGGTTACCACGGTATCAATGCCAAGGGAGTTTGCAAGTTCTATTTCATCAAAAGCTGATATTCCGTTATCAACGGTGATGATAAGATTAACACCATCGTCGCGGAGTTTATATATTGCATCGGTGTTCATTCCGTAGCCTTCGTCAGCACGGGATGGTATGTAATACATTACGTCCGCACCCACATCGCGAAGGTATGAATAAAGCAGAGCTGTGGCGGTAACACCGTCCGCATCATAGTCGCCGTATACACAGATTTTCTCTCCGTCCTCAATGGCTTCTCTGACACGGTTTGCCGCTTTCTCCATATCCATAGCAAGATAAGGTGAGCTTATGCACGCCTCGTCTCCGAGAAATTCACTCGCTGCCTGCGGGGTGTCAATTCCTCTTATTGTGAGGAGAACAGCAAGGAGCATAGGTATTGACAGAGTATCTGAAAGCTCCGTGGCAAGTTCTTTATTAAGTTTTGATACTGTCCATTTTTTCATACTGTTCTCCAAGTTATGTTTTCAGGCATTTATTGAAAGAAGTTCTTCGGCATACTTACGCGATGCATCTGTGAGATTATCACCACCGATAATTCGGGAAAGTTCCCCTATTCTGCCTTCTTTGTCAAGGGGAATAACATCGGTAACGGTTCTGCCGTTTTGTTCTGATTTTCTGATAAGATAATGAGTCTGTGCCATTGCTGCTATCTGTGGCAGATGTGTGACACAGAGCACCTGTGACGACCTGCTGACATCAAAAAGGGCGTTTCCTACCCTGAGTGCAGCAGAGCCGGAGATACCGCTGTCAACTTCGTCGAAAATCAGGGTATCAGTGGGGTCGCTTTCGGAAAGCACCGTTTTGACGGAAAGCATCATTCGTGAAAGCTCACCGCCTGATGCCACCTTGGCTACGGGTTTTACGGGTTCACCGGCGTTGGTGGACACCAGAAATTCCACTTTATCTATGCCGATTTCCGTAAGGTCGGTATTCTCCTGATATACTTCGAACACGGCACTGGGCATATCGAGCAGTCGCATTCGAGCCATAACCTCGCAGCAGAATCGCTCCGAAGAAACTTTTCTGGCTTCTGAAAGTTCGGTGGCAATTTTCATTGCCTCGCGGTGTTTTTCCTGTTGTTTTAAAATGAGTTGTTCTCTGTCCTCGGCATAGGACTCTAAAGTTTCAAGTTCATCCTTTATTGTGCTCAGGTAATCAAGTATCTCCTCTTCTGTGGGAGCATATTTTTTCATAAGTTTTGTGAGCAGGTCCAGTCGCTGTTCCACTTCTTCAAGTCTCATGGGGTCTGATTCAATATTATCTGCGGCTCGGGAGACCTCCGAAGAAATATCCTCAAGCTCATAGAAGGCACTTGTGAGCCTCTGTGAGAGTTCATCAAGTTCAGGCATAAGTCCTGCGGCACAAGACAGAGAATCCGAACTCTCTGACGCAAGGGACACGGCACCGCTGATTTCACCTGAATCTCCGTTCAGATAAAAGAGGCTTGTTGACAGAAGTTCTCTGAGTCTGGTGGCATTGAGAAGGATGTTTCTCTCGCTTGTGAGGGCATCGAACTCACCTGAAGTTATTTCTGCCGACTCAAGTTCTTCTATCTGAAATCTCAGCAGGTCCGCTCTGCGCAGGCGCTCTCTTTCGTCGCTCTCCTTACCCGATAGAATACGGCTTATATCTTTATATTCGCCGTAAACCTTGCGGTATTTTTCAAGCAGTTCATAGTGGTCGCCGTAGGCATCAATGTAATTTATATGCAGGTCAGGAGACATAAGTTCATAACTTTCGTGCTGTCCGTGGATATTGATGAGAGATGCGGACACCTGACGGAGAGTTGCTATATTTGAAGGTCTGCCGTTGATTTTACAGTTGTTTTTGCCCGAGAGAGTAAACTCTCTCTCAAGAAAAAGTTCACCATCTACAAGCTCTATACCAAGTTCGGAGAGTACGCGGAGAGTTTCTTTGCCGGGGGATGTAAATGTTGCACTGACAAAGGCTGAATCCGCCCCTGTGCGGACAAGTTCCCTGGAGGTGCGTCTGCCGAGAACTGCGGTTATGGCATCAATTATGATACTTTTACCTGCACCGGTCTCACCTGTCAGGACATTGAAGCCCGACTGGAAATCAATTTCGGTTTTCTCGATAACCGCTATATTTTCTATGTAAAGTTTACTGAGCATTCGTCTCACCCCGAACTTAAATTAAAACTGCTTTTCAGGAAGTGTACTTCTGAAGGGCAACAAGGAGATTTGCTGCGGATTCGTTGTCGGTACAGGCGATAAATATTGTATCGTCACCTGCAAGAGAACCTACTACTGTGCTGAGGTTCATTGAATCAATAGCGGCACAGGCAGCTGAAGCCATACCGCTGAAGGTCTTCACAACAACGATATTCTGGGCGGTAAGCACAGAAATTACCGAACCCGAAAGGATGCCTGCAAATCCGTTTTTCAAATCGTGTCCCACACTCTGGGGAGCACAGTAACGGTAACTGCCATCAACAGAATGGGACTTTTGCAGTCTCAGGGTCTTGATATCGCGGGATACGGTGGACTGAGTTACGCTGTATCCCTCCTCCTTGAGTTTGAGAAGAAGTTCTTCCTGAGTTGTTATGGGATGAGTTTTGATAAGCTCAAGGATTTTTCCGTGTCTGTTAAGTTTCATATCAATTACCTTCTTTCAGCTTTTCGCCAGCAAGTTTATAAAAATTCTTTTCTTTCATTGTTATCATCGAAAGTGTATATTCACTCTTGAGAATCCGCACCTTATCAGTAGAATCAAGGGGTACGGAAATCTGTCCGTCTACTGTAAGATAGGCTGTATCCCGAGAAAGGGATGAAACCTGAAGGACGGTATCGTCGGTGAAGAGTACTGTTCGGGCTGTGAGCGAATGAGGACACACAGGAGTGAGTTCAATAAGGCTCAACGCCGGGTCGATTACAGGACCTCCGGCAGAAAGTGCATAGGCAGTGGAGCCTGTGGGCGTTGAAAACAGAAGTCCGTCGGCGCGGTAACAAAGTATCTGCTCACTGCCTACGGATACCTGAAGTTCTGTCATTCTGGACAAGGCACCTCTTGAGACAACAGCATCATTTATGGCTATATAACTCTCGGTTGTGCCGTCAAAGTGGAGCACTTCAACACCGAGAAGCATTCTGTTCATAAGCGAATAATTGCCTCTGGGAAGTTCTCTGAGCATTGATATCTCCGAAGGCTCAAGTTCTGCCACATATCCGATTCTGCCAAGGTTGACACCAAGGATAGGCTTCTGCATTCTGGCTGCGTACCGTGCACTGTGGATAATTGTGCCGTCACCACCGACGGTTACCGCCATATCGGTCACAGAGAACAGTTCCTCGTAACTCTCCGAATATGTAACGTCGGCGTGAGAAAACTTATCTTTAACCTCCGAAAGCATATAGACAGAAACGCCTTCTTGCCGGAGGATGGCGATAATTCTCTCAGCGGTGTCGGAAGAATTAGGTTTATCGAAATTTACAATTAATGCAATATTCATAGGTCAAGCCTCCTTATGAAGCTCCTTATGTGAAATTTCCGCAAGGGTCTCAGGAGTCACATCTGTGAGGATTTGAGGGGAGTTGCTTTTTCTGATATAAATGAGATATTCGATATTGCCCTCGGGACCTTTGACAGGTGAAAAGTCCAGACCCAGCACATCAAATCCTGCTTCCACACAGAAGTCACGGATGGTGGCAATAACTTCCTCGTGAACCTTGATATCGCGGACCACGCCTTTTTTGCCAACCTTTTCCCTGCCTGCTTCAAACTGGGGTTTGATAAGGCAGACAGCCTCACCCGAATCTCTCAGGAGTTCTCGTGCCACAGGCAGGATGAGTTTCAGAGATATGAAGGAAACGTCAACGGAGAAAAAGTCAATTTCCTCGGGGATATCCTCGCGGGTGACTTTTCTGAAATTGGTGCGTTCCATATTGACGACCCTCTCGTCGGTACGCAGTTTCCACGCAAGCTGGCCGTAGCCGACATCCACGGAATAAACTTTTTTTGCACCGTTTTGCAGCATACAGTCGGTAAATCCTCCTGTGGAAGCACCGATGTCAATAGTGGTGGCATCAGCAAGGCTTATGGGAAACACCTTGAGGGCTTTCTCAAGTTTAAGTCCGCCGCGGCTCACATATTTAAGCTGGGGTCCGCGGACTTCTATCTGAGATTCTTCGTCATAGGTACTGCCGCATTTATCAGCTTTCTGATTATTTACATATACAAGTCCCGCCATTATCACCGCTTTGGCTTTTTCGCGGCTTTCGGTGAGACCTTTCTCAAAAAGGAGAACATCAAGTCGTTTCTTCATAATTACTCCGAACACTAAAATTATTTCTTCATAATGGAATACATTCCCTCTGCATCAAGATGAAGTGCATGAAGGGCAACGGTATCCTTGGAATGAGGAATAAACATATCCTCAATTGCAGTTATACGATAGGTACCAACGAATTTCTGCTTCATAAGCTCGGACTCAAAAATCTCGGCTACTCCGCCACTACGCATACCTTCCTCGAAAAACTGAATCTTGCGGAATCCGGCAGCAAATTTCACTGCCTCGTCATCAATGGGTTTTATACGGTTGAGTTTGAGAATACAAACCTCCATACCAACTTTCTGGAGCATCTCCTTTGCCTTGCAGGCTTCTGCGAAGAGTCTGCCGTAAGTGACGATAAGTCGGGAGGCGTTGGGGTTGCCGTAAATGTTGTAGTTGATATCGGACTCCTCAAAATCCAGAGGACGATACGGCTCTCCTCCGCGGGGATAACGTACTGCGGTGAGCCCTTTATCTTCTTCTACGGCTTTCTCAAGGGACTTCTTCAGCCCGTCGAAATAACAGGGTGAATAAATAGTTGTGCCAGGGATGGAGTTGAGTATTGAAACATCGAAGAGACCCTGATGTGTTTCGCCGTCCTCACCTACCACACCTGCACGGTCAACGCCCAGAACAAGATGGAGATTCTGTACTGCGGCATCGTGTATCAGTTGGTCGTACGCTCTTTGCAGGAAGCTTGAATACACCGCAAAGACAGGTATTACTCCCTGACAAGCAAGTCCGCTTCCGAATGTAACAGCGTGTTCCTCGGCAATTCCAACGTCAAAGAATCTGTCCTTAAACTGATTTGCAAAATCGGAAAGGCCTGTACCTACGGTCATAGCCGCGGTGATGGCACAGAGGTTTTCGTGCTTTTTTGCCAGTTCCACCATTGTTTCGCCGAAACAGTCGGAATAAGACTCCGAATGGCTGAGAGGCTCGCCTGTATCTATATCAAACTTACCGATTCCGTGGAAACTCTTGGGGTCATTCTCGGCAAACTGATAGCCTTTTCCCTTGAGAGTAACTGCGTGGATAAGCACAGGCTTTTCCACTTTCTTTGCGATTCTGAAAACGTTGATGATATCCTCGATATCATGTCCGTCAACGGGACCGTAGTAGAGGAAGCCGAAATCGGCAAAAAGGTTGTTTTTATAGACATTTTGTCTGATTCTGTTCTTGAATTTTGTGAGGAGCTTTACTATCGGATATCCCACAACGGGAACCTTGGTGAGAAAACGCTCCAGTCCGCTCTTGGCATTAGCATACCAAGGGCTTATACGCATATTGTTGAGGTACTTGGAGAAGGCACCCACGTTTTTGGAAATGGACATCTTGTTGTCGTTGAGTACCACCATAAAGTTACCTTTGAAACGACCTGCATTATTCATACCCTCAAAGGCAAGTCCGCCTGTGAAAGAACCGTCACCGATAATTGCCAGAGTGTGGCTGTTGTCGCCGCGGAGCTGCTTGGCTTTGGCGATACCCAGAGCCGCAGAAATAGAGGTACTGCTGTGACCTGCACCGAAGGCGTCGCAGGGACTCTCGTATCGTCTGGGGAAACCTGAAAGTCCGCCAGTTTTTCTTATGGTGCCGATTCTGTCATATCTGCCTGTAAGCATCTTATGGGTGTAGCACTGATGACCCACGTCCCAGACAAAACTGTCATCGGGACAATCGAAGACATAGTGCATTGCCACGGTAAGTTCAACTACACCAAGATTAGAGGCAAGGTGTCCTCCGTTTTCTGATACGGTAAGGATAAGCTTGCGTCGGATTTCTTCGCAGAGGGCGGGAAGCTCCTCTACCGAGAGTTTCTTCAGGTCGGCAGGTGATTTTATATTTTCAAGCATCGGGAAGCTCTGTGTGTTTTCCATATCTGTACCCCACATTTCTGAGCAAAGGTTAAAATTAATTCTTTCGGTTTAAGAGTTTCAGCGCGAAATCCTTGAGGGCGGTGGTATCTCCATCAAAAGCTTCAAGAGCTTTGAGGGCATCACCGGTATAATTCGCGGCAAGTTTTCTGCACTCTTCAAGTCCCAGAAGGGACACCAGGGTAGATTTGCCGTTCTGAATGTCCGAGCCGATGGGTTTTCCCAATTCCTCTGCGGTAGAGGTTACGTCCAGAATATCGTCGACTATCTGGAATGTGAGACCAATGCACTCGGCGTATTTTTCTGCTGCCTTGATTTTAACTTCATCGGCACCTGCTACGATGCATCCCATTACGCAGGCGGCTTTGATAAGCGCTGCTGTCTTGAGAAGGTGAATTTCTCTGATTATCTCCGGAGTGGAGGGTTTATCCTCGAAAAGCAGGTCGATAACCTGGCCGCCTACCATTCCGTCAGCACCGGCACACTCTGCAAGATAGCCAGCGGCACGGGCTGCAAGGGATGGCTCAACAAGAGAAAGGGTTTCATCACAGAGCATTGCCTTAAAAGCAAGACTCTGGAGGGCATCACCTGCAAGAAGAGCGGTATCCTCGGAGAAAGCTATGTGATTAGAGGGTTTTCCGCGTCGCATATCGTCATCATCCATACAGGGAAGGTCGTCGTGGATAAGGGAGTATGTATGGATAAACTCCACCGCACATCCGAAGATAGCGGCGTTTTTCACATTTCCTCCGCAAAGACGGCAGAATTCCATAGTAAGCATAGGTCTGACACGCTTGCCTCCTGCACTTACGGAATACTCCATGGAATCCCAGAGCACATCAAAGAGAGTTCCTCTGTCCGAAAGATAGCATTTCAGCAATTCCTCAATCAGTTCACCGTCGGGTAAAGGAGTGCTTTTATTCATTATTTCGAAAAATTTTGTAGTGTTCATGCTAAATCCTCCATAGGATTTGTCATTGATGTAATTCTTGAGTTGAGATCCTTTATCTTCTCTCCAGCAAGACTCAGGTACTGTGCACAATAGGTGTAATATTCAAAGGCTTCTCTGTAAACCAGCATAAGCTCATCAAATGTACCGTCGCCTTTTTCAAGCTGTGAGATAAGGGAATTGAGTTTTTCCATAGCCTTGTCATAACTCATATCCTTGAATTTTTCTGTGTTGATATTTATGTTCTCGAAATTCTCGTTCATAATAATCCACCTCTTAAAGTTCTTCCTCTGCGAGCTCCACAAGTTTCATAAGTCTGTGATTGACGCCGCTTCTGGATATTGGAGGGCTGAGCATCTCCCCCAGGTCCCTCAGTGAAAGCTCGGGATTCTGCTGACGCAGGAGAGCTATCTCGTAAAGTTGTGCGGGCAGTGATGAAAGTCCTATTGTATTGTCCAGTTTCTCGATAGCCGCAAGCTGTCTGGCTGATGCCGAAGCCGTCTTGGCAATATTCGCAAGTTCGGAGTTGGTACGGCGGTTGGCTATATTGCGCATTTCCTTGTAGGCCTTGGCGTTCATAATATCCATTGCCGAGTTGGGCGCGCCCATATATGTAAGCAGATCGGTTATCTGCTCGCTATCCTTGAGATACACCACATAGGAGCCGCTTCTGAGGACTACCTTGGGACTGAGTCTGCATTCCTCTATCTCCTCCAATAGTGTACAAAGGTCATAGGAGAGGTTCTTGTACTGTGAGCAGAATTCAAGGTGGTAGTTCTTCTCAGGGTCATTGACGGAGCCGCAGGACATAAACGCACCTCTTAAAAATGCAGAGCGACACACATCGTCATCTATATTCGCTCTGTTGAGTCGGAGGCTGGGGCTTTTCTCTGAATGTCCGAAAGAAGAAAAGATTTTTGCAGATTCCTCGGGAATCACCAGAGAAACTATGTGAAGATTGATAAATTTCTTGGAGGCTCTGAGGGTTGACTGCTTCTCAATAACGGGAGAATACAGTTTGGTGAGCAGTTCTGTGTATTTTTCGGCAACGTGTATGGATTCGGTTTTGAGTGAAGTTTCCGCTGATGAAAAATGTCTGGAAAAAAGAAGCATTCCGTAACACTCTGAAAACTCTGTGCTTCGGTTTGTATGGAGTGCCTTGGAGAGTTCTTTTTTGACTTCATGGGCAAAGCTCACGATAATACCTCCTTTTAAGATTTCGCTTTGATTTATGCTTTCCAGATATCTCTGTGATGAAGATTTGATTTCTGTCCCATTTCAATGAAGTGGCTGTTGAGAAGACGTGCAAGGGTGACGCTTCTGTGTTTGCCGCCTGTGCAACCAATGGCGATTACAAGCTCACTCTTACCCTCGCCTCTGTATAGCGGCAGAGAATAATCCAGAAATGAAATCAGTTTTTCAACGAACACCTGTGTCTCGGGGAATTTCATAACATATTCTCTGACGGATTCATCCAGACCTGTGAGTTCCTTGAGTTCCTTGATATAGTAAGGGTTCGGCAGGCATCTTACATCAAAAAGCAAATCAGCCTCCAGAGGGATTCCGTATTTGAAGCCGAAGGAGAGGCAGGTTACCTGAAAGACATCATTGGAGTCGCCTGCAAACATTGTGGTAACACGCTCTTTGAGCTGTTTGAGAGCCATATATGAGGTGTCGATGATATAGTCCGCTCTTGCTTTGAAAGGTTTCATAAGTTCCTTTTCAAGCTTAACCGCATCCTCGGTAGAACCCGAACTGAAGCTTTCTGCAAGGGGGTGCTTGCGTCTTGTTTCCTTATATCGGATAAGAAGAATATCGTTCTTTGCATCCAGGAAAAGCACCTTGTACTTTTTGCCGTCAGCATTGAGGATATTCATTTCATCGAACATTGTGTCAAAGACTTCACCGCCGCGGATATCAACAACCACAGCTACCTTTTTCATTCTGGAATCCGAGGATTTGTCGCAGAGATCCCAGAATTTTGAAAGCAGCATGGGAGGAAGATTATCAACGCAATAAAAGCCGATATCCTCCAGAGCGTGGAGTGCGTGAGATTTACCTGCACCCGAAAGTCCTGTGATTATAATAAATTCCATAATTTACTCCTTGATAGCTTAAAGCAGGATTATCTCCCGCTCCAGGGTAAAACCTGTTTCACTCTTTACTTTATCCTGAATTTCCTTGACCAGAGCAAGGACATCCTCACAAGTGGCATCGCCCTTGTTGATGATGAAGCCTGAGTGTTTCTCGCTGACCTGGGCACCACCAACGCAGTAGCCCTTGAAGCCGCAACCCTCGATAAGTGCTCCTGCAAATGCGCCCTCGGGACGCTTGAAGACACTTCCGGCAGAGGGATATTCAAGAGGCTGCTTGGAAACTCGTCTGTTCATTATGTCGTCCATCAAATCTCTGATGGATTTTTCTTCCCCGTTTGCGAGAGTGAACTCTGCAAAGAGAATTGTAAACGAGTTTTCCTTGAAGGTGCTGAAACGATATGCAAACTGCAGTTGTGCTGCAGGGGTCGTGACAACCTCATCCTTGTCATTAAGATATGTGACGGATGTAATCACATCCTTTATTTCTCCGCCGTACGCGCCGGCATTCATATAGACGGCACCGCCCACGGTACCGGGAATTCCGAAGGCAAACTCCAGACCCGCGAGGGAGTTCTTTGCGGCATAGGTGCAGAGTTTGGAAAGTGTGACGCCTGCTCCGCATCTGATTACGTTTTCGGTATTGCTGATTTCTTTGAATTCTCCGCAGAGGCGGATGACCGCACAACGAAGGCCCTTGTCACTTACAAGCAGGTTGCTTCCGTTGCCGAGAATCATATAAGGCACATCATATTCTCTCAATATTCCGAGAGTTTTTGTGAGTTCCTCAACACTGTTTACCGTAATGAAATAATCAGCAGGACCGCCTATCCGGAAGGTGGTGTGATCTTTCATAGGCACATCGCACTGAAGCTCTATGGATGCCTGTGCAATACTCTCCAAAAATTTACTGTTCTTCATAATACCTCCGTTATCTGAGGGGGATATTCACCTCGGCAAGATATTTCTCGAGATTCTCTACACTTGCGTTAACAACGAGTTCCTCGGGAAAATCTATCTCCTCAAGCATAGCCAGAGCTTCCTGAGCTCTGCCAAGCTGAGTGGTAAAATGCGCATCGGTATCCACCGATACATAGCATCCGTATTTTTTGCAAAGCTTTGCGATTTCCATACAGTTGGGAACAAAATCGGGCTTATGCTTTATGGATGCGTTATTGATTTCGATAAGTTTGCCGCTGTGGGCAAATTCCCTTATCACTTTTTCGTAGTCGTATTTAAAATAAGGTGAGCCTGAATGGGCTATCATATTGACATACGGATTCTTTGCCAGTGCAAGATACGCCTCAGTGCAGGCATCAACGGAAACTTCATCCTTATATGTGGGCATATGAAGTGATGCTACAACAAACTCAAGGTTTGATAGGACTGTGTTGTCAGCATCAAGGTTACCTTTGCGGTCAACGATATTTGCCTCTATGCCCTTGATAATCCTGACACCCTTAAAAACACGGGGCACTGCGCCAAGATTCATAAAGTAATACGGATGCGGTGTTCCGTGCATACTTTCACCGTGGTCGGTTACCGCAAAGGCATAGAGCCCTGTATCGGCGGCTTCCTGTGCCATTTCGGTCACGGTTGCATAGGCGTGGACTGATGCTATTGTATGTGTGTGTAAATCAGCAATAATTTTCATTATGCATCCCATCCGGTTTCAACTTTTTTGCTCTGGATACTTTCGGCATCGATATCCATTCCCAGACTCTGGAGAAGTTCCTGCGCGGCATTGTAGCCCATCTTCTTCTGTCTGTTGTTCATAGCGGCAACCTCAATGATAATTGCAAGGTTTCTGCCGGGCTTAACGGGAATGGTCATAATGGGAACACGGATACCCATAATCTCGGTGTATGTGTTATCCATTCCGATGCGGTCGTAGACCTTTTCTGCATCCCATTGCTCCATATTGATAACCATATCTATCTTTTCTGTGAGCTTGACGGCACCCATACCGAAAATGCGGCGGGCATTGATAATACCGATACCGCGAAGTTCAATAAAGTGTCTTATGTTCGCAGGAGAAGAGCCTACCAGAGTACGGCTTGAAACTCGTCTGATTTCTACGGCATCATCTGCAATAAGACGATGTCCGCGCTTGATAAGTTCTATGGCGGTTTCGGATTTACCTACTCCGCTGTCACCTATGAGGAGAACACCTTCGCCGTATACCTCAACCAGAACACCGTGACGGGTGATTCTGGGTGCAAGCTCTGCATTGAGGAAGGTTATAAGGGATGCGGAAGTAGCAGAGGTGGTCTCCGATGTAAGGAGAATAGGGACACAGTTCTCCTCTGCGGAACGCTTTATGGCATCTGTGGGAGCGTGACTTCTGGCGATGATTATTGCGGGAGGCTTCATCACGAAGAGATTGTTCACAAGCTCAAACTGTTTTTCTGCCGAGAACTGCTCAAGGTATGAATACTCGGTGTTGCCGAAGATAATGATTCTTTTTTCATCAAAGAAGTCAAGATATCCTGTAAGCTCAAGACCGGGTCTGTCGATATCCATGGATGTGATGGATATTTCCTCGGGAGAACAGGGCATAAAATAAGGCTCAAGTGCGATTTCCTTAATAATTTTTGCAAGTGAAACCGAGAATTCGGCACTCATAAAAACACCTCTTTCTTTATATTCCCAATGGGTAGAATTAAAATAATATAGTTATTAATAACATACATAGATACACGTATAGTTATTATACCTCAAAGATGCAAAAAATAAAAGGGGTTTTCTGAAAAATATGCAAAAAATATGCAGGTTTTGAATTACGATTTATCCCCCGGGAATAAGCAGGATTTATTTGCAAATAATACCTTTGGTGAAATTATGATTGTAACTGTTATCCGCACTGTTATTCTATATGCTTTTGTTATATTTGCCATACGTATTATGGGCAAAAGACAACTCAGTGATATGCAGACCTCCGAGCTTGTTATCACTATGATAATTGCAGATATTGCATCCATTCCAATGCAAAATAATTCGCAACCCATTCTTTCGGGAATGATACCCATTCTGGTACTGATTTCCTCTGAAATTTTCATAAGTATTCTTATGATGAAACTGCCCACTTTCAGAAACTTTGTATGCGGCAAACCCGAGATAATTATTGCAGACGGAAGGCTCAGGCAGAACATTCTCAGAAAGCTCCGTCTGACCACAGAGGATATGTCTGTCCTGCTTCGTCAGGAAGGAGTTTTCGATATCGGGGATGTGCAGTACTGTATTATTGAAACAAACGGCAGGATAAGCGTACTCCTTAAACCCGAAAAACGCACACCCTCCGCACAGGATATGGGGCTTAATATCAGGGACAGCGGCATTGAGGCTGTGGTCATCAGTGACGGGGAGCTGCTTTCCAATTCCATGGCTCTGTGTAATGTTGACAAATACTGGATAGAATCCACCCTTGCGAAAGAAAATCTGCGGGTATCAGACGTTATGATGATGACTACCAACAAACTCAGAGAATACAGCATTATCAGGAAGTGTGACGATGAACAGAATTAAGACGGCCATAGTACTGTTATTGATTACGGGAGCGATTTGTACCGCAGAGTTTCTCTATGTTTCAAAAACCTCAGGGGAATTTATAGACATCCTCCATGGCATTGAAGAAGACCTGAACGAAGGCAAGGTCGAGGATGCTCTTGAATCCGCCAAAGAAGCCGACAGAAAATGGCAGGCACGACTAAAATTTATTGACATATTTCTATTTCACGACTATGTTGATGAAATCGGAAGGAACATTTCATCCATAGCAAAACACATTGAATACGGCGACAAAGCTTCCCTCTTTGCCACCTGTGAAATAACAAAAAGGGAACTTAAATCCCTTGTGGAAAGCGAAAAACCCCTGACAGAAAATATTCTGTAAAAGCCACCAACCCCCTGTATCAGTGCAGATACAGAGGGTTGATGTATATTATTTCGCAGTGTTTTTTCCGGATTTTGATGTGAAGAGCTTCCTTATTAACGATATAGTCAGAAAAACAAGGAAGAAAGCAAGGTTGAATATCACTATTGTGGCACCTACGGGGACATCCTTGAATGTAAAGGATGTACAGAGTCCCGAAAAGACAGATATTACGGATACAACCACCGATGTGATGACAACCGAGACGAAACGTTTGCACAGACGCATTGATGTAAGTGCGGGAAAGATTATCATCGCAGATATGAGAAGTGTTCCCAGCATACGCATTCCAACCACTATTGTCACTGCGGTAAGCAGAGATATTGCAATATTATATGCCCCTGTTCTTATACCGGTAGCCGATGAGAAATCCTCATCAAAGGTTATAGCAAAAATCTTGTTGAAAAACAGCACATACATTCCGATTACAAGAACGGTGAGTACGATGCTGACAACAATATCCGATTTTCCAACTGACAGGATTGAACCAAACATATACTGTTGCAGGTTGATGTTTGTTCCGTTTATACTGGTAACAAAAACACCTATGGCAAGGGCCGAACTGCTGATTACAGCAATAGCCGCATCTGCGTTGATTTTACTGTTCTCGGTGATTCGCAGCAGGAAGAATGCCGCCAGCATTACTACGGGAAGAGCAAACCAAATCGGTGCCTGAATATTGAGAACCGCAGCCACCGACAGTGCTCCGAAGCCGACATGAGAGAGTCCGTCTCCTATCATAGAGTATCTCTTCAGCACCAGCACAACACCGAGAAGCGCACAACATACCGCAATAAGCAGACCCACTACCATTGCATTCACCATAAAGGGATAGCTTAACATTTTAAGCATTATCGGGCACCTCCCTCTTGGGATTATGACTGCAAGCATCACAAGGACAAGCTGACACAAGGAGTCTTTTACCGGAAGCAGAGTGAATATAATCATGTGTTGTGCCGAAAAAGACAGAGTCGCTGTCCAGATGGAGAATATGACTTGCTACTCTCACGGCGGAACTGACGTCATGGGAAACCATCATAACAGCCACGCCCTCTTTATTGAGTTTCTTGAGGAGGGTGTAAAACTCTGCGGTAATCAAGGGGTCCAGAGCTGATGTGGGTTCATCAAGAAGCAGCAGTTTCTCGGTTGCACACAGTGCTCTTGCCAGAAGGACTCTCTGTTGCTGTCCGCCAGAAAGTTCAGAGAAATTCTTTTTCTGAAGGTGCTCTATTCCAACCTTTTTCATAACTTCCTGTGCATTCTTTCTCTGGGATTTGCTGTAAAAAAATCCGAAAAAGTTTTTATTCAGGGTTCCCGAAAGTACAACTTCCCTGACTGATGCAGGAAAATCCTTACTGTGCCGTGTCTGCTGGGAAAGATAACCGATATGACTGCGCAGAAGTGCCGGGGAAAAAGAAATTTCGCCATCATAGGAGCGAACAGTACCGAGAATGCTTTTGACAAGTGTAGTTTTGCCTGAGCCATTCTCCCCCACTACGCAGATAAAATCACCTTCGTTGATACTGAAAGAAACATTACTGAGAATTACTTTTCCATCATATCCGAGGCTGATGTTTTCGGCTTTCAGAAGTTCCAAACAAATCCCTCCTTCAACATTAAAATCGGGCGGATTAACCGCCCGATATCATTATGTTCATACCTTTTTTGAATAGAGATAACAGGGTAATGACAATGTAAACATCACGGAGAATACTGATGAAAGAATTGCAGGAAGTGCAAAGATGCAGAGGCTGTAAGCAGAGTAGATGAGTGCTACAACGAAGGCTGCAAGAAGGATAAGCGCAGTAATCATCAGAATAACAAGCATTACGGAAAATGCCTCGGATGATGCTTTATCAAAAGGTGTCATCTCAGCAGAAACACCTGTATCTGTCCGGGTGTCCGCTTTTTTTATTTTTTTGCTCTTTGCCTTTTCAGGAAGGTTTCTGAAAAACAGCAGAGAAGAAACAAATGAAACAAGTACCGAAAAAATCACAACAGCAAAGGTCATATTGCTCAAAGGCGCTCTGCAGATAACGCAGAATGCAAATGAAACCACGGCAGATGCCGCACAACCCGCAAGTGAACAAAGGCTCATTCTGAGTGCTGCTTTCTTGAAGCAAATTGCAAGATAAAGAAGACTCAGACCATAGGCAAATACTGTTGCAACAACTGTCTTAAGCAACAGAGGCAACACAGAAAGTGTGGGATTATGAGCCGCATCAGATGGTGCGAACACAAAGAACAATACCAAGGCAACCGCTACAATTACCCCTGCGGCGATTCCTGAGAACTTTGTGAAAGATGAAAGATTAAATGCTTTTTTCATTTCTTTGCACCTCCCGATACAGTATCTGATTTTTTGGTGAGAAAAGAACGGATGCCTTTCTCAAGAATATTCATAACAACAAAACCGCTGATAAAGTTAAAGAGTGAACCGAAGAAGACTACATAACAGAAGCCGTATACTCCGCTTACTGCTGCACCGCGGAAAATGGCGGTTACTATATCAGTTGAACCAAAGAACAGCATTCCCATAAAGGAAACTATCATAACAACAATGTTGATATCCATTGTGTTCTTGCCGGATTTCTTGAGAATATCCGAAAGAATTGAGTCGGTAAGACCCTGTACTTTTGATTCTTTTCTTATTCTCTCACCGATGATAACTGCACTGAACACCGTGAGAAGCACCGCAAACATAAGACCTGCTGCGGCAGGAATAGTCATCATAAAGGAATAATTTGTAAAGAACAGACCTGTAATTGCAGAAAGCACAAGAGCAAACTGACACAGTACTGCCAAAACAGCGCTTATACCTGTAAGTCTGTATCGGAGAACGAGTATAATTGCAATTATGGCAAAGGCTGCAAAGCCTGTGAACATTACAATATCAGAACCGTTATCTGAAACAGTGGGGCTCAGGTCTTCAAGAGATAATGCGATAAGTTCCTGAGGCAGTGTTCCGGAATTAAGAATAGCAACATACAGATTTACCTTGCTCTCTGTCATATCGTAATTGGATACTGACAGGTTTCCGTCTGTAATCTCGTTTTCGAGAACGGGACTTGAAAGCATTCTGTCGTCAAGCCATACAGAAATTACCTGATTATAGAATCTGCCTGTGTCAGGGTTTGTGTAGGCTCTGAGCAGTTCTTCGCCTTCTTTATCAAACTGCAGAGAAAGATAATTATCTACTGTTCCCTGTTCATTGAAATAACTGAACCAGGAAGCTTCCTTCAGCTGATCACCGGAAAGGAGCACCTCTTTGGCTGTATCACCGGTAGCGTATACTTCCATAGGTGCATTTGATGAATCAAGAATAGTCTCTTGTGACTCAGCAGAAGGTCTGACAGTAAGTTCACCCTTGGAGGTAAGCAGAGCTGCTATCTCCTGTGACGAATAGTCTGAAGGGGCGCTTTCAGGCACTGTCAGCACCAGCTCGCCGTCTTTTTCGGATACATAAAGCTCATAGTCTTTAAGTCCCATCAGAGCAATTCTCTTCTCAATAATCTTTGCAGAATCCTTGAGAAGTTTTATATCTGCCTCATCGTCGGTGGAATTGCTGAGTACCACCCGTGAGCCGCCGCTTAAATCCAAGCCCCAATCAATATCGCCGAAGCCATTGACAAGTACTCTTCTGAAGTCTGCTTCATAATAGGAAATGCCCATTACAGAAACTACGGAAAGAAGAATAATCAGCAAGGCAACTATGACAGAAGCAGGTTTTGTGAACCTTTTCATAGCTATAACCTCCATAGAGAAAAATAACTCTGTTATCCCCTGCGTTTGTGCTTATTAACACAAAAAGGTCACAGGACATAACAGAGTTATTATAAGTTTTTTTGGTAAAAAAGTCAATGATTAAGAGTAAAAATACAGTTACCTGTCACACCGAAAAAGTCAGATTATTATCTCTCGGAGAGAATCCTGGAGATTGCTGCAATTTTTACGCAGAGGCAGAAAACATCCATAGCGGTATCAAGCTCCTCAAGAGGAGGGAAAGAAGGTGCGATACGGATATTGGAATCCTGAGGATCAATTCCGTAAGGATAGGTAGCGCCTGCTGAAGTCAGAACAAGACCTGCCTTTTTACACATTGTCTCGACTTCCTTTGCGGTGCCGGGATATACGTCGATGCTGACAAAATATCCGCCGCGGGGCTTGAGCCAGGAAGCTATGCCGAGACCTGTGAGCTGCTCTGTGAACTTCTTGTCAACCAGTTCAAATCTGGGTCTGAGGATTTCCTTGTGGCGAACCATATGAGCTTTTACGCCGTCAAAATCCTTGAAGAAACAGAGATGACGGAGCATATTAATCTTATCATAACCGATGGTCTGGCAGTTATAGCGAGCACGGAGCACCTTCATATTGGAAGGAGAAGTTGCCATAGCAGCAACGCCGGAGCCGGGGAATGTGATTTTGGAGGTGGAGCAGAAAATAATGGGAAGGTCCTCGTTTCCTGCCTTTTTGCACTCATCATAGAGGCTCAGGAGCTTATCGCTCTCATCGGCAAGGTCATGAACACAATATGCATCGTCCCACATAATTCTGAAGTCGGGTGCTGCGGGCTTGAGGTTAGCAAAACGGCGCACTGTCTCATCAGAATATGTTACACCCTGAGGATTGGAATACTTGGGAACACACCAGATACCCTTGATTTTATCATCCTCTGATACCAGCTTTTCAACTACATCCATATCAGGACCATTCTCGGTCATGGGAACAGGAATCATCTCAAAACCATAATACTGGGTAATGGAAAAATGTCTGTCATAGCCGGGTACGGGACAGAGGAACTTTCTGCCTTCAACATTGAACCAGGGGGTGCAACCCTCCACAGGTGATTTTGTCATAAAGCAGGAAATTGTATCGAACATCATATTGAGGGATGAGTTTCCGCCTACCATTACATTCTCGGGGTCTACCTGAATGCACTGTGCCAGAAGTTTTCTGCATGCGGGAAGTCCGTCGATGAGACCGTAGTTACGGCAGTCAAGACCTTCATCGCTGCGGCAGCTATGGTCTGAATTGAGAACATCAAGCATTTCCATAGAAATATCAAGCTGTTCGCTGCTGGGCTTGCCTCTGGACATATCGAGGCTTAAGTTCATATCAACGTACTTTTTGTAATCAGAGAGAAGGGACTCTCTTTCGGATATAAGCTGTTCTTTTGTGAATTCTGAATACTGCATTTATGCTCACGCTCCAAATAAAAATTTCATAATTGAATAATATTTATAAACCGTTCAGGTGTATAAAGATGATTTTTGCAGGATTTTGTGTCAAATCTTGCACAAGCATCCTTAAATCAACCCGTTGACCTGCAACGGGTTGAAAGAATTAGTAGTATTTGTAGTAACCGTACTGACCCTTGGAGTAACGTTTCTCGGAAACGGTACAACCTACCTTGAGGAAGCCAAGAATCTTGCTGTCTGCAAGACGGATGCTCTGGAGAGTTTTCTCGATATCACCGTGGGTGGTAACCTTCTCACGAACAACAACAACAAAACCTGCAATGTGGTCCTTGAGGAGAAGTGTATCGGCAACAACGCCTACGGGAGGAGTATCGATGATGATATAGTCATACATAGTCTTCAACTGATTAAGCAGTGAGTTGAAGCTGGCCGATGCCAGGAGTTCCGAGGGGTTGGGAGGTATTGAACCTGCTGTCAGCACATCTAGGCAAGGAAGAACGTCGCGGTTGAGAACTTCGTCAAAAGTCTTGAACTTGCCGATTACCTCGGAAAGACCTGCTGTGTTCTGAAGTTTCATCAGGTTGTGCAGATTGGGACGTCTGAGGTCGCTGTCAATAAGAAGAACCTTCTTGCCCATTTTGGAGAAGGATATCGCAAGGTTAGCGGTAGCTGTTGACTTACCTTCGCCCTTGGACCAACTGGTAAGCACTACCACCTTGCTCTCGGAGGTTGCCAGAGAAAACACAAGGTTGGTTCTGGCTATTTTGTAACCCTCGACAATAGCAAACTTGCTGTCACCGCTGATTACGTTTCTGGATTTATCAATATTGATTACTCTCTTTTTATTGCGTCCGAGTTTCATTTCTTCTTTGCACCGCCTTCCGTTTCAAAGTCGATAATCTCGCCGAATACCGGTACTTCGTAAATCTTGAAGAGGTCATCATCAGGCTTGATGGTTGTATCAACTATCTCAATGATAATTGCGATAAGCATTGAAATAACGAGACCGCCGATAAAGCCAAAGAGGGCAAATCTTGTCTCATTGGGTGAAGAATGTCTTGTGGGAGGTGTTGCAGGACGGCCGAAAGGCACAGCTTCACCGCCGTGGTAGTAATTGGAGAATACCTCGGGAGCCGCATTCTTCATAGCATTTGCGGTATCTGCGCAGACCTGGGGGTCTTTGCCGGTAACGGTAATCGCAAGAATATTGGACTCGTTAACGCTGGAGATATCAACGGAATATCCGGGAGGGATAATATTGAGCATCTCCTCAGAATAACGGAAGATAACCGAGCAGTTTGCTGCCAGATTAGTAGAAGCTGTAATCTCCCCTGCTGACATCTGACCGGAATTTTCAGAAGTTGAACCGTCACTGCGGATTGTACCGTCAAACTTGATGCAAATCATAGAGTTTGCTGAATATTTCTTGGGAATGAAGTTGTCGGCGTAGATGTAAGCACCCAATGCCGCCACAACAGAAACAATGACTATAAGCTTAATATGTGCAAGAAGCATTTTAAGTATGTCATTGATAGTTATATCTCTCACAATATCATCTCCTCAGAGAATTATATTATACTGCATTTTATGCGAAGACAGCAAATGTGCTGACTTTACATTTCAAGTTATTAGCCGAGAATACTCAGCAGTACACCTGCGGCAACAGCAGAGCCGATAACGCCTGCTACGTTGGGACCCATTGCGTGCATAAGAAGGAAGTTTGAGGGGTTCTCCTGCTGACCAACCTTGTTAGCAACACGGGCTGCCATGGGAACTGCGGAAACACCTGCTGAACCGATGAGGGGGTTAACCTTACCCTTGGTGAGCACATACATAATCTTACCGAAGAGCACACCGAAGGCGGTACCCAGACAGAATGCGGCAAGACCAAGGCCGATAATAAGGAGTGTATCCCATCTGAGGAAAACTTCACCTGTAGCGGTGGCACCAACTGTAACACCAAGGAAAATGGTGATGATGTTCATAAGCTCGTTCTGTGCTGTCTTGAAGATACGGTCAACAACACCGCTCTCCTTGAAGAGGTTACCGAGCATCAGCATACCTACGAGGGGAGCCGCACTGGGAAGGAGAATTGAACATACAATAGTAACAATTACAGGGAACAGAATCTTCTCAAGTTTTGACACGGGACGAAGCTGCTGCATTACAACAGAGCGCTCCTTCTTTGTGGTGAGAAGCTTCATAATGGGAGGCTGAATGAGGGGCACCAACGCCATATAGGAATAAGCCGCAACAGCGATGGGTCCTAAAAGATGAGGAGCAAGTTTGGTAGTAACATAAATTGCGGTGGGACCGTCAGCACCACCGATGATGCCGATGGAACCAGCCTCGGGGCCTGTAAATCCGATTAAGGCGGCACCGATGAATGTTACGAAAATACCAATCTGAGCGGCAGCGCCCAGGATAAAGCTCTTGGGATTAGCAATAAGGGGACCAAAGTCGGTCATACAACCGATACCAAGGAAGATAAGAGGAGGATAGATACCCAGTTTAACGCCCTGATAGAGGTAGTAGAGAAGTCCGCCGTTGGTGGGAACATTGACAAACCATTCGCCATCAATGCAGGTTTTAGCATAACTTATGGAATCAAGTGTGCTCTGGAGAGTCGCTTCGCTCATAAGTGACTCGACAGATGCATTATCGAAATCAGCAATATGTCCCGCAAGATACTCTGCCAAAGGCGTCATATTTGTGGAAGGGGCTGCCATAATGGGCGGATAGAGATTTACAAGCAGCATACCGAAAGCTATGGGAAGCAGTAGAAGCGGTTCAAACTGCTTCTTGATAGCAAGATAGAAAAGTCCACAGGCTATTGCTACCATCACATAATTCTGCCAGGAAAGACTTACAAGTCCGGAGTCATAAAAAAGACCAATGAGAGCATCGATAAAACCCTGCAAAAGTTCCATATCAGAATCCCCTCCTTGCTGAAATATTCTGGTTAAGTCCTGCGGTTGCCCACTCGCTTCTGCGGGTGTTTGCGCGCTTGACGCTGACTATTCTGCGGGATGCACCTTCGCCATAGAAAGCTTCTACTGCTGCCGCAATTACAGCGATAGTCTGAAGGTCAGCATCGGGAGAAGGTACAGTCTGAGCAGGAGCGGGTGCCGCTGCAACAGGGTCAGGTGCAGGCGCTGCCTTCTCTGCCTTCTTCTTTTTCTTATTATCAATCATATTCTGCACAGCGGTAACAATTGAGGCATAAGCCATAATGATACCTATAAGCAGAAGAAGCACCGCAAATACAACAACAAAACCTGTAACGAGAATTACAAAGGACTGGTCGGTTGCTGCGGAGAGAGGAATAAATGTCATATTATAACCTCCGAACGCATAATTTGACGGGGATTTCGAGAGATACTCTTCCCCATCTTGCAATACATTATATATTGTATACTTTTTTTAACAATATTTCAAGTATAAAAATTAAAAACCGCCGATATTTTTCGACGGTTTTTTAAAGTTTCAGCAATTATGGGATTTTGTGAGTAAATTTTACTGTCAATATCACAGAATTATGCAAATCAGACCATTGCATCCATCGTTGATAATCTTTTCAACGGTTTCGCAGAGTTTGCCTCTGGCATCAGAGGGCATACGATAGAGTTTGTTATTGAGACTCTCCCCTATAAGCTCGTGGAGAGATTTGCCGAAAATATCGCTTTCCCAGATTTTCACGGGGTCTTCCTCAAATTCCTTGAGCAAGTACTTAACCAAATCCTCTGACTGCTGCTCTGAACCCACCACAGGGGTTACCTCGGCGCAGGTTTGAATTCTCATCATATGAACAGAGGGTGCGGAAGCTTTGAGTCTGACGCCGTATTTGCCGCTTTGCTTGATTATCTGCGGCTCCTTGAGAGAAAGTTCCTCCATTGTGGGCATTACAATGCCGTATCCTGTGTCCAGAACACTCTCGTAGGCTTTTGCAATTCTCTCATAGCGGCTCTCTTTTTCCTTAAGGTCGGCAAAACTCATAAGCAGGGCTTTTTCATCAGGGATATCAAGTCCAGTTTCTTCGCTGAGAACTTTATAGAACAGAGACGGATTTATGTAAACAGATATCTCTGCTTTGCCCGTAGCAAGGTCTATGGATGCAAGTCTTGATGCTTCGATATATGGATTTGAGCAGATTGCCTCTGCGGTTTCTTGTACCTGACGGAGTTTAGTCATATCCTTTGCCGCTTTCATAATATCCCTCATCACTGAGGATTTGAGCCAATGCTCACAGGGCAGAGAGATAATCCACGAGGGAATATCCACATCAACCTCAACTATGGGAAACTCCAGAAGTATCTGTGCCAGTATCCGCTTGATTTCGTTCTCTGTAAGATCCACAGAGGATATCGGAATTACGGGCACGGTGTATTTAAGAGCCATTTCGCGAGCAAGCATCTGTGCTTCCTGTGAATCAGGATATCGGGAATTCAGAAGAATTATAAAAGGTTTGTCGATGCTTTTGAGCTCACCTATCACCTTTTCTTCCGCTTCTATATAATCCCCGCGCTGAAGTTCACCCACGGTTCCGTCGGTAGTAATCACAAGACCTATTGTACTGTGGTCGGTAATTACCTTTTTGGTGCCATACTCTGCTGCTTTGTCAAAGGGTATCTCCTCTGAAAACCAGGGAGTTTTTACCATACGGGGTATTTCCCCCTCCATATATCCCAGTGCCTCGGGGACTATGTAGCCAACACAGTCTATCATCCTCACAGAAAGATGCGCATTATCCCCGAGATCTATCTCTACGGCTTCCTCCGGTATAAATTTCGGTTCCGTAGTCATTATGGTTTTGCCCTGTGCCGACTGGGGGAGTTCGTCACGCGCCCTCTCACGACTGTACTCATCGGCAATATTGGGGATTACCAGAGTATCCATAAAGCGCTTTGTAAATGTGGACTTACCTGTTCTGACAGGACCTACCACACCGATGTATATGTCTCCGCCCGTTCTTGTGGCAATGTCTTCGTAAATGTTTCTCTGTTCCATTGCTTTGCCTCCACCTAATTTCGTATGATGTTTAAATGTATGTGTTCTGCTGGATTTTTATGACAGAAAGTAAAGAGTGGCGTTGCCGCCCGCTTATTCTCACATTATCATAAGCATAGTGTCCGCAGGAAGAATCTGTTCATTCAGGTTGTTTTCTTCAACAACTGAGCTATGGGAGGCTCTGTATCTTTTGGAGATTTCCCAGATATCTTCACCAGCAGATGCATAGTAGAGTGTCAGGGGTTTTCGTTTGGAGGTGTTATCTCCTGCCGATGGCGTTATCTCCCTGACCTGTACCAAAGTCCGTTTCCGGCAAAACAACGCGTTAACATTGATTCTCACATTCAGCTCAATATCGTTACTTTCACCTATACGATAACTGAGATTGCTTAAATCCGCTGAGATAATAACCGCATCATTAAGCCTGCTATCCTCTGTAACGGTATGGGAGACATCTATCTGGCGGTCTACACAGACAAGCTCTCCCTCATCATCAAGAGCAAGCACGGAGACATCCACCTTGCCTGTGAGTTTAACCGAATCCTTAAATTCGCCTTTTAGTTCGGGAGGCGCCCAAAGGATATCCAGAATTCTGACGATATTTCTGTCCCCCAACATCAATGTCTGCTTTTGGGATATTTCCTCGCAGAAAGGCACCGCATCTGTTACAACACAGACGTCTTCCTTTGAAAGTTCAGTTTCGCAGGAAACGGAATAGGCATCGGAAATATACTCTGTACTCTGATTTTTGTATCCGTAAGTATCCGCCATAACGATGGCCTCAACGCAGATTGCAGGATGGTCGGAAAGCGCTTCTGAACGCAGGGTCACGTCATAGGACATAATACTGAGATTCACAAAGGAAATATCACATTCTTCATTATTCACCCGCAAGGTTTCCGTAAAAGGAAAGGCACAGACGTATCTGTCCACCTCGCCGTCCACAGCGTCGCTTATATAAAGCATTCTGAGAGTGAGTTCTCCTTTGATGGTGAGGCGGTCAGACGACAACGAAAAGTCAGTGATGTTTGCACTCAGGTGAGTGTCGGCAATGGTTTCTACCTTGGTTTTCATATTGAATGTTGCCGCTTCGCTTATAGAAAATCGGTCCTGGGAAAACACATAAGGCTCAAACAGAGATACTTCTTCTTTCTTAAGCTGCGAATCCTCAGCCTCGCAGTCACATGATATGGGGATCAGTTTTCTTGAAGTTATGCGGCTTCTGAGGGAGAAAGCACCGTGTACACTGAGCCGTCTGGGGGTAAGGGCACGACAGTTTATATACTCGGGTTTTGCCAACACATCAACCATAGAGTCGCTTGTTTCCTCGGGAACATTCAGCGACAAGGAGAAAGGTGTGCATTGCTCAAAGCATCTCAGCGCCTTTCTCCCCTTGTCCGTATACAGAAGTGTCACCTTTGATTCGCCCTCTACTCTCAACATTCCCGCAGAAAGACTCTGGGTGAATATACGCACATTCAGAATGCATTTCAAGATTTTTTCAATATCTGCACAGTAATCAGGCAAAGTAAAATCCATATCCACACTCTGCTGTGTTACATTATCAGCCAATACCTCGGCGGTGAATACCTGTTTTTCTTTCAGCTTGTAATCCATATTTTCTCTCTCCTTTTATGTTCTACAACATTCTATTAAGGAAAGACCGTCAATATGACTCAAATAAAAAAATCCACCGCATCCATTCGGACACGGTGGAAAGTTTATTATATTACCAATCAGATAACGATGGGCTCGCCGATAGCGGTCTTAACAGGAAGACCTGCTACATATTTCTGAATAGCAGTCGCATCCTTAACGTTGACTTCTGTATCAACATCAGCATCTGCACAGATTAAAGCCTCGTCCTTGAATGCTCTCTCAAGACCTGCTGTTACCTTCTGGATGAGTGTTGCGTCCTTAACATTTACAACGCCGTCAAGGTTTGCATCACCAAGGTAGTACTTGCCGGTGCCCTCTGAAGGCTGGCTGGGAGTTACAGGGTTGGTGGGAGTTGTGGGGGTTGTGGGAGTAGTAGGTGTTGTAGGATTGGTAGGAGTTGTGGGAGTTGTGGGAGTTGTGGGCTCTGTGGGCTTGGTGGGAGGAGTTACTGTGCCGCCACCGGAAAGAAGAGCGCCGATACGGGCAAGGGGAACTGTGATGTGGTCAGAGTCCTCTTTCTCGTGAGAAGTTGTGGGATCCTTTGTGTACTCCTCTGCAGCGTTGTCCCAGGTTGAGGGGTCAGCGGGAAGTGTGTTTACTGCAGATGTACCGAAAGTGGAAACCTTCATAAGACCGATACCGTTGCTCTCAAGGAAAGAATCATCAATGCCAAGGAGATCAAGGGGAATTGACATCTCGTAGAACATATCCAGAGACTTCTTGTGCTCGGGATCTGCATAGAAATCAATCCACTTGGAGGACTCGTCAAGAGTATCTCCGGGTACACGGTTATTGTAGTGACCATAACCCTCATCGATACCGTAGAGGTTCTGGCTGAGTGTGGTGTTGCCCCACTCGATCTTGATATTGCTGTGACGTGTCTCGTTGTAAACGATCTTGCCGTCATCGTTTGCCTTGTAAACGAAGGGACCGTTGGATGCATTTGTGGAGATAGCAACAACTGTGTCGATGTTAGCATCAAGTGTGATACCGCTATCCCAAACTGTGCCGCCGGAAGCTACTGTGCCGTCGCCCTCAATGGAGGGGTCTGTGCTGAAGTAGAAGAATACAGGGAGGTTGTAAATCCAGAGGTTACCCTGTGTCAGAGGGAAGTTATCCATAGGAGCGATAGCATCCTGAACGTTTGCTACTTCCCACATAAGGTAGAGGTTGCTGCTGTCCCATGCTGCATAGAGAGCATAGTCGTCAATAGCGATTTCGTGCATTGAGCTGGGACGGTATACACGGGGGTCATCGTTGGCAACACCCTGTGCAATAAGCATTGAGCTGTTCCAATCGGAGATAGAGCCGTCGATAGTGATGGATGCGTTCTGGCCTACCTGTCCGTTGGGGTTGGTTGCATAGTAGCCGCCGAGAGCAGGAGCTGTGGAGCCGTCGGAGCCTGAGCCGCCTGCAGAGGAAGCCTCTTTCTTTGTATATGTAGCAGATGCGGTTGCTTCACCGTTTGCATTGGTAGCAGAAACAAAGAGTGTAACTGTGGAGCCTACTGCTGTGTTTGCGCCGAGGACTACATCAACGGAATCGGTGAAGGATACCTGTGCGCCGCCGTCTACTGTGTAGTATGCAGAGTCAGCGTTCTTTGCAGTAACGGTTACCTTTAATGTCTCGGTCTTGAATGATGCGCCATCCTTCTTGCTTAAAGTGATGGAAGGCACTGCCGGACCGGGATTGTAGGGTTCCCAGGAGTTTGTCTCCATATTGTAGATGTTACCTGCGCCAGGGAAAGTAAGGTCTGCGGTCTGACCGGAGCCATTGTTGAAAATAACATTGGCAAAGGACTTTGAGGGGGTGTAGGAATAGATGCCGTCACCCTCTGCGGTCATAGCAGTACCGGGCCATGCTACGTCCTGGTCAGAAGAAGAGTTCCACATATAGCAGTTGGGGGTGCCGTAGCTTGAGGGAACCTTGACATAAACTGTGTCACCTGCAGCGGATACGGTAATGCCCACAGCTGCCACTGTTGAAACTACCATAAGCACTGTAAGTAAAAGTGAAATAAACTTGCGTGTTGCTTTCATTTCAAAAAATCCTCCTTTATATTAGTACAATTTTATAGTAACAAATATTGTCAGGATATGCAAGATAATTTTGCACAATTTATGGATATTAGGCAAATTTTTGCCATCGGCTTACTTATAAATATTCTCCTGATAAAAGAAAGCACCCGAGCATCCCTGAGGATACCCGAGTGCCGATGTAATTAGCTCCCAAAAATTTATGTTTAATATGAATCTTTGGGTTGCTTTTTGATTTTGTAAATCTTTCTGAGGATAAAGGATATAAAACGGGGATTGTCAACAACTACTACCTTCAACACCAACGCCTCCTGAAAATTATGCAGAGTATTATTATGGTGATAGCCGCTACCACCACGACAAATTCATAGGGCAGACAACTGGCAACCAGCAGCCCTGCCGCAAAGGAAACTGCACATCCGCAGCCCGCGTGTCTCATCAGCATCACCTCTGAGGTATACTATGCCGTGAGCGGGAATGTGTGAAAGATTTATTGTGAGGTTTTTGCTTTGTGCTTCTTTCTTGAGAGAATAATAAATTCTGCAGTTATAATAATCACCAGAGCCATTACTACGAAGACTGCCGCTGAAATAAATGTTATGTGGATAAATGTTTTCAAGCCTTGCCTTGAAAAACTATGCCTATGCTGATATAATGCATTTGAACGGAGTGGTTTTGTGAGAACTTTGACTGTAAACAAAAACGATTCGGGGCAGAGCCTTCAGAAATTTCTTTCCAAAAGATTCAGAACTATGCCCAAATCCCTGATGTATCGCTATATCCGCACAAAGTATATCAAGCTCAACGGCAAGAAGTGCACGGCTGATGATATACTCAAAGAGGGCGATGTGCTGACCTTTTACATCAAGGATGAATTCTTTGAGGCAAGGTATGATGAATATGAATTTATGAAAGCGCCCAAGGTCTTCCCCATTGTCTATGAGGATGAAAATATCATTATCATTGACAAGCCGGAGGGGTTGCTTGCTCATCCCGATAAAAATTATCACTTCGACTCCCTGGTGGCAAGGGTTCAGCATTATCTTTACGCAAAGGGCGAATATAATCCCAAAGAGGAAAACTCCTTTGCCCCTGCTGTTGCAAACCGTCTGGACAGAAATACGGGAGGTCTCATTATTGCCGCAAAAAACGCACAGGCACTTAAGGAACTCAACCTGATTATCAAGGAGAGAAGAATTGACAAGCGATACCTTGCGGTGTGTGAGGGTACACCCAAAAAGCCCCGTGGAGAGCTCAGAGGAAGTCTCACTAAAGACGAAAAGAACAATAAAGTAAGTATCAGCAAAAACACAAGCGATGGCAAGGATGTGCTGACAAGATACACCCTGCTTGATACAAACGGCAGATACTCACTCTGCGAAGTGGAACTTGTGACAGGCAGGACGCATCAGATAAGAGCACACTTTGCCTCAATGAAAACTCCCCTTCTGGGTGACACCAAATACGGTGCAAAGCCTTTTAAAATCAAAGGACACACAGGTCAGGCACTCCATGCATACAAGCTGACTTTCGGCAATATCGAAAGCGGTGCTCTCGCCTATCTTGCTAAAAGAGAGTTCATATCAAATAAGGTATGGTTTGCAAAAGACGGCAAACTCTCAATATGATACCAATGAAAAAACCGACATCGATGATGTCGGTTTTGTTTTTATTTAAGCGAGAGGAATGCTGACATAGTGCCGCGTTTACCCGCGGTTGCTCTGTGGGACCACAAAAGGTCAGCGTTGCATCTGGTGCAGAGGTCAGAGATAACGATGTTTTCCTCCCTGACACCTGCTTTTTGCAGAAGAAGTTTATTGGCAAGGGCAAGGTCTATCATATATTTGCCCTCTTTTTCCCCTTTCTCATACACTCCGCTGTCCTCATCAAAAAGTCTTTTAAAATTCTCCGCGCAATCGCCGTCAACTTCATAACAGCATTTGCCGATTACGGGACCAATGGCACAAACCACATCCTCGGGGTTTGTGGAAAAATCCCTCTGCATACTGCGGATAACTTCCCCTGCAATATCAAGGACGGTGCCTCTCCACCCTGCGTGGGCAAGTCCGAGTGCCTTCTTCACCGTATCCACAAAGAAAATGGGAGTACAGTCGGCATAATATGTGACAAGGGTCACGTCCTTTTCGTTTGTGATGAGTGCATCCACCGAAGGCATATCTTTGGGTTTGTATATACCCACACCGCAGTCATCCTTTGTGACGTGTCTCACGATATTCTCGTGCACCTGAGCGGATGCGGTGAGGGAATCGTAGGAAACACCTATTGCATTTGCAATCCGCCTGTAATTTTCCCTGACGTTTTCATCACTGTCGCCTCGGCCGAAAGAGAGATTCATGGAGGTAAACTCTCCTTTGGAAACACCACCCAGACGGGTGGAGAAAGCGTGATTGATAAAATCTATTTCAGAGAACCTGTTGTATGTAAGGTAAGGCACATCCCCCGACTTTAAGCTCATAACTTCTGATTTGAAATCCATATACTACCTCCCGATGTTAATATGTTTATTATATATCAAATCCACTTGCAACACAATAATCTTTATGATATAATTCCATTTGTAATGATTCTCTAACTGGAGGCATCTGTATGTTCAAGAAAAAAAGACCCTTTCTGGGTGCTGATATAACCCCCTCCTGCGATTACTGTCAGAATTGCGTCGTAGAGGGTGGCAAGAATTTCTGTCGCTACAAGAAATCCATAAACAAAAAAGGTAAATGCTCCAAATTCAACTATAATCCCGTAATGAGAAAAGTTTCCCCTATGATGGTTATGGAAAAATTCAGTGCGGAGGATTTTGAACTCTGATTAAATCCCGGTAAAATTATATTTTTATATTAAAACAAGCCTTTCCCAAAACGAGAAAGGCTTGTTTCTTTATTTTTTTAATAATATTCCGCAATATGACGGAGCTTTTCGGTAGCACGTCGGATATGTCTTGTTACCGTTGAGGGGCTTAAATTCAGGCTCTTTGCAATATCCTTCATCTTTCTGCCGCGGAGAAAATATTCCTCCAGACAAAGGCGTTGGCGGTCGGTAAGCTCGGATGCCATAGCTTTCTTCAAAATTCTGAGCATCTGCTTTCTGTCCTTGCTGTTGTCCTCCTGATTATTACACTGTGCAACAAAATCACGATAGACAGCCATATCAAGCATAACCTGCTCTGCACCCGGAGATTTATGCCACATTGGATGCACTCTCCTCGGCTCTGGATGCAAGATAGCCTGCGGTGTGCAAGCACTCGTAGTAGATGCTCCTCAGACGGAGTATATTCTCTGCTACTGTCTGTCGCTCATCCTGAGGGACACATTTCTGCTTTTCTTTGAGTCTACCAATATTCCTGAGAATTTTCTCAGCCTCCTCGTAGTATTCCTGTGACCATTTACGGTAATCCATTTTCATATCTTCCTTTCAATAAAACTTCATCTCATAACAAATTGGGGCCGTATTCGTTATAGTGTGGGAGAATTTCTCACAAGTATATACTAGCACAAGAATCTGCGAATTTCAATAGTTTTTCGAATATTTGTTCTATTTTTATAAATACAGGCATAAAAAAGACCGCAGATTTTCAGTATCTGCGGTCTTTCAGTTCAGGATATCAGTTAGTGGCGGCAGTATCGTCTGCTCTGCTTTCATCAGGATTCTGGACCTTCTCGCGAAGTTTCTTTGTAAACACAATACCCTCGTATTTCTGCTTGACGCTCACCTGTCCTGCGAATTCCTTCTTGCATTCGGGACACATAAAGTACGCCTTGAAACTACGGCTCTTTACATTCCATTTTGTCTTCTGGATGCATCTGACACCGCATTCGGGACAGTCAAAGAACATCTGTGAGCGGTCCACAAGGGGATTTTTCAAATCTGTGATACTCTTTGATTTAAAAGTAAGTTTGCGGTAAAACTCCTCGCACAGGGCGTCCTCTACAAATTCGTCAAGAAGGTCTTTGCGGAAAATCTTTCTGAGACAGAGATAAGTAAGCATTGCATCATCGCTTGCACGATGAAGTTCCATTTCCTCCACATTTATGTTCATAAGCTCTGCACAGGTGGAGAGACCAAGCTGACGGGAGGCACTGCCTACGCCGAGACGATGCTCACAGTAGCTCTGGAGATTGCAGTATTTCTTGAGGAAAGGCAGATGACTGCCTCCTGTAAAATACGACTGGTTGTCCAGAAGTGCCAGAAGGTCGGAATTACTCCATGTCATCAGCACACTGTCACCCAGGAAATCAGAAAATTTCTTCATTGCGCTGAAAAAATCATCCTCTGCTTCCTTAAGTGTTTCAAAGGATATGCTGGTGAGTTTCTTCACAAAGGGATTAATCTGTTTTCCCACTGTGGGACGGATATATACAGAGAAAGTATCCAGAAGCTGCATACTGTCATCTACTTTTACCGCACCAAACTCGAAAATCTCGTTGATGTATCTATTCTGTTTTTTGCTGTAAGCGGAATTCCACTCTAAATCCAGGATTACATAAGTCATTTACGGAAAGCCTTCTTCATTCTTTGTTCCTTGGCAAGTATGGTTTTTCTCATACGGATAGATTCGGGAGTTACCTCCACAAGCTCGTCATCGGCAATAAACTCGAGGCACTGCTCAAGAGAGAGAATTGTGGGAGGGATAAGCTTCAGGGCATCATCGGAACCTGATGCTCGGGTATTGGTCATATGCTTGCGTTTGCAGACATTAACGGTGAGGTCCTCGGATTTGGGGCTCTCACCCACTATCATTCCCTCGTAAACCTCAACACCGGCACCGATAAAGAGTCTGCCGCGCTCCTGTGCCTGATAGAGACCGTAGGCAACGCTCTCGCCCGACTCGTGTGCGATGAGAGAACCTTTATGGCGGGTGATAATCTCACCTTTTAAGGGTTCGTAGGAGTCAAAAACGCTGTTCATGATACCATTGCCGTTGGTATCGGTGAGGAATTCGGGACGATAACCCATAAGACCTCTGGAGGGAATTCTGAACTCGATATGAGTCATTGAACTCTCTCGGGTGCCCATATTCACAAGCTCGGCTTTTCTGGCACCCAGTTTCTCCATAACTGCACCCACATAAGTCTCGGGGACTTCTATCATAAGATATTCGATAGGCTCACAGGTTACACCGTCAATTACCTTGGTGATTACCTGGGGGCGGGACACCTGGAATTCGTATCCCTGGCGACGCATAGTTTCAATAAGAATTGAGAGATGAAGTTCACCTCTGCCTGATACCTTGAAGGTATCGGTGGAATCGGTCTCCTCAACACGGAGTGCAACGTTGGTCTCAACCTCGCGGAAGAGTCTGTCGCGGAGGTTACGGGATGTGACAAACTTGCCCTCTCTGCCAGCAAAGGGGCTGTTGTTGACAATAAAGTTCATAGAAACGGTAGGCTCGTCTATCTTGATGAAAGGCAGGGGCTCTACCTCGTCGGCGGCACAGATAGTCTCACCGATATTGATGTCACCGATACCGCTGACGGAGACAATGTCTCCCACTGCTGCGCTCTCGGTCTCTGCTCTGCCGAGGCCCTCAAACTGATAGAGCTTTGCGATTTTAACACGTTTCTGCTCGCCGTCACGGGTGCAGAGAATTGCCTGCTGACCTGACTTGATAGTACCGCGCTCAACTCTGCCGATACCGATTCTTCCCAGATACTCGTCGTAGTCGATATTGGAAAGGAGAAGCTGCAAGGGTGCATCAAAATCACCCTCGGGAGCGGGGATTTCCTCTATAATCTTATCAAAGAGGGGGCGCATATCCTTGCCTTCCTCCTCAGGAGAAAGCATTGCAAAACCATCTCTGCCCGATGCATAGACAACGGGAAACTCAAGCTGGTCCTCGTCGGCGCCAAGTTCAATAAAGAGGTCAAGCACCTCGTCGATAACTTCCTCGGGACGGGCACCGGGACGGTCGATTTTGTTGACAACAACCACAACTTTTTTCTTAAGACCCAGGGCCTTCTTGAGAACAAATCGGGTCTGGGGCATACAGCCCTCAAACGCATCAACGAGAAGGAGCACGCCGTCTACCATCATAAGTATACGCTCAACCTCGCCGCCGAAATCTGCGTGGCCGGGGGTGTCAACGATATTGATTTTAACATCACCGTACATTACAGCGGTATTCTTGGAAAGTATTGTAATTCCACGCTCACGCTCAAGGTCGTTGGAGTCCATAACTCGCTCGGCTACAACCTCGTTCTGACGGAAGATGCCGCTCTGGTGGAGAAGCTGGTCAACAAGGGTGGTTTTGCCGTGGTCAACGTGGGCAATAATAGCTACATTTCTAAGATTTTCGTTTCTTGCCATTGATATCAAGTCCTTTATATTATTACGACATAGAATTATAACATATTGCGACAATAATTACTATGGTAATATTATATGAAAATTTAACTATCTGTTAACAGGATATTAGCGGGTGTCGGGTGATTTTTTCTTTACATCTGTTATTTATTGTTATATAATATACATATATGTGCAAATTTTTAAGGAGGATTCCAAATGGGATATACTATTGCAGAAAAAATCATCAAAGCACATCTTGTTGAAGGAGAAATGATCAAGGGCACTGATGTTGCTCTTAGAATCGACCAGACTCTCACACAGGATGCAACAGGTACTATGGCTTACCTCGAGTTTGAGGCTATGGGTGTGCCCAGAGTAAAGACCGAGAGAAGCGTGGCTTACATAGACCACAACACTCTTCAGACAGGTTTCGAAAATGCTGACGACCACAGATTTATTCAGTCTGTTTGCAAAAAGCACGGCATCTACTTCTCTCGTCCCGGCAACGGCATCTGCCACCAGGTACATCTTGAGAGATTCTCAAAGCCCGGCAAGACCCTCATCGGCTCTGACAGCCATACTCCCACAGGTGGCGGTATCGGTATGCTCTCCATCGGTGCAGGCGGACTTGACGTTGCTGTTGCTATGGGCGGCGGTGCATATCACATCACAATGCCCGAGATGGTAAGAGTAAACCTTACAGGCAAGCTCCAGCCCTGGGTATCCGCTAAGGATATTATTCTTGAAGTGCTCCGTCAGCTCTCCGTAAAGGGCGGCGTTGGCAAGATTATCGAGTACGGCGGCGAGGGTGTCAAGACTCTCACAGTTCCCGAGCGTGCTACAATTACAAATATGGGTGCAGAGCTTGGCGCTACAACATCCATCTTCCCCTCTGACGAAATCACAAAGAGCTTCCTTGAGGCACAGCAGAGAGCTGAGGACTGGATTGAGCTTTCTGCTGACGAGGATGCAGTATACGACAAGGTTGTTGACATTGACCTTTCCACTCTGGTGCCTATGGCAGCTTGTCCTCACAGCCCCGACAACATCAAGACCATCGAAGAAATCGGTGAAAAGGAAGTTCATCAGGTTTGCATCGGCTCCTGCACAAACTCCTCTTATCTTGACCTGATGCGTGTTGCCGCTATCCTCAAGGGCAAGACAGTTTCTCCCAAGGTTTCTCTCTCTATTGCTCCCGGCAGCAAGCAGGTATTCAATATGCTGGCACAGAACGGCGCTCTGGCTGACCTCATTGCAGCAGGTGCAAGAATTCTTGAGTGTGCTTGCGGTCCCTGTATCGGTATGGGTCAGTCTCCCAACAGCGCAGGTATTTCACTCAGAACCTTCAACAGAAACTTTGAGGGCAGAAGCGGTACTGCTGACGGCCAGATTTACCTTGTATCTCCTGAGACTGCTGCAGCATCTGCGCTCACAGGTGTATTCACAGACCCCAGAACTCTGGGCGAAGCTGTTGAGATTACTCTCCCTGAAAAGTTCCTCATCAATGACAATATGATTATCGAACCTGCTACTGAGGCAGAAATGGATTCCATTGAGGTTCTCCGCGGACCCAACATCAAGCCCTTCCCCACCACAGAGCCTATGAAGGAGACTATTGAGGCTTCTGTTGCTCTGAAGGTTTCCGACAACATCACCACAGACCACATTATGCCTGCAGGTGCCAAGATTCTTCCCCTGCGTTCCAATATTCCTGCTATTTCACAGCATTGCTTCACAGTATGCGACAAGGAATTCCCCGAGAGAGCAAAGGCTATGGGCTCTTCCATTATCGTTGGCGGTGTAAACTACGGTCAGGGCTCCTCCAGAGAGCACGCAGCTCTGGCACCTCTCTATCTTGGTGTTAAGGCTGTGCTTGTAAAGAGCTTTGCAAGAATTCACAGAGCTAACCTCATCAACGCAGGTATTCTGCCTCTTGAATTTACAAACGAGGCTGACTACGATGACATTATGCTGGGCAACGAAATCGTTATGCCTGACATCCGCAAGATTGTTGAAGAAGGCGGAGATGTTATTATCGAGAACAAGACAACCGGCAAGACGATCACCGCAAAGTGCGAACTGACACAGAGAATGAGAGACATCATTCTTGCAGGCGGTCTCTTAAACTACACAAAGGAGCAAAGCAATGGATAAGATTAAAATGACTACTCCCCTGGTGGAGATGGATGGCGACGAGATGACCAGAGTTATCTGGGCTCTCATTAAAGAAGAACTTATTCTTCCCTTCGTTGACCTCAAATCCGAATACTATGACCTCGGACTTGTTAAGAGAAACGAGACAAACGACCAGATTACTGCTCTCAGCGCAGAAGCTACAAAGAAATACGGCGTTGCTGTAAAGTGTGCTACCATCACTCCCAATGCAGCAAGAATGACAGAGTATGACCTGAAAGAAATGTGGAAATCTCCCAACGGCACCATCCGTGCTATTCTTGACGGTACTGTATTCCGCGCTCCTATCCTTGTCAAGGGTGTTACTCCCTATATCCCCACCTGGACCAAGCCCATTACCATCGCACGTCATGCATACGGCGATGTTTACAAGAACACTGAGCTGAAGGCACTTGCCGGCTCCAAGGCTGAACTTTGCGTTACCGACAAGGACGGCAACGAGCAGAGAGCTACCATTATGGAATTCAAGGGCGACGGTATTGTTCAGGGTATCCACAACACCGACAAGAGCATTTCTTCCTTTGCCAGAAGCTGCTTCAACTATGCTCTCTCCACAAAGCAGGACGTATGGTTCTCCTCAAAGGACACCATCAGCAAGATTTACGACCACAATTTCAAGGATATCTTTGCAGAAATCTTTGAGAATGAATACAAAGAGAAGTTTGCCGAGGCAGGCATTGAGTACTTCTACACCCTTATCGACGATGCTGTTGCACGTGTTATCAGAAGCGAAGGCGGCTACATCTGGGCATGCAAGAACTACGACGGCGATGTTATGAGCGATATGGTTGCTACTGCCTTCGGTTCACTGGCTATGATGACCAGCGTTCTGGTTTCTCCCGACGGTGTTTACGAGTATGAGGCTGCACACGGCACAGTTCAGAGACATTACTACAAGCACCTCAAGGGTGAGGAAACCTCCACAAACTCTGTTGCAACTATCTTTGCATGGAGCGGTGCTCTCAGAAAGCGCGGCGAACTTGACGGCAACGAAGCTCTGATGCATTTTGCAGATATGCTGGAAAAAGCGACTATCGATACCATCGAAGAAGGCGTTATGACCGGTGACCTGTATCTCATTTCCACTCTCACAGATAAGAAAAAGGTTAGCACCCAGGACTTCCTCAAGGAGGTTGCAAAGCGTCTTACTGCTCTTATGAGCTGATTATACGGAGGGCTTTTTATGAACAAAACCGACGGTCAGATTTCCATGCCCGTTATCCGCAGACTCCCCAGATATTACAGGTGTCTCTTAAACCTTGAGCAGAATCAGACAGACAAGGTCTCCTCCAAAACACTATCCGAGCTTTTGGGCTTCACTGCATCTCAGGTGAGACAGGACCTTAACTGCTTCGGCGGTTTCGGTCAGCAGGGATGCGGCTACTCGGTTGCTGTTCTAAAGGGAAAAATCGAGGAACTTCTCGGCATAGATAAGAAAAAGAAAGTTGTTATCTATGGTGTGGGAAATCTTGGTCGTGCCATTATGTGCCACTTTGATTTTGATAAATACGGATTTGAGGTCTCAGGACTATTCGACAAGAACCCCGACCTGATTTCCACCTCTCTCGGTGGAATTGAAATCCGCGATGATGCCACTGTTGTGGACTTCATCAAAGAAAATCCCGTGGACGTGGCTTTCCTTTGCATTCCTACTCTTGGTGCTCAGAGTGTTGTGGAGAGACTTTACTCCGCAGGTGTGAGAACTTTCTGGAATTTCAGCCACTTTGATATCAAGGCGAATTACCCTGACTGCACAGTTGAAAATGTTCATCTCAGCGAAAGTCTGATGATACTCTCCTACCTTATGACCAATAAGGACACAGAGAAATAATCCAATATGTAAAAAATGCATCCCGCTTAACCGGCAGGATGCATTTTTATTTTTATATTATATTTTTGATTTCTCTCAGATGGCTGACAATTACGGCATCTGTAAGGGATAATTCGCGGAGAGTCTGGTGCCCCATTGTTGTGAGAATACAACGCGCACCTATACCCTCTGCCATTTTGCAGTCGAATACACAGTCCCCTATTACGGTGGCATCGGAGGGCGAAAAACCTCTCTCGGCCAAATACGCTTTAGCAAGATAGGTTTTGTCCCCTGCATTGTAATCGGAGTGTGCAAGGACGGTATCGAAATAATCATAAAGCCCCAGGTCAATGAGTCTTTGGGACACCTTATCTATGTGGGATGCAGAGACGACTATCTGGGTGATACCTTTGGATGCAAAGTACTGAAGCATCTCCAAGGCTCCATCCATAACAGGATTTTTTGGGAGGTACTTTTCATATCCGCTGTCAAACTCCACCATAGCTTCTTCGGGGGTGATACTCCCCGACTCAAAGACTCTTTCGTAGAATTTCCATATAGGTGTATCTACCGCTTCGGAGTATTTAACTTTATCAATGGGAGTCTGTTGCCGCTTTACGAGCATATCATTGACAGCTGCAAGCGCGGCCCGGGCATCGTCAATAAGGGTGCCGTTGAAATCCCATATAATCAATTTGGTATCAAACATAATATCAGTCCTCAGAATCTGCTTGTAAGCCTCATATCAGTCATTATCTTATGAAGTCTTATTGCTTCCTCGCTATCTGATGTTTTCAGATAATGCTTGATATTTGCGGTGGAGATATCCCCTTTTCCGAATAATCTGCGCAACCAGTACGCAGCCACCATAAGAGGATACAGCATCTTACATTTATTGAGAATCGGGTAATGTTTTGCAATATACTCCACCCTTGGGAATATTCGCCTCGATATATTATTGAAAGGTGAGGATTTCTTTCCTCTTTTTTTATCCGCTCTCATATTAACCAGCACTATTGCATCTGCTGATTTTCCGAAAGTGCAGGAACACAGAATATAATCCGCTATGAGGTTGTCGGTATCAGGCTCACAGTCTCTCTGAAACCAATTGAAAGCCATATTCTCAGCAACACATCTGAACTCATCAAGATGCAGAGCGCTGAGATTATTAATAAGATAATCCTCTGAAAGTTCTTCTCTGTGTTTTGTGAGGAAAACATAGATATCCATTACCATACGGATACCTGCACCTCCTGCCTCCAGATGCTTGGCAAAATGCTCAAGCATATAGATATAAAAGTCATCGGCACTGAGGCTGCCTCTCAGTTGCTGATTAATCAGAGCATGTCCCCAGACATCATCAAAAAAGTCACAGGTGAATCTTCCAGATGTGCCCGGTTTGCTGTGGAATTCATAGTGATGAAAAGGTTCTTTATAGACATCGATTTCATCTGCATTATCACTGAGTATGGTGTATCCGTTGCTTTTCAGGATAGTGATTACCTTATCCTTGTGAGCATTTTCAAACAATACGTCAACATCCGACATTGTTCTCAGCGAAGGGATGGGATAGTCCTTTTTCAGAGTATAGCCTTTGAGAGGTAAGGTCTTGACCCCTGCTTTGCCCATATCGGAAAGCAGCTTCTCTGTTTCCAAATCCACATTTATATCTTTGACCAGTTCAATTCTGTACTGCTCACGGGCGGGAGCAAGGATACCCTCCGAAGGGCGAAGATGTGCGGGAAGTTTCATTACGGCACAGTAAAGGATACCTGTGACATTATGATACTCAGCCATAGAAAAAACCGAAGCCCAATCGGTATCATCGTTGGGCTCGGGTGCATTTATATCATTCAGTACACAGGATAAGAGTTTAAGTAAATATGAAAAGTTACGTGAAAATTCAGGCTTTGCTCTTTTCATTGTTTTCAATTACCTTAATCTTTCTGTCTATAATTCTGACTTCTTTATTGCATACGGAATTTGCCGCTTTCTTGTGGGAAATAAGTATGCAGGTTTTATTCGAGAGTTTCTTGATATTCTCAAGAAGTTTGAGCTCGGTGACTTCATCCAGAGCAGAGGTTGCCTCATCAAGAAGAATAACAGGTGCTTCGGAAAGAACCGCACGGGCTATGGCAATTCTCTGAACCTGTCCTTCAGAAAGACCCATTCCCTTTTCACCGATAACGGTATCAAGGCCCTGGGGCAAGTCTCTGACAAAATCTGCGCAGGCAAAGTCGATGGCATTCTGAATCTCAGCTTCATCAGCATCGGGTCTTGTGAATATTATGTTATCCCTGAGAGTTCCCGAGAGAAGGAAGTTACCCTGAGGCACATACGAAAACAGTCGGCGCATATTGCAGTCAACAGTCAGCTTGTCGCCATTGTTCATCTTGAGATAAATCTCTCCCGATTCCAGAGGAAACACGCCAAGAAGAAGCTTTGTGAGTGTGCTCTTGCCTATTCCAGAGATACCTGTCATTACCACAAGGTCGCCCTTGGTTATCTCAAGGCTTGTGTTATCAAATATCTGCTCGCGGTCATAGCTGAAGGAAATATTATCAAAAACAACGGACTCAAGATTTGAATATATCTCAGAAACATTGAGATTTTCGTCGTTGACAATTACCTCATCGTCCATTTCCTCAAACTCAATAATTCTCTCTGCGGAACCAAGTGCGGAATAATAGGTGGGCAGAATTGAGGTGAGTGAATTGAGGGGTGCGCTAATCTGTGAAACAAGAGAAAGCACCTGTGACAGAGTACCGTAAGTTATGTAGGGGTCACCCACGGCTATCTTTGAACCGCAATAGAAAAGTCCGAAAAGATATGCTGCATTGAACGCCAGACTGAAGCAACCATGAGTTGTGAGAGAAATAATGTTACGCTTACTCTTGCGTTTATAGTTGATTTCCTGAAGCTCCGATGCGGTTTCTACCACCTTATCCTCTGAACGGAAAATTTTGACTACCAGAAGGCTTGAGAGTGTTTCCTGCATAAAGGAACGCACCTTTCCGTCTGTTTCAAGAATAAGCTTGTGATATTTTTTAAGTACGCCGCGGAAAATAAGGGAAATACCAAACACAAACACACCAACGCCGAGAAACGCAAGTGTAAACAGGGGGTCGATACTGTACAGTACAACAAAGATACCCACAAGTTTGGATACCAGAAATACCAGTCCCGGAAGCAGCGATGTGATGGCATTGGTAATTGTAGAAACGTCGTTATTGAGACGGTTCAGCATCTCACCTGTGTGGAACCTGGTAATCTGGGCATAATTCTTTCTGAGAATTCTGCTGTAAAGGTCCGTCTTCATATCAATAACGAGACGTGCAGTAATCTTGAATACCAGATGATTACTCCAAATTGTCATTAAGCATCTGGTAAGAATAAGCGCTGCGAAAATTGTACCGAAGAAAGCTATTCCCTGCAAACGTTCAGCAGGAACAGAAGAATATGTACCTGTTGCCGAATTGATTACAAACTTCAGCATATATGAATTTGCAACTGCAATTACTGCAAACAACACATTCAACACAGTCAGTAAAATCAAGTTGAATATCTGTTTTCTGGAGCTTCTGAGTATCCATCGGATGCTTTTGCTGTCGGTCAGGGTACTGAATATTTTTTTAATTTTTTTCTTTTCCAAAACCGCATCTCCTTATGTAATCATAAACAAGATATTCCTGCCGAAGCAGGAATATAAGGGAAATCAGATATTCTCCAGAAGGTTTGCTGACTTCAGTTCAGCAATAAACTTGTCAACATCCTGCTTTGCAATTGCTTCGTCAACCTCGTATTTTTCGAGAAGACCTGCAACTACCTGCTCTGCGGTGACGTCGTTCTCAAGAAGCTGCCAAAGAAAAGCACCTGCCTCGTTGAGGTTGATCATACCGTTGAACTCGGACACTGCATCGCCTACGGGAACAACAACATAGGTGTCAGCTACTTTTCTGAGCATAAAGTTTTCTTTGATTTTCATAATAGTACTCCTTAATTATGATTAATTTTCCGATTTAGTCGCTTCCAGTGCTACGCCGACGGCATCGTCGCTATCAGTGCATCTGAGAAGGTAAAACGGGTATTTTTTTATGATATGTGACAGCATGGAAAGAAGTCTGTCAGTCCCCTGCGGGGTTTTAGGTTTTAGGACCTGAACAAGCAATAGTTTGATTGCCTGTGATGAAGTTATTCTGCTGATTTCGTTAGTATCGCCGCGCTCAACAAAAATCACGGCTCCAAGTTCGGCTTTTGTATTTATCTGTTTATCGGTACCGCCTGCAAAAGGTGTTCCGTAGACAATACACTTGCCGTCTATTAATCGGAAAGAAGGCTTGTCATCATTGATGACACAGGCTCTGTCCGGATAATGCTTGCATATTCTTGCGGTAAGAGTGGATTTGCCCACACCGGAATTCGCGGAAAAGAGATACACCTTTTCGTCAAAAAGAAGGGCTGAACTATGAATATATGATCCGAAGTATTTCAGAAGTCGGCGGTTGAATTTATTGGAAAGCACCATATTCTCCCCGACAGGCGGAGTTATATCCAGACCATTTTCCACATAATATGCGGTTTCCTCAGGAAACACTTCTATTTCATAATCAGGTGTGACATCCTCATCAATGCGATACGGCTCGTACCAATGGGAGTTTTCCTCGTAGGAGGGTGACATACTCACCACTACATCAGCTATTCTGTAAAGTGCCATCAGATATATACCTCTGTGCCGACACTGCCCTGATTAATAAATCCTGCGCAATATTTCTGTATAAGGGTTGCATCCTTTACATTAACACCCTCGGAACCGTCGCAATTAGCAAGGAACTTCTGAATATTTTCGAGATACTCCAGATCTGCGGTGAATTTCTGAATAAGAGTAGCATCCTTAACCGTTACCTTGGTGTCCAGATCAACATCGCCTTTTTTGTAGGCAGTCTTTGAGTGAGTTGAAGCAGGTACAGACCCGGTAGTAGCGGGAGTTGTCACAGCAGAGGTGGGCTCTGTTGTGTCACCGGGGAGGGTTGCGGATGTGGAGGGTTCGGTATTATCTGTGGGTAAAGTTGCTTCGGTAACTGTCTCTGAAGGGTCTGTTACCAGAGGAGCCGACTCATCGGGAGTAGCAGGAACAGTTTCAACAGGCTCGGTTTCGGTAGGAAGCGGAGCTGTTTCTGTCGGCTTTTCTGTGGGCTCAACATAGACACCGTATGAGATAAAAGGAATGTTTTTATCTTCTGCGTATTGCTGAGCAGCAGAGTCCTCCCATCCGTGAATGGTAAGACTGCCGCACTTATCAAATGCTGTATCTGAAATTGAAGTAACCGAAGGCGGTATAATAACAACGGAAAGTTTAGTGCACATATTGAAAGCATAATTTCCGATGCTCTCGACTCCCTGGGAAATCGAAACCGTTGTGAGGGTTGCGCATCTGTTGAAGCAATTGGAGGGAATCTCCTTCAGCGAAGGCTTGTTCTCGAAAATAACGCTGCCAACGGAATTGCATCCGTAAAACGCATTGTCCCCTATCTTCTCAAGTTCAGATGTGATTATCAGATTCTTAAGGGAAGTACATCCGTAAAAAGCATTCATATCAATTTCCTTGAGAGTAGCAGGAAATTCTACATATTCAATTACCTTGTTATCCATAAAAGCGGCGTTGTTGACCTTTGTCACAGGTTTGAACTGAAAGAGTGCGGGAATGGAAACACGGGAATTGCTGCCCAGATACTCTTCTATGTAATACTCATTTTTCAATGAAGAGTACTCATATTTCCAGTCTCCGTCCTGAACATAAGTAGCAGCTAAAACCGGCACCACGGACACAGCCAGGATAATTAACAATGCCAAGGATATTAAGGCTGTATTCACTGAACGTTTCTTCACAAAAAATCCCCCGGACATAATTAATCTATTATTAATAATATTATATCAAACACACAGTACAAATGCAAGATTTTTTGCTATTCTTGTCAAAAAAATCAAAAGGGTGGATGTTTAAAACATCCACCCTGCTTTGATTAATATTTATCCGCGATGATTATGCAAAAGGATTCCAATCATCGTCGCCATCAGGAATAGGAACTGTCTCGTTATCACCGATAGGATCCTCAGTCACATGGTCGCTTGCAGCTAAAACGCAAACGCCTGAAGCAAACGCAACAATTTCTATTTCAGGAGAAATATAAGTAAGTTTCATTAAAATACCTCCTACTTAACGTTAATAATATACATCCATTTCATTAAAATGTCAAGCATTTCATTAAGCGAATGTTGTATTATCTTCTGTTGTTGCATCACTTGTACCGCACTCGTAGATATTCAGAGTCTGTACGTTACTTGTGTAATAGGAAACGTTACCGTTAGGATCTGTAACAACAAGATAACCATATACATTGTAGAACTTACCCTGATTGCTTGCGGTGTTGTTCATAGTCATTGTGAACAGATAACGGTTCTTGTTGGTAAGTGTGGGATTATTTACATTGAGAAGTGTGTAATACTTGCCACCGTTTGCCATATTTGCAGTACCGTTGTACTTCTGAATGACTGACTTGAGGGTATCAGCATCGGTTGCAGTACCGTAGCCGTTGCTCTCGGCCTTCGCCTGAGCCATCTCAAGAGTGTTGGTTTCAGTAATAAGACCTGCACCTACCCACTCAAGAATCATACCAAATTCAAGCTTGTAACCCATTTTGATGAGTGACTCGACTGTTACATGGTCTGCGCCCCAGAACTCGTCAAGAGTTTCGCCGCCAAAGTGTACGGTGTCGTAAACTTTGCCTGTAACCTTATCGGTGTCGCCATACATATAGGGTGTGAGAATATTGTTGAGGTAGTCAATGTAAATTGTATCCTTCTTGTTTGAGCCGTCAGTGCTTGTGGACTGCTCACGGCCGTAAACAGGAGCATCAATCATAATGTTGAAGTCAAACTCCTCAACAGCCTGATAGTTGATAACCATATCCTTGGTTACACGGTACATATAAGTTGCGCCGTAGCAAAGGATAATGTCAACGCCCTTGTCATAAACACCGTTCTTGATAATTTCTTCGTACCAGAAGCCTGCGTTTCTTGCTGTTGTTGAATGATCACGAGCATCAATCTCAACATTTGAATTGTAGGGAACCTTCTGAACAAGAACTGTATCGCCTACTGTATAAGTTACGGTGTATGTGGGATAGTTGTGAGTTGCCCAGAGGCTGATAGTCTGGGTATCAAACATTGTCTGGTTGATAACCCATGTTGCATCCTTGTAGTAGTCGTCAACGTAAGGAGCGTGAGTAAGAACTGTGTTCTCCCACTCGCCTGTGGGTGAGCTGATGTAAGCGGGCTTCATAGGTGTGAAGCCGTTGCCAGCGAAACCGTCAATCTCCTGCTGATTAAGAGTGTAAGGAACATAGTAGCTCTTAACGTTGCCGTAACGGTCGTTGTAGTTATAAACAAGAATTCTGTCTACTGATACGTGAATCAGGTCAGAGTAGAGGTTCATGCTGAAGGAGTCGAAGTCCTTAACAGTGTACTTGAAGCTGAAGTATACTCTGTCCTTAGCACCTACTACGGTATTGATACCGTTCATATAGTAGGGATTTGTGGGATCGGAAAGTGCAAGGTTGTTGTCTGTATCAACGCCAACTTCCTCGAAGGTTGTACCTGTGCTGTCAACAGCATCAACATACCATGCGTAGAACTCATCTGCACCGATAGCATCAGTTGCGATGGTAATCAGGAGCACTTCGCCTTCCTGTGCTGCAACACTTGCTGTGTTAGTCTGGCTGAAGCCGCTTTCTGCGCCGGTTGTGAGATTCTTGATACCAACATAGAGAAGTGCATTACCACCGTTGGGAACGGGAATATAGTTGGTAGAAGTACCTGCACCCTGGTAAATGTAATGGTTTACATAGAAGTAACCTGAATCAAGTGCATCGAATACTGCTGTGTAAGTAGTACCGATAGCAGCGGTTACTGTGTAAGTTGTGTTGGTTGTGAAGCAAGTGCCGTCAGCTGAATACCAACCAACAAACTTGTAACCTGTCTTGGGCATTGCTGTAAGAGTAACTGTGTCACCACGGGTTACGTCAACGTTCTGATACTGAACATTGATATAGCCTGTACCGTAGTCAGCTACGTTTACGGGAGAAGTTTCGTTCTTGGTGTAAGTCTTGCCGCCGTCAGTTGTAAGACCAACGTTAACAGAAAGGTTGATAGTAACGGAAACATTTGCGTCACCGTACCACTCACCGTCGTAACGAGGACCGTTTACATGCTCATAAGAGATGTATGCTCTCTGGCCCTCATAAGCAGCAAGAGTAGTCCAGATAGCGGAGTCTTCATCATGAAGTTCGTAGGAATAGCACTTGCCAAGATATTTGCCTGTTGCATCATAGAGATAGCAGTCAACGTACCACTGACCGTCCAGATGACCTACGCCGGAGTAGTTCTTGTCACCAGCCTGGATGACATAGAGTGCATTGGAAGGCAGGAGTGTGCTGTCGATAGCTTCGATATCGTTGCCGAAGATGTCGGTCTTCAGACCTGAGTAGTCGGTGTACTGAACGAAGTCCCAGTTACCGTTTGTGATATCTACTGTACTGCCGTTAACTCTGCTTGCGTTGTAGGTGTCATTAGTGTTCTTAAGAACAAAGGTGATGTTTTCTTTACCATCCTCAAGAAGTGCCATAAACTCATAGTAGTCATAGGTCTGGATATGGCTGTAGTTTACTTCGTGAGAAACATCATAGCCGTTTTCAGCATCGCCGTGGTTGTTAAAAGTTATACCGGAAATATCAACGCCTTCGGGAGATGTTGTTTCGATATATGTGTAGTAAACACCATCAAGACCGGTAACAGGGATCATAACCTGACCTGTGTATTTACCAAACTGCTCATACTTGGTAACACCGCTAACCTTATACCATGTATAAGCTGCCATATAGTCATCCCAGTTTGTAATGCTATTGTTATTGTTAACTGCGTAAACAGTAACTGTCTTAACGTTGTTAGCAGAAAGCCACTCATTAGTGTGGAAGTAAACAGGGATAATATTAGCATCATCAGCAAACACATATGAACCGGTATAGAGACCGCTACCCATTGTAGTTGCGGAAACAAACTCTGTACCGTTGATTACCCAACCTGCAACATAGTAATCATAGCCGCCGGAGCCATTGGGATTAACCTGAGTGCTGAAGGTTACAGGAGTACCCGCAACAACCTGAGCAGAATCATAATAGGTGTGGCTGTTTACTCTGTTTACGGTATCAAGATCAAAGAATGTGTCACCCACTCTGTTGTTGGGTGCACTCATATTGCTATCAGCTTCGTTTGTATTTCTACCATCGGAACCGTTGATAGTAATAGTGGGAACGTTTTCTGCCTTTGTCCAGCTGAATGCGCCGGTTTTGGGATTGAAGGTAATTACCAGGTCATAAGCCTTGTTGAAGTCGGTTGTATCGATTTCAATCTTAACCTGCTTGGGTGATGACTGATATGCACCTGTTGCAGTCAGAGTCTGGGGATTACCTGTTGCTCCATTTGTAGCGGCATTCCAGAAATAAGACAACTCATTAGTGGGGTTGACGTAGATATAGCCGTCAGCTGTCTTGGTTACTGTAAGCTCGAGGGTATATGTACCGTCTGCCTGAAGCTCAAACTGTACATTGTCAAAAGCAGAATGTGTGCTACCGTTCCAAGTACCCTGGAGATAATAACCCTTTTCAACATAAGAACTCATTGTTCCGGCAGTATTGTTCTTATTGGTAAAGAGATTATAATTGCCAATAGAATCATACTGAACACCGGCGTCGCCGCCCTGATTAAACTTAACACCTGTTGTATCAATAGGAACATAAGCGACATAATAGCCTGTTACACTGTCTAAGGTCATATCAATACCGGGATAAGCAGAACCTTCTGAGCCGCCCCAGTAGTGAACCTTTACTGTGTCCCAGTTTGCCTCGTTACTGAGGTAGATAGCCTTCAATACCTTATCGTATTTAGCTGTAGCCTTGATATTGCCGCCATTTGCGACAATTCTATAGGTCATATCGTTCTTGGTGGTATTGTCTGCGTTACTATATGCACCCTCAATAGCCCAACCAACGAACTTATATCTGGGATCCTTATTTACAGTTTTTAGTTCAACTGTGGAGTACTGCTCAACAGTAACAGTGGTTTCGCCATTAGCGGTAGAGTTTCCTGCTGCTGCGGGCTTGCTAACAACGGAAACTGTTACTTCTTCAAGCTCTAACCACTCAACGTCGATTGTATGATTCTTTGCAACTGCACCGAAGTTATGGGTAAGCTCACGATGACCTGACTGTGAATCGATTATCCAGTAGTATACACCATAGCCATCAGCGGGCTCTGCAGTGATAGTAACATTGTCACCGGAGCATACGGTATAAACCTTACCTTCTGCAGGAATCAACTCACCGTTGAAATAAAGGCTACCGCCTAAAGCGGGGTATGTTTCAACTGTGATGGTGTAGGTTGTTCTTGCGGTGTAGATAACTGTGATGTAGTTGTTATCAGCAGTAAGTGCTTCGGTGGTGTAAGTATAAGTTAATACACTCTCCACATCATTGGTATAAACGGATGTACCGTTAACAATGATACCGGAAATGTAGTACATATTGGGAGCAGCGATATTAAGGCTTACAGATTTATCCTTGACAACCTCCCCTGTACCTGTTGCGGTATCGATAGTTACGTTGCCGAAGGATACAGAACCTGTTGCACCCTGCTGTGTAATCTGGAGGTTTACAGTCTCAAGAGGAGTAAGAGCCTCAAGTTTTGCTGCAAGGTCAGCAGCAGCTGTATTAATAGCCTCCTGAGTGGAAGCGCCGGCACCGACTGTGGAGACTGCGGTCTCGTAAGCTGCTACGAATGCAGACCAGCTATCCTCTGTCCAGAGACCGTCGTTGCCTGCATTCTTGGTGGGTTCTGCGTCAGCGATAGCATCGAGGAGTGCGCTACGGAGAGTTACTGTGCTGCTTGTGCCGTTCTGGTAAATCCACACCTTACTGTTGTTTGCCCATGAACCATCTGCGTTGTAGAGCACGTCTTTCAGTTCGATGGGATTGGATTCTGCAGAAATTGTGGGTGCTGCTGTCCAAGAACCCTCACTGTAATATTTTGTATTATTACGTGTCTCGTTAGAGGTTGTGTTGGGAGTAAACATAGGTTTAGAACTGCTATAGTCAGTTCTAAATGAAGCAGAAGTCTCCCATACGTTATCATAGTTATCCTGACGATCCTTCAGGAACAGTGTAGACTTAACAGTACCGGAAACGTAAGCATACCAATATTCGGTATCGCCCAATCTTGTCATAGTTGTATGAGTAGCACCCTTTGTAGTTGCACCATTACCGTTGGTATGCCAAAGGTCACCTGAACTTGTGTAAAGGTGGACATCGCTCCAACCAAGAGTATTTTTGAAAACAACAAGGTTGCCTGTACCGTCAGGGATACCGCCATCACCGTAAAGCTTAGCTGTTACGGAATCAGAGTAACCGTTGGTGAGTTCCATATTCTCGTCGGATCTGAGCCACTCTACCTCGCCAAAATACTCTACACCGGACTGTTCATCGTCAAAAACAGTTTTTGTTGTTGTACCGTTGAACTCGGTCAGTTTGAGTTTGTCATAGCCGTCATCGGAGAAGGTGTAAACTGTGAGATACTGACCAAGGAGGAACTTGGCAGTAACTGTGATGTCTGCGCCCTCTTTGATGGGTGTAACAGTAATAGTATTTGTGTTTTCACCGGAAACTACATAATCTGTGTTGAGAGTTCCGCCTGTAATCTCCCAGCCTGCGAAGGTGTAGCCTGTGTTTGCAGTAGCAGTGGAAGTTACGGAATCGGGGTATGTTGTAGCAGTAGTACCTGCATTGGTAACAATACCGCCACCCTGTGCATTTACAGTAACAGTACCCTTATTAGCGGTAAAGTTTGCCTGTGCGGTAATGTTACCGTTAACGATAATTGAATATATGGGTGTGGTGGTTGAACCACTCTGACCTGTGTAGCTGCCGTTGATTACCCAGTTTGAGAAAGTGTAACCTGTGTTAGCAACAGCTGTAAGGTCAACCTTGCTTCCTTCGGGAACTTGCTGATTTACAGGAGAAACTGTACCTGCAGCTGAGTTGTTGACAGTACCTGTTACGGAGTATGTGGGAATCTGCTTGAAGTTTGCAACAACAACCATATTCTCGGCTGCTCCATCAATTGTAACAGGGTTGCTGTTACCTGCATCCTGACCATTGATAGTCCAACCTGTAAATACATAACCGTTGGCATCGTCAGCGACAGCGGTGAGAGTAACGGATCCACCGTGCTCTACGGAAGACTTATCAGAGGATGCAGTACCACCTGTGGTGGGATCAGCAGATACGGAAACTGTGTATGTCTTCTTAGCATACTGTGCGGTGAAGATTGTGTTACCTGTAATAGCGGGAAGTTCATTGGATTTATAGACCTTGCTATCAGCAGATGACAACCAACCGGTAAAGGTGTAACCCTCGCTTGTACGGTCGGGAGCTGTGGGAGCTGTGGGCTTTGCACCGCTCTCGAGAGTCTGAGGAGTTCCGATTGTGTTATCGTTGTGATCCTTGAAGGTTGCGGTTACGTTGGAATTAACAATATAGTAAGCATATACGGTAGTATTGTCAGATCCACCATTTGCAGTTGCTGTTCTTGTATATGATGTACTTGTGCTAGACATTGAAGGGAGAGTTGAACTGTTAGTTGTAGAGAATCCCTTAAATGTAGCAGTACCGGGAGTAGCAGTATATGTAATGGTAGAGCCGTATGCTGCTTCAATAGATACACTATTAGCTGAAGTGGTCTTTGCACTTACAGATGTAGTGGCTGATTTACCACCAGCCAGATTATAACCACTTACAGTTGTATAAACGCTGGAATTAGCTGTTGCAGTATAAGATGTACCACCATTGGTTGAAATCATAGTAACAACTTTTGATGTACCATTCATATTTTCCATTGCTGTATACTTTGTTGTTCCTGCACCAGCCCAGTATGAGTTTGCTGTAACACTGGTCTTAATATCTCCACTGGACTGTTTAGACCAGCTTGTGTTACTTCTGAACTTGAAGCCGGAATAACCGTTCCAGCTACTGCCAAAGTAGTAATAATAAATCTTAGTATTAGGAATCTTTGACAATGTATAGTAGGTGTTATATCCATCAGAATCCTTCCAGAGATACATCTGACAAGCATTCCAGCTTGCTGTATCCAGGAAGTAAACATACTTACCTGAAGATATATCATAACCCATAGACGCTAGCTCCACCACTGCGGCGGAGATGGATGCGATGCCAACGGACATCAGCATCATCACTACCAGCAGAAGTGACACTATTGATTTAAAAATCTTTTTTGTTTTCACTTAAATTACCTCCTATATAATATAGTATAGGAAATCAAAGCAGTGCAACGAGCTTCTTCATAATAGCTGTTGCATCTTTGACAGTAACCTTGCCATCGCAGTTGATATCGGAAATCTCAACACTCAGAGTATTGAGAGTAATGATTCCTGCAAGGTGTTTCTGGATAATTGTTGCATCCTTGACATTGACTGTACCGTCGTTGTTTGCATCACCTACTGTACGCAGGTTAATGTTTGCAGCTACGGAAGCAAAGTTTGCTTTGTCCACGTCTTTGTCATAAATCATATTTGAGGCACTCATTGTCCAGTTACGCTCTGTCTCATCCCAGGATGTGAGGTTCTGGAGTTCGTTACCGCGAGTGAAGTTGATATTCTCAAGAGCAAGGTAGATTGTGCCTGACTCGGTGATGTTAAGGTGAATGTAACCCTCGAGTGCATAACGTGAACCAACGATAGTTACCTCAAGCTGAGGAGCAGCTTTGGAAACATGAACTATTGCTTCATACCAATAATAAGAAGCGGTCTCTGTTGCGTTCTTGCAGATAAATGTGCCTCTTGTCATCTTCTCGGATGAAAGATTATCAACTGCACCCTCTGTTGAGATATAAGGTGCGTATGCAAGAGTATCTGCGCTCTTGAAGCAAAGCTTTACTTCTATTGATTCCTTAACCTCGGTTACTGTAACAGCAATAATTTCGGAAGTTGCAGTGAATTCAGTACCCTCTACGGTTGTCTTTGCTACAACGCGATAGGTTACGGTGCCGATATCATCAACGGTAACTTCCTTTGAATAAATACCTGTGGTGTTGCTTAAGAGGTATGTTCCGTCACCTGTGTAGAACTCGTAAGTAACGGTTGTATCTGCTTCGGCAGATGCCTTAACATTGATAATCATACCTGCCTCGACACTTTCAGGAGCATCAACATCAAGAATGAGTGCATACTCGGTTACATTGATGACTGCATCCTTGGTATCTGTGTAGGTTTCACCGTCTACTGTTACGGATGCCTCTACTGAGTAGTGGAAGGATTTACCGCCATCGGCGAGAGTTGTGGGAATTGTGAAAATACCAGTGTTGTTGGTATCGACAAGCTCCTTGGACTCACCTGTGAGGTAGAGTTTGTATGTAACTTCTTCCTCTACCTTGGTTGTAGCCTGGATTACAATATCCTTGCTTGCAATTACTGTTTCGGGAGCTGTCATATCAATGGAGAGCGCATAGCCCTGAACATTGACCGTAGCGGCAGCAGAAACCGCTGAAACCTTATCAGAAGTTTCGGAGACAGCATAAACTGTGTACTCGGTGGTGCCACTCTTATCAGCTGTGACGGTGAAGCTCTTGGTAGTTATTACCTGCCACATTCCGCCGTTCTTATAAACTTTATAGTAATATTCGCCGTCGGTTTTGTCTTCGATATCAAGAGTTATGGTCTCCCCTACCTGATAGAGATCTTTATCAGGAGTTATTGTGGGAGGCTGGATAGTATAGTCAACATCATAGATACCTGTGTGCTTGGAGCCTTCAATGTTAAGGTATTTGTTCATCCAGGTAACTCGATTGTATATCCAGTTATTGAGCCAGACAACCGCATCATCGTGGTCATCACCGGTATCCTTGGAACCCCAGGAAGCAATAAGGTCTTTCTCGATGAAGCCCCACTTGTGCTCGTCCATAGCGGTAGATGCCATCACCAGATCGTAGAACTGATCGATGGTGCCGTCAAGCTCGCTTACAGAGGAAACGGTGCTGTCTGCATACTTTGTTACTTCGCTGTGGAATATCTCATTCCACTCAGCAACAACTACTGACCAGAAGTTACTGTTCTGACAAAGAGCAGCCTGTGTAGCAAGAGTGCCGGTGCTGGGATAAATCTCTCTGGAGTTAATCCACCAGCCTTCGGGATTATCCAGAAGTTTATTGGCATCTGACTTAAATATGCCACTGGTCTGCTTATCAACGGAGAGGTTGCCGTCACCGCTCTGGATGTACTGACCGAGAGCCCAGTCATAGTCCCATGTTACGCCTGCGTGAAGCTTGCCACCGTCATAGAAAACATAATAGGATGTTGAACCACCGTCAAGATTCTTTGAAAGTTCCTGAATGAGGTACATCTTGGCAAAAGACTCGACATCGATTACTTCGTCGAGCTCCTCATATGTAGAGGTAGTATCATACATAAGAGCTTCGGCTGCGTTCCATTTATCTCTGATGAACTTGATTTCGTTCTTTGTAGCAAATTCGGGGTACTTACATACGATCTGCTGACCCTTGCTGGAAATAAAGCCTGAGATCTCTTCATCAAAGCGCTCGTTAAGTTCGAACTCAAGGAGGAAGCCTGAATCAGCATATTCGGATGCAGGAGGCTCTTCGAGGTTGGCGATGTACTTGTAGTAATTCTTTGTTGATGTATCGCTGAGGCTGCCATTGGATGAAGCACGCTCCATAAGGTCGTCATCGTCGTAGAGATTGTAGTTGTTACCTGCCTCAACAACTTTGCCGTCAGCATCAAATGTTGAGCCGTACTCTTCGTTGACCTCATCAAGGTTCACGATATCAACGAGAGGATCGCCGATTTCAACCTTATCTGTGAGGAGGTATGAACCGATATAGAGACCGTTGTTGTAGAAATCAACGGGTTCAAAACCGGGAGCATACTCAACACCAATCTGATGAGAGAGGCCGTAAATTATCATGTTTCTCATACGAGCTTCATCGGCGTTATATGAAACAAGACAGAATTTCTTTGACTTATCGCTCTGGTCAAGAAGTTTTGCCTTCTTATCAAGAGTGATGTTAAATGCATACTTACCGAACTTCTCGTGGGAAGCCTGCCATGAAGAGTTACCTCTTCCCTTTATCTTCTTGAGAACGGTATCACTGTTCTTACGCTCACCATCTGCATCGAAAACTACAATAGAACCCTTGGTCTCGTAGTCATCCTTGCTCTCGTAACCCTTGAATGTACCCTGGGGTACAGCAATGGATGTAGTGGTGTGAACAGAGGCAATATTAGCTGACTGCTTGAGATACATAGTTCCGCCGAAATCTCCGGACAGCGCAAGTCCGGAACTGTTAACACTACTTGCGAGATTTGTCAATACCTGTCCGTCAGCTGTGGCTGTACCGCCGATGACCAGGTTTTTACCCTCGCTAACGTGGAACTCAAGAGCATTTACATCCACGAAAGAAGGCAGGTAGAAGAAATATCCGCCGCTTTTTGCTTCAGGATAAAGAATGTCATCATTGGAACTGTCGTCAGCAGGATTAAGGTCGATCCAGAAGTCAGTGGGTGTTCCTGAAGCAGCTGAATAATACACATAGAGTTTATTGGCTGAATCGTCATAAGAAAATGTGTAATTACCGCCGGTAGCAGAAATCTTACAGTTATCACCCACATTTGTATCAAAGTACCAACCGTTGTCTCCGGTTGTATTATTGATGGTACCGGCGTTACCTCTCCAGTTTCCATCAGTCATAACTTTAAATTCATGTGTACCTGCTGCCAGGTAGAGTGTGGTTTCGAAGCGACCGCTTGTGGAATTTTTAGTCAATGTTGAGCCGGTATCCCAACCGTTAAAAGTACCGGGTAAAGAAACCGTACTTGCGCCTGTTTCTGCGAGGTCAACTTCTGCGGCTGCGGTTGATACAATACCTACTGATACAAGTGAGAAAAGCATCATCAGAGTCAGAACTACTGACATAAGACGCAGAACAAAGCCTCTTTTAAGAGTTTTCATAGTATTACCTCCTAATTTGTGTTTTCGCAAATCGTAGGTGCAGTTACCAAATATTAAACAGCGGCTGACCTCCGCCGCTGCTGTGTGTTATCGGACACCGAACATTCAGTATCCCATAACACACAGCACGAAAAGGGTATACTTCACCCACAATAAATTACTAATATATTATAATACATATATAGCAAAAATCAATGTATTTTTATATATATTAAACAAATTGTGATAATCGCAAAATTAATAGGCTTTATTTAGTAATTTTGCATAATATTTGGTTCTTATAAAGAATATTATCCCGTTTATAAATTCCCGGTCAGAATTATAGTTAATATTGATTTTAACGTCATCAGATTATGCTTTCTGTGATACAGTTCAAAGGCATAAAAAAATACCCACCGACAAGCGGTGGGTACGATGTGTCATTATAAATCCGCCAAAGATTAGTCAGCAGAGTAAGGAAGAAGTGCAAGATAACGAGCACGCTTGATAGCTACTGTGAGCTCTCTCTGGTGTGCTGCACAAGTGCCGGTAACTCTTCTGGGGAGAATCTTTGCTCTCTCGGACATATAGCGGCGGAGACGGTTGATATCCTTGTAATCAATCTTCTCTACCTTATCAACACAAAATGCGCAGACTTTTCTGCGGGACTTTCTGTGCATAGGTCTTTCAGCCATGATAAAATCTCCTTTCAAAAAATAGGATTCGAATCAAAGTTAAATCAGAAGGGCAGATCATCGTCTGCGGGCATCTCCTCAAAATCGGAAACAGAACCGTTCTGGAAAGAAGGAGCCTGTTCGCTGTATGAGGGAACGGGAGCCTGTGAGTAACCGCCGCCGTAGGGGGAGTTATCTCTTCTCTCACCGGTAAAGGATGCATTATCGGCAATAACCTCTACAACGTAGCGGTTTGAGCCGTCCTTTGCCTGATATGTGCGGCTCTGAAGCTGTCCGTCGATAGCGATAAGAGAGCCCTTTCTGAAATGTTTGCATACAAAATCAGCGGTATAACGCCAAGCAACGATATCAAAGAAATCTGCCTGTCTCTCCTCGCCTGCTTTGACATAGTTTCTGTCAACGGCAATACGGAAAGTGGTAACGTTGGTACCTGACTGTGTTGTTTTGAGTTCGGGGTCAGAAACAAGTCTGCCCATAAGTACTACTCTGTTAATCATAGATTATTCGTCCTTTCGTAATGCATCCTCAGGGATGCGGCTGCGATTATTCGTCTTCCTTCTTAATGATGAGTGATCTGAGTACGCCGTCAGTAATCTGGTATCTGCGGTCGAGCTCCTTGGGGAAATCTGCGTCAGACTCAAAGTTCATGAGAACATAGTAGCCTTCAGACTCCTTGTTGATGAGATAAGCGAGCTTTCTCTTGCCCCACTCATCAACGCTCTGCAGTGTTGCATACTTCTCGATAGTGTTCTTGAACTTCTCAACGAGAGCCTGAACTGCCTCCTCACCGTTCTTAACGGAGAGAACCATAACGGTCTCATAGTTTGCTTTTACTGCCATTTCGTTGCACCTCCTTCTGGACTATTGGCACTGAATGGAATTACGCCTGGGCGTTCAGTGCAAGGATGAACACAGCTGACCGCTGTGTGGTTAAAAAAACCTGCTATGCGCATACTTTCACACATAACAGGTTAATTATAACATAATGTTTTGAATTGTCAACAATTAATTTTCATTAATGTCGGTATTCTGACCATCGGACTGTGGGATGTATACCTTTTCCCCACCCTCTTCGTCATAAGCAGGGAAACCTCTGCCTTTGATGGCGTTGGCGGTAGTGATGATAATAAAAGCCTCCGGGTCAACTTTCTTTATAAGCGCCGTTGCCTTATGGACCTGCTGAGGTCTGAGGGCACACATAATAACTCTCTTATCATCTCTTTTAAATCCGCCTTCAGCATTGAGAAGCGTTACTCCGCGGTCAATCTTTGTCAGAATTTCACCGGAGACTTTATCATATTCAGCGGTTACGATAAAGAGGAGTTTGCCGTTGTTGCGGCTCATTCCGTAAAGTACCATATCAATGACACGGGTGCTTACAAAAATGAATATTAATGCATAAAGTGCTCTGTCGATATTCTTGTATACAACAGCAGAGAATGTGATGACACAGACATCAACTATCATAATAAAATTGCCCATGGATACGTGGGGCATTTTTTCGTGCATAATACGGGAGACTATATCTGTGCCGCCGGTAGAACTGCCTCGCCAGAAAATAAGAGCCAGACCTGCACCGCTAAGGATACCGCCGAATATGGAGACAAGCATAGCATCGCCCTGATAAGGCTTCAAAAATCCGGCAATGAAGTCAAGTGCGAGAACGTCGATTAACACTGAAGATAAGGCAACAGTTATTACCGAGCGGCTCACATATTTCCATCCGAGTTCTATCCATCCCCAAATAAAAACAGGTATGTTAAAAACAAAAGTCAGCATACCTATGGGAAGAAAAGGAAGCAGATAATTTACAACCGTGCTGATACCAACGATACCACCGGGTGCGATGTTGTTGGGTGCTGAAAAAAGAGAAATCGATACCGCATAGAGAACACAACCTGCGAGTATTACGACTATATCCATAAACACCAATTTATCAGGGACCCCGACGCGAATTTTCTTTTTCATAATTATTCACCTATTATGCATAATTATTCGTTTTCGTTGCCGATGATATGCGAAAACAATTCCTGTATTCTGCTATTGTTACCGCTGAGATACAAGAAGCCGAAAAGAGCCTCCAGACCTGTTGCGGCGTGGTAGTCCTTAAGAGTACTGTTTTTAGGAACAGAGTGCACCGTCACATTTCTGCCACGCTTAAAAACGGCGAGTTCTTCCTCGGTAAGGCAGGGCATAATCTTCTCTGCGGCAGCTGCCTGAGATGCTGCACAGACCAGGGATACTTTCTCGCGGTTGAGTTCCCCTACCCTTCTGCCGTCACATCTGACCAGATATTCACGAACAAGAAGATCATACACACTGTCCCCCACAAAAGCACAGGACAGGGTGGGAAGATTTCTTACATCGGTTTCATTATCATATAGTTTGCCCATATAAACCTCTTAATATCAGTCAACGAAATCAAACTGGACATCATAGATGGAAACAGTGTCGCCCTCTTCAATTCCTGCGTCTCTGAGAGCTTCAATAACACCGCTCTGGATAAGAACATTCTGGAAATAGTTGAGGCTCTCGTAGTCATCAAAATTAACAGACTGCATAAGTCTCAGGAGCCATTTACCCTCTACAAAGTAGACGCCGTCACAGTTTGTGACTTTGACTTCCTTTGAATTGAGAGACTCAAGGTCAACCTCGGGTACAGGCTCTGCTTCGTAAATTGTTACGGGAGGCAGAGTAGAAAGCAGCTCTACGGTTTTATTCAGAAGAGGGTCAACATCGTAACGGATAGCTGCCATTATGGGGAAGAATTCATATCCCTGTGACTCAATAAACTCCTTGAAATCAGCTATCTGCTCATCAGTTGCAAGGTCGCATTTGTTACCTGCTACCAGCATAGGCAGATTAGCCAGGTCCTTGTTAAACTTTTCAAGTTCCTCATTGATAATGCGGAAATCGTCCTTAGGGTCTCTGCCCTCTGAGCCTGCCACATCCACGATATGAATAATCATTCGGCAACGCTCAACGTGACGAAGGAATCTGTGTCCGAGACCCACACCTTCCCATGCACCTTCGATAAGTCCGGGGATATCGGCCATTACAAAAGAATTGCCGCCCTGTGCAGTTACCACACCGAGTTTGGGGGTAATTGTAGTGAAGTGATAGTCCGCGATTTCGGGTTTTGCCTCGGAAACCACCGAGAGCAGAGTGGACTTGCCTACATTAGGAAAGCCAACCAGACCTACATCTGCCAGAAGTTTCAGTTCAAGCTGAACCTCGAATTCCTCACCGGGTGTACCGGGACGAGCAAAACGGGGAGTCTGGCGTGTGGGAGTAGCGAAGTGGGAGTTACCCCAGCCGCCCTTGCCGCCACGTGCAACCACAACAGGCTCCTTGGTGGAAATATCCGCAATAATTCTGCCTGTTTCGGCATCTTTGATAAGTGTACCCATAGGCACACGAACAATTAAGTCTTCAGCTTTTCTGCCGTTTTTTCTGCCGGACATACCGGCGTTTCCGTTCTTTGCAGCGTACTTGCGCTTGTATCTGAAATCGGCAAGTGTGGACAGGTTTGTGTCTGCCTGAAATACCACATCGCCGCCTTTGCCGCCGTCACCGCCATCAGGACCGCCTGATGCCACATACTTTTCTCTGTGGAAAGAAACTGCACCTGCGCCGCCGTCGCCTGCTTTGATGCTGATTTTAGCTATATCTACAAACATAACTCGCCCTCCTTTTTCTTTTATCATCCATAAAACTCCGCTGAAAAATAACATTGATATCCAGCGAAGCTGTTATTTTCAGTTTAATATCACTCTCGTTAAAGAGAGGGGTAAATAATCATATAATTATTATGCTTCAGTTTGGCAAAAAATAAAGGGCGGATAAATAATATCCGCCCCAGATAGCAATATTACTGCTCAACAGGATAAACGCAAGCGCGCTTTCTGTCTCTGCCCATACGCTCGAAGCGAAGAACGCCGTCAACAAGAGCGAAGAGAGAATCATCCTTGCCTCTGCCTACGTTCACGCCGGGATGGATGTGAGTTCCTCTCTGCTTAACGAGGATGTTGCCTGCGAGAACGAACTGACCGTCTGCACGCTTAACACCAAGACGCTTGGACTCGGAGTCACGACCGTTCTTGGTAGAACCCATACCTTTTTTATGTGCAAATAACTGAATATTAATCTTAAGCATTTATCTTACACCTCCGTAATAATATAAGTAATGTTGTGCGGGTATTGCTTTGAAAGCTCATCCATATGGAGGGAAAAACCTCTGAGGATATCCTGAGCTTTCAGCACTTCAACTGAACTGAGCTTCACTGACATATTTCCGTCGGAAAGAGAGATATCGGGAGTAAGACCCAGAATCTCTGTCAGGGTATTGGCAGTCATATATGCTGCGGAGCTGACCGCGGCACAGACAATGTCCTCTCCCTGCTCTGCATAGCCCGAATGTCCCGAAAGACTGAAGGCACGAAGCAGTCCGTCTGAAGAAGTGAAGCAGATTTTAATCATAATCAGCCAGCGATGGACTTGATCTCAACCTTTGTGTAAGGCTGTCTGTGTCCGAGCTTTCTCTTCTCGCCCTTCTTGGGTTTGTAGGTAGCAACGGTGATCTTCTTGCCCTTATCGGTCTTGATTACCTCACCTGTTACCTTTGCGCTCTCAACGTAGGGAGTACCCACAACAAGACCGTCGTCGGTGGAGATTGCAACAACTTTGAACTCAACAGTTGATGCTACTTCTGCGTCAAGCTTCTCAACATAGATAACGTCGCCGTTCTCTACCTTGTACTGCTTGCCGCCGGTTTCGATTACTGCGTACATAGTTAGTACCTATCCTTTATTTAGACTCGCTATTAGTAGGTATGACGAAAAGTCAACTTCCAACCCACAATAAGCGGCTTATATACTATATCACAACGGGAGTTGCTTGTCAACAATTATTTTGAATTTTAGTAGCTTTCAGGGTGTTTTTCATAAGCATTGCAATAGTCATGGGTCCGACACCGCCGGGAACGGGTGTAATCATGGATGCAACCTCGGATACTTTCTTGTAGTCAACGTCGCCGCAAAGCTTGCCGTCGGCGTCTCTGTTCATACCCACGTCAATGACAACCGCGCCGCTTTTCACCATATCAGCAGTGACGAAGTTTGCCTTGCCTACTGCGGCTACGAGGATATCGGCATTCTTGGTTACCTTCTTCAGGTTCTTTGTTCTGGAGTGACAGATGGTAACTGTACCGTTTGCGTGGAGCAGGAGCATACCCATAGGCTTGCCTACGATGTTGCTTCTGCCGATTACTACGCAGTCTTTGCCGTTTACGTCAATGTCATAGTGCTTAAGAATCTCCATGACACCTGCGGGTGTGCAGGGAAGGAAATCGTACTCACCTATCATAATCTTGCCCACATTGGATGCGTGGAAAGCATCTACGTCCTTCTCGGGACGGATAGACTCGATAACAAGCTTTTCATCAAGGTGCTTGGGCAAGGGAAGCTGTACGAGGATGCCGTTGACATCTGCTCTCTCGTTGAGCTCTGCTACCAATTTCAGGAGCTCCTCATTGGTGGTCTCCTTGGGGAGTGCGTACTCCTCGGAGCGGATACCGCATACCTCACAAGCCTTTTTCTTGTTGTTGACATAGACTCTGGATGCAGGGTCATCGCCTACGATAACAACTGCAAGGCAGGAATTGATGCCTTTTTCTTTAAGTGCGGCTACCTCTTTAGCCACTTCTTCTTTTACTGCTGCGGAGACAGCCTTGCCGTCAAGAATTGTTGCGCCCATTTTATCTCTCTTCTTTCTGAATATTATTAATAATGTTATTCCCGCTAAAACTACTCCAAGGGAGAGAAGCTGGGATACTCTGGGGGTGTAACCCGCTATGGAGAATGGCAGGTAGAGGCTGTCTGTACGGAGTCCCTCCACAAACATTCTCTCTGTGCCGTACCACACAAGGTACATAAGGAATATCTCACCGCGGTAATGCTGGAATTTCTTGCTGTAAAAATGCAGAAGCACGAAGCCAAGCAAGCACCACAACGACTCATAGAGGAAGCAGGGATGCACCGTCTCGCCCCCTGTGGTGTCGCTGAGCATACCCCAAGGGAGTGTGGTAGGTGTGCCGAATGCTTCCTGATTCATAAAGTTGCCCCATCTGCCTATTCCCTGTCCTATGAGGAAGCCCAGGGCTACAAGGTCAAGGGTGCCGGGGAGGTTGATTTTCTTAATTTTAGCCATGGTGCATCCGCCAAGGAGTGCACCGATGATTCCGCCGTAGATGGCGAGACCGCCTTCGTGTATGTACAGGATGGAGATAAGGTTATCCTTATAGTCATCCCATGAAAATATGACGTAGTAGAGTCTGGCACCGATAATGGCGGTGACAAAGCCCACCAGTACACAGTCAATGAGTTTATCCTTGTCAACATGGAAGTAATTTGCCCTTTTCATAGCATAGAAAAATGCCAGAGCAAAGCCTGCGGCAATAATGAGGGCATACCAGCGGATGCCGCTTCCTATGGGAATTGCAACTTCATTCAGGGTAAGCTCTATTCCAAGTGCAGGAAAGGACACCTGATGGGAGTTTTCGGCAAAAAGCTCTGCCGCATTCTGAAGGAATTTTTCCAGCATCTTATACCCCCTTAATAACAGAGAGTGTTGTATTCTCTGTGTCGAGAATTTCCCCGAGGCGTCTTTCGATATCCTGAGGGGTTGCACAGGCTATTGCATCGAAATATGCGAAAATCTGTCTTCTGTTGAAGCAGAAATCCTCCAGAAGATTTGCTGAAGTATCCACAGAGTTGAGGGATGAGAGGGCATCGCCATAGGTGGCTCTGCGGGCGTTCTCAAAGTCCTCGGGGTCTATTCCATCTTTACGGAGTTTGCTGATATATTCTTTGATTATCACAGCGGCACTCTCGGGGTCTCTTGACTCGCCGCCAAAGAATATGCTGTAAAAACCGGGACCTTCAAACTGCTCGTAGGAGAAGGTTGAATTAATCAGACCCTTGTCCATAAGTTCGCGGTACATTGTGCTTGTGGAAGAAGCAAGTAAAAACAGAAGTATATCTGTATATGCTATCTGCTGTTCGGTGGTGGAAACTTCGCCAGAGGCTTTGAATCCCAGATTGAAGATGGGCACCGCAACAGGGAGCCTCTGCTCCACATAATGCTGCACAACCTCGTAGGGTTCCTCGGGGAAATGCGTCACCACATCCACCTTTTCCTGAGGCTCAAGGAGTCTGTCGCATATAGAAAGCACCTCGTCCACAGTAACCTTGCCCACAACGGAAAGAGCCATATTGTGAAGATTATAGTAAGTGTTGTAGCACTTGTAGAGCTTGTCTGCATCTATCTCGGCGATGGTCTCAACAGTGCCTGCGATATCGATTTTGACGGGGTGGTTCTTGTACATACCGCCCAGCATATTGAACATTACTCTCCAGTCGGGAGAATCCTCGTACATCTTGATTTCCTGGCCGATTATACCCTGCTCCTTTGCCACAGTTTCTGCGGTGAAATAGGGACTTCTGACAAAATTCAGGAGAATCTCCAGACAACGCTCAAAATCCTTGGTGCAGGAGAAGAGATAGCAGGTCTTCTCAAAGCTAGTGTAGGCATTGGCATTGGCACCTGTGGAGGCATAGAGAGTAAATGCGTCTCCGTCCTCACTCTCAAAAAGTTTGTGCTCCAGATAGTGAGCAATGCCGTCGGGGACTTTTACATCTTCCCCATCTACGGTAAAACTGTTATAGATACTGCCGAAAGGAGTACCGAAGATACCGTAGGTAGTGTTGTAGCCTTCCTTGGGCCAGACAAAGATTTTCAGTCCAGAGGAATGCTCTATTTCATAATATTTCTCATTGATAAGCTCAGATTTAATTTCCTTTATATTCATACATCTTCCTCCTTACCTCTGAGGACATATACTGTATCGAGAGTCAGTTTCTGTGCGGCTTTGACTATCTCTTCCCTGGTAATTGCCGCAAACTCATCGGAGGCTTCCCTGACGGTCTGGAATCTTCCGTCACAAAGCTGTGAGAGGTACCACTCCTGAATGCCCGAAACTGTGTCGCAGATGCTGACAAAGTCGTTGGCAACAGAGAGTTTGGCAAAATTAATCTCGTCATCTGTGATGTCGCCGTTCTGCATCGCCTGAAGTTCGGTGAGAATAGCGTTCTTTGTTTTCTCAACGTTCACGGCTTCAACACCGCTTTCTACGGTGATAATACCCTTGACGCGGTGGAAACGGCTGAAGCAATAGTAGCAGAGGCTCTGCTTCTCTCTCACATTCTTGAAGAATTTAGAGTTGGCACCGCCGCCGAGAATTGCACACATCAGGCGCATTGCGGTAACGTCCTCGTCGGGGGTTGCACAGTCGGTACGGAAGCCCATCAGGAGTTTCGCCTGAGCAACCTCCATTGTATCGGTATAATTTCTTACTTCTTCCGCTTTTCTTACAACGAAGGTGGAAAGCTCTGCGGGGGTACGTTCTATGGAAGTAAACTTCTGGGAAAAGACCTTCTTTGCGGTTTCAGGTGCGGTGTCACCTACATAGATAATCTCAAAGCGTGCTTTCTGAAGGAGATTATTCCAGCACTCTTTGAGTTCGTCGGCAGTTACGGCTTTAATCTGCTCTTCAGAGCCGTATCGGCGGATTCCGTATGCTTCACCCTCACACATAAGTTCAAGAAGGCGCTTGTTGGAATAAGCACGTTTATCGTTGAACTCAGAATCGGAAAGGTCGATAAGCTGACGTCTCTCCTGCTCTATTTCATCCCGGTCAAAATTGCCGTCGGTAAACTTGGGCTCAAAGAGCACGGAGCACAGAAGCTGTGAGAGTTCCTCACAGATACTCTCACCATCAAGAGCATAGCGGTCATCGATACCGCTTACCGAAAAAGTGAGTCCGAGAGATTCACCGAGTTTTCTCACCGCTGCCTCAAGTGATGCACCGTAGAGAGAGCTGAGTTTACGGGAAAGTTCTGTAAAATCAGGATATTCTCTGCAAGAACGGGTCAGAACCTGAGAAAGAAGGGCATACTGTGCCACAGTTGCATTCTCCAGAGGCACCAGAGCGGTTGCTGATATCCTCATGGTTTTGAACCGACTGTCTCTTACCTCGCTGAAACGCACGCCGGAAGCGATGTCGGTAACCACAACATTATTCATATAAAAACCTCCTTGGGGGCTTGGGTTTAATTTCGCAAATACATATTTATTATACCAAGTTTTTTATGATACTACAATAGACTTTAACACTTTTATAGAGAACTTTTTCTGTTTTTTCAAAAAAAGTTCTTGACTTTAGCGATTCAATGATATATAATGGTCAAGCAGTTAAGAAAACGACGGTTATTCGTCGCATCTGATTTGCGGATGTAGCTCATCCGGTAGAGCGCCACCTTGCCAAGGTGGAGGTAGCGAGTTCGAGCCTCGTCATCCGCTCCATTCCGTCGCTTTTGCGGCGGATTTTTTGTTTTATAAAAACCTACACCGAAAGGAAATTGCTATGAAATATACATACACTACTCAGGGAGTCTGCTCCAGACAGATTGAAATTGAACTCAACGGCGACATTGTGGAAAATGTAAAGTTCCTCGGCGGTTGCTCCGGCAATACTCAGGGCGTCGCAAGCCTTGTCAAGGGTATGAACGCACAAGAGGCTATTGAGAGACTCCGCGGAATCCGTTGCGGTGCCCGCCCCACCTCCTGTCCCGACCAGCTTGCCATTGCTCTTGAGGAAGCTCTGGATTACTGATAAAACTTCATAATAAATTACGGCAGTACAGTTAGTTCTGTACTGCCGTTTTTGTTTGGGGATATTTACTTTGATGTAAAGCGTGACATCAGTTCGAAGCCTCGCTCCACAAATATTCCTGTGGATGCCGCTGTGGCTTCTGTGAAGGTATCTGCACCGCTTTTTGTATCACTATCGGAACGATAAATGAGATAAGGCACAGGAGTGCGTGAATGGGTGCGGATCGAAAGAGGTGTGGGATGGTCGGGGCATACAAGCACCGCGAAATCCTCGCCGCTTTCACGAAGATACTCCACAACGGGAGTGAGCACCAGTTTATCAATAAGCTCAATAGCTTTCACTTTATTCTCGCTCTCTGCTCTGTGGCCGCACTCGTCGGGAGCTTCCACGTGGATATACACAAGGTCCTGTCCGCCCTTGAATTCATCTATTGCGGCCTGAGCCTTGCCCTCAAAATTGGTGTCAATATAGCCTGTGGCACCATCAACGTCAACGCTGTTCATACCTGCGCATATAGCAATTCCCTTGAGAAGGTCAACGGCAGAAACCATACTGCCCCTGAGTCCGTAGAGATGCTCAAAAGTATCCAGCATAGGTCTTGTACCCTCACCCCAGAGCCAGATGGAATTGGCAGGGCGCTTACCCTCGGCAATTCTCTTGAGGTTAACGGGGTGGTCTTTGAGAAGTTCGAAGCTTCTCACCATAAGAGGATAGAGTTTTTCCCTTGCCTCATCGGTGGGAAGGTACTCTTTTATAGCTTTGCCTGTGATATCGTGAGGGGGTGTGAGTTTGCCGGGGGTAGGATTACCCTTTGCCCATACAAGGCAATGGCGGTAAGACACACCTGAATAGAAACGGAAGATTTCATCTCCCAGATTCTCCTCGATATACTCTACAAGCACCTTTGCCTCTTCGGTAGAGATATCGTCAGCGCAATAGTCGAGGATGGTTTTATCCTCGTAATTCTCCTCATCGGAGAGAGTAACCAGATTGCAGCGGAAGGTAACATCATCGTCCTTGAGGTCGATGCCGATGCTCATTGCCTCCAGAGGTGAACGGCCTGTGTAATATTTCTTTGCATCGTAGCCGAGAACCGCAAGATTGGCTACATCGGAACCCGGTGACATTGTGCTGTCAACTGTTCTGACAAGACCGCACTCACCCTCTTTTGCAAGAAAATCCATCATAGGCTTTTTTGCAAGTTCCATAGGGGTTTTGCCCGAGAGTCCCTCAAAGGGCTCGTCAGCCATACCGTCACATAACATTACAAGATATTTCATCATAAAGACTTCCTGTCTGATAATTTTAATAATTTCAGTTATTCTGAAGCTCGCCTGTGGACTGAGCCTTCAGATATGCATTGATAAAGCCGTCAAGTGCACCGTCCATAACTGCCTGAACGTTACCCATCTCAAAACCTGTACGATGGTCCTTGACAAGAGTGTAAGGCATAAATACATAGCTTCGGATCTGGCTGCCCCAGGTGATTTCCTTCTGAACGCCCTTGATATCGGAGATTTTCTCCAGATGCTGCTGCTCTTTGATTTCAACAAGCTTTGAGATAAGCATCTTCATAGCCACGTCACGGTTCTGATACTGTGAACGCTCAACCTGAGATGCTACAACGATACCTGTGGGAATATGGGTAAGACGTACTGCTGATGAGGTTTTGTTAACCTTCTGTCCGCCTGCACCTGATGCACGGTACACGTCCATTTTGATTTCTTCGGGAGGAATTACAACATTGGTGTCTTCCTCGATTTCGGGCATAACTTCAAGGGATGAGAAGGAGGTGTGACGTCTGCCTGCGCTGTCAAAGGGAGAAACGCGGACAAGTCTGTGAACACCTGCTTCGCTCTTGAGATAGCCGTATGCGTTTTCACCTTCAATAAGAAGCACAGCGCTCTTGAGGCCTGCTTCGTCGCCGTCAAGGTAGTCGACTTCTTTTACATTGAAGCCGTGGTCAGCTGCCCAGCGTGAGTACATACGATAGAGCATCTGTGCCCAGTCCTGAGCCTCGGTACCGCCTGCACCGGGGTGGAAGGAAACGATAGCGTTATTCTTGTCGTATTCACCGCAGAGAAGAACGGAGATTCGTTCCTTTTCCGCTGTTTCTTCGATTGCTTCAAGCTCGGAGAGCACCTCATCGGTGGAGTCCTCGTCGCCATATTCAATTGCCATTTCTGCAAGCGCGATAGCATCCTCAAGGCGAGCGCAAAGAGCCTCGTAATCCTCGATAGTGTCGCGGGACTGCTTTATGGTCTGTGTAATCTTTGTGGATGCTTCGGGGTTGTTCCAGAAATTGGGGTCAAGAGTCTGAGCCTCAAGCTCCTCGGCCTTGCTTTTGAGGTCTTCGATACGGAGCGCGTTGCCAAGCTCCTTTACGTCGGCGCGCAGAGCGATAAGCTTAAGTCTTGCTTCTTCAA
>JAZOMY010000004.1:0-161991 GCA_045654185.1 Ruminococcus sp.
CCCTTGAGGACTACGAGCGTCAGGGTAAGCCCGTAAGAATTTTCGGTTTCCCCTCTTTCCTTTACTTCACAGTACGCCAGATGAAGGAAACCGGTCACCGCCCCTTAAAGCTGAATGTAAAATCAATGACAATGCTGGGCGGCGGTTGGAAAGGTTACGCCGATAAGCAGATCAGCAAAACCGAACTTTACTCACTGGTAGAGGAAATGCTGGGCATTCCTTCTGAAAATTGCAGAGACGGTTACGGCTCTACCGAGCACAGCGTACCCTACTTTGAGTGTCCCAATCACCATTTCCACATTCCTGTTTACAGCCGTATGCTTATACGCGATGTCAAAACACTTGAGCCGCTGCCCTACGGCGAAGCCGGCTTTGCAAACTTTATCACCCCTCACCTTTTGAGTGTGCCTGCGGTTTCTGTGCTTATGGGTGATATGGCAGTACTTCACCCTGCCGAAGAGTGCGGCTGCGGCATCAAGACTCCGTTTATGGAAATCATCGGCAGAGCAGGAACCAGCAAAGCAAAAAGCTGCGCAATTACCGCCAGTGAGCTTTTAAAGAGATAAAGGAGGTTTGGAATATGGAAATAATTTTCAAAGGAAAACGAATTGATGTTCCAAAGGAAAACTGCCTTTCCGGCGTTTCAGAAAGCATCATGGAAACTCTGAGTCTGAGCCTGCCTGATACACGGAAGGTTATCAATTCCCTTGACAAACTGGGAAAATTCATTGTTGCAGAGGAGAGTTTTCTTCTCCCTGAGCTGATGGAACTCGGCTTTTCAAAGGAAGAAGCTCTGGAAATAAAGAAAGAATCCATCGGCGTATTGTGTGCCGAAGAGCTTTTCAAAAAAATAAAAAGAGAGCTTAAGGAGCTCCCCTTCGAGCTTAATCGTCTTGCCCCCAGAGAAGAACAGTTTGAGGGCTGGATGCCTTTAGGCGTTTTAGGTCACGTTACCAGTTCCAACGACGCTATGCTGCCTTTCTTCAGCTCCGTTGAGGGTATTCTCACAGGCAACATCAATGTCATCAAAACCGCCCGCGGCGCCCACAAGGTTGCTATGGCTCTGGTAGAAAAACTTTGCGAAATCGACGAAAGCCTCTGTCCCTATTTCTACATATTCCCTCTTTCCTCAAAAGACAGCGGCCTGCTTTCAGATATGTTCTCCCTTTGCAACGCTATTGCAGTATGGGGCTCCGACTCTGCCACCCAGGGTGTCAGAAAACTTGCTCCCAACGGAGTTAAGATTATCGAGTGGGGCAACCGCATAAGCTTTGCCTACTTCACCAAAAACGGTGTCAACGAAGAAAACCTCAAGGGCCTTGCTGTTGATGTGTGTGTAAACGACCAGCAAGCCTGCAGCGCCCCTCAGCTTGTATACTTCGAAGCAGAGAGCCAAGAAGAACTTATTGAATTCTCCCAAAAACTTTTTGATACTCTCAAGAAAGTATCCGCAGACTTCCCCTTGCATCCTATGTCTCAGCCCGAGCAGGCAGAGCTTACCACCCAGATTCAGCTCTGCTATCTTGACGAGCTTATGGGCGACGGCAAACTTTACACCGCTCCTGACTGCCGTGTATTTGTAAAATCCGACAGCGAGCTTTGCGCGTCTCCCCTTTATCGCACTGTTATTGTAAAGGCTATCAGCCGCAATAACCTTATCAAATCTCTCCGACCTTTCCGCTCTTATCTGCAAAGCGTAGGTCTTGCTTGCTCTACTGACGAAATCGCACCTCTCAGTGCGCTCCTTATTTCTGGCGGTGTCAACAGAATCACCCAGCCCGGACTTATGATGTCCGGCTATACAGGCGAGCCTCACGACGGTATCTACGCTATGACTCACTATGTCAAGAGAGTAAGCCTTATCAACAGCAACCTCCCCAAGGGAAGTATGTCATTAAGCGAAATGATCCCCGCAAGAACTGCGCCTTTTGAGGAAGGCACTCCCTTGCTGAAAAAAGACGACTTCCCCTCCAGACGTGAAATCAAAGACACAGGATATCTTCTTTTAAAGAGCGGCGGAAGCTCAGGCAAGGCAAAATATGCCCCCCACTCCTATGAAGATGCTCAGGTAACCTACGACGAAACCTCCCGCTTTATTATCGCATCAGGCATCGACCCCAAAACCGATGTCTGTATGAATCTTTTCTACTCCGGCGACTTATACGGCGGCTTCATCAGCATTTACGAAGCACTTAAAAAAGCCGATGTTGTTCAGCTTCCTATGGCTGCCGAAATGAATATGGAATACGTAGTAAGCGAAATCATCGCCAACAACGTAAACGTTCTTGTAGGTATGCCCACATATCTCCTGAGACTTTTCCGCGAGCAGGAAAGCGCCCTTAAATCCTATGGCAAAATCAGAAAAGTTCTCTACGGCGGCGAGCACTTTGATCCCGCTCAGGTCAGATACCTCAAAGAAAATTTCAACATAGAGCGTATCGGCTCTCTCGCTTACGGTTGCAACGAAATCGGCTCTATGGGCTATGCCTGCGAACATTGTGAAGGCACTGTTCACCACGTTGTAGCAAGCAAACACCTTGAAATCCTTAAGCTTGACTGTGACGAACCGGTTGCTGATGGTGAAATCGGCAGACTCGTGTGGACCCCCAGAGACCAGGAGAACATAAGCATCCGCCGTTACGAAATCGGCGACCTGGGCAGATTTGTCAAGGAACCCTGCAAATGCGGCAGGCTCGCCCCCAGATTTGAGCTTCTGGGCAGATTCGGAGATATCTTCAAATTTGCCACCAACTATGTAAACTACAAAATCATCAAAGAAATTTTTGGCAAAGAAATGAACTATACTGGCTGGCTTCAGGTAATTCTGAGTTACGACAACCTGAGTCTGATGACCATCTGCGTTGAAAACGACTTTGCCTGTAATGAAGCGGAGACTGTCAGAATACTCTGCGAAAACTACCCCGAGCTTATGGAATGCATCACCGACCAAACCGGTAAAATCGTCCTTAAGGTTCAGGAAAAAGAAAACTTTATTCTCAGCACGGGCGGCGGCAAGGTAAGAAGTGTTGTTGACGAAAGAACCAAAGGATAACAATATGAACAGTAAATACTCTTACAAACACAACCCCATAACAAAAAAAGTCCTGCTTTCCATGCTTGCCCCGACAATTTTTATGAATCTTACAACCGCCATCGGCTCTATGGCCGACTCGGTTATTATAGGCCAGTATCTGGACGACCTCAGTTTGTCGGTTGTTACCTTTGCATTACCTGTCTTTATGGTAATCAACATCCTATCGGCTCTTTTTGCCGTTGGCGGATGCATTGCCATGAGTATAGACTCGGGAAAGGGTAAAAAAGAAAACGCCAACAAAGCCTTTAGTATTTCTATGGAGCTAATGGTTTTTGCGGGAATTTTACTTTTCCTCTCAGGACTCTTTTTCAGCCGCACCATTACAGGGTGGCTGGGTGCAGGAAAAGATGTTTTTGACCTTGTGGAAATTTACACCCGTATTATTCTTATGGGCGGACCTTTCTTTATCATCAATACCGGTCTTGCTTTCTTTGCAAGAAACGACGGCAGACCCACGCTTTCTATGATAGGAATGTTTTCCTCCATAATTTCAGACATAATACTTAATTTTATTTTTGTAGGCCATCTGGATATGGGTGTTGCAGGTGCCGCTTACTCCACAGTAATCGGTAACATCATCAGCATCCTTATCCTTGTTACACACTTCTTCTCAAGCAAAAACACTCTCAGGTTCAGATTTGCTCTGGACTCAACTGTGATACGAATTGTGAAAAACGGCGGTTCCGCTGCGCTCAACTTTGTTTATCAGTTTATCACTATTCTGATTATGAACCACCTGCTTGCAAGTCTGGCAGGTACAGACGGTGTTGTCATTTACACAGTTGTATTCAACCTCACCACCGTAAGCCTTTCCGTTTTTGAGGGTATCAGCCAGACAATTCAGCCTATGGCGGGTACATACTTCGGCGAAAAAAGCTATAAAAATATCAAAGAAACCCTACGCCTTGCTTTTATTGCAATACTTATCATCTGCGGAAGCGTAACTGTTTTGCTGGAAATTTTCCCCGAAATTGTGCCTGTTGTATTCGGCATCGATGATGTTGAACTGGTTCATCAATCCGCCGTGGCTGTGCGTATTTATGCAATAAGTATGATACTTACCACCGTAAACGTTGTAATAGGCTACTACCTGCAATCTACGGAGCAAAGGCTTCTTTCCGCAATACTGATCAGCTTGAGATGCCTTGTGCTTTTCCTTATTGCAACCTTTACCCTTGGCTTCATCTTTGGTATGAACGGTATTTGGGCAGCGTATACAGTTTCCGAAACTCTCGCCTTTATTGTGTGTATTATTATGATCAGAGCAAAGAGCCGAAAGCTCAGAACCGTAAACATTCTCCTTCTGGATAAGGAAACCGCGGACAATATTGAGTGTTACACCTGTAATCTGAACAAAAACTCTTTTTCTGAATTCAAAGCAGATATTATCAACGAAATCAAAAATTCGGATACCGTAAAGGCTTACGCTGAATTAAGCGACAGGTATCTTACTGAGCTGGAAAACAGCACAACCTTAAAAAAGGGCAGATTCGTTGAGGTAGAGATAAACCCCAAAGCGCAGAAAATCATCATCAGGGATAACCTTGACCACAGCAAATTAAACATTGAGGATTTCGCCCTGAACGCTGATTCAAGCTACTCCCCTGCCTTGGGATTTAACAGACTATGTTTAGAGGGTGAATAAAATGGAAACCACCAAAATCGCAACTCTTGAAATCCAAAACAAACGTATTTATATCCCTGCGGTGCTTAGTTTCATAGATTCGCTCACGGTTCAGCACAGAATCTATGATATCTCTAATTACAACCGCCTCAGGTTTGTCATTACAGAAGTACTTCAGAACAGAATCAAGAAAGCATATCCCAACTCCACAGGCACGCTGTACATAGATATAAGCATTATCGGCGATTACCTGGAAATTGCCATAAGAGACAAAGGTGTGCCTGAATGGATAGATTTCTCCTACGACGAAAGCCTTATCACAAACGAGGAGAATGAATTCAAAAAATACATACTCAACAAATACGTCGACATTGCCGGCATTGAAAAACTCGGCAAAAACGGCCAGAGAATTTTTCTGCGACAGAAAATCCGCAATCCTCTGGAGTTTCAGCCCCCTGCTCCGTATCAGGAGACAGAGGTTCTGGATACCAACATCTCTATAAAAGCCGTCGAAACCGAAGCAGATGCCATTGAGGCAATCCGTTGTATTTACAGTGAGTACGGCTATTCCTATGCCTACGAAAGACTTTACTATGTGGATAACCTGCTGAGAATGATTAAAGCAGGGGAAATCATGTGTTTCCTTGCAGTAAACGAGCACGGTCAGACCGCCGGACACTTTGCCCTTGTTTTTTCTGATTTATACAAAAATATGCCCGAGCTGTCCACCGTGGTCACAAGAAAAGAGTTCAGGGGATTAGGCCTTTTTGCCAAAATCATCGAGCACACGGAGAAAATCGCCAGAGAAAAAGGCCTCCGTGCCATTATGGGTCAGCCCGTTGCTTTTCATCCTTTCTCACAGAAAGCCTTTCTCAGAGGCAACTATACCGCCACTTCGCTGTTGCTTTCCTACATAAACTCCGACACAGAAAGCGAATACAACAAATCAGGCACCCGAATGGACCTTTTCGCCTGTGTCAAGATGATTGACAAGGACGCCTCCTGCACCCTTTATCCCCCCTCGGAAATCAAGGATTTCGTCACAAACATCTGCAACAAGCTTGAACTCAAGGCAGATATCAGAGACAACCACGACATAAGCGAAGCTTCTGTTGTCAGTATGGAAGACAACTCAAATCTGAAAATAAAACGTCTTATTGTTACTGACGGCAGCGATGATGTCGAGGACATCATCCTCAATGCGGTTAAAGACTCCATACGCAAAAAGCAGGAAATGGTTGAGCTTTTCATTTCACTGAGAACCCCCTCCTGCGACCACACATACAAAGCCGCCAAAAAATGTCTTTTCAAATTGTCAGGCTTGCTGCCCGGCAGCGAAAATGACGATTACATCGTTATGCAGCTGCTCATAAACAGCGAAAGAAGCTACGACCAACTTGTTACGGTAGGCGATTTTGAAGAACTTACACAGCAGGTTATAAACCTTGTAGAAAAGGAGAATAAGCTATGAGTTTTAAGATCTACACAGCCGAAGAAATAATATCTTACGCAAGAGAAAACTCTGAGTATTACAAAAATCTTTACAAAGACTTTCCTGCAGATGTCCGACTGGAGGATTTGCCCCTTATAAATCAGGACGACTTCTGGAAAAGTTGCGACAAATTCGGCGGCAGTGTTGCCACAAGAAAGCACGAAGACGGACAGATTTTCAAAAGCGGCGGCACAACAGGCGATCCCAAATACTCGCTATACACCTCCGAAGAATGGCAGACCATGTGTGAGTGCAGCGGTGCGGTGCTTTCAAAAGGCGGGCTGAAAAACGGCAACCGCGTTGCAAACCTCTTTTACGCAGGCGGACTTTACGCAAGTTTCCTTTACACTTACAGTATGCTGTATTTTGCACCTGCCAAAACCCTTGTGTACAACCTTTCGGGCAATATTTCCATCGAGGAAATGGTACATACAATCCTGGAACACAAGATAGACTGTATCGCAGGCTTGCCCTCTATCATCACAAAAATCGTAGCCTACATAACCGAGCACAATCTGAAAGGCTTTGCCGTTGACACCATTTATTTTGCAGGCGAAACTCTTTATCAGGATCAGCGTGATAAAATCAGCAAGGCTTTTGAAAAAGAAATCAACTTCCGTTCCATTTTCTACGCTTCCAACGACGGCGGTCCCATCGGATATTTTACAACAGACTGCGGTTTTAACGAGCACAGAATTATGTCGGACCTGACGCTGCTCGAGCTCATTGACCCTGACACAGGTGAGGTTATTACCGAGGAAAACCGCCCCGGTGTTATTTACATAACGTCCCTTTTTAAAACCCTTATCCCTCTTATCCGCTATCCCGCAGGTGATATGGGTGAATATACCGAGCCCGAAGGTGTGCCTGACAGAAAGTTCAGAATTTTAGGCAGAAGCAACGTTGCCGCCCGAGCAGGCTATGTTTCCATTTATCCTCAGGATATCGGCAATGTTCTTAACAAGTGCTCTGTTGACTACTTCTCATATCAGATTATTTCCGAGCACGATGAAAGAGATTATTTTGTATTTAAAATTGCAGTTGCAGACCCCGACAACTGCGACACCGAGAAGTTCCTCAACGAACTTTATAAGGAGCGTCCCTTAATCGTAGACGCTCTTAACGACAACACCCTCAACCCGCCTGTGGTTCAGTGGTGTAAAGCCGAAGACCTTGAATACAACCCCAGAACAGGAAAACTTAAGGTTGTAATCGACAGACGAATGTAACCCCGGACATCACAATCCCCCGAGCAGTAAAACTGCACGGGGGATTTTTTACTGTACCTGCTGCAAATCTCACGCAGACTTTCAGAAAAAAACTGCCGCTGTCGGCTCTGTGTATCTGTCACATCTGCTTTGTGCGTTCAAAAAAATCCCCGACGAAATCATAGGACTTAGTCGGGGATGTGTAATTATTAAATCAGACCTGCTATCTTCTTCTGTATAGCTGTTGCGTCTCTGACGGTTAATTTATAGTCGTTGTCTGCGTCTGAGATATCGGCGGAAATTCTGTCCAAAACAGAGATTTCTACCAGATGCTTCTGGATAGCGGTTGCATCCTTGATATTGACGTTGCCGTCGTTGTTGGTGTCGCCCACCTGTCTGAGATTTACGTTGGCACCGACGCCTGTCAAATCAAGAGGTCCGTCAAAGTTTTTGTCATATACCATATGAACGGCACTTGAATACCAGTTGCGTTCTTCAAGCGAACAGTCGGTAAGGTCAACAATCTCTGAACCTGCGTTGAGATTATCAATACCAAGATACACCTTGGTCTTCTTATCGGAGATAGTAACAGTTGTTGTTCCTTCCATTGCATAGCGACGTGAAACAAGATTGATAGTTACATCGGGAGATGCCTTGGAAACCACCATCTCTGCCTTGTACCAGTAATAATAACCGGTTTCGGTTTGGTTTGTGCCGAGGAAGCTGTGTTTTATCATATCATACTGCACAAGGTCTTCCACCGCGCCTGTGGTATTGATTATAGGTCTGTAACCCAGAGAACTGGAGCTCTTGAAATAAACAGTTACTGCCCAGGTATCGCCCGCAGACCTTACCATATAGGTAATATCCGCTGATGTAGCGGTATAGGTCTCTCCGTTCACAACTGTGCTTGCCACAATATAGTAGGTGAAACTGTCACCCAGCTGCTGCTCTGTGGTTTCGATATTGAACACACCGTGAGTATTGCTATCAACCTTTTCTCCTGCCTTTGTGTAAAGGTCATAGGTAACGGTTGTCTCGGAATTTGTTGATGCATTCAGAGTTGCCTGATGACCTGCCACTACGGACGAAGGAGCTTCTACGTCAAGAGCAAGCTTGAATCCGCCTGCGGGAGGAATCTCCGTGTCGCCGTGGGTATAAGTGTTCACCAACCAACGTCCGTTTGATATTGTAGTGGGATAGAATCCTGCATTATTTGCTATACCGCTAACGATATTAACAGTCCGGTCGTTGCTCTCACCGCTATTGAAGGAGATACCGGTAACATTTCCGGGAAGTGTCACTGAGTAAATATCCACGCCGTAGACATTGGTCTCGCAGAAGGTCATCTCTGTACCGGGATAACTGTTCTCCCGGTTGCAGTACACCTTGTCCCAACCCAGAGTGTTTGTAAAGTATACTGTGATATAAGGAATTTCGTCATACTTTGCGGTTACTACTGTATCCCCTGCTATACCGGAGAAATCCTTGTCCCATCCTGCAAAGACGTATGTGTAGTTGCTGTCAGCAGGTCTTGTGGGATCAGCAGGAGCAGTTGCAGACTTTCCGTACTCAACCATCTGACTGTCAAGTTCTGTTCCGTCCCAATCAAGGAACACAACGGAATACTTGTTGACTGTGGTGGAATACTGTGCCGTAACCGTGACATCTTCAACGATGTTGGTAAATCCCTTATCCCAACCTGTGAAAGTATAGGTATACTGTGCATCAGCAGGCTTTGTGGGGTCAGCGGGAGCAGTTGCATCTGCACCGTACTCAACTTCCTGAGTATCAATAACTGTACCGCTGCTGACAAATTTTACTGTGTACTTGCGCACACTCTCTGTAAACTGTGCGGTTACTGTGATATTGGATTTAACATTTGTGAAATCTGCATCCCAACCCGAGAAGGTATATACATACTGCTCTGTTGAGGGCTTTGTGGGAGCAGCGGGAGCAGTTGCAGACTTTCCTTCTTCAACGGTCTGAGTTAAGAGAACTTTTCCGTCGTAGTTTACGAAGGTTACTGTATAGGTAACAACAGGCTCGGGCTCTGTGTATGTATTCTTCTGGTTGTGGTATGTTCCGCCATACTCGAAAAGGAGAACTATCATACCATCGCTATAAGTTACCTCTTCTGCTGCCCAGTTGGTATTTCCGCTTGCCTTAAAGGTCTTCATCTTGGTAGCTTCAGCAGGAATTGTGGTCTTGTAGATGTTGAACTTCTGAGCCTGACCGCTCCAATAGGATGAACCCACGGAGTACATTGCAGTCTCGCCTGTTGCTGTAAGAGTTGCATCACCTGCAAAACCGGAGTCGTTCCAGTAGTGAAGTGTGGGAATAAAGTCTTTGATGTGCTCAACTACACCTACATAAACCGTCTTTGTTGTAGGAGGAGTTTCCACTGCGTCATCCTGTGCAGCGTACACAGAAAGCTTGTTTGTGGAAATCTCATACTTGAACTCGTATGTACCGCCTGTTGCTTTGAATGTACAGTCAGAACTTGAGTCCAGAGTCCAGCGGTTAGCGGTGTTATTGATAGTGCCTGAGTTACCATACCATTCGTCAGAACCCATATTGTGCACCTTGAGTGTGTATGTGCCTGCGGGAATATCCTTGATAACCGTAAGGATATCCTCGTTGTCTGTCTTTACAAATGCATCTGTTGCAGCCCAGTTATTGAATGTACCCTTAAGGTAGTAACTGGAGGAAGTGAGCGTCAGTGTATTGGCGGTGTTGTAAGTAATCTTATATGTGCCATCGCCACCATTAACAATAGTCATTGTTCTGTATGTACCGCTGCCGTCAGATGTACCGATAACAGCAGTTGCACCGGTAGGTGCTGTGGGGTCAATAGTAACTGTGGTACCGCTTACAGTAACAAACTTCGCATCAGTTGAATCACCCATAACAATATCGCCGCCAAGGTCTGCTGTAAATGTAGTCACGGTATCGTTCATTGTGATGGTTGAGGCATCAATGGATGCGTTACCGTTTGAACCTGTTGTAGCATTGGCTGCAATAGTCGGTGTGATTGTACCGAAAGCATCCTTATCAAATTCAACAACATTCTTATCGGGAAGTGATGCGTTGGAGGAGAAACGGATAACTGTCTCTATAATATTGTTATTTCTGTCAAGTTTGAAAGTACTGTTGATACCCAAAGCTGATACAAATGCAACGAAGTCGGAATAAGTATTGGTATCAAGCACTAACGACTGAGCAGCAGAGCCATTCCAGTAGTAAAGTGTGGATGTTGCAGAATCGTAGTAAATTCTTCCGGTACCGTTGACATAGGTAGCAGAGGCGGCAATACGATAGTTTGTCTGCTTTGTTACCTGTAAAACTGTGGGTATCGAGCTGCCGCTTGGAAGTTTGGCAGAATCATCAACGGGAGTAATATAATGTGCGCTGAGAGGCTGGTAAACGATGCTTATAACCATGCTGGCAAGAAGGTCGTCCCAAGTCGCCATATCAAGCTGAATTTCTTTGGAAACAGACACACCACCGGGCATAACCTGAGTTTTGTTACGGGACTCGTCACCCTGGATAAGAATGGCGGTGTTGCCTTTGGTCATAGTAGCAACTGTGTCGATATTAGCGTATGTAATACCGTTCATCCAGGAAGGCGAAGCGGTAACCTTTGCGTCTTCAAGAACGTTTTCTTTAAGTTCATTGTAAACTTCTGTAAAAGTCTTGTCTCCGATAAGGTTGGTACCGATGTTGGTATAATAGTATGCATAAGTACGCATCCAGAGCGGTCTGCGGGCAGTCTGGATAAGTGCATTCTCAAGCGCATCCTTGCTCTGATACTTTTTAGCCAACGCTTTTGCAACAGAAGGTGTAATAAGAATAACGCGCTTTGTGTCGGCGTTATCTTCTACTGAAGAACCGCCAAGGCCACCAAGGTTTTTCTCGGTGATATCCCAGGCCATAACCTTCATAATCTCTTCGGGCAAGTCGGTTGCAGGAGTGACGTTGTTACCCCACATCGCAAAGGATGTTGCTGTGATAACATTGTCGTTTATATCGAAGCCTGCTTCAACATGATGAGGCTCCCAGCCAACGTTGATACAGGTCTGCTCGTCTTCCGAGAAAACCAGAGGCTGAACATTACCGAATGCGTTTGTACGCTTTAAACCCGCAAGGTTAATGAGGGCAAGTTCCATAAAACGGGCAATGGCAATGTTGCACTCCTCAGTTGTCATACCCTGCGCATTATCAACGCCCAGCTGACGTGCAATAGGACCGTTGACATACATCATCGGTGTAAGTTCACCGGATTTTAGTGAATTGAGATAGTCTTCATCACCCAATGCTTCTACAAAAGCAATGCAGATAGGCAAATACTCCGCAGAACAACCGGACATAATCGCATTTACTGCTACCTGATACGCAGTAACGTTTCTGCCGTTTACAGTAGCGACGATGTCATTATCTGAAAGCGGTGTGTATCTCATAAACTTTTCCGCTTTAATCCATGTAGGGGGAATAATAGGCAGACCGTCTGTCCAGCCTTGTTCATCAAAATATTTTTGTACGTTCTGATATGTATCTACTAAAATATATTCGTTGTATGTGCTGTTTCCACCGACCGGTGACACAACAGCAAATTTATTGTTCTCCGGCTCCAGACAATCACAATCATCTTCACGACAATTTAGTTCGTGATATGAAATCTTGTTTTCTATATCTTCATCCGTGTATCTTGCGCTTACTGTCAGCGGAACCGACATAACGCTGATAGCCGTTATCAAACTAAGCAATACCGCAATGCCACGTCTTGCAATATTTGACTTCATGGTACCATCCTTTCCGATAATTAATGGCATAGCTGAATATAATTCATTTCACATTCAGCATTAAAGTTGAAATAATATACACATTCAACAAAGGCAGTTAACGCTTGGTTTACTGTGTGAGATTGAAAGTGCTCAGCTCAGCATATCCCAACTCTGTCATAAGTCTGTTCCAGGTTCTTTCATTGGGCAGATATGCTTCGTACGAAACGCAGTCACCACCGGGCATAACCTGAAACTGAGAAGTTGTATCACCACCGGTTACAACAAAGCCGGTAGTAACAACCTTTTGTCTCTTAAGAGAATCTGTGTTTTCGTTGATGGTCTGGGTTGTGTCAATAGTGTCAAAGGGTACAACTCCCTGCAACCACTGGGGAACGGCTGTGGATGCAACCTTATCGGCGGCTACGTTCTCGGTTGATGCACCATCCTTGATATCCTGATAATGCTCATCAAAGGTTGTGTTCATATGAATTTTTGAGCCTGTGTTTGCCCAGTAGTGAGCGTAGGTACGCATCCAGAGCGGTCTGCGTGCAGTAGCAATAAGAGCATCTTCCAATGCGTCTCTGGAAGCATAACCCTTTGCTATTGTAGCAGCTGCATCTTTGGTAAGCCAGATGGTACGGGACTCAACGGGGTTTGTATTACCAAGACCGTTCTGCTGCTTTTCTGTACAGTCCCATGCTAAAAGCTGCATAGCTTTCTCTGCATCAGTTGTACCCACGTTTACCGAGTTGCCCCATGTAAGGGTAGAACCGCAAGTAATAACGCTGTCATTCAGGTCAAAGCCGTTGTTGACATGGTACGGATTCCAACCGATGTTGATAGTTGTCTGCTCGTCCTCTGCAAAGCAGAAAGGCTGCATATAACCAAATGTTCCCATTCGGTTTTCTTTAATCTTGTAACCTGCAAGGTTAAGCATTGCAAGCGAAACAAATCTGCCTATGAGTTTATTTGCCTCTTCGTTAATCATACCGTCAGAATAAGAAATGCCCAGCTGACGTGCGAGGGGACCGCTGACAAGAACATAGGGCGTCCAGCCGTGGGTACTGTCAAGAGATTTGTAGAAGTTACCATTTGCAAAGCAACGTGTAATCGCCATACAAACCGGCATATACTCAGGGGGGCAACCTGCCATAATAGCATTAGCGGCTACCTGATATGCAGTGATGGTTTTGTACGCTGGTTTTACACCGATAATCTCGCCATCTTTCTGGTTGACAATATCAGTCGCAGCCATATTTGTAAACTGCAGATAGTATTCAATCTTTTCCTGTGTGGGAGGAACAACAGGAAGACCATCACTCATTTCGCTTACTTCGTAGAATTCCTGAACACGCTGATATGAACCTGTAAAAATTACATCGTCATAATTTGCGCTGCCGGCCTCTCCGGCAATTCTGTCGATCTCAGCCTGTGTGATCTGAGTTGTAAGACCTGTAACAACCTGATCATACAGAATATCGCGGGCCTTCTGCTGCTGAACAGCAGTTTCATCATTGGCAAAGGCACCGGGATAAGCGGCGGTTCTGACAACAGGAACACCACGGTTGAAACCGGTTGACTCAATCTGCGGAATAAAAGTCTCGGCACCTACTACAACAGCAGGGATACCGATGTACTCAGCAGCAAGTGCGTTACCGGTCTCTTTTACAGTACAGATACCGCAACCGCAGTTGCCTGAAATTACCGCGTCAACTCCATAATCTTTAAGTTTCTTCTGAAACTCCTTGGATTTGTCACTGGGGTTAAGGGGGTTAAATGTACCACCCTTACCAATTTCTTCCATAAAGTAGATTTGGCAGCCATACTCTTCTATGAGCATATCTGCAAGAACCCTGTGTGTTACAGATGCAGAGAAACTGCCACCTACAAGGGCGATGGTTGCACCGCGCAGGGCATTTTCGCCGTTGAGCCTCTGTGGCTGTGTGATATTCTCAATAGAAGAGCCCAAAGGCACGGGCGACACAATTTTGTATTCGTTTTTAGTGGGATCAGCATTAGACGCTGCTGCGGTCTCTGTAACGTCGGTATCTGCCGCAGAAATTCTCGGAATATTCACGGTAAATGTACCGACAATACACATCAATGCAATCAACAGCGATAATGTGCGCTTTAAGATGTTTGATTTCATAAAATCTCCCTTTCACATATTTTTTTGCTGAACAAAGTCTTTATTCTGAAAAATACAATTCATCGACAGAAGCCGCTGTGGGCTCAGGCAGATTATCCGATGTATAGAAAGTAAAGTCACCAAAGAATGCATCTGCAAATACAGAAGCCGAAGTGTTATCTTCTGTAAATTTCAGATTACCCTTATCGTCAAGCTCATAGGCCACCGTATACTTTGTTTCTTTGTCTGTAACCGGACTGAAAGTAAGTTTATGGTCCTTTGCCGTATATGCATAATACATATATCTGTCAAGACCCAGGTCTTCGCTTTCGTAATGTATTGTCATTACGCCATCGTCGGTAAACTCTACGGTTTCAACATAAGGAAAGTAGTAGTAATAGTATGCAAGAGTCCGCTCGTTGCTTGTATACTTTTTTCCTGCAATACTGCTGTCAGTCTCATAATCATCGTATGACTGCTTTTCATATCTCGGATTCTTTGCTTGTTCAAAGATGTACTCCTGTGCTTCGTAAGAAGCCCCTGTGCTTTCATCGGTATATTCGGGGAATATTATGGTGAGCTTTGCATTTCCCAGAAGTTTGGAGCCGCTTATCCGATACTCCATATCCCCTGCACCGAGGTTTATCTTCTTTACCTTGTTTTCTTCCAGAAGCTCGTACTTGTAATACTCAACACCGCCCTGATAACAGGTGTGGTATTCACCCCTGCCGTACCGGTCAGGCTTATCAAAGACATAGTATGCCTTGTCCTCCTCAGAAATCTCGTCAGCAGTCGCAGCAGGCATCTCGGGATTCACCACAAGCTCCCACGCTCCCGAAACATCCTTTGGAACTATAAAGGACCCGCCGATAACCAGTCCGGAAATCAGCAAAGCCGCCGCAAGAACAATCAGCAAGACCACCGCAACACTCAGGCCAGGCCGTCTTTTCTTTCTTTCGGGGGCATCATTTATTTCTTTTGACATTTCATCAACTGTTATATCATTCACTTACATCCACATCCTTTTCCTCTTTGTTATACTTTTCAATTAAAATTCATTTACCTTGCATACACTGACTGCTTCTGCAAGATACAGCTATCCACATTTATAGAATTTAAACATAAAATTTTGATGAAAATATGTTAATTTATCATTTTTCTATCAAAATTCTCGCTATAATATGATATAATGTAACATAATACAAGCATAAAGCACTACGGAGGCGACAAAATATGAGCAACGGCGCAAAAATACTCTTGGTAGAGGATGACAACAAACTCCGCAATACAATTCAGGATTATTTACAGATGAGCCGCTTTTCGGTAACCGCCTGTGCTGACGGAAACTCTGCGCTTTGCAGTTTTGAAAATGAATTCCCCTTTGACATTGTTCTTCTGGACGGAATGTTGCCTGATATAGACGGTTTTGATGTTTTAAAAAAAATAAGAGAAACATCCGAAGTACCTGTCATAATTTTGTCTGCACGGGAAAGCGAAAGAGACCAGCTCAGCGGTTTTCGTCTGGGTGCAGATAATTACATAACAAAACCTTTCCTCCTCAGCGTTCTGAAAGAACACATAGTCGCACTCCTCGCTCGCTCCGGACATTCCGATAAAAGCACCGCATATCTTTCAAAGGGTGCTTTGAAACTTAACACAGCCCAGCGCAAAGTGTATCTGGACGGAGAACTCATAAACACCACCCCCCGCGAATACGACCTGCTTCTCTTTTTTATGCACAACGAGCGAATTGTTATGAGTCGCGACACAATTCTCGACGGCGTATGGGGAAACAGCTATTTTGGCGACCTGCGCACCGTTGACACCATCGTAAAGCAACTCAGAAAAAAACTAAACGGACACAACAACTACATCGTGTCCGTCTATGGAATAGGATATAAATTCGAGGTTAATGATGAAAAATAAACTTACCGTTAAACTTATCATTGTAATTATTGTATCCATTACATTGATCGCAGGTATTATGGCTCCAATCTACTTTTATCTGCAACCTAAAATGTATATAAAACAGGAGGCCCGCTATGTTACCGAATTTGCTCAGAAGCTTAAATCGGTCGAGCCTTTTGACAATGAATCAATCAAAGAGTTTTTTGACAGTTCAAATGTAACATACCGGGTGTATGTGTTTGACGAAGACTTCAAACCGATTTTCAACTCTTTGGAAATGGGAAACAACAAAAAATTCTTAATGAAACTCTTTGGTGACAAGATGGACCGTTTCCGCGAAACATCCAAACCTTCCTATGCAAAGATAGGCGACGAGTCCGCCATAAGACTATATACCCGTCATAATATCGACGGCAAAACATATTACATCAATATAAAAAACAACTTAAGCGGCGTCAACAAGGTCTTTGATTTATCCAATCGGATATTGAGTTATGTAGTCCTCGGTTACCTCATCGTCTGTTCTATTGTGTTATTCTTTGCTATATCTCCGTCAACGAAATCGCTGAAAAAGGTTACAGATGTCGCAAAGAACATCTCAAAGAACAATCTTTCGGTACGTTACCAAGGCAAAATCCAGAAAAATGAAATTGGTGAGCTGGCACTCAGCATCAACAAGATGGCTGACACCATTCAGGAAAACATCAACAACCTGGAAAACTACAACTTCGTCCTGCGTGAAGACCATCGGTATATGATGGAGCACGACCAGATGCGTCGCATACTGCTTCGCAATATTACTCACGATCTGAAAACACCGCTTGCTGTTATCTCCAGTCAGGTTGAAATGATGCGTACCTGCGAGGAGCAGGAGAAAAAAGATTATTATTACGAGTCAGCTATGGAAGAAATCAGCAAGATGAGCCATATGATAAGCGAAGTTCTTCAGATGACCGTGGACGAACGCCGAATCATATCCAAGGAATCCCAGCAACTGAACGCGAGTGAAATCATCACCGAACTCTGCAACAACAACAGTGCATATATAAAGTCGTGTGAGCTGGAGTTAACTAAGGATATCTCTCCAAATCTTCAAACAAACACTATCAAGGAGTATATGGAATTTGTATTCAGGAACTACCTTGCCAATGCGGTTCAGAATGCAGTAAAAAAATCATCTATCATTGTGTCCCTCAAAGAGTCCCACGGCACAATACGATTATCCATTGAAAACAAAGGCAAGACTATCCCGGATGAAATGAAGGATAAAATCTGGACAGAAACCTTTACCACTTCTCCCGAAGGTCAAAAAAACAGCGGCCTGGGCCTGTATATTGTCAAAGAAATCGCCCTCATAGAACACACCCGCTGCGGATTCGACAATACAGAAAACGGGGTAAGATTCTGGTTTGATTTTACGGATTATTGCAGCAGGGGCGATGAAGCATAACCCAGACAACAGCATCCGCCGTTGTCTTCAGACGTAGCAACCAAATGGATATCAGAGAAAAGGCTGTCTCACTTCGTAAAGTGAGACAGCCTTTTTTGATACGGTTTCAAAGGACTCCCTATGGGATTCCTTTTTTTATTTATGCAGGCACAACCTCGCCAACAGGATATCCGGTCTTCAGTCCCGCGATATGTTTCTGTATAACGGTTGCATCCTTGATATTGACGGTGCCGCTCACATCAGCGTCGGCACACTTATGCTGCATATCATTAAGAACTGCAAGGTCTGCGACATATTTCTGAATCAGAGTTGCATCCTTGACGTTAACGGTACCGTTGCCGTCAGAGTCACCCCTGAGTCCGCTGTGCTCGCCTACTGTCACGGTGAGGGTCGTCACAACATCCCCTGATCTGACTGTGATTACCGCAGTACCCGCCGACACACCTGTCACAAGTCCGTGCTCGTTGACGGCTGCTATTGTCGGGTCGGAAGATTCATAGGTAAATTCCGCAAAAAAGGCTGCCTCCACAGGTGCCACGGATTTACTGATAAATGCCGAGAAGCCCTGGCTTACGGTAATGTCAGCCGCCTTTATGGATTTCACATTACGTGAAGTGGGAGTCTGGGTAAGGCCGGGATTATAAACCGCAGCAAAACTATACTCATCGTTCTCGCTTATGGTTTCCCAGGTTGCCTCCTCTGCATTTTCTATAACAAACTCAAGGTTTGCACTGTTGCCGCCGGCGCTGTTTCTGAACACAGAGAGAGGTATCTCTTCGGATGTGAAGAAAAGTGTAACCTCTTCGCCTGTTTCCAATGCGGGAATATCAACATCACCGAATGCCTCATAGAGAGGATTTTCCACAGTATCGTCGGGGTCAATTGCAGCGGTCTGAGCTATCAGATCAGAGTTTACAAATCTGATTATGTCGCCGCCGTTATAAAGCATATTACCGTTGTTCCTGACCTTTACAGAAAGCATAAACTTTGCGGTATCACCATCCCCTTGGATATACTTGATGGGATAAACATGTGCACCTGTCATTACAAGGTCGGCATCTTTTCTGAAACTGTAACTGTCAGATGTGAGCACAACTGTTCCTGAGTTGTCGGTTACTGTGTAGTAAATATCAACTTCGGAGGGGTCCTTGCCCTCGGGAAGAGTGTATTCTGTTCTTACCGACTTGGTCTCATCCGCAAACCAGAGGTCCACGGGCACCTGACTGTAAAGCTCACCATCCACATACATATTGAAGGTGAGACCTCTGCCTGTTTTAACACCCACATTCTTGGCTCTCATCTTAACCTCTACTGTTTCGCCAACAGTGGGATATTTGTCAGAGAATTCAACTGCATCACCGACTTCGGGAAGTTCGTATTTATCGGAGGGATCATACTCTGCCACAACAAAACGGTTGTTTATTGTCCTGATACTTTCACTTGAATACTCAAAGTCCTGAGAGTTGAACACCACAACGATATTTCCGTTGTCCCGAATATCTGCGGTAAAGTTGCGCTTGAAGAAACCTTCGTCGCCATCGGGGCCTATACCGCCCTCAGTAAGGTATGTCTTTGTACCCCAGGTTCCGCGGATAAGGGATAAGGGGGCAGCGAGATGCTCTGTGATAACATTACCATCTGCATCATAGAGAACATTTCCCTCGCTGTCTCTGCATGGTGTCTCGGACACAACATCAACACCATCAACATAGAAATGCTTTGCCCATATCTGCTGCTGTGCACCTTCGGTAACGGTAAAGAGGGCATAAATGGTGCCGTCTTCGTTATAGAATACCGAGAAGTCGTCGTTGACGGTATGGTCGGGCTCATCGGATATATAAACAGGGTCCATATAATCCTTTGATATTTTCTCATTTCCCTGGGCATCGGTATAAACTGCATTGGTAAGCAGTGTGTCTATATTCTGGTATGCATATCTTCCGTTGGACTTGTAGAACAACAAAGCATTATCCGCCAGATCGGTTTTAATCCGTGTGAATTCAGGATTTGCCACAACATAGTCGGTATCTGTTATCTGCACAGGAGCAGAAGAAACAAGGTTGCCGTTTTCGTCCTGTGTGAAGTGCTGGAGATACATAGCATTGACCGTATTGAAGCCCTCGATGTGGTTGGCATCTTCACTGCCTTCCAGAGTAAAGCCCGTTGTGTCAGAGGCAACATAACTCAGCAGCACACCGTCTTTATATTCAACAGCGTCATAATATGAAAGTGTATGCTCGTTGAAGCTGACAGTATGTGACTCACCCCAAAGGTAGTCACCCTGCTTGGGATTGGCACTTGCGGTTCTGAGTTCCGTGGGAAGCGCCTGAAGCTCGGCCAGTGTTGTACCAAGTGTTACCTCGGAAATATCCTGGGTCTGATAGAACACCTGCGCCTGGCCTGAAGCCTTGTTATATGTAGCGGTAGGCTTTATGTATATAGTATTTTCTTCGGGGGTAAGGATATTGTAATCGTGGAACTTTCCACTTTCTTTATTGTAGTATACACTTGCAACAGAGAGGCTCTTGAGCATCTCCAGATTACCCTTTGCCTCATCCTCGGTGCTGTATTTGTTCCAGGTCAGGAGCACTTCCTCACCGCAGTCAGCAACACTTACCGCATAATCGGTCTTCTCGATTTCCTGAATGAGAGAACCTGTACGGAGCACAGAGTCTTCCTGAATCTGCTGCATAACCTCACGAGGCTCAGAAACAACGCCTGTGTTGGAGTCATAAATCACATAGCAAAGACGGTTGTGTCTGCCCTCATCCATAAATGAAACTACCGAAGTAATGAAATACACTCCATCGGAAATCTCAACAATTTCGGGGTCAACTATTGTGTTTGTGGATTTTATGGATTTTTCGTTCAGTTTCTGTGCAGAACGAAGCAGACCGTCTGTATCAGACTCGTCATAATTATCAGCAATATTAAGAACCATATCCTTGAGAGAACATCTATTCATAATATCCTCTGTATTCAAAGCTTCTCTCATTACCGATTCCATTTCCGTAGTCGCACTTTCAGAGAGATACTGTGCGACCTCGGCGGTAGTAGCATCATCAGGAATAGGCTTTCCTGTGTTATTAAAGAGTTCGGCGTTCGCTATTGCTCCTACCCAATCGTACCTTAAGAAAAGGAACTCTATGGTAACTCCGCCGTTAAGGGCATATAATCCGTAGCCCTTGCCGTAATCGTTGAATTCCATAGTGAAATCGTTGATCAGCTTACCCTGTCCGGACACAATAGAGTCATATCCGATACCCGCACCCAGAGACAACTTGATTTTCCACGATGAAAGACCCTGGATACGGCTTTTGCCTGCATCACTCAGTTCATCCAGAGTCAGATAAACCGAGGTGGCGTTGCTGCCTTCAGGTACCTCGGGGAACATTCCTATGCAAAGCTGAGGATTGATATTAGCCTCAATAAATACAAAACAAGGAACATACAAAAGCACAAAGGGAACACTGACTCTCAGAGATGCCGCGGCACCTGCAACAAATATACCTGACGTAAAGCACCACTCGGCAGTTTCTCCGTCTATATAGAACTGGAACTGGAAGCAGAATGTCAGGGAGAAGGAAACATTAATGGCTGTTTTCAGATTGAGAAGATTGCCCTTGCCGGCAATAGGAGAGTCGTCATCTATAAAATATTCTGCATACTCACACAGATTGTTAATTGCCGCTTTTGCCTTGGCTTTGGCATTACCTGCTGCTTTGAACTCGGGATCTTCAGCCATCAGATTAGAAAAAGTACTCATCTGAAGTCCGATATTCACCGAACAGTCGTAGTTGCCGGTTTCCTCGTTCTTTGTTGAGCTTATGTTGATAATGGGTGTAAAACCCTTGATGGAAACAGTAGGGCTGATAGGACCTATACAAGGAATGGGGTGAGCTATGGTATCAACATTACCATTGGATGCATATACCACATCTCCGCCGTCGGTAGTTGCCAGACGGTAATTAACAGATGCTTCGGATTCAACACCGATATCTGGCATATATGTAATGGATTCATCGGTTTCGGTGGTGATGAACTTGTATCCTGTATCAAATTTTCCGTAGCTCTGATACTGTTCATTTGCCTTGTTGTCATAGAATTTGTTGAAGAACTCTACATAAAGCTTCTCTCCGGGAGAAATAAGTTCCGAAATAGCGCTTCCCCAACGGGCAACGTTTGCATCCTCTGACACTTCCATATCAAATGTATACTTCAGGTGATTATCAGACTCAACAGTCCATCTCACCATATTGACAGGGTGTTCTTTGCTTTCGCCCTGTCGGCTGAAGTCCATGGCGAAGTTAACAGTCTCGCCCACCACCATAGTAATTGTGTCACCTGTGTAGGTAGTACCCTTTAAATCCGTTGCCACAATTCCCTGGGGCTTTACGCCGTAGGTCTTGTAGGGCAGGTGGAGATCCACAGAAATCGACTCATTTGCCGAGGCATAGTACTTGGACATATCAACAGTAGCGATATAATACTGATTATTGAAATACACCGCCGCCTGATGAATTTCATCGCGGCCGATTTCAATGAGAATATTCTCGGGAATTTCAGCATTCGGGTCTTCAAGCAGTACAAATTCGCCGCTGCCGTTTGAAAGTGCCGAGCCTGCACCCATATTTACAAGAGAATTGGGAACAACGTCATAAACCTCTGTGTCCCCTCTGGGAGGAGATATCACGGTGCCGTGCTGAATAAATGTATTACCGGTTACAATTACGGATTTTCTGTCGGTGCCGGATACCTTTTCAAAAGTCAGGTTAACATCGTTATCCCCCGCATTAAGTGCGGACTGAACAATGTAGAAAAGAGCATTTCCGTAGTAGGTTTCAGTTTTCTTGGTGGCTGTGTTTGTAAACTGCCACTTTGCGCGATAGCCCTCTTTTGGGGTTGCGGTAAAGGTTATGAGATTTGATACCTCTTTGTCTTCAAAGCGGAGTATCTCTCCGTTTGCAAGCTTGTATGCACTGACTATTGCCATGTCACCGTCAAAGGTTTCAAAGCCGTCGTCCTTGCCGCTGTAATCACCCATATCGGGGTTTGTTACCGTCAGGGTTGTGGAACTTGCTACCTCCATACCAAAGGCTATGGAAACAGCCTCGTCCTCAAGTTTTATCGCCTTATTGGCTGTATTTGTGTGATAAACCGTAGCATCTGCAACATTCAGCAAAGATTTGGTCTCGGCACCTCTGTATGTAAAGGTGGGAAACCATACCTTGTCCGCATCGTACTCTTTGTAACTGAATACAATCTCGTCACCTACAAGATATTTTCCGTTGCTGCGGGTGGATGGGGTCCAGCTTATCTCCATAACAGTCTCGCCATCAAGAACAGCTGTTGCCTTGCAGTTGGTTTTATCCACCTTAAAGTCAGCACCCGAAACCTTATCTTTTCCGCCCACAGCCTCAAAGTCCACATCTTCAAGTTCAAATACAGGAATAACGCTGACTTTGTTATTTTCAAAATAGCCGCTGTATTTTTCCAGTAAATCTGTGCTGAGAGTGAGTTGCTGACCGGAGAGAGAAATAAGTTCGGAGCATTCACTTCTGTTTGAAGGTTTGCAGAACTTGATACCCTTGAAAGCAGCAACATCCTTATATGCGTCCACAAGTTCGCAGACAATCGCCGCTGTCTCGTTGCGGTACATCTGTACACTTTCCTTTGTGTGAACTGCGTCGTCAGACATTGTGCCGGGATCCACGAATTTGTTGCTGGTTGTAATTTTCTGTGAAGTCAGCGCTCCGTTTTTATACACCTGAACCTCATCAGGAGCAAGCATTGTCACGGTATACTTAGTAAGATTCAGCACGGTGTGGTTTTCACCGTTATCGTAGTATCTGAGTCCGCACTCGCCCCAGAAAGCGCCCTTCTGCAACACAAAGTAAAGGTTGTGACTTCCTTTTACTTTATCTGCATCCAGTTTGAAGTTTCTGGAGTTGGGGTCCTTTCCAACCTCGGACATATCCCAGGAAGTTCCGAAGCCCTTAAGTTCTTCTCCCATCCACGAGCAACTTGCTTTTCCGTCGGAGAGTTTGTCGCTGTCACCAACGTAAACTGCGCAGTAATCCCATGCGCAGGAGCCTGTGTACATATTAAACTGGGTGGTGATGCTATCAACACCGGTGAAGTTGATTTTTTCCTTGGAAACCGCAGAAATTGCGTGGTTCTTGCAGCTTGCACCGTTGTCATATTTCATCACAAGACCCGAAGCATCTGTGGAAACGCTGCCGTTGCTGCCGATGTTTTTTGACTTTTGGAAGTTCTTAAGGTTGACAAATTCCTGACCTCTGTTGCCACTCTCCCTGTAAGTCATTGCGGAGGTGGAAACAAGCTCTGCGTCAGCCCCAAGAAGCGCTATCTCCTGCTGAACCTTTGCATCTTCCGCAAACTCAACAGTTGCACTGTTTTGGGTGACGGTAGCATTCTGCACATCCTCAAGTTTTATGGTAAATGCAGTATCATCAGCAGCACCAAGTACCTTTACGGGCACCTTGATTTCCGACATGCCGGGAGAGAAAGACAGGTTGATATCCACGGCCTCGTAGTTTTTGCCTGCCATAGCGGTATCGGACAGAGTGGATACATTGAAACTTGTATATCCGCCCAGATTACCTGTACGCTGCACCTTTACATATGCCATCTCCGACTTGGGATTGATTACCTCATCGGTAATACGGATATATGCCTCTGGCTTCTCTCTGCGTTCTTTAATAGTGAAAACAGATGCAACATTTGTACCGATACTGCAACCCTGAGGGTCAGAGAGAGTCAGCATAAACTGAAGGTCATCTGTCACAACCTCATTCATATATGTCTGCACGAAAACCCTCTTAGCGTTCTCACCCTCTGCAAAACGAAGCACCAACTCGGAGGAGGTGGGCATCATTTCATTGTATGCATCGTTGAGTTCACTTGCCTCCTCACGAATCTGAGGGGTGTTCTCGCTGTTGTTCTCTGTCTCGTAAACCGTCTCGGTCTCTGTAATGAGAGGAATAAAACTATGCTCTCTGATGGCATAGTAGGGGTTTGCCTCTCCCTTTACAGGAGACTCCACAACACGGTTTGTCTCAAAAATTTCATAGTCTGTGCCGTACGCCGCTGAGAGGTCAATGGTCTTCAGAGTAATTGACACCTCGTCTGCGGTTCCGCCCTGTCTCAGAATATCAACGGCATAGAGATTCTTCATCTCAAGGTCTGCCGCTGTGACAGGAATAATCATAGCGCCGCAGGGATATTCAGCCACAGTCTGCTCATTGGGATTCAGATACATCTCATAGAGAGCCTCTGTGTCCGCAAGTTCCATATAGAACTTTTCATTGTTTGCATCGAATGCAGGTATGGAGCACACCACAAGTGTCACACACAGCACAAGTGCAAGCATAGCTTTCAAGCATCTGTTCATAACACAACCTCCTGAAAAAAGTTACAATTTCATTATATCCGTTAACCCTATTCTTCGCAAGATATTATTATAATTCCTGCAAAAAAAGTCCTGCCTCCAAAGTGCACACTCCCCTGCAAGTATTTCTGCGATGAACCGCATCCTGTAAAAACACAAAAAAGCATCGGAAAGAATGCTCTCTCCGATGCTTTTGATGTTTTGATATGAAATTTATTTCCAGTCACAACCGAATTTGCAATTCAACCCCGACCACTCTTCCGTGCCGGTATAAATTTTGTCGGCAGAAATTTTCAGGATAGCCAGAGTATTAGTGCCTGCATCAACAGAGAATTCGCCCTTGATGGTGCCATCATAAACAATTCCGCAGGATAAGTCCGTAATCTCAACCTCAAAGTTATACAGAGTTTGCTTTACGCCTGTTCCGTTGTTGACATCAAAAGCTACGCAAACGTCACCTGAATCATCCTGCCAGATAAATCTCGGATACACATCCAGGGCTCCTACAACATACGCATCTGTATTAAGATGCAACCAGTTTTCTGCAAAGAACTCCTCCGCATTATTGCCGTCTTGTTTGGCTGAAACATAGCCATCGGGGTAGAGTTCAATCAAACTGTCGGCTGCTTTTTTGCATAAATCCATATTTCCGCTGATTTTAAAGCCATCGGTGGTATTTACCATAACATAGGTTCTGCACTCATATCTAATATCATTATTTCCGTTGGGAACTGCCGCAATAAAATCAATCGCATACGCGTCTTTATCAACCTGTGCCATATATGTCACAAAAAACTGACTTTTTGTCACGACAACTTTATACCCCTCATATTCTTCCTTGATTCCGGATTCATCCGCATCGGTGTAACACTTCAAAAAAGCCTCATAGTCATTTGTACTACGGGCTGAACGCATATCTGCAAACAACTCCTCTGCAAAGCCCTCGACTTCCTCTTTGGTATACTCACCGTTTTCTGACAAAGCCGTACCCGTACCGTCATCAGGATTACCTTTATCTGCACCAATTATTCTGCCGATGAGGCCTGTTGCCATCACGCCTGCCAGAGAAAGTGCCACCGCCGCTGCGACAACCACCGCAATAACCGCCACAACCACTGCGGCACGTTTCTTTTTCTTTGACTTGTTGTCGCTGATGCCCAGTTTTATTCTGGCAATATCACCGCTGTAATTGGCAGAGCTGAAACTGAGGACTCCCTTTTCATCCGTTACGACGGGAATACCCAATTTCTGACAAGCAACAACAAAATCTCCCGTTTTAAGCTTTATCTTTTCACGTTTTATCGTTTCGGCAACGCCATACTTTCGCTCACTGCCCATATTCTGGCTGACAAAGAGCTTGATTCTGGCAATATCGCCCTCATAGTTTCCGCTTTCGAAATTCATACTTCCGTCCTTGGAAGTGGAAACGCGGATGCCGATTCTGTTGCAAATCTCCGCAAAGGTACCCACGGACAAATCCATATTCTCTTTGGAGATTGCAGCTTTAATGGGATAACTTCCCGAAGGGCTTGCCATAGCCTTCATCTTTTCATAGTAGGACTCACCGTCGTCCGCTTTGACATCACTGAAAAATCCCGCAAGCTTCAGCATATCATCAACGGCTTCCTTGACTCCATAAACTGTGGAGCGGATACTGTTGTCCACACCCTCCTCCACCATCTGGGCACTCGCATGGGCAAACATATAATTTCTCACATTGTGAATGAGATTGTCCAGACGCTGATTGAGAAGAAGCTGTGCCTTCCTTGAATCATCGGTTTCCAGGTAGAAATTGTATCCGTAGTATTCAAAAACAATCTTGGCATAGTCGCTTCTGTAACGAAGAAACTTAAGGCAGGCCTGCAAATCCAGACGATTTACAGAGGTGTGATTCTTATCCAGAACGGGAATAGTCTGATTAGAATCGTATTCTCTGAATGAATCAAACCAGTCCTCACCCACCCTCTCGGTAAGTGCTGCGTTTATTGATTTTACAAGGCAGATGTGAAGCTCCTCTGTAAGCTTCACAGCCACATTTCTGTCGGGTATCATAACACTCCCCCCTATAAAACTACATTATAACACATTTATTGCGGAAAACAATAATTATGCTCATATTTTATAAGGTTATCTATATAAAACCACAAACTTATCCTTTACAAATGCGAAAAAACCCACGCTTGTTCCCACCAGGAAACGTCTGTTAGTATTTTTGAGGCAGTGGATGCACTTCTTATCGGGGTTTGCAGCTTTCCATTTGTCCCTGAGTTTCTCAAGTTTTGCCGAGGTATAGAGTCTGAAGAAATCCTGCTCGCTTATTCCGTATCTGTAATTGGTGGGGCAGGAATATCTGATATATTCTATCCGCACCTCTGTAATCACAATGTTGTTGGCAGGAAATGAAAACTTAGTGGCGGTACTTGTGGCGAAATTTGTAATTACAATGGAGTCCTGTGTCGAGAGCCAACGGTTTGCCTCGTTTACGGAATTGAATCTGACGAAAAGCTTTGCGGGTTTTTCTGCAGCGGTTACTGCGGTACCTGATACGTTATTAACTGAATTTGACATAAAATCATCCTCCTGAAAATTGTTGCTCCGCTGGGATTTATTTAAGTCCTGCGGTGTTTTTCTATAACTGATTCTACGACAAAATCCTGACTTTTACTCGGAAAAAAAGTTGCGAATCTTCGGCATATATAATCGATACCCCGCATAAATACGCAAAAAAGGTGTGGAGATAACCCTGTATCTCCACACCTTGTAAGGCAATTAAGTTTTCCGCTGCCCGATATCAGTATTTGTTGTTTACATTGAATTTGCAACCGAGGCTTGACAGGTCAGCACCGGGTGCCATTACGCAGTCCTCGCCGAAGGTAAATGTCCATACGATATAGGAGTTGGGGGCGACTGTTGCATTCTGCATAGTACCAAAGGAAGCAGAAGCAATAGCACCGCTCTGATTCTCAAAAGAAAGAGACTTGACGTTGATGTCATAAATTGTATGGCCGTATCCGTTGATTACAAAGCACTCTGCAACAAGTTTGCCGCCATCCCAGTATACATAACGGGGCTTGATCTGAACCTCATTGGCACCGCAGGAATAGTTGGTATCGTTGAAGAAAACGTTGTTGTTATTTGCAGGTGCATCAGGAACCGCGGGTGCCTCTGTAACTGCGGGTGCCTCTGTAACTGCGGGTGCTTCTGTAATTACGGGAATCTCGGTTTCGGGTGCAACGGTTGTTTCGGGTGCAGCGGTTGTTTCAGGTGCCGCGGGTATTTTGCCACCAATAAATGAGCAGCCTGCCAGAGAAGTTGCCACTGTGAGGATTACCATTGCGATTGCGAAAATTTTCATAAAGTTTTTCATTTTGTTTTTCTCCTTTGAATTTAATTTTTTCATCACGACTTGCCGTCGTTTATCGTGTCTTAATAATAACCTGTTTTTGCTTATTTATCTCGGAAAAAAAGTTGCGAACATCAGAAACGGAATTTTATACTCCTTTGTTTCTCTATTCTGTCCTTTATTTTACGGACAAAATCATCGGGTGATATGACCCTGAGGCTTGTTCCGAAAGAAAGTACCTGAATGAGGATTTCCGCTTCATCTTCCTCATAGTACCGTAGTTTGAGACGATAGTGCATATCGTCTGTTTTCGAGGTTTCCTTCTCAAGATACGAAAAAGAAATCATCGCCCTCTGAAGTGCGTTGTTCTCATCCGTAAGTTCTGCCAGAATCTCTCGCTTCTCTCTCTTAAGCTCCGGCAAATTCTCCGGGGTGCTTACCTCTTTGCAGCTTACAACCGAGGCTAAATTTATGGTTATATTTCCTCTGTCACAGGAGGCAATCATTCTGAATCTGTCATTCTTAATGGAGTACTCCAGATTATCGACTTCACATATCCGTCTGCAAGCCACCCCTTTGCCGTCTGTAAACTCCACCTCTATCTGACTGCCTTTGCGGACTGCCGACAGGATTTTTCTGAAATTTTCTATGTACGACGGACTTTCAAAGGGGTCTCCGTCGCCAAAAACATCAAACCTTACAAATGTATCCGACGGATACAGCGGCTCCACATTCTCAAGACCTCTGACATCTATGTCAAAAAGTTTCGCTCTGGGGTCTTCCACAAGACTTTTAAGCCATCGCTTTTCAATTTCCGTCAAGGGCATTTCGGGTGCACTGTATAAGACCGACTCATTACAGGGAAGCAACAGAGGCCATCTACCGCTATATAGTGCCTCGGGAATGTCAATTCCGCTCTCCGCGAAAGCATTCTCCCTGACAATCTCCCTGAGTTTTCTTGAGTCCATATTACCCTCTGCGGCAGCAAAGATAATTTTCGCGACAGTATTGTAATAACAGGAATAAATCTCGCTGAAAAGCATCTCAGTCACCTCCGTAAAGTTCCGCTAATTTCTCAAGGTCTTTATTAATCTGCTCGGTGACATACTCACAGGAGCAATAGAAGTCCTTTATCCTGCCGTAGAAGGTACGGATAAAGGGAATCATCTCCCGGGCATCATAAACCTCGGCGGAAAACACACAGGTGTTCTTATCCGTACGGCGCACCTCGGCACAACGCTTTTCTCTCACAAGCCGATGGTATACATATTCCTCGCCATCGCCGATATGTATTGTCATCTCCACTTTCTGGAGGGAGTTGTCCTCGTTCATAGCAACACCCCAGAGGTGCTTTCTGAACTCCACGAAGTTTCGGAGATATTCATTCCGGCTTTGATTTTTATCCTTCGGCACAACATCTTCAATATTGTCTATACGCAAAAAGATAAAGCGGCTTTCCTCCATATAATAGCACAGAAGATACTGTCTGCCGTTTTGTGTCGAGATGTAAATCTTCAGCGGGTGCACAAGCATACTGCGGGTGCCGTTGTCCCTTTGTCTTACAAGCACCTCTGCATCACGCTCTTCGCCGATGGCAGAAACAAGGTCAAACACCACCTGACTATCCAATGCCGTAAAAATAAAATTATGCTTGAAACGGAAGATGCTCTCTTCATAATCCTGTCTGTCCGCGATATATGAGCCGATAACACCCAGAGGATTTTCCTCGGAGAAAAAGTGCACTGCGTCTGACCACGATGCAATATCCGTTTCGCATTCAGCGAGGCTTAAGAAAACCTCTCTGCCGCTTTTTCTCTCGCGGATAATACCCAGATTCACATACTCCTTGATTTTTTTGCGAACATTTGACTCGTCAAAACTACGGGCATCCTCAAAATTAAAAAGATACTCCGAATCAAAAAGGTCGAGTATCTGTGAGACGGTGTACTCACCGCCCCCTGACAAAATGTCAAGTATGTAGAAGTGGAAGGTTATGTCATTATCGGTGAAGCTCTTTGTCTTGAAAGCTTTATAGAGAGGATTATGAGGAGTTACACGGCTGTCAATGGACATAAAAACTATCTTTCCGTCATCTTCCTGACGGAATCGCATATACTCTCCCAGCCAGCTCTCGACTCGCCTGCGCTCATTGTCATACGCTCTGGCGCTCTTCATATCAAACTCGTTTCTGGAACGAAATCCGTAAACATAAAACTGACGCATATATTCACGGATTTTCGAGAAATTCTTGATAAGTTCGCTGTATGCCATAAAATTCACCGCCCCTCGGATATAAAAAACATTTTATCACAGAAAACAGCAAAACACAACAAAAAAAGCAACCTGCCGAAGCAGGTTGCCGAGTTTTTCAAGTATTATCACCAGGTGCCGCCAAACATATGAGCCATATAGCACTCTGCATAGCCGTCGCCTGCCACAATGTTGACACCCACGCCGGAGCAGTTAAAACTATCATAAATCATATTTCTGTAATGGCCCTCGCTACTCTTGAACTGACCAAAGAAGAATTTTGCCGCATAATCGATTTCTTTTGCCAATTCTTCGGAAGACATTCCGTCGTAGAAGTAAATGATACCACCGTTGTAGGCGACGTTCTCGCCCATTGTGAAGAATGCACTCTGGTCCTTGATTGCAGTATAGCATTTTGTTCCGTCGGGTCTTGTGTGTGAGAAATGCTCTTCGATTTCCTCGCTACGAAGGCAGGCTGCCTCTGTGAGCACCTTATTTGTTGCGAGAGGACCCACTCCTACTGCTTTTCTCTCTTCGTTTACAAGTTCTGTGAATTTTTCTCCGATAGCCTTTTCAATGGCTTCATAGTCAAGCTCTTCGGGATAACCGATGAACTCTTCCTCCTGGTCATAATTATAGGGGTTGCCGTTCTCATCTGCCATAACCTGGATTGTCATTTCTCTGCCTGCGGTGCAATCAAGACTGACACCTGCCAGATATTTCTGGATTGCTGTTGCATCTCTTATATCTATCACTGACCTATTTACAACATCTGCGCCAAGGTACTGACGTTCGGACAAATTAATAATTCCTGCAGCATTTTTCTGAATTTTGGATGCATCTTTAATGGTAACCTTTCCGTCTAAATCCACATCTCCTGAGAGGTAGGTAATCTCAACTGTTTTACCCACACCCGCAAGATTTGTTTCTGCGGCGCCAACGGTTGCTGCTGCGAGGGTTGCCATAAGGGTAAGAGCGATAATCATCATACATAAAACTTTCTTTAACATAGTAAAAACTCCTTTTTGTTATCTTTGATTTTGTTCTGTGTTTTCCTGACAACCAAAGGATAACTCAAAAGAAGAATTTTATCTCGGAAAAAAAGTTGCGATGTATAGAGGCGGGATTTACAAAAAGAAAAAGACCGCCGAAGCTTTTGGCTTGGCGGTCTTGCTGTTTCAACAAAATTATCAGAGAATCTCTGTTTCGTCATTTCCCTTTGTATACTCGGGAACGAAGCCTGTGTCGTCACCGGGTACGCTTGCAGCAATTATCTCCTGCTGCTGAAAAACAACAACTCTGATTTCTGCTGTTTCGTATGTCTTTTTCACTTTAATCACCTACTTAAAGTTTATTCAACAGGAACGAAGGGAAGTTCCACAGGTTTATCCGGGTCACGGGTTGGTATCTCTGCCGAACTCGCAGTAAAAACCTCCTCGGGCTCAAACCTGCTTATTGTGAGTTTCACTCCTGTGTATTCTGACTTTCTCATAGTCTATCACTCACCCCAGTATAAACTTACTGCGCTATAATAAGCAACGAGTGCATTTGCTACGTCAACGAGTTCCGGATTGGAACTCTGCTGTGCTGTATAGGCATAGCTGAGAGCACTGTAAGTGATGGTCTGTCCGCCTGTCTCAAGCACATAGACATCACCAAGCTGATGTGCGCTGATGTTCTCAATGGTAAACTGATAAAGATTACCGTTCTTCTCAAGGGCCGCGTCGTAAATACCGTTTACGGTAATAGTCATAGACTCAGAAACGGGGTTGTCGATGCGGAAGTAGAAGTTGAGGGATGTCTCGGACTTCAGAGTAAGGGATGCACCATAGTATACAACCTCACCGGCTTCACCCTCAATAACGGGAGCAAAGCTATCAATATTTCTGTGTCCGATGACCTTTTCCTCTGCAGTCATAAGCTCTGTATCGTTTGCAAGGTTGTCGGTATTGTAATCAAAATAAAACTGTGATGCAGTACCGTAGTTGAGAAGTGCCTTTACGATATCCAGCTCTGCAGCATAAACATCGGAATGCTCCAGCATATACTCTGCATACTGCTTGACCGTATACTCCTTAACCTCTGTATCTGCAAGAGATGTGATAACCTGAGCCTTGATAACGGAGGTCAGCTCCTTGGCGGCAACGTAGCAGGTGAACTTGTAGTAGCCTGTATTGTCGTCATACACACCCTGAGATACAGGAATCTCCAGAATTGTTGTCTCTCCTGTATTGGGAACCTCAAAACGGACTACCGCGCCTTCTTCGTTAAGAATATCCTCGGAAATATCGAAGAAGAAGTTTACACCGATTGTGCCCTCCAGAGTAATGGAGTAACCCTTAAGGTCTGCGTATGATTCCTCGGGCTCGTCGGGAATTTCATCGTCGGATGAACCGGGCATAAGCTCGGAAATATTTTCATAACGGCCTAAATAGATTTCATCAAGCTCAACGGGATAATAACAGAGATCGTCAAAGAAGCCGCCTTCAACAAAGACAGTATCTCTTACAACTCCGTTTGCGTCGGTACCGATGAATTCAAAGCCTTCCACGTCTGCCGGCATATAATAGCGATAAATCTCATATCCGCCGTAGAAGCCGAAATACTCCATGGGAACATCTTCGCCTTCTAAATCCACAAGCTCGCTGCCAAAGAAATAGAACTTCACATCTGTCCAGTTCAGGAGGTTCTGGAAATAAATCATATCATATTCGGGATCTGTGTCGTGAATACCCTCGATACGCTCATCGGAGATATCACCTGAGCCTATCAAATTACCGTCTTCTATGCTCCAACGCATATGGTAGCAGATGCCTTCATAGAAGCCTTCTGTAATGTCGGGAGACTGATCAAGTTCACCTGTGTCGGTGCTGGTACCGGTAAAAATGAAGCCTTCAACATCTACGGGAAGTTTGAAACTGAAAATTTCTTCTCTGTATTCATCCTCAATGCCGTAGAAATCCATGGAAACACCGGGCCATGGAGTATCTTCAACTGTTTCACTGCCCCAGTAGTAGATTTTAGCATCAGGCCATCCCCAGTTATTTTTAAAGTAGATTGTAACATATTCATATTCAACGTCAGAGGGCTCGTCCTCTTCGCCGCCTGTACCGGACAGGATTTCGTCAATATGCTCGGAGCCTACCTTATTGCCGTTATCCCAAATCATATAATAACAACAACCGCTGTAAAAACCTTCTGTAATATCGGGAGACTGATCTTCGACATAACCGAATGAATCTGTATCGACAAAAAGGAAGCCATCCACGTCAGAGGGAATTGTTTTATTATAGATATCGTATGTGCCGTCGTTTTCGTAATAATTCATAGAAACGCCGGGCCATGCAGGATTCTCCCCAGTTTCACTGCCCCAGAAATAAATGTTAACATTATCCCAATACCAGTTGTTCTGGAAGAAGATATTGATATTACCCATGTTAATTCCGCTTGAGGGAATATCATCCAGGCTCTCATACCAGAGCTCATCATTCCAGTAAAGGAACTGATCGGGTGTAAATACGAGATCTGCTGTCTGTAAACCCGCACCATCGTTGAAGATAATATAATCGTAGTGCTTATCAGATTTGTAACTGTATACAGGCGAGCCGTCGGGAGCAACCATATCGGTAAGTGTCATCTCAACACCGGGCCACGCTGAGTTGTACTCCATCTCGCCGTTGTATGCATAAGCATAGGCTGTACCAAATTGTGCAGAGTCCACATAATAAACTGTTTCAGACTCGTCGGTTGCTGGGGGGGGAGTCGCAGCGGGGAATGAAGCCTCAAGGTCAGCAATACTGTCATACCATAGTTCAGTGCCCCAGAAAAGGTATTTATCCTCTTCAAAGGTAAGGTTCAATGTACTGGCCTCCGTACCATTAAACATGCCGGTAAAGCGGATGTAATCATAAGCCTTATCGAAATCAACTGAATAAACAGGACTACCGGCAAACATTGAATTTTCAGAGAGTTCCATGCCTGTAAAAGTCATCTTCTTACCGGGCAACTCTGTTGCGATATCATCACCATTCTCCGTAGTAGTCCATGCATAAGCATAAATCTCTTCAAAGCCAACAAAATAGTCAACAAAGTAAACTTTTACAGAACCCTCGGGCTCTTCGGGCTCAACCTCGCCTCTGTCCTTTACGACAAAATAATTATATGCCCACTCTTCATTGCCATCGGGCATAAAGTGGATTGTCTTTTCGCCAGCTCTGCTGCTTGAAATTGTGTACGGGTCGCTGTTTTCGTCCTTGTACAATTCTGTGATACAGGATCCGTTATAATATGCAACCTTGATCTCGTCACCAGCGACCAGGGTGTAATCGAGAAGATACTCTGACTCGTTATCAGGATTCTGTGTGAAGAGTCTGTCAGAAGCCTCTCCGTCTACATCCCATTTGTCGATTCCGTTTAAATTACCAACAAGATAATAGCCTGCTTCGGCTGTGGAATCTATTGAGGTGTCTTTTTCCCACACAGCATATAAATCCACACTGTGAGCAGGCATCTCAAAGGGCCATATTACATCTTCTCCGCTTCCGTCAGGCTTGGTGTTCCATCCTGCAAGGGTGTAACCCACGCGTGTAGGAATAAATCCGCCAAAAAAGTCTTGTTCAACCAAGTCTCCTGCCGGTAAACCCATTCTGAACGGACGCTCCCCACCAATTTCAGAGCGTCCTCCGTTGGGGAAAAGCTGAAGCATAAACATTGTCTCAACAGATACATTGTGATATGTTGAGTCCCACTCAAAAAGCAGGCAGGTCTGAAGAGTGTCTGCTACAACCTCTTCTTTTGCCCATTTGCCGTCTGTATCCATATCCCAGGTTTTCATATGAGTTGCTTCTACGGGAATTTCTGCAGAATACATCATAAAAGTCTGGGCTTCACCATTCCAATACTCATAATCTAACAGGAAAGATTGCATCTCATTGACACAGGTAAGCTTTGCGTCACCTTCAAGTCCTGTATCATTGTTCCAGTAATGAATTTCAGGAACAAAATCCTCTATGTAAGAGATAACACCTACATAGACTGTCTTTGTCTCTTCTGCACCTACGCTTACAGGTGCTACGCACATAATGCCCAGAAGCATCATAAGCACCAGAGCAAATGACAATACTTTTTTCATAAAATTTCCTCCTTTTTAAAATTCATATAAACAAAAGCAAACTAAAAAGAGTAATCGCACTTTGCTTTTGTAACATCCGTTATCCTGATAATAATTACAGAGCGGGTACGAAGGGTAACTCCACAGGCTTGTTGGGGTCGCGGGTAACAGGCTCGGTTTTTGCCTCTGTCTCCTCGGGCTCAGTTGCCACGGTGGGAGAAATTGTCTCCGCAGGCTCGGTCTCATGCTCTGTGGGAGAAGTAGTTTCCTGTGGGTCTGCCGGCACTGTGGAAGAGCCTGTTGCCTCCGTGGAGGGTGTCTCGGTAGCACCGGTTGTTTCCGTCTGTGCGGTTTCGGAAGGGTCCGTCTTCACTTCTGTGCCGCGGGTTTCGGTGGAAAGAGTTTCCCCGCCCTCAGTCTTTGAAGTAGGAAGTGCGGGCTTCACCAGACCTGCCACAAGTTTCTGGATATATGTGGCATCCTTGATATTTATCTCAGTGTCCAGGTTGGCGTCCGCTAGAAACTTCTGATTATCTGAAAAAGTCACAAGCCCTGCCACAAACTTCTGCAGGAGGGTTGCATCCTTTACGTTGATATCACCATCGGTATTCACGTCGCCGATGGAATATCCCGCAGGCAGGATTTCCAGCATATCATTGGTGGCAACCGCCGCGGTTATACCCACGGAAAGCATTATAAAAGCTGTAAGCGTTAAAGATAGAATTTTCTTAATCACCATATCACCTCATCGGGATATTTGTATACATAATAATAGTACAATAAAAATATTAACAAATCAACAACAAATACAAATTGAATGTATAAATTCTACTCTGTTTTTCTGCCTTTTTGCACAAAAAATGCACCGCTTCGGCAAACTATGGGAAGCGGTGCATAAAATTCAATCATTTATCCCTTTTTCTTGCTCAGAGAACAATTTTCTCTCCGATATCAAAACCTGTCTCCATACCTGCAACATGCTTTTGAACGGCAGTTGCGTCCTTAATGTTGATATTCACATTGACATCAACGTCTGCAAGGAAAGCTCCGCTTTCAGAGAGAGTAATGAGGGACGCTACGTGCTTCTGAATAGCAGTGGCATCCTTGATATTAACTTTGCCATCCTCGTTTGCATCGCCAAGTAAACCATTTTTATCGGGATCTGCAGGAGCAGTGGAGGTATCCTCAACGGTATAAGTGACCCTGAGTTCTGCGGAAATAGCAGAACCCGGGAGAACTACCTCTGCATCCTTTCCAGCCACAGATGCAGTAATATCAAGCCAGCCGTCAGAGTCGGTTCTGAATTTATAGTCTTCGTTTGCTCTTATCCAGACCTCCAGTTCATAGGTATGGCCTGCCTCAAAAGCATCCGTTTCTTTCATAGAAACTCTGTTTTTGGAGTCAGTTACGTCTGTCCAGAAAATGCCGTTTACATAGAAACTATCCTCGGCGCTCAAATCGAAATCAGGTTTTTCTCCTGCAGCGGGAGCGGTTACATCCTTGACTTCAACTGCATCAACTACCTCTGCGGTTCTGACAGGCTCAAAGGTAACCCGTACCGTATCCTCGTAGAAATTGGAGTCGGTATCCGTAATAACACAGCAGATGAAATAACTGCCGCCCTCTTCGGGACGCTCGGGGAACTGCCAGGTGCTTACGTCGTCGAAGTCACCGAGATAAGTCCATTTACTGTCGGAGCCGTCGTAATCACTTTCGTTGCACATATACCATCGGATATATTTGTGGTCTACGGTGCGGTTTACAAGTTTGATTTCCGGAGCATTTTTCTCGGTTTCTGCAACATAAATTGTGTCGACATTCTCCAGAGTAGTATCAAACCGCTCCTGGAACATCTTGTACACCTCGTAGCTGTAACTGTTGACCACAGCCTTGTCGCAAAGACCCTTGAGTCTGTACTGATAATCAACGTTCTCCGACATAATCATAGGAGGTGCAGTTACCTCATAATAACCGTCCGTGTAATTATCTATGGTTTCCGAAAATAATCTTTTTTCCGCGCCGTGGAGAATTCTCAAATCCGAGGAATTAAGACAATGAGCAAGAACCGTACCCTCGGCAACTATCACTCTGCCCCAGCCATTGTTGCAGTAAGCAAAACTTGCCCACTTGCCGTCTTCACCACCGCTGGATACGTAGAACTCACCGCCAAGGACATATACTGTGGGATGCAGTGCACCATCGGGATATAATTCTCCGTATTCTAGGTAGTTACCCATAGGAGAAACATCTATACTCTGGTATTTGCCGTAGAATTTACCGCCGAAAATATTAACATGGGGTGTTTCATAGAAATATGCATTATGGCCGACAGAAACAGTATCTCCGCCCCAAGCAGAACTTGAATCAAATGTGCCGTTGTAGATATTAGTGTATCCGCTGGTAGTGCGGAGAACAGAGCAGTCGCCCTGCTGATAGGGAGAGAAAATCTCGTAGTAGCCGTTTATAATCTCAAGCTCTCCACCTTCATTTTTGAAAACAGACTTATGATACGTTCCGTCTCCCTCTGAAAACGAACAGTAACCGGTCTGATTCTCAGAAGTATCCATAATTTTCATATAGCCGCCATCTTTGATGAAGAAAAGAGTCGTATCGGTACCTCGGGTTTCCCTCTTGATAGAGTAACCGTTGAGGTCAAGTGAAAAATGAGAAAAAGCAGGGATTACTATCTCCAATTCGTTCTTGTTGTCAATTTGCTCAATATCCGCATTCAGAACATACAAACAACCGCTCTGAGCGTTCTTTGCATAATTTATGAGTTGTTCATAGGTTTCAATGTAGTAAACATTGGTCTCGCCTGCAGATGCCGTTTCTTTCTGTGCGGAAGACACAGTAAACACTGCCGAAGCTGCAAATATCAGCACACATAAAATCAGACTGAAAATTCTTTTTTTCATAAAAGCTGCCTCCAATCAAGCACAAAATGCTCTATGTTTGATTATATAATAACATCCGAAAATCAAATTGTCCCCACACTTTCCCTTGGAAAAGTGTAGGAAAAACAAAATATTACTGAAAAAAGTGTGGGGAAAAGTGTGGGGAAATCGGGACGTTAATCTGATGTAAAAAAACGGCCGAGGAAACGAACCCTCGGCCGTTGCCGTTTTATTCTGCAGGGACAAAGGGAAGCTCTATGGGACTGTCCCCTGTCTTGTTATTTTCGGTGGGAGCGGGTTCCTCCTGAGGCACCGTGGTTTTCTGTGTGTCCGATTTATCCCGGTCATCTTTTTCTGTGGGTGCGGGAGTTTCCGCATCATCAGAAACAGAATTGTTCTCAGCGGAGGCCTCCGTATCTGCCGCGTTTTCCGAATCAATGGAAGCGGTGCTGGTGGCTACATCTATTCCCGATGTAGTCTTATTCACATCGGAATTGCCGCCGCAAGCAGTAAATACACATAATAACAAAACCGCAAAGAGCAATATAAAAACACTTTTTTTCATAATCAAAAACAACCTTTCCGTCTTATGCCTTCATTTTACTAAATTCCGCCGTTTTTTTCAAGTCGTGCCTCCATACAATTTGCTCAGGATTTTGCTTTTTTCTTGCACTTTGCGGTATATAATGGTATAATCTTTGATGTATAAGATTTTTCAGGAGGAGATACTATGCCTTTTATCAATACCAAAGTAACAACCGAAATCTCAAAAGAAAAGGAAGCTGTGCTTAAAGAACGTTTTGGCAAGGCTATGTCCCTTATCGGCAAGCCTGAGGCTTACCTTATGCTTAATTTCGAGGATAATCAGAGAATGTGGTTTGCAGGCGACAACAGCGAAGACACCGCCTTCCTGGATGTAAGCATCCTCCACACCGCTCCCCGGGCATCCTATGAGAAGCTCACAGAGGCACTCTGCCTTATTATCTCGGAGGAGCTCCTTATTTCCCCCGACCGAATCTACGTAAAATTTGAGGAAACCGAGAACTGGGGCCACGCAGGCAACCTGTTCTGAGAGGTATCAGAATGAAAAGTTTCAGAAAAGAACTCTGGTTTAATGTTCCCCAAAGACGCGGTCTTGTGAATATCACAAGAGACGTCCAGTCCGCCATTGATGAAAGCGGTGTAAAAGAAGGTCTTGTGCTTATCAATGCTATGAACATCACCGCCTCGGTTTTCATAAACGATGATGAAGCGGGTCTTCACAGAGATTTGGAGAGGTGGCTTGAGAAGCTGGCTCCCGAAAAGCCCTACTCCCAGTACGACCACAACGGCTTTGAGGACAATGCCGACGCCCACCTTAAAAGGACAATTATGGGCAGAGAGGCTGTGTGCGCCATCACCGACGGCAGACTTGACTTCGGCACCTGGGAACAGATTTTTTATTACGAGTTCGACGGTCTTCGCAGAAAGCACGCACTCATCAAAATTATTGGAGAATAAGATATGAAAATAGCAGTACTGTCAGGAGGACTCAGCTCCGAGAGAGATGTGTCCCTTTCCTCAGGAAAAAGAATAGCCGCTGCCCTTCGCACTCAGGGCCACAAGGTTGTGCTCATTGATGTGTTTATGGGATATGAACAGGACATCTGCGACATAGATGCCCTCTTTGAAGAAGGTTACGAATTCGAAAGCACCGCCACCGTAAAGGGTGAGGTGCCCGATATTGAGAAAATCAAGGCGATGCGTGTGGACAAATCCCCAAAATTTGTGGGCGAGCACGTTCTTGATATGTGCGCCGCCGCAGACATCACCTTCCTTGCCCTCCACGGAGGCGAAGGCGAAAACGGTCAGCTTCAGGCACTCTTCGACCTTATGGGCATCAGATACACCGGCGCCGGTTACTTTGCAAGTGCCGTATCTATGAACAAGCGCGTGGCAAAGGGTATTTTCCTCACCGAGGGTGTCAGCACTCCTCAGGGTAAGGCATTCACTACCGAGGACTACCATAGCGGCAAGTGCTCCGATTGGGAACATTTCCCCTGCGTTGTAAAGCCCTGCTCCGGCGGCTCCAGCGTGGGAGTTTCCATTGTTAGCTCCCCCGTCGAATACGAGGATGCACTCTCCCTTGCTTTCCGTTATGACAACGAGGTATTGGTAGAAGAGTTTATCAAAGGCAGAGAGCTCTCTGTGGGCATTATCGACGGCAAGGCTCTGCCCATTATTGAGATTATCCCCAAGGTGGGCTTCTACGACTACAAAAACAAATATCAAAGCGGTGCCGCAGAGGAAGTCTGCCCCGCACCTATTGAAGAAAATATCGCAAAAGCCATTCAGCAGGAGGCAGAAAAAGCCTTCCGTGCTCTTTCTCTTGAAGTCTATTCAAGAATCGACTTTATCCTCACCGAAGACGGCAGTTTCTACTGCATTGAGGCAAACACCCTCCCCGGTATGACCCCCACAAGTCTGCTTCCTCAGGAGGCGCAGGCGGTGGGCATCTCCTACCCCGAACTGTGTGACACCATTGTGGATTTGTCTCTCAGAAAATACGGCATTGAGGAATAAACTGAAATTTCGTTTTCTCCAAGGAGGAAAGATATGAAAAGCTTTACCATAAAAGAAGTTCTCGAAGCCTCGGGCGGACAGTACTTCGGTGAAAAGGATATTCTCCAAAAGGAGATTTCCCACATCACCACCGACAGCAGAAAAATTAAAAAAGACTGCATATTTGCCGCTATTGTCGGCGAGCGTGTGGACGGACACAACTTTATCCCCCGCTGCATCGAGCTGGGCACACTTTGCTCCATCTGCGAAAAGACCCCCTCGGACAATTCGCCTCACATTCTGGTGGAGAACACCAAGGAGGCACTCATAAAAATCGCCACCGCTTACAGACAGAAATTCGATATTCCCTTTATCGGAATTTCCGGAAGCGTGGGCAAAACCACCACCAAGGAAATGATATCCGCGGTACTGGCAGAGAAATACAGCGTGATGAAAACTCAGGGCAACTTCAACAACGACCTGGGTGTCCCCATTACCCTTTTCACTTTGGAAGACACCCACGAAATCGCAGTTGTTGAAATGGGCATTTCCGACTTCGGGGAGATGAGTCTCCTTGCATCAATGGTACGCCCCGACGTGTGTGTCCTGACAAATATCGGAAGTTGCCATCTGGAAAACCTCAAGGACCTTGATGGTGTCAGAAAAGCCAAAACCGAGATGTTTGACTTTATTAGCGGTGAAGGCAAAGTTTTCCTCTCGGGAGACGATGCAAAGCTTCGCGAAATAGAGGCTGTAAACGGAAAAGCTCCTGTATTCTTCGGACTGGGCGAAAACTCTGAGTACACCGCCAAGAACATAAAGAGCAACAATACGGACAGAACCGAATTCACCATCTGCTGTGATGGCAAGGAATTTGATGCCTGTGTCTGCGCTCTGGGCAAGCATATGGTGACAAATGCACTCTGTGCCACCGCTGTTGCAAAGTACTTCGGCCTCACCGATGAGGAAATCGCAAGGGGTCTTGCGGCTTACAAACCCGCAGGCAGCCGACAGAATATCATCAAAACCCCGAACCTCACCATTATCGATGACTGCTACAACGCAAACCCCGTATCCATGAAAGCCTCCATGGACACTCTTGCAGGTTTCGAGGGAAGACGCGTTGCCATCCTCGGCGATATGAAGGAACTTGGCGAAAATGAAGCAGAGCTGCATAGAGAAATCGGCAGATTTGCCGTTGAGAAGAATCTGGATCTGCTTATCTGTGTGGGTCCTCTTTCCCTCAATATTTACAAGGAAGCCAGACCCCACATCGACTGCGAATGGTTCGAGACGCTGGAGGAGGCAAAGCTTGAGCTTTACGAGATGCTCACCATCGCCGACACCGTACTGGTGAAAGCCAGCCACTCAATGAAGTTTGAGGAGATAGTGGAATACATAAAAGAACTCTGATAAAGACACAAAAATGCAGGTGCTGAAATTAATCAGCACCTGCTCTTTTTATGTTATATTCTGTAAAATCGCTTCGCATTCTCAAAGGTGATATCAAGAATTTCCTGAGTTTTCATTCCTCTGATTTCTGCAATTTTCTGTGCGGCATAAATAATATAATCACTCTGATTTCTCTTTCCCCTGAAGGGTACGGGAGAAAGGTACGGCGCATCTGTCTCCAAGAGGAGCTTGTCAAGCGGTACCACCTCTGCCACCTCAACGGAGTGGCGTGCGTTCTTGAAGGTAACCGTACCGCCCAGGCTTATATAGCAGTCAAGCCGCAGTATCTCCTTGAGAAACTCCGCAGACCCCGAATAGCAATGAAGAAGTGCCGACTTCGGTCTGTACTTCCTCAGAAATTCAAGGGTATCCCCGTGTGCCTCTCTGTCGTGGATTACAACGGGAGCATCCAAATCATTCACAAGGGAGAGCTGCTGTGCAAAAATCCTCTGCTGAGGCTCTTTCGGGATATCCCAGTAATAGTCAAGACCTATCTCACCGATAGCAACTATCTTTTCGTTTTCGGTGTAGAACCTTGCAAGTTTCTCAAGATAATCCTCGGGAAGACCTTCGATATTCTCGGGGTGAATACCCACCGCACCATAGAATATGGGATATTTTTTGGTGTACTCAATTACCGTCTCCGAGGTGGGAATATCCACCGAGGCATTCACCACACCGCAGACTCCATTCTCCGAAAGAGAGGCAATTACCTCTCCTCTGTCCTCGGAGAATTTCTCATCGTCATAATGGGCGTGAGCATCAAATATATTGTAAAAATCCCTCATAATTTATATCAGTGAATCTTTGCGCCGTTTTCCATACCGTCAACGAAGATAACCTTTACGGTATCATCGGTGTCAGCGGCAAGAATCATACCATGGCTCTCAACACCGCAGAGAGTTGCGGGATTCAGATTCTGAACAAGGATAACTTTTTTACCGATAAGTTCGTCGGGCTTGTAGTAAAGCGCAATACCCGATGCAACTGTGCGAGCTTCACCGGAGCCGTCATTCAGGGTGAGTTTCAGAAGCTTCTTTGCTTTCTTAACAGGCTCGCACTCCACAATCTGGGCAACTCTCAGGTCAACCTTCAGAAAATCCTCAATGCCGATTTTTGCAATACCTGTGTAGTCAACCTTCTCCTTGTTTTCTGCTGCCTGAGCCTTCTTCACATTCTCCTCAATAATTGCGTTGAGCTCTTCGATTTCCTTATCAACATCGATTCTGGGGAAGAGCACATCGCCTCTCTTGACTGTAACATCAAGGGGCAGAACATTCCACTTATCAGCATTCTCATAGGTTGCAAAGTCAGCAGCACCAATCTGCTCGAACACCTTGGGCATTGTGGTAGGCATAAACGCAGAGAGAAGTGTGGAAGCAATACGGACGCTCTCCAGAAGATTATAGAGAACTGTGGCAAGACGTGCACGCTTGCTCTCGTCTTTGCCCAGCACCCAGGGAGTTGTCTCGTCAATGTACTTGTTAGCACGGGAGACAACCTTGAAAATCTCTGCCAGAGCATTGTTAATCTGGGTCTTCTCGATATACTCATCAACTGCGGCTTTAAGCGAAACAGAAGTGTTCATCAGGTCATCGTCAAACTCGCCTGCTTCACGCTCTGTGGGCAGTGTGCCGCCAAAGTATTTGTCTATCATCGCAACGGTACGGGAAACAAGGTTGCCGAGGCCGTTGGCAAGGTCGGAGTTGATGCGGTTAATCATAATCTCGTTGGAGAAAGAGCTGTCTGCACCCAGAGCCATTTCTCTGAGGATATGATAACGGATAGCATCCGCGCCGTAGCGTTCGCCAAGAATAAAGGGGTCAACAACATTACCCAGAGACTTGCTCATCTTCTGTCCGTTGAAAGTAATCCAGCCGTGAACGGCAAGATGACGGGGCAGAGGCAGATCAAGTGCCATAAGCATAGCAGGCCAGATAATTGCGTGGAAACGCATAATGTCCTTGGCTACCATGTGAGTATCTGCAGGCCAGTACTTGTCATAGTCATCAAATGCACCATTCTCGTAACCCAGCGCAGAGATATAGTTGGAAAGAGCATCTATCCATACATATACAACGTGCTTCTCATCAAAGGTAACAGGCACACCCCAGGTAAAGCTTGTACGGGAAACGCAAAGGTCCTCAAGTCCGGGCTTGATGAAGTTGTTTACAAGCTCAACTGCGCGGGTCTGAGGCCTGAGAAAATCGGTCTCGGTGAGGAGCTTTTCGATTCGCTCTGCAAAGTCGGACATTCTGAAGAAATATGCCTCTTCCTTGGCCTCGATAACATCTCTTCCGCACTCGGGACATTTGCCGTCAACAAGCTGACTCTCGGTCCAGAAGCTCTCGCAGGGAGTACAGTATTTGCCTGAATACTCGCCCTTGTAGATGTAGCCTCTGTCGTAGAGTTCCTTAAAAATCTTCTGTACTGTCTCAACGTGATAGTCGTCGGTGGTACGGATATATCTGTCGTAGTTGATGTTCATATAGTCCCAGAGTTTCTTGAAAATCTCTACGATTTCGTCAACATACTGCTTGGGAGTAACACCCTTGTCGCGAGCCTTCTCCTCGATTTTCTGACCGTGCTCATCGGTACCTGTGAGGAACATTACGTCGTATCCCTGCATTCGCTTGTATCTGGCAATGGAATCGCAGGCAACCGTTGTATAGCAGTGGCCTATATGTGGATTTCCGGAAGGATAATAAATCGGTGTTGTGATGTAAAAAGTTTTCTTATCACACATAGCGTACACTCCTTGAAGAAAAATATTTATACATTGTATATTATAGCATAATTTCCTCAAATTGCAATATAATAGTATAGAGATGCCCACGAGTCCGGAGGGCTTTATGAGAGGCAAAAAACAACTTCGCAAAAAATCTCCTTTAGCCTCTTGACAAATCCATATAAAAATGGTAGTATAATACCTGCTGATGAAACAGCACACAATTATATATCGCGGAGTAGAGCAGCCTGGTTAGCTCGTCGGGCTCATAACCCGGAGGTCGTTGGTTCAAATCCTTCCTCCGCAACCAAATCAGATTCCTCTATTGATACGGGTAGTGTCAATAGAGGTTTCGTCGTTTTATCGGAGTTGTGTGTAATGCGTTATATTAACTTTTATTTCAAAGATTTAGAATACGATGACAATATCATTATGGGGATATTCGAAGCACCTGATTGTGATGTTTTTTGCAGATTTATTCTATATAGAGATAGCAACACCTACGATATCTATGATAACAACAAGCCTGAAGAGGATATTGTCCCAATTCCTTTCTATTGGATACTGAAAAAGTTAAGAGAAAATGGGGAATTAAGAAAAACGGAAGGAAAAATGAGTTATTAAATAAGCCAAATATAAAAACAAGCGTTGCAGTTTGAAGGAGTAAATTGATACTCTCCCTGATGTGCAACGCTTTTTTGTTGTGTAAATATGTGTGATTATTCAGTTTTGCCGGTAATTACCCCAAACCTATCGTTTAATTATAGTATAATCGTTAAATTACCGGATTTTGCTTTAATTCATCAAATTGGAATTTAACGAATTAAAAGATACCTTTGTTATATTTAATCATAGCTTTGAAACTCATAATAAGCCCTACAACAATACCAACAATCAAAACCGCGGTACCAATTAATGTAAAGATGTTGTTTTCGGTATACAAGGTCACAGCAGACAAGAAGCTGAATAAAATTATACCGATGCCAATAATCACAGTACCCAAGCCCACTTGTTTTCCAAATGGTATCCTATCTTTTTCGGAAACACGGTGCCTATGATACGAATGAAGAGAGGATATGTTTCCTCTCATATTTGAAATTCCAAGAACAATACATAGAACACCTACAAGAAAAGCAACAATATAACTTGTCATGATATAGCCTCCGTCAAATTCAAGTTTATCGAGATAATTATACCACTTATAAAAAACAAAAAGCAACAGTTTTCAGGCTGTTGCTCTTGCTATATGTGATGTTGTTTATTATACAGTTATTTTACTCCCATTCTTAAAGTGAAACACAACGATTCCATCTGTATTAACTGTGACTTTATCTACTGTTGTGTGCCAGAGGGTTGGGGTCCATTTGAGATTAAGGATATCAAGCTCATTCAGGGCGAACATAAATACACTCAGGGTGTCTGCCCGATAGAGTCTGCGTTCTCGCTTCCCCAATAAAAATTCATACCGGCTTTTGAGTTTGTCGGCGGGAAATGTTTGACACCAGGGGATTATAAGGCTACAATATACACATCAACACTATGGAGAACAATATGAATAACATTATCGAAATAACAGATTTTAATGCTTCTGAGTTGGATGTGTATGCACGGCTGACGGAAGCTCAGCTTTATAACAAGGAATTCCCCGAAAAAGGCTTGTTTGTAGCAGAAAGTCCTAAGGTGATAGAGCGTGCTCTTGATGCGGGATATGAGCCTGTTTCCTGCCTTACGGAAAAAAGGCATATCAATGGTGAAAACAAGCACGTCCTTGCACGGATGAACGATGTTCCTGTGTTTTGTGCGGAGCTTGATATTCTGACTCAGCTCACAGGCTTTAAGCTCACCCGAGGTATGCTCTGTACTATGAAGCGAAAGCCACTGCCTGAGATAAGTGAAATCTGCAAAGGCAAAAGCAGAATCGTTATTCTGGACAAGGTTATGAATCCAACCAATGTGGGTGCAATAATCCGCTCGGCAGCAGCCCTTGGAATGGATGCAGTGCTTCTTACTCCCGGATGCTCCGACCCTCTTTACAGACGCGCCTCAAGAGTCAGTATGGGCACAGTATTTCAGATTGACTGGGGCTTTTTACCTGACGACAATCTTGACGAAATCAAAGCTATGGGTTTTAAGACTGTTGCTATGGCACTTAAAGATAATTCTCTTTCCATTGGCGATCCAAGGCTTGCAAAAGAGGAAAAGCTCGCCATTATTATGGGAACAGAAGGAGACGGGCTTGCAGATAAAACCATAGACAACTGCGATTACACCGTGAAGATACCTATGTATCACGGCGTTGATTCGCTGAACGTTGCCGCCGCATCAGCGGTAGCATTCTATGAGCTGGGCAATAAACATAACGATATCTGAAACTGTGCAGCTTACCAAATCAGATACCGCTGCTGATACACTCAAAGGCTAGCGGTTTCGTCGTTTTATCGTTAAATTATTGTGAGAACCCAATTGAATAAGCCAAGTATAAAAACCAAGCGTTGCAGTTTGAGGGAGGCAAATTGATACTCTCCCTCATCCGCAACGCTTTTTTGTTGTGAAAAAATATGTAATTTTGTAATGATGTCGCTGATAACAGAAACCATATCGTTAAATTATCGGGGTACCGCTAAACGACCGGTTTTATATCAACAAATTGGATTTTGTTAATGCTATTCTTTTCTGAAAACATCTAAAAAATGATTGCTTATTCCAATCATATCTGCTCTTTCGCAGATATACATATGGTAGTCCAAATACTTCTTGTAGACATCCTCTGTCATTTCGTTAATCTGATTACTGAAATAATGTGAAATCATATCCGTTCCAACAAAATGCAGTCTTTTCACATTGAAATCAGACATCAATATATCTATATCCTCTTTCCTGTGCATTTGGAATATTTCTTCCGGAGTTGACGTGCATTTGAAGGACTCATCAATTAAATGTACATATGGTTCTTCCACGATTTGCCCCTTTAGTAAAGCAAATTGGATGACAGTTGCATCATTACCGCAATAAGCAGCAAAGATAACACCACCTTTTTTGGTTACCCTTATTGCTTCACTCATAGCCTTTAATTGCTCCTCGACAGTATAAAGGTGATACATTGGTCCCAAAAGCAACGTTATATCATAAGTCGAATCGGGGAACCCGCTCAAATCCAAAGCATTTCCCTGAGTAATTGTAATTTTTTCATCGGGACTTGTCTTGGATTTGAACACCTCAATATTATGCTCTACCAACTCAACAGAATCAACAACATATCCTTTTTGCGCAAAATAATGGCTGTATGCTCCTGTGCCGGCACCGATTTCAATAATCTTGTTGCCGGTTTCAAGATACTTTTCTATGTACCTGACCGTAGTAATAAATTCTGTTTGGCTATGGCGAAAAGCCAATCTTTTATCTTCATCACAATGCCGCGTGTAGAATTCATTTAAGTAATCTGACATAATCGTTTTCTCCTTCCACATTCGGTGTTTTTCACGAATGGCTCTATTGACAAAATATCGGAACCGGTCACCGTATATATCCCATTTGCACCAAATATTTATAATAATGGTCTCTCTGTATATCAATCATTTCATTTGAATTAACAAAACTGATAAAGTCCTTCTCCGAAACCCATTTATATGATATGGTTTCACCTTCCTGAAGAAGTACAGATGACTTGTCACAATCGGTGACACACAGAAAACTGCAATATATCGTGTCGCAAGAAGCACTCCGACCAATCTCCGTGAAATCATGGGCAGAAATCCCCGTTTCTTCCAAGAGTTCTCTCCTGGCACACGATACTTTATCCTCTCCCTTTAATGCAGAACCGCCTGCGGTTGCTTCATAATAGCCTCCATAGTTCGGTTTGCGTGTATCTCTCCTCATAAGCAGATAATCACCGTCAACGTGTCGTACCAACACATGACACGAAAGGTGGTACACTCCCTTTGGGATTTGCTCACCTCTGACTAAATCCTGATTTGCAAGAGTTCCGTCAATAAAATATCCGTCCCAAATCTCCATGATATTCACCTCTTCAATTCAAGTTTATCGGGATGATTATATCACATGAAACAAAATGGTGGCAAGATAAACTTGTTGTCTTCCACCCTTTCACCTTACAGTTGTCTTAATAAGCCAAAAACAAGCGTTGCATCTGTGTTTTATTTATGATACACTGAAAACGTGGGGTGATTGATATGAAGAAAAAAGTGATATTAATTTCTGCTGTTTCTGTTATTTCTGTTATTTCTATTTCGGTTCTTTCTGTTTTTGCAGTTGCTATAATTGCAACCGCAGTTATTTTCTTCCTTCCCTGCAACCACCAGTGGACAGACGCTACATGCATTACTGCAAAGACCTGTTCCAAATGTCAGGAAACCGAGGGTGAGGCATTGGGCCACAGTTGGAACACTGCCACCTGCGAAAATCCCAAAACCTGCTCGCTCTGTCAGAAAACCGAGGGTGAGCCTTTGGGTCATAACTGGGACGCGGCTACCTGCGAAAACCCTAAAACCTGCTCACTTTGCAAAACACCTGAGGGAGACCCTCTGGGTCACAGCTGGGACGCGGCTACCTGCCAAAAGGCTAAAACCTGTAAGTTGTGCGACAAAAAAGAAGGTGACCCCTTAAGTCACACCTGGCAACAAGCAACTTGCCAGAACCCTAAAATGTGCTCAGTATGCGGCAAAACTGAAGGAACCGCTGCCGAGCATTATTACGTAGGTGATCAATATAACAGGTACGATATTTGTGCTTATTGTAATAAATTCAAGCCAAATGTAATCTGCCCTATGTGTGGTTGGTCGGTGTTTACAACCGGTGTAGGAATCAACGGCATCACCTGCCCCGACTGTGGTCACAAAGTTCTTTAATCAGGCAAGTTCTTCTCTGAAAACATCATACACATAAGAAACAAGCGTTGCAGTTTGAGGGAGTGTATTCCCCTCTTGTGCAACGCTTTTTTTAGTGCGTGAATATATAGTTTGATAATTGTTCGTCGGGCATCTGTCAAATATAATACCCGCATCATTTTCAGCAAAAAAACTTACAAAACCGAGCACAGTATCTCTGCGGATTGGTAGCGTTCCTTTGGATTCACCGCGGTACACTTTCGGACAATCTGACCTGCACGCCCCGGTGCCATGGTTTCGCTGGGATGAGAACCGGTCAGCATAACATTGTATAGAATTCCTGCGGCATAAATATCTGTTCTGGCATCGGTCTGAGAAATCCCCAACTGTTCCGGAGAAACATAGCCTGCGGTCCCCATAATGACTGTGTCCCGACTGCCGGTTTTGACACTTCGCGATGCGTTGAGATCAATCAGCACTACTCGCCCATCGTCAGATACCATCACGTTTTCCGGCTTGATATCCCGATGCACCAGACCTCTGGTATGGAGTACTATCATTGCGTGACAGAGTTCTGTCATAATTCGTTTGGCACCCTGCTTTTGGTAGCGATTTGTTTCCATAATCTGCGCAATCGTCATACCGGAAATATACTCTTCCAGCACTATCTGTCCGTCATCCACAGTAATCACATCCAGAATCCTCGGCAGATTTTTACAGCGAATCGACACGAGTGTGTTATATGCCTCGACAGGATGAGGGTAACTGCGCAACACGATATCTTTGCCGTTTTTTCTATGCCGCAACCTCAGAACTTTGTAATCGTTTTTGGCACTTAAAACATCCACAGTGGAAAACATATTGCGTAGATTGCTGATATATTCTTCTCTTGTCATATATTTCTCCTGTCAGATGATTTCCTGCTGCCACCGAAAACCCAGAGAAACAGCAAGTTCACACCAGAGTGTACCTTCTGTATTGTCCAGATATTCCGGGCAGTGAATCGTCAGTTCTTCCGTACAGCAGGAAAACGCCATCTCATCGATAAACACATCTTCGTGCAAATGCAATTCAGTAAGGGAATTGCCACCAAAGGCATTACCCCACACATAACGCACATTGTATCCAAGGTCTATCCCCTGTGCATCGGTCCCGTCAAAGGCACCGTCTGCCACAACTGTTACCAACGCAGTTGTGTCGTTACCTACAAAACTGGGCACTTGATAGAATCCACTGGGCGAAGAGCCTTCCACACGAATCAACACGTAGTTATTGTTCAAAGCAATAGCTGTGGGATGTTCTTCCTCTGTTGCAGGGCGGAAGGTATAGGTAACACCATCCACTACGCAGGTGCGTAAAGAGGCATCTTCCACAGAAGGCATTGTTGCAGAAGACATTGTTGCAGAAGACATTGTTGCAGAACTCTGTTCTGTATCCGCAGTGGCGGAGTTACTACTGCTGTCGGGCGGAGTTTTCGGCTCCTGAGGTTCGTAGTTTATCAAAAAAACAGCAAGTACCGAACCGATACCCAATAAGAGCACACAGAGAAGCACCAGCGGCCATCGGCGCTTTTTGCGCACCGACGGCGAAATCAGTTCTTTTTCATCCAAAGATGTCATACAACACAGGCAGAAACGGGCGTTATCGTCCATTTCAGCCTTACAATTCGGGCATAATTTCATAATAAGTTTTGTCCTAACGTTTCCATATCGTAGTCATACAGAAGCTCATTGATTTGCGCTACTGACATATTATTACAAATACCGTAAAGTACAACGCTGTCAAAAGGACGTTTTACATACAGTGTGCTGTAACCTGCAACCTTCAGAAGTTGCTGAATCTGGTCCAGCTTCAGTCCCATACCGATGGCAAGCGCCAGCACCTTGCCTCGCTCGGGAATCCGGGTGCCTGCAAAAATATGGTAGCCGTAAATCTCGCTCATCTCAGCATTTTTGATAGCCTGGGCTTTGCTGATGCCGGTCTCCTGCAATAGCTGTTCCAGAAACTGCGCCAAGGTCTTATCCACCATATATTCCTTGTTCTCCTGATAAAAGCGTTTAAAATCCGAAGAGAGTTTAAGTTCCTTAATTATCTCTGCTGTGTTTTTTGACATAAGAGTTCCCCCTTGTTATTTATACTTTATCACGATGTATAAAAAAAAGCAACAAGAGAGGCGGAAAGCCACCTCTCTTGTCGTCAATCAGGCATTATAACACGCTTTTCACAAAAAAGCAAGATACTGACAGTAAATGGAATAATATTTTTTGCATAGTTACAATAAGGTAAAGATTATATATAAACGCCTTAAGAATTGCCCTTGTTTTGGGGAGAATCCGTAAACGGTAACGGCGATTTTTCAGACGAAAGAAAGGTTGATGATCTGTGGGTATTCCTAAAAACGAACTGATTGCAAAGCTGGAAAAGATTTCTGCGCTATATCAGGACACAGTAGCGATCAGGTCAAGAATGGATAACTTTAATCCGGACGATTGCTATGAACGCCAGATAGCGGTGCCGCTTTTCCCCGGTGATTACAAGAGCGAAGAAGAACGGACCGCATGGCAGGAAACCATTGGCCACGATGAAGAAGATGCCATTGAAATCATGGAAATGGCATACGAACGCGTAATATCCCCCAAAGAACCTGCCAAACCCAATGTTGGTAATAAACCCACAAATGCCCACGAGGCCGCTAATGCATTAAAGAAAAAACTGGGTTGGTTGCTTCCTGTCGCCGGATTTGTTGCAATTTGCGTCTTAATTTCCGGAGGACTGTTTTCCGGAGAATTTCTTACCATTATCGGCAATCTTTTAATTCTTGCCGCCTGTGTTGCTGCTGTGGTTTTCTTCTTTATGAAACACAAATCCGCAAAGCAATCAGACGAAGAAACTACCAAACAAAAAATCAAAACCTATGAAAACAATAAACAGGAAGCAGAGAAAAAGTACCGGCAGGATATGGATGCTTATAAGAACGAGTACTCTGCTTATCTTTTGTCAAAAAGTGATTTTATCGAAGAATACACTTCCTGGAGAGAGGTTTATCTTGCCCATCTGAAGGAAGAGGACGAAATCGCAGAGAAACTGGAAGCAGACCGAATTGCAGAGGTCAACAAAATCCACGAAGAGCAATATGTGCCTGCCCAAAACAAATTAGAAGAAGCCAACGATTTAATAACAGAAAAGTACCTGCCTGTATTGCATATTATTACAGACTACATCAAAAGCGGCAGAGCAGATGACCTGAAAGAAGCGGTGAATCTGTACGAAGAAACTGTCTATCGCGAGAGGCAGTTGCAGCTTCAGCGTGAACAGGAAGAACGTAGACGCTATGAAGAAGAGCAGCGCCGCGCAGACGAGGAACGTCGCCACCGTGAAGAAATGCAGTTCCGAGAAGACCAGGAACGTCGGCGTCGTCGCGAGGAAGAAAAGCGCCGTGCGGATGAGGACCGCAGATTACGTGAAGAAACACTTGCCCGCGAGGCTGAAAGCCGCCGTCTCAAATATGCAGAAAAAGAACAGCGCAGAAAAGAAGACTACAAAAACAGCATGGCAGAGTTAGAGAAACAGAATAAGCTCCTCAAAGCCGCACAAGCACAATGCCGAGCCTGCGCCAATGCAGGTCGCTGTAATATGATGGCATACAATAAAACTCCCAATTGTACCGGGTTCACACCCAGACGATAAGGAATGACGAATAAAAATCAAGACGCAATGTCTTAAAAATAAGGAGGATAATATGGGATTTAAAGATTTTTTAGGTAAAGTAAAGGACGGCGCAGCAAGTGCAGCCAAAGTTACAGCCAGATACAATGCCGATTTTTACGGCAACGTGGATTACGGCGAGAAAAACAGTGATTTTGCACCGGGAAGTTATGTGAATATGGAAAAAGGCCATGGATTAATTTATGGTTCCAAAATTGAAGACTACACCTTTACAGCAAACGATATTGCCGAATACAAATGGCTTGACACCGCACCCCCAATCAAAAAGGGTGGAGAGTCTCATCCTGCAATGCGCTGTGTGGTTCTTTTTAAGGACGGCAAGACTGCTCGACTGGACATTCTGACAAGCAGATTAACTGCGTTTAAGCAGGCGTTTAAAATGGATAAATAAAAGCAAAGCAGCGGCGGAGAAAATCCGCCGCTGTAATTTTTATTAAAGAAAGTCGGTGTGATTATTTTTTAAATTTATATGCCCATGCCAGACGCCTTTTCGTCCGGCCTGCTAAAGACAAACCTCTTGCCCTTTAGTTTTGGCCGACAAGAGCCATTCTGTCGTATTTGAGGTTGCGGAAGTAGAGGCACACGTCCACCGATATCTCAATAAAGTTCAGTATATAGAAGAAGAAACTCAGGTAAAATATGGGGCCTGTGCATCCCAGTACGGAAAGCTGGATTATCTTGCGTATAATTCCGAGAGCATATCCCACCAGCAGAAAAACTTCGAAGAAAAGGCTCTTGCCCTTTGCGGTTCTTGATATATATGATTTTCTTATGGATATGGGCCAGGAAAGTCCAAAGCAAAGTATAGTGAAAGCTTCCATTAATTCTGTAATAAGTGAAATATCTATCATTTCCATTTTCAAAATCCTTTCTGTATTGACATCTCATTTTACCTGTATTATAATACCAAACGCAGTATATGTAAAATGTATAATTATAATGTATGATATATCATTTTGATATGGAGAGGTTTATGAATATCAGTTACGACCATTACAGAGTTTTTTATAATGTTGCCAAATACAAGAGCTTTACCCGAGCAGCCGAAGCGATGCTGTGTAATCAGCCAAACCTGACCAGAGTTGTCAAAAATCTGGAGGAGCAGTTGGGTTGCACCTTGTTTGAAAGAACCAACAAGGGAGTTCGGCTGACAGATGACGGTCAGGAGCTTTACGAACACATCTCCGCCGCCTTCGATTACATTCAGGCAGGCGAACAGGCGGTCAGCGCAAAGCATAATATGGAACACGGTGTGGTATCCATCGGTGCCACCGAAATCGCCCTGCGGTGTTATCTGCTCCCGATACTCAGCCGCTATCACCAGCTTTACCCCGGGGTGAGAATAAAAATTCTCAATGTCTCAACCCCTCAGGCTATAAAAATGATAACCAACAAACTGGTGGATATAGCCATTGTCACCACTCCTATGGACAAGGATGCCAAGCTTAATATCACCGCCCTTTCCACACTCCACGAAGTCCCGATATGCGCCAAAGATTTTGACATAAAAGATGATATAACTTTTAAAGAACTGTCAGGTCATCCCATAATATCTCTGGGTTCAAAGACCTCTACCTTTGACTTTTATTCCGAAATATTCTCAAAGCAAAATTGCAGTTACTCCCCTGACATCGAAGCCGCCACCGCCGACCAGATAATTCCTCTGGTAAAGCATGGCCTGGGGGTCAGTTTTGTTCCCCGGCAATTCACAGAGGATGAACCCGATATCCGCATAATTTCCCTGAAAGAGAAGCTCCCTGCCAGGGAAATTGTTATGGTAAGAAAAAAAGACCATTCCCTGCCTCTTACCGCAAAAAAACTGGTTGAACTGATTAAGGCTGACTGAGACACCCCTCTCCCCGTATCAGCACAAAGCCTCATATCCCTGAAAGGATAATATAACTTGCTTTTTTATGTAAATACTGGTACAATAGCGGGGAATTTGTTTTATAAGGAGATAGGTTATGGAGCAGGTATTGCACGTTGTCAGCACTATCAATATGTATCTGTCAGATTATATTCTGATGTTTCTGCTTATCGGCACAGGTCTTTTCTTTACCATCCGCACAAAGTTTGTGCAGGTGAGATGCTTCCCCGAGGGTGTGAAAAAACTCTTCGGAACATTCTCTATGGCAGGCAAAAAGCAGAAGAACGGACTCAGTTCCTTTCAGGCTCTCACCGCCGCTGTTGCCGCACAGGTCGGTACCGGAAATCTCGTAGGTGCCTGCGGAGCAATTCTCATCGGCGGCCCCGGTGCAATTTTCTGGATGTGGATAATCGCATTCCTCGGTATGGCTACCATTTATGCCGAGGCGGTTCTTGCACAGAAAACCCGTGTAACGGATAACGACGGCAACGTAGCAGGCGGTCCTGTTTACTACATAAAAACCGCATTCAAGGGTAAATTCGGAAAGTTCCTTGCAGGTTTCTTTGCGATAGCCTGTATTCTCGCTCTGGGATTTATGGGCGGTATGGTACAGTCAAACTCCATCAGCGCTGCTTGCTCTACTGCTTTTCATATTCCGCCCTGGGTCATGGGTCTTGTAGTGGCAACACTCTCTGCCTTTGTCTTTATCGGCGGAGTTAAGCGTCTCGGCGCCGTTACAGAGAAAATCGTTCCCATTATGGCGATACTCTACATTGTGGGTTGTGTTGTTGTACTCTGTGTACGTATCAAATACATCCCCGAGACCTTCGGTATGATTTTCAAGTACGCCTTTATGCCCAATGCCATTATCGGCGGAAGCATCGGTTATGCCTTGAAAGCCGCCATAAGTCAGGGTGCCAAGAGAGGTCTTTTCTCCAACGAAGCAGGTATGGGTTCAACTCCCCACGCCCACGCTCTCGCCAACGTCAAAACTCCCCACGATCAGGGTGTTATGGCTATGGTGGGTGTATTCATTGACACCTTTGTGGTACTTACTCTCACCGCCCTCACAGTAATTTCAACCCTCTATGCAGGAAACGGAATTCTCTCAGGAGGTTCAGCTGATGGCATTGATAAAAACAATATGGTTCAGACCGCATTCTCCTCAATTTTAGGCGACACCGTCGGCAACTCTTTTGTTGCGGTGTGCTTGCTTTTCTTCGCTTTCTCCACCATTATCAGCTGGAACCTTTTCGGTCGAATCAACATCACCTACCTCTTCGGCAAGAAGGCAAACCTCATATATTCCATTCTCGCAATCATCTTTGTGTTCCTGGGCTCTGTTCTTTCCAACGACCTGGTGTGGGAGCTTACCGACACCTTTAACCAGCTTATGGTTATTCCCAACGTAATTGCCATTATCGCACTCTCGTCAATGGTCGCAAAAGAAGCAGCTTCCCACAAAAAACTTAAAGGAACTCCCCGCAAATAAAAACGGATTTCAAATTTTATATAATAAAAACTCCCAAAACAAAAGATGCACGAAAATTTCGTGCATCTTTTTTTACTGTCCTTAGGAACCTCGTCCCTGATTATGATGATTTATCAGAGTTTTCATCTGAATATTATTTATCCTGCTTCATTCTGATGCTGAATACCACAACCGCGACTCCCGCAATAGCAAGCGCATAACCCGAAACCCAGAGAAGTTCGGGGATGATTTTCGCATACTCGCCGCCAAGGGCATATCGTCCCGCATTGACAGCATGTACAAAGGGAAGCAAATCAGCGATTTTTTCGAATGCACCGCCTACAAGTTTCAGGTCAAACCAGGTGCCCGAAAGCCACGCCGACAGATTTGTCAGCAATGCGCCGCACACTCCGCCCACCGCCTTGTCGTTAAAGATTGTGCCGCAAAGGAGTCCGATGGCTATGAAAAGTATGGCAACAGGCAGATTTACAACTATTGCAAGCAGGATATCGGGAGTCCACTCAAGCCCGAATGCAAATGCCGCCCCGTAGCAGACTATCGTCTGCAAAATCGACATAGGTATAAGGGGCAGAGTATATCCTATTATGTACTGGCTTGATTTGAGAGGCGATGTAAACAACCTTAAGATAAAGCTTGTACATCTGTCCTTCGAAACAAGGGTAGCGGTGAAAAGCGAGATAAAACTAAGTCCGAAAACTGATATTCCCGGCACCAGATTTGCTATTTCAAAAAGTTTCATTCCCGCTTCCTCGGGAATGCTTGAGTTTATTACCGAGAGGAGTACCAATAGCACAAGGGGAAATAGTATGCCGAAAATCAGCGTAAATATATCACGCACAATCTCCTTTGCGTTTCGCGATGCAAATACAAGTGTTCTCACTTAAATCTCACCTCCTGCAATTCTCACAAAGGCTTCCTCAAAATCCTCCGTGGCAGCCAGCGCCTTCAGTTCCTGCGCTGTGCCCTGAGCCTTGAGCACACCCTTTGCCATAATGCCGATCCGGTCGGAGAGTACCTGTGCCTCCTCCAGATAGTGAGTGGTCAGAATAATAGTAATTTTTCCTTTCAGTTTTTCAATCTGTTTCCACAGTTCCCGTCGGGCAAGCACATCCAGACCCAAAGTGGGCTCATCAAGAAAAAGTACCCGTGGCTCGCTTATAAGAGCCATAGCAATGCTCAGCCTTCTCTGCCAGCCTCCCGATAGAGTTCTGGCACGGCTGTGCTCTATTTCCTTCATATCAAACTCAGCTATAATCTGCTGAGTTTTTTCTTTTGCCTTTGCTTTGTCAAAGCCGAAAATTCCCGCGATGAATTCCAGATTTTCCCTGACGGTAAGGTTGGGCGCCACAGAAGTTTCCTGCGGAGAAACGCTGATAATCTGCTTGACCTGTGTGCTTTCCTCCCTGATGCTGTGTAAGAGGATTTGCGCATCTCCCGAAGTAGGTTTGATAAGGCAGGAGAGCATCTTTATGGTAGTGGATTTTCCTGCGCCGTTAACACCCAGAAGCGCATACATTTCGCCTTCTTCAACGCATAAATCAAGGTTGTCCACAACAATCTTTTCCTTATACTTTTTGGTGAGTTTTTCTGTTTTTATCGCAAGCATACTTCTCCTCCTCAACCCAGTAAACTTAAATTCGAGATATTCTTGATTCTGACAAGTGCCATTCCTCTTTCGTCGCCCAAAACCAGAATTTTGCATCCGGGCTTTATGCCGTATACTTCACGGGCGTGTTTTGGAATGACAACCTGACCGCGTTCTCCCACCTTCACGATACCGAAAACATATTTGCCCCCTGCCTCGTTGCTTTCCGTTTCTGCGTTTTCGTCCAAAGAGCAGGTTGCAAGGGCATCCAGCGACACTTGGAACATCACTGCTATCTCCGTACACCGACCTATATCAGGAAGAGAATCGCCGTTTTCCCATTTAGCCACAGTCTGTCTGGTGACTCCCAGTTTCTCGGCGAATTGCTCCTGAGTCAGGTTGTTGGTTTCTCTCAGATATCTCAGATTCATACCAATCATATTATTCATACTTTGTCATTCCTTTCACACCTCAATTATACTATCGCCCACCGAGCATTGCAACCAAATGCGTTTAACAATTTCAGTTAAATTCCGTTGCATTATGTTAATATTTGCACCCCTTTGAACCAACTCTATGATTCTTAACCGAATTTTGCTGTTACACTATAATTTGTTTTCTGTTTTTCGCTATATCTTCACCATATCCACAAGAGATATTGATAGGCTCAACATCAGATTACAAGCCATTTTTGCCAATTTCTGCAGTTTGGTATTGTCATAAAATACAACACCTCGCAGCATTGTCTTCTCTATTCTGTATAAAACTGAAAATTTCGACATTTTTTAATAAAAGCACTTGTTTGTTAACAGTTTGTTCATAATTAAAGTCGAAAAATGATGTATAATTTAATGTCGGTATACCTTGCATAAAATTGATGTATTTTTTCGAATTGGGGTAATTATGAAGAACGCACTTTTAAACTTGCAGGATTTTGTAAAAGACATAGCCGAAAGCTACGGCGACAGAGATGTTTACCGCTACATTGAAAACGATGAAATCGTTAGCAAGAGTTTCAGAACTTTTGAGAGTGACATCAACTCTGTTGCCTCCTGGTTTGTAAAGAAAGGCTACAAAGAAAAACACATTGCCATTATCGGTGCATCCAGCTATCACTGGATGACTGCATTCCTTGGTATTGCGTGCAGTGCCAACGTGGTAATTCCCATTGACAGAATGCTTCCCGATAACGAGATGCTCAATCTCCTTGTAATGGGCGACGTGGATGCAGTATTCCTCTCCGAGGAGTACGAATACCTTATACCCGAAATTGAGAAGCAGGATAATAAAGTCAAGGAAATCATCAGATTCTCTGACTCTCTCTATCAGGATATCCTCGCAACTGAGCACACCGAGCTTCCCGAGATTGACCCTGACGGTCTCACCGAGATTCTCTTCACTTCAGGCACCACCGGTGTCAGCAAAGGCGTTATGCTCAGCCAGAGAAACATTGTTTCCAACATCAACGAAATACACAAACTTGACTACGCACAGAATCTCAAGTGTCACCCTGTGGTACTGTCGGTACTTCCCATTCACCACACCTTTGAGCTGACTGTTGATAACCTGGGTGTTATCTACTGCGGTGCTACCGTCTGCATCAACGACAAACTTGAGAACATTGTCAAGAATCTGAAGAAATTCAAGCCCGCAGTTATTCTGGTAGTACCCGCTATTGCCGAGGTGTTCTACAAGAAGGTTATGGACGGTATAGAAAACGGCAGTAACCGCCGCAAAGTTGCAATAGCCAGAAAATTAAGCCATTACCTCAGAATGATCCGCATAGATGAGAGACGCCGCATTTTTAAGAGCCTTCTCAACAATTTCGGCGGCAACCTTACCAACGTCATTGTTGGCGGTGCCGCGCTCAGACCTGAAATTGCCCGAACCTTTGACGAGTTCGGCATCAATATGTATCAGGGCTACGGCCTTACCGAGTGTGCACCCCTGATTTCAGCAAACTACCCCAAAGCTAATAAATTCGAGTCCGTAGGCAAACCCGTTTCCTATATGGACGTAAAAATCGAGGACGGCGAAATTCTCGTTAAAGGTTCCGGTGTTATGCTGGGATACTACAAGAATCCCGAGGCAACAGCGGAAGCCTTCACCGAGGACGGATATTTCCGTACCGGAGACCTTGGCCACTTTGACAAGGACGGCTATCTCTACATCACAGGCCGCTCCAAGAACCTTATCATTCTGGACAACGGCAAGAACATCTACCCCGAAGAACTGGAAACCCACCTGATGACTATTGAAGGCGTCAAGGACGTAATGGTTTACGAGAGCAACGGCAAAATCGCCGCCGCTTTCCAGCCCAGCGACATCCGTGACAAGGATATCCTCAAGAACATCAGACTCAAGGTAAAAGAAATCAACAACACTCTCCCCTCCTACAAGAGAGTGGTTAATCTTAATTTTATTGCCCGTGACTTCCCCAAAACCACCACAATGAAAATCAAGCGTAAGGAAGCCATGCAGATGATCGAGCAGGTCATCGACAAAAAGAACGTTCCCCACATTCCTCCCACAACCGACGAGCAGAAAAAAATCGTTGAAGCTTTCGAGCAGGTTATCGGCTGCAAGGGTATAGGCATCAAGGAGGACTTCTTTGATATCGGAGGCGACAGCCTTGCCGCCTTTGAGGTTGCGGCTATTCTGGGCATTCAGGCTCAGGAGATTTACGAGTGTCCCACCGCAGAACAGCTGGAGGCAGCACTCCTTGCAAACCGCGAGGAAGCAGAGAAGGACCGTGTAACCACCGATATCAACACCTACATCACCCACAACGCAAACATCGAGTATGACAAGGAAATCAACACCATTCTCCTCACAGGTGCCACAGGTTTCCTTGGCTCACACATACTCCGCGAACTTTCCAAGAGAAACAAACGCGTTATCTGTCTTGTCAGAAGCGAAGACAGACTCAAGGGCCTTCTGACTTACTACTTCCCCAGAGGCTGTAAACTCATTAATTACACCGCCATCATAGGCGATATCACTCTGCCCCGCTTCGGTCTCTCCGAAGAGGAATACAAGAAACTCGCCGAGGAAGTGGATATGGTTATCCATACCGCGGCAAACGTAAACCACGCAGGCCACTACGAGGACCTGGAGCTTACCAACGTAACAGGCACCCAGACCGTTATCGACTTCTGCTTCGATGCAGACGCGATTCTTCAGCACACCTCCACCGCCAGCGTAAACGGCTCGGGTACGGTTGAGCAGAGAAACCCCGATGCCATGTTTGACGAGTTTGTTCTGGATATCGGTCAGAACTATGCCCAGAACGTATACATCCACTCAAAATACAAGGCAGAGGAGCTTGTTCTGCTGGCAAGAGAAAACGGACTTAAATCCAACATTTTCCGTATCGGAAACCTCACCTGGAGAAAGGTTGACGGTAAATTCCAGAGAAATGCTCAGGACAACGGCTTCCTCGACCGATTCAGAGGTCTCATCAAGGTTGGTATGTACAGTCAGGAACTGGCTGAGTACCCCATCGACTTCACTCCTGTTGACGAGTGTGCCGATGCTTACGTCAGACTCTCTCTGAAAAAGCAGGCTAACAGCATCTACAACTTATACAACCCCAATTTGTTCAGCGTGGATATGCTGGTGAAGAAGTTCTTCTGGGGCATCAAGAAGGTTTCTGCAAAGACCTTTGAGAAAGCCCTCAAGGACCTGATTACAGACAAAGAGGTCGCGGTGCTTTCTTTCTACAACACCATCGCCTCTGCATCCAAGAACATCACCACCAGTAACTCCTACACCGTTAAGGAACTGGAAAAGCTGGGATTCAAATGGTCCAGAATAGGAATCAGATATCTGCACTACGCAAATAAGATTAAATAAATTAAAGAAGGATAGTCCATGAGAATAGGTATAGATATAGGTTCTACAACTATCAAATGTGTCGTGCTTGATGACAAGGGCAACCTTGTGCACAAAAGCTACGAGCGACACTTTGCAATGATTACGGAGAAGACAAAAGAGGTAATCCGTACATTAATAGACAAATTCAATATAAAAGAGCCTGTGGTGTGTGCCGTCTCAGGCTCCGCAGGTATGGGTCTTGCCGTGAAGGCAGGACTGCCCTTTGTGCAGGAGGTTTATGCCACTAAGGTTGCTATGAACCACCGCCTTCCCGATGCAGATGTAGTCATTGAGCTGGGCGGCGAAGATGCCAAGATTCTCTTCCTCAAAGGAAATCTGGAGGTCAGAATGAACGGTACCTGCGCAGGCGGTACCGGTGCATTTGCCGACCAGATGGCAAGTCTGATGCAGATTGAAACAGGCGAAATGAACGAACTTGCCAAAAAGCACGAGAAGATTTATTCCATCGCTTCTCGTTGCGGTGTTTTTGCAAAGACCGATATCCAGCCCCTCCTTAATCAGGGTGCCAGAAAAGAGGATATCTCCGCCAGCATCTTCTATGCTATCGTTAACCAGACCATCACAGGTCTTGCACAGGGACACCCCATTGAGGGCAACATCGTCTATCTTGGCGGTCCTCTCACCTTCCTCTCGGAGCTGAGAAAAGCCTTTGACAAAACTCTCTCCTGCGAGGGTATCTGTCCCGAGGACTCCCTTGTATTTGTTGCTCTGGGAGCCGCTTACTATGCAGAGGAAAAAGTAGACCTTGAACAGGTCTATGCAAGCATCGGTGAGAAATCCGAATTCTCTGCAAGCTCTGCCCTTAACCCTCTCTTCACAAACAAAGAAGACTACGACGCCTTCATCGAAAGACACAACAAGCACCGCGTTCCCAGAAAGGAAAACTCTGATTATTCCGGAGATGCTTATCTGGGCATCGACTCGGGCTCCACAACCCTGAAGGTTGTGCTCACCGACAAAGAGGGCTCCATTATCTTCTCAAAATATCAGTCCAATCAGGGTAAACCCGTAGACGTGGTCAGAGACACCCTGATTGAAATGTACGAAAAATACCCCGGTATCAGAATCGTATCCTCTGCTGTAACAGGCTACGGCGAAGATATGATAAAGAATGCTCTGGGGGTTGACATCGGCGTGGTTGAGACCGTTGCACACTTTACCGCGGCCAAGTATTTCATGCCCGACGTAGAGTTTATCATCGACATCGGCGGTCAGGATATGAAGTGCTTCAAAATCCGCTCGGGTGCTATCGACAGCATCTTCCTCAACGAAGCCTGCTCCTCCGGTTGCGGCTCTTTCCTGCAGACCTTCGCAAACTCTCTGGGACATCCCATCGAGAAGTTTGCCGAGCTTGGTCTCTTCGGCGACAACCCCGTTGACCTCGGCTCACGTTGCACCGTATTTATGAACTCCTCTGTGAAACAGGCACAGAAGGAGGGTGTCAGCATCGAGAACATCTCCGCAGGTCTTTCAATAAGCGTTGTAAAGAACGCTCTCTATAAAGTTATCCGTGTACACTCTGCCGACGAACTGGGCAAGAAAATCGTAGTACAGGGCGGTACCTTCCTCAACAACGCTGTGCTCCGTGCTTTCGAGCAGGAAATCGGAGTAGAGGTTATCCGTCCCGACATTGCAGGTATGATGGGCGCTTACGGTGCGGCACTTTATGCAAAGCAGATGAAGAAACATAAAGGCTACTCCTCCATTCTCTCCTATGACGAGATAAAGGAATTTACCTATTCCATCAAGAGCGTCACCTGCAAAGGCTGCAACAACCGCTGTCAGCTCACCGTCAATGACTTCGGCGGCGGCAGAAAGTTCATCGGCGGCAACCGCTGCGAAAAACCCGTTACCAACAAGGCTCAGGATGACTCCCTGAACCTTTACGAATACAAAATCAAAAAGCTTGACGAATTCCCCGAGGGAGAGGGAACCCGCGGAGTCATCGGTCTTCCCATGGGTCTCAATATGTACGAGATGTATCCCTTCTGGAACACCCTCTTCAGAGAACTGGGCTTCACCGTCCGCATGAGCGGTTTCTCCAACCGCAAGCTCTACCTTAAGGGACAGGGTACCATCCCCTCCGACACAGTCTGCTTCCCTGCAAAGATGATGCACGGTCACATCCAGCAGTTGATTGAAATGGGTGTGGATGCCATCTTCTACCCCTGCCAGACCTACAACTTCGACGAGAAAAAGGCAAAGAACAACTTCAACTGTGCGGTTATCGCAGGCTATCCCGAAGTAATCGGTGCCAACACCTTAAACTTCGGCAACATCAAATACATCCACGACTATCTGGGTCCCCACGTGAAAAAGGAATTCCCCTCACGTATGCACAAGACCCTCACAAAGCATTTCGGAAACTTCACAAAAGCAGAAGTTTCTGCCGCTTGCAAGAAGGCATACGCCGCATACGACAACTATATGGCAGATGTCCGCAGAGAGGGACTTCGTATTGCCGGGGAAGCCCGACGTCAGGGCAAGCGCATTATTGTCCTTGCAGGACGTCCCTACCACGCAGACCCCGAAATCAACCACGGCATCCACAAACTTATTGCGGCATTGGGCTTTGCAGTAATCTCCGAGGATGCTATCGCTTCTCTGGAGCCCTCATTCAAGGTAAACCTTCTCAGCCAGTGGACATATCACCAGAGACTGTTTTCTGCCGCCAGATACGTTGCCTCTCAGGAGGATATGCACCTTGTGCATCTGGTATCCTTCGGTTGCGGTCTGGACGCACTCACCTCCGACGAGGTACGCAGTATTCTGGAAGTCTGCGGCAACCTTTATACTCAGATTAAGATTGACGAGGTCACCAATCTCGGTGCAATTAAAATTCGTTTAAGAAGCCTTATTGCGGCTATCGAACAAGAACAAGAGGAAAGAGAATGAAGACAATATCTCATTACAGAGAGCGCGTTAAGTTCACTCTCAAAATGAAAAAGGACTATACTATCCTCTCCCCCAGTATGGCTCCCATACACTTCAAACTGCTCCGCCCCGTATTCCAGCGACAGGGCTTTAACGTTGATATTATGGAGGACGAGGGTCCTGAAGTATTACAGCTGGCACTTAAGTATCTCCACAACGATATGTGCTATCCCGCTATGCTCACCACAGGCCAGATGCTTGCCACTATGAAAAGCGGCAAGTACGACCCCGACAAGGTGGCTATGGTCATTACCCAGTCAGGCGGCGGTTGCCGAGACAGCAACTACATCAACCTGATGCGTAAGGCATTTGAAAAAGCAGGCTATCCCGATGTACCCTTTATCTCCGCAAACATCTGGGGACTTGAACTGAATTCGGGTCTCAACCTCACTCCTGTCACTATGCTTATGGCACTCTCCGCCCTTATCTACGGCGATATGCTGATGATTGTCAGCAACCAGGTCCGCCCCTATGAGGTTAATAAGGGCGAAACCGATAAAAAGCTTCAGGAGTGGACAGATAAGCTTGGCGCCACCTTCTCAAAGGGCAGAGGCTACTCCTTCAAGACTATCAGGAAGAACCTGAAGGCTATTGCCGAGGACTTTGCATCCATTGAGATAAAGAAGGTACCCAAGGTCAAGGTTGCTGTTATCGGCGAGCTTTACCTCAAATACTCCGCACCGGGCAACAACCATCTGGAGGAATTCCTTGCAGAGCAGGACTGCGAGGTCTACGTACCCAGCATTCTGGGCTTCGGTATTTACAAGACCAACGGCGCTCTGGAAGACCTGAGACTCTACGGCGGCAACAAAATCAAGAAGCTTATACTTGAAATCGTAATGAAGTATATGTTCAAGATGGAGGATATCTTAATCTCCGCTATTGAAGAAAATCCTGCTTTTGTACCTCCCGAGAGAGTCTGCGACCTGAAAAAACGTGCCGAGGGCATTATCGATATCGGCAACAGTATGGGCGAGGGCTGGTACCTTGCCGCTGAGATGCTGGAGTTTGCCGACCACGGCTACGAGAATATAGTTATTGTCCAGCCCTTCGGCTGTCTGCCCTGTCACGTTGCGGCAAAGGGTATGATAAATAAGGTGCGACGCGTTGACCCCCGACTCAACATTGTGGACATCGAGTACGACCCCGGCGCCACAAAGGTTAACCAGGAAAACCGCATCAAGCTGATGCTGGCAGTGGCAAAAGAAAAATTTGAATAATTAAAAACACAAGCTCAGGTCAGCACATCTCACCGCCGACCTGAGCTTTTTTATTAAGCTAACTTTTTCCCAAAAGCCGCTGATAATGCGGCATGCAAGTGCCGCTTGACAAAATCAAGTGATTAGTGCTTTCATTTTGTCACTGTTTATACTATAATGGTATCATACAAAGGAGGTGCCTTTTATGACAGTTGGAGAAACTATCCAGAAATACAGAAAAGGTCTTGGATTGTCACAAGAGGAGCTGGGACAGAAACTGCTTGTCAGCAGACAAACCATCAGCCAATGGGAAAAGGGACAAACTGTTCCCACCATTGATAATTTAATGCGGTTGCGAGAAATTCTCGGTGTTTCCGTTGATGAACTGTTGGGACTTGAAAACAATATTAATGATATACCTGAAACCGAACAATCAGAACCCAAAGAAACTTATAAATTCAACTTCTCCAAGAGTGAATTGACAGAAATCTACAGTATTCAGAAAAAATCCATCTACAAAAAAGTCATTCTATTCATTGTAGTTTATACTATCCTTATTATTTTACTGTTTGCTTCATCAACACCTGCCGTTATTCCCGGAATTCTGATTGGTATGGTTATTATTTCTGTCAAAACCAACATCAAAGGAATTCGACAGTTTAACGAATCATGGAAAAACAATATCGAACGAATCAGCGAATCCACTTATGAATACAGCGTTTTTGAAAACTACATAAGAATAAAAACCTACTGTAATAATGAAAGAACCCGAAATTTAAAAGTTCCTTTTTCGGACATAGAGCGGATACAGAATATCGGAAATCACTTCTTCCTGCAGGTTAACAGCCAGGTATTTATTATCCGAAAAAGCGACTTAATAGAAAATTCCTTTTTCCGCCCCTACACAGCACCCAAAGCAAAAAAGTCAACTTACGAAAAAGCCCCAACAGTATTACGCGCCCTATCAATAATACTCTTTATAGCATCCATTCTCTCCCTGTGGGGCGCAATGGCTACGGTCGGATTAGTATCAGAAATGAATAATCTTCTCATTGAAAATATGTGGATTTTCTTCTTGTTCTCTCCCATTCCGCTTTCATCCGTAGTTCTGGGTTTTGTATTAAGGTCAAAAGGCTATAAATACCTGAAAAATCTTATTATCGGAATAATTATGCTCACGCTGCTGTGCGTATATGGATCCTTCACCTATATCTTTGCAGACACCTACGACCACAGCGATAAACAGATTGTCAAAGTGGAGCAGATGCTCCGTATAGATATACCCGACCACAAACAAATCATCACCCAAGATCACACATCGGAAAAGCCTCTCAATTCAGGAGAAATCCTTTACTATTCCAGTGATGTTTATTTTGAAGAAGATGTAGCCTCTATCTTTGAAAAGCAACTTTCAACCGATGAAAAATGGCTATACTCGGTTCCCAATGAACTGATTGGTATCACATCTTCTCTTGGCTCTGACAGTTATGATTATGAGTTAATTTATAACGCAGATACCTACGAATTTAATGCCCTGCCCGACCAAAGCGACACATACCATTTTCTGAATATTCTTTATAACGAAGAATATAATCACATGAAAATCATTGAGTATGACATCAACTATGTGAAATAATCAAATTATTACCATCAACTCCCGAGGCTTACACTCGGGAGTTTTCTTATGCGCTAAAAGTCCGCTTTCCCACAAAACCGATAATTACAGTTCTAAATTTTATATGGTAATTTTTAATAATGTTCCTGCGGTGGATTTTACTCATAATATGCAATACGGGGAAGCTCTCTGTCAGCTATTGACACTATTTGTCGAGAGTGATAATATTTTGAACGTTGTGAATTTTTAAAATCCCCAAACCATATTGAAATGAGGAAGTATATGAAATCATTTTATCTCAAGCCTATGCTTTTTGATGCCCTTAAAGGCTACACAAAAGCACAGTTTATCAAAGATGTGGTCAGCGGTCTTATTGTTGCAATCATTGCACTGCCATTGTCCATCGCTCTGGCCCTTGCCTCGGGAGTTGAGCCTCAGGCAGGTGTCTACACCGCCATTGCCGCAGGTTTTATCGTTGCACTTCTGGGCGGAAGCCGTGTGCAGATTGCAGGCCCTACCGCCGCCTTTGCCACTACTGTGGCGGGAATTGTTGCCACCAAGGGTCTGGACGGACTCTTTATCGCTACGGTTATGGCAGGTATCATTCTTATTGTAATGGGTCTGTGCAAACTGGGCGGTCTTATCCGCTTTATCCCCCACGCCATTACGGTAGGCTTCACCTCGGGTATTGCCGTCACCATTCTTGTGGGACAGATTAAATCCTTTCTGGGTCTTTCCTACGCAAAAGGCATTAATCCCATCGAAACTATCGAAAAAATAGAAGCCAATATCCACTCCATTGGAACTTTCAGCTGGCAGACACTTCTTGTTGGTGCCGTGTGCCTTGCCATCCTCATTGTATATCCTATGTTCGAGAAAAAGGTTCCGCCCTCACTTATTGCTGTTGTGGCAGGTGTGCTTATGGTAAAATTCATCCCCGGTATGGAGGAGAATGTATTCACCATCGGCGACCTTTACACCATACCCGCAGGACTGCCTTCCATAAGTTTTGCAGGTTTTGACTTCAGCCTCGGCAACATCGTTTCTCTCATCCCTAGCGCCGTTACTATTGCGGTGCTTGCAGGTATTGAATCCCTGCTTTCCTGTGTGGTTGCAGACTCTATGACCGACTCCAAGCACAACCCCAACGCCGAACTGGTGGCTCAGGGACTGGGCAACATCGCCTCGGTATTCTTCGGCGGAATTCCCGCCACAGGTGCCATTGCCAGAACTGCGGCAAATATCAAAAGCGGCGGCAGAACCCCCGTGGCAGGTATGGTTCACTCGGTTGTACTCCTTCTGGTTCTTCTTTTCCTGATGCCTCTGGCAAGTTTCATCCCTATGCCCACTATTGCGGCTATTCTCTTTATGGTAGCCTACAATATGAGCGAGTGGAGAAAGTTTGCAGGTATCATCGGCAAAAAGAAACTCTCTGATATTCTGGTGCTTGTACTCACCTTTGTACTCACTGTTATCTTTGACCTTGTGGTAGCTATTGCAGTAGGTCTCGCACTTCATTACCTGATAAAGCTTTTTGCTTTCATCGTAAAAAAGGCAAAGAAGTCTCAGGCAACATAATTACATATAAAAAACAAGACTGTCTCACTGTGTTCCGGCGAGGCAGTTTTTTGTGTATATACGGGATTATTGCTATAAAAAGTCTGTGTCAATACTTTTTTCTAAATAATTTCTATAAATCCGCATTTTTTTCAAAATAGGTCTTTATATTTATGAAAGTTTATTGTATAATATTTTTGTATGTGAAACACATTTCTATACTTTATTATTGGAGGAAATAAATATGCCATTAGTTAATGCAAAAGAAATGCTTACCAAAGCAAAGGCAGGCCACTATGCAGTAGGCCAGTTCAACATCAACAACCTTGAGTGGACAAAGGCTATCCTTCTCACAGCACAGGAGCTTCAGTCCCCCGTTATCCTCGGTGTTTCTGAGGGTGCAGGTAAATACATGTGCGGCTACAAGACCGTTGTAGGTATGGTTAACGGTATGCTGGACGAGCTGGGTATCACAGTTCCCGTTGCTCTCCACCTTGACCACGGCTCCTACGAAGGCGCTAAGGCTTGCATCGCAGCAGGTTTCTCCTCTGTTATGTTCGACGGTTCTCACTATCCCATCGACGAGAACATCGCAAAGACAAAGGAACTGGTTGCTACTTGCGAAGAGCTTGGTCTCTCCCTTGAGGCTGAGGTTGGTTCCATCGGCGGCGAGGAAGACGGCGTTGTTGGCGCAGGCGAGTGTGCAGATCCCGCAGAGTGCAAGATGATCGCTGATCTGGGCGTTACAATGCTGGCAGCAGGTATCGGCAACATCCACGGCAAGTACCCCGAGAACTGGGCAGGTCTTTCTTTCGAGACTCTTGACGCTATCCAGCAGCTCACCGGCGATATGCCCCTGGTTCTTCACGGCGGCACAGGTATCCCCGAGGATATGATCAAGAAGGCTATCGACCTTGGCGTTTCCAAGATCAACGTTAACACCGAGTGTCAGCTCTCCTTTGCAGCAGCTACCAGAAAGTATGTTGAAGAGGGCAAGGACCTTCAGGGCAAGGGCTTCGACCCCAGAAAGCTTCTGGCTCCCGGCTTTGAGGCTATCAAGGCAACAGTAAAAGAGAAGATGGAGCTCTTCGGTTCCGTTGGCAAGGCTTAATCTGCTTGTTTCCTGATACTCTGAACTAAATAATCAGACCGCTGAAGATATCACTTCAGCGGTCTTTTTGTTTTGATATTTATTTTTTGCCCTCTGTAATAAGCTTTACAAGAAACTCCCCGAAGAGAGGATTTTTGGCAGTAACGGGACCTATCACCTGTGTGCCGAAGAAGTTTTTCTCGTGTATACCCTCTTTTGTGTCCTTCACAGTGCCCACCACCGACTCTATCCCGAAGAGGTGGTTTTCGATGCCGTCTGTCTCGCTGCACTTGTTGATATATCCGATGAACTCACCATGGAGCGTGGTGGACTTCATAGTGACGTCTCCGGTGTAGCGGGTCTTTCTCTGCTCCCTTGTGGTGAAATCAAAGAGTCCTAAACCCTCAAGCACTCTATCCTCGCCAATGCGGATTTCCTTACCCAGCATCTCGTAGGAGTTGCCTGTAAAGAGCATAACAGTGCCTTTTTCATAGGCTTCCCGAAGGCTTTCACTAAAGCCTTTCAGGTGCTCAAGGCACACATCCCTGGAATTTTCCGTACCTGCACCGCAGTAGATAAAGTCATAAGATGCAAAATCTATATCATTGTCGGTTATGGTTTTTCTTGTGACCTCAACCTCTGCGCCTGTATTCCGGAGCAGTCGTTCCATTACGCGGATATTTCCGTTTTCGCCGTAGAGGTTCATTATGTCATAATAAAGGTATAATACATTAATCTTCATATCGTCACCTCTCAATCTGTGAGTTCAACAAACTTGTGTTTGTCGGAGAAGCAGGTAATTACATAGATATATCCCTCGCCCTGTCTGAGGTAATCCACAGCCTCGGGGATGGACTCAAAATTCTTGATTCTGCTCTCTTCTATGTCCGTAAAGGAAAATCTCTGCACCAGATCCTTGTGGTATTTTCCTGCAAGGACAACCTCCTTGATGTTGTCGCTTCTGAGATTTTCGAAATCAATGTCCCACAGCCATGAGGTCTCGTAGGTCTGATACTTTCGGCTTATAGCGTCAACAATTACCATCACCGACACAGGACGCTTGTCCTCTGCGGCAACCTTGATGGACTGGTCGTATGAAATTGAATTCTCGTGCTTCGAGACAAGGAGAGTGCCTTCCCTCTTGCCAAGTTTGAATTCAACAATTCTGCCTGAACTCAGGTCATAGCCCGAGAGTGCCTTTGCCGCAACAGAGCCGTCTACCCCTGCAATATCTGCCGCCGCAAATGCTGCCAGGGTGTTGTAACAATGATAAATACTGGAGAAAGAAAGCTCAATTCTGTATTTGCCGTTTACCACGATGTAGCCTTCCTCAAGACTTGCATCGGTAATGGACCACACAGTATCGTTGCGCTTGTGAGAACACTTTGTGCATCTGTATGAGCCGATGTGGTTATAGTGGTAGTAGTCATACTCCATAGGAGCCTTACAGCAGGGGCAGTACTTGCCGTCATTGTAGACAGAGGTGTTCTCCTCTGTATCCAGCGAGAGTCTGTCTGCACCGAAGTAGCGGACATTTGCTCTGTCCTTGCCGAATTTGGAAACAAGGGGGTCGTCGGCATTGAGGATAAGCTCCATACTGTCGTCAATGCACTCACCTATAACGTCATAAACCCACTCGGGATGGCCGTTTCGGGTGAGCTGGTCGCGGTAAAGGTTTGTGATAATGAGTTGCTTGGGCTTGAAATGCTTAAAGGTGTGGCGGGCAAAACGCTCGTCGCTCTCCATAATTACAATATCGCTCTTTACCTTGCCCGACAATGTACAGTCGCAAAGAAGAAATGTGGTAACTCCCTCTATCTGGTTTGAGCCCTCCTTGTTGTAGGCAACCTTAAGACCTGCCTCTTTCAACACGTGGGCTATCATCTCCAGAGTAGAGGTTTTGCCGTTGCTGCCTGTGACGGCAATAACCTTGTCAGGAAGCTCTATATATTTGAGTATATCGGGGAAAAATTTGAGAGTAATCTGTCCGGGGAGACTGCTGCCTCTGCCCAGAAGCTTTGCAAGAAATCGGATGCTCTTGCACATTAAAACCGCTAGAAAAACTTTTATCTTCATAATACGCACCTTTTATTAATTATTATGATTAATATAATACGACAAACCTTGTCCGTTTACAAGTATCATTCGAAAAGTTCAGGATGAAGCCTTGAATAGTGAAAGATATACTGCTGTGCAATTCCTGCATTTTCTCCGAAGAAATCGGGAGCGACCTCGGGGAAAAGCACCTTCATCGCCCGTTTCATCCAGACATCCAGCGGAAATGCCTCTGTGCGGTGAAGTCCGTAGAGAAGCACACAGTCCGCTACCTTCTCCCCCACACCAACAATAGTCATCAATTCAGCCTTTGCCTCGGAAAAAGGAAGTGTGCGGCATCTTTCAAGGTCCACCTCTCCCGACACCACCTTCCTTGCGGCATCCAGAATGTATCTGTGGCGGAAGCCTGCGCGGATAACGGAGAGTTCCTCCTCGGAAAGAGATGCAAGTTTCTCCGCCGTGGGGAAGCTGTATCCCCCCGCCTCATTCTTCTCACCGAAATTCTCACAAAGTCTCTCCACTATACCCTCTATACGTTTTATATTGTTATTCTGGGAGATAATAAAACTTATGAGTGCCTCAAAGGGTTCCTGTCGGAGTATGCGGATACCGGGGGCAAATTTCGCCGCCTCACAGAGTGTGGGATGCAAAGAGGACAGGTCGGATTTAATCTTGCCGTAGTCAAGCTCCAAATCGAAATAACCCTTCCAGATGCACTCAAAGTCTTCCTTTGTACTGCCGATAATAAGGTAGTCTTCGTTTTCTTTTTTTACCGTTACCGTTTTACCAAAGGCAGTCCCCGAGAAGCCTCCGTCTGAGAGTTCTCTCCAGCGGAAACTCTGTCCGCAACAGAGAGTATCCCTCAGGGAAAAATCCGAAAGTCCCCGTATTCTCACCGTATTATTTTCAAATATGTACTCCATATTCTCACACCTTAAAAATAACTAAAAATATAATAGCATAATTTTCTCATTTATGCTATGATATATTTATAAAAAATGGCAAGGAGGAGTTTTTGTGAAAGAAACCATCTGCACAATTCCGATTAACGATATATGGGGAGTAAAAAAAGGCTGTCCCATCTGCCGTATGTATGATATGCTGGAAAATCAGTACGCACAGTTTATTACAGGCTCGGCTATGATGGACCCCGAAACCAGAGTGCAGACCAACAAAAAAGGCTTCTGCGACAGACACTTTGTGAAGATTGTGGAGGTTGGCAAAAGGCTTCCCAATGCACTTATTCTCCAGACCCACCTTGGGGAGATTATGGACAAATATATGCCCAAGGATGTCCACTCCAAGCCCGACAAAAAGAAACTCGCCGCACTGAGAGAGATGCAGGAGAGCTGCTATATCTGCGACAGAATCCGCTTCGACACAGAGCATTTTCTCCGCACGGTTTTCTCGGAGTGGCAGAAGAGTGAGGAATTCCGCAAACTGTACAGAGAGCAGGAGTTCATCTGCCTTGAGCATTACCGTATGGTGACAGAGCTTTCCCTGCACGCGATTCCCTCAAAGCATCTGGCGGATTTCCACGCGGACACCGCCGCACTTGCAAAAAATCAGCTTCAGCTCCTTATTGACGACACCTCTCACTTCTGCAAGATGTTTGACTATCAGAGCCGCGGCGCCGACTGGGGCAACAGCCGCGATGCCATCGAGCGCGACCTCAGATTCCTTGCAGGAATCCCCCTGCCTGAAGAGGAGAACCAATAAGCATCAGTCTGAAACAAGACAAAAGCACACGTCAAATTCGTGATATTCTTATGGGAGAAATCACAGAATAGCTTATCCGAGTAAAAGGAAATTAACCCCGACAGCCTATAAAAACTGTCGGGGTTAACTTATTCTGTCTCAATAGTTTTCCATTTAAACATTTCTTTGAAATCGTTGTAGCAGTCAGAGCATATCCAGTAAGAATTGTCTTCCGTTGTATATCCTTCGTGTAAAGTATCCGGATACTCGGAGAACTTATCGAAGCAAAATTCGCAATGGTCGTGATCCCATTCCTTTCTTGGAGCTTTCCATTTGCGGTAATACAGAGTTTTACCAAGCAAATACTCCTCTTGCCATCTCAATCTCCAATCATCTTTTTCAACCATATATGCCTCCTTTGCTTTTCGTCAGTTCCGCCTTTGTATTTATAGAAGTCGGCGGTTTTATTTTTACTATGCTTTTTTAAACTAACGCGGTTACATCAAAATTCAAGAATCCCAAATCTTTGAGGTTTGCAGGAAGGCTGAAATACTCTGCATAATATTCATACACAGCAAGACCTGCTATGGTAAGTTGTGCGGTTGAAGTCTCAACTACACTGTTATTGCTCTCATACAGTCCATAGTAATCATAAACAACGTTGCAATGCAGATTAGTCTCTGTTCCTTTAATTGAAGCTATATCGAAATAACCCTCTACAGCCAAATAATCACCGAAGCTGACAGCATAATATGCCTCATCTGCCCCTCTTTCAATAACAACTGCAGCCAAGCACTCATTTACTGTATCAATTATCATTATACACAAGGCGTTTTCGGAAACACCATATACCAGCGAAGATTCAACGCCTTGACTATCGGGCAGTTCAGTATAAATACCGTACATACCATCTTCATCTGACTGAATGCCGTTTTTCTTCATCCACGCGGCAACCTCGTCAAACTCCGCTGTTTTGTTTTTGACAGCAATAACATCACCGCAAGCAGTACATTTTCCGTTTGAATTGTAGAAATGGGTCAGCTTGCTTACATAGTCATCTATGTAGGTATCTTGGCACACGCTGCAGGTATAGGTTGTGTAGCCTTCCTCGTGACAAGTGGGGGCAGTAACAGCCTTCTGATATGAGTGACCGCGTTTTGAAACAAAATCGGTAGAATAAGTGAACTTACATACCGTACATGTGTGGGCTATGTAACCTCCATCTGTACAATTAGGTTCAACAACAGTATCTTCGTAGGTGTGCTTCCTTGTGGGGTCTGTGTAATCATCCTTATAGGAATCCTGACACACTTCACAGGTGTAGGTTGTGTATCCCTTTTTGGCACAGGTGGGGTCGGTTACAACTCCCTGATATTTATGTCCCTGAGCCTCAACGATGGTGTCCTTATACTCCTCGCCGCAGACACAGCTGTGTCGGGTGTAGCCTTCACTTGCACATCCTGCCTCGACCTCAAAGGGAACATAGTTATGGGTATGCTTACCCTTGATGTAGAGAACGTGGTAGATATTTGTCTTCACATCAAGTCCTGCCAGATTCTTCTGAATAGCCGTTGCATCACGGACGTTTACCTTGCCGTTGCCGTCGGCATCACTCAAAGCAGTCGCCTTCTCCGTCAGAGTGATAACTCCTGCCACGTGCTTCTGCACAGCAGTTGCGTCCCTGACATTTACCACATCGTTTGTATCGGCGTCGCCGATATATCCAATAGGTAAGCCCTCAACGGAATTTTTGTCTATTCCTGCCTCCTCGGATATAGCTATCTCCTCGTCAGGAGTTGTTACCTCGTCAGGGGTTGTTATCTCATCGGGGGTTGCTTCCTCTGCGGTGATAACTTCCTCGGCAGACAAAGCCTGAGCACCCACCGTAGCGACACTCATAACCGAAAACGCCAGAACAAGCACCAGCACCATACTTGTAAATCTCTTAATCATAATATACCTCCTCTGTATATAAAACTGCGATTTCGTATCACATCGAAGTCACAAATTCATTGTAAGCCTGTTTTATATATATGTCAAGAGAAATTGTGTAATTCGTTAGACATTTTTTGAAAAATAGCAGTAACCTCGAAAAAGTACAACTTTAAAGCAAGCTCACAGTTCTGATTTTTCCACCTTATCACCGCAAAGTCTTTTCAAAAGAAGACACAAAAAACCGCCGATATCCGTCGGCGGTTTTGCTATACTATTCGGTTTGTTTCAGTTCACATCCGTGTAGTCGCAGAACTGCTTATATACACGCAGTTCTCTTTTTTCTTCGGAAAGGATTCCCAGCGCCCAGAAATTCTTTTCTCTATGCACCACGCGGCATATTTCGCCGTCTGAAAGGGTTGGCATATTCCGAAGCCGCTCCACACCAAGCGCACCGCCGTTTGCGAAGCGCTTTGCCTGTGCTTCGGAGACAGCGACCTCCTTGTAAGTTTCAAAAAGGCTCTCGGTGGAGAGTGTTGCACTCTCGATTTCACCTTTTTCACGAAGTTCTTTGAGTTCCTCCAAAGTGAATGCGTTTTGGAGGGTATATCCGCAGGCGGAGGTACGCACCAGAGAGGTCATACATCCTCCCGAGCACAGCCTCTTTGCCATATCGTCAATGAGGGTACGGATATAAGTTCCCTTGGAGCAGGAAACCTCAAGTTTTCCCTCCTGCTTGTCCTCGTCAAATTCAAGCAAATTCAGAGAATAAACGGTAATTTCTCTTGCCTCGCGCTCTACCTCTATTCCCTGACGAGCCAGGTCGTAGAGGCGCTTGCCGTCCTTTTTAACTGCGGAATACATAGGGGGAATCTGAAGGATTCTGCCTGTGAATTCAGGAATAATGGCAAGGAGCTCCTCTTTCTTAACCGAAGTGGTCTCCTCGCTGATTACCTCGCCCCAGATATCAAGGGTGTCTGTCACCAGTCCCAGTTTAAAGGTTGCTTCGTAGGATTTGTCGTGATTCGGGAGTATATCCTGAGCCTTGGCGGCTCTGCCCAGAAGCAGAGGCAGAACACCCGTTGCATTGGGGTCCAGCGTTCCGCAATGACCGATTTTCCTCTCACCCGTAATCTTCCGCATTACTGCCACAACATCAAAGGAAGTGAACTCCTCGGGCTTATTAACAACAATTACACCGTTCATATCAGTTTTTCCGCCGCTTGTGTAAGCTTTGCTTTGACTTCTTCGAGGTTTCCCTCTACGGTGCAGCCCGCCGCAGCCGCGTGGCCTCCACCGCCGAAAATCTGACAGAACTCGGCAGCATTTGCTCCCTTGTTGCTTCTGACGGAAATCTTGAAGATGCCGTTTTCCTTCTCGCGCATTGTAATGCCCAGAAGCACACCTTCGATGCGTCTGGGGATAGAGGCTAGTCCCTCCACCTCGTCGTCACCGATGCCTGCTTTCTCCTGCATCTCAAGAGTGGTGTAGATAACTGCCACTCTGCCGTCAAAGAAGTATTCAAGTGTCCTGTATACCATACGCTCAAGCTCCAGCTTGGCACGGGTCTTCATCTCAAACATAGCAGTGTTGATATCCTGCCAGTCAGCACCCGAAGCCATCATTTCTGCGGCAATGAGGTGTGAGCGGTGGGTGGTGTTTGTATAGCGGAAGCATCCTGTGTCGGTGGAGACGCCTGTGTAAATGGCATTGGCAATAGGCACTGTGATTTCAGCATCCATAACCTTGGCAAGCTCATAGATTATCTCGCTTGCCGCCGCAGAGGTCTCCTCCACGTACTTCGCCTTTGCATTAATGGAGTTTGTGCCGTGGTGGTCAATGCAGAGGTCGATTATATTCTCATACTCCTGCTGATTTTCACCCAGAAGTGTTGGTGCGGCAACATCAACGCTTACCACAAATTTCCTCTCAAACTCCTGCTTCTTGACGCCTTCGCTTAGGAATTCATATTTGCCCGCCACTGTGCCGCTGGTGATAACTCTGGCATTCTTGCCCATATTCTGCAGTATGCCGCAGAGTGCGTAGGCACTGCCCAGAGTGTCGCCATCGGGATAATGATGGGTGAGAATTTCGATATTATCCTGCTCTCTCAAAACCTGAGATACAGTCAAAAGATCTGTCATATCAGTCCTCCTCAGCAGTATCTTCCTCTGTCTGAGGTCTCTTCTTCTCCAGGTCATAGAGAATTTTTGAGATAGATGCGCTGTACTCAATGGAGTCGGTTGCCTTGAAAATCATGGAAGGAACGTGGCGGATAGAGAGTCTTCTGGCAAGTTCCGAGCGGATAAATCCTGCGGCGGACTTCAGTCCCTTCACCGCCTCCTGTGCCTTGTCCATACCTTCAATGGCGCTGACATATACGGTGCAGTACGAGAGGTCATTTGTCACATCAACTCTGATGATAGAGAGAAATGTGCCCTGCACACGGGGATCTTTGAGCTCACGGAAAATCGCCGTGAGCTCTCTTTTGATGTCTTCTGTGGTTCTTGATAGTTTATGGTTAGCCAATTTTATCAGTCCTCACGATATTCTTCGATAATATAAGCCTCAAAGATGTCGCCTTCTTTAAGGTCAGAGAATCTCTCAAGACCGATACCGCACTCGTAGCCTTCGGCTACTTCCTTAACGGCATCCTTGAATCTCTGGAGAGAGCCTATGCTGTCCTCTGCGATAATGATACCGTCACGGACAACGCGGATAAGAGCATTTCTTGTAATCTTGCCCTGCTTAACGTAGGAGCCTGCAATAGTGCCTACGGACTTAATCTTGATAACGTTACGGCACTCAGCGTAACCCAGCTGAACCTCGCGCTTCTTGGGAGCAAGCATACCCTTCATAGCTGACTCGATTTCCTCGATACAGTCGTAGATAATGGTATACATTCTCATATCAACACCGTCGCGCTCTGCATTTGCGGATGCAACAGAGTCGGGACGAACATTAAAGCCAACGATAATTGCGTTGGATGCGTTGGCAAGCATAACGTCGGATTCGTTAACTGCACCAACACCGCAGTGAATAACTGCAACGCGAACTTCCTCGTTGGAGAGTTTCTCCAGAGACTGACGAACTGCCTCAACGGAGCCCTGAACGTCTGCCTTAACGATAATCTTCAGTTCCTTCACATCGCCCAGCTTCATCTGGTCGAAGAGGTTATCAAGGCTTACTTTTGTTCTGGAGTTGAAGAGTTCCTCCTTCTGCTGAGCCTTTCTCTGCTCAACAAGTTCACGGGCAAGACGCTCGTCGGAAACGGCATTGAAGGTGTCACCGCCTGCGGGAACTTCTGCAAGACCTGTAATCTCAACAGGAACAGAGGGACCTGCCTCGCGGACAACCTCGCCGCGCTCGTTGGTCATTGCACGGACTCTGCCTACTGCTGTGCCTGCAACAACGATATCGCCTGTGTGGAGAGTACCGTTCTGAACAAGAATTGTAGCAATGGGGCCTCTGCCCTTGTCAAGACGAGCCTCAACAACTGTACCCTTTGCGGCACGGTCGGGGTTAGCCTTGAGTTCCTTCATATCTGCAACGAGAGTAACCATCTCCAGAAGGTCGTCAATACCCATACCTGTCTTTGCGGAAATGGGAATGCAGGGTGTGTCACCGCCCCACTCCTCGGGGATAATCTCGTGCTCTGTAAGCTGCTGCATAACTCTGTCGGGGTTAGCCGCAGGTTTATCCATTTTATTGATGGCAACAATTACGGAAACGCCTGCTGCCTTGGCGTGGTTGATAGCCTCAACTGTCTGGGGCATGATACCGTCGTCAGCCGCAACAACAAGGATAGCAATATCTGTTACCTGTGCACCGCGCAGACGCATTGTGGTGAAAGCCTCGTGTCCGGGGGTATCAAGGAATGTAATCTCCCTGCCCATGGTGTTTACTCTGTAAGCACCGATGTGCTGGGTGATGCCGCCTGCCTCGGTAGCAGTAACCTCGGAGTGACGGATATAGTCAAGGAGAGAGGTCTTGCCATGGTCAACGTGACCCATTACAACAACAACGGGTGCACGGTCCTTGAGGTTTGCATCATCGTCCTCGCTGTCGTCGATGATTCTCTCCTCAATGGTAACTACAACTTCCTTCTCAACCTTTGCATGGAACTCCATAGCAATAAGGGATGCTGTATCAAAATCAACGGAGTCGTTGGCAGTAACCATCATACCCATAAGGAAAGCCTTCTTGATAACCTCGGCAACGGTTGCCTTCAGGCGCAGTCCCAGTTCCTGAACAGTAATCTCGTCGGGAATCTTGATGGTGAGGGGCTTCTGCTTTCTCTCCTGAGCAATACGGTTCATTCTCTCCTGCTCGCTCTCGCGCTTTGCAGAGCGGTGCTTGCCCTTCTGCTGTGAACGCTGATTAATCTTCTGCTTTGCCTTGGACATATTATTGTCGGAGCGAACCTTATCATACGCCATACGGTCGTATTTCTCGTTGTAGCGCTCTACGTTTACATAGCTTGCGCGGGTATCAACAACCTTGCCCTCGCTTCTCTTGCTCTTGATAGTGGTGTTGTCAACCTCCACCTTCTCTGTTTTCTTCTGAGCATCTGCCTTTTTGGGCATCTCCTGTGAGGGTTTCTTATCCTTCTGAGTCTTTACGCCATCTGCTTTCTCAGAAACCTTCTCTTCTTTCTTCTCGGGAACCTGAATATCCTGAGTATCTTCTTTTTTAGCCTTTTCTTCAATAGCCACATTGCGAACCGCAAAATAAGTTTCAAGGCTTTCCATAGCATTTTTTTGAGTAAAGTAGTCAAAAACCACATTGAGCTCATCCTCCTCGAGAGCTGTCATGGACTTCTTGGTAACTCCGCAGTATTTCTCTACAACATCTGTGACAACCTTGCTGGAAACACCCAAGTCCTTTGCAACTTCATGTACCTTATATTTCATAAATTAATTTCCTCCTTTGCACTCTGCCGAAATAATCTCTCTGAGTTTCTTTGCGAAACCTTCATCGGTTACCGACACAACAGCGGCGGTTTTGCCGAGGCTGAAGCTCAGCTCATCCTTGCACCTGCTGATGGTCACAAAGTCAACCGAAAAACGCTCTGCCACAGGGATTACCTTTGAGGCAGTGTTTGCTGATATATCCGACGCCGCCAGCACAAGCTCGGCTTTGCCGGTTTCTATGGATTCTTTTACGGGGTCGCATCCTATAACCAGTCTGCCTGCTCTGCGGCAGATACCAAGTAGCGACAACAGTCTGTCATTCACTTTTACCCAGTTCCTCCTCCATAGAATCGTAAACCTCGGAGGGAATCTGGCAGCTCAGGGCTCTCTCGAATCTTCTTGCCTTTCGCGCGGCCTCAAAGCACTGAAGGCTTCTGCACACATAAGCACCTCTGCCCGATTTCTTGGAAGTAAGGTCCAGCGAAACCTCGCCTTTCTCCAGTATCTCGCCTTCTTCAGAAAGCCTGTCCGGAGCCTTGACCACCCTCACAAGCTCGCCCTTGGGCTTCATCTCGCCACAGCCTGTGCACTTGCGCATAGGAACTTTCCTCTGCTTCATATTTCTCCTCCTGTGAAATTTCTTAAAATAATCAGTCCTCGGTATCCTCACCGAAGAAGCCGCTCTCGGGACGGATGTCTATCTTCCAGCCTGTGAGCTTTGCGGCAAGGCGGGCGTTCTGGCCCTTGTTGCCGATTGCCAGGGAAAGCTGACCGTCGGGAACGGTTACGCGACAGCTCTTGCTGCCGTCCTCTGCAAGTTCAACGGAAAGAACATTTGCAGGAGAAAGGGATGCTGCAATAAATTTTGCGGGGTCTTCGTCGTATACGATGATGTCGATTTTCTCGCCGCACAGTTCCTCAACGATGGTGTTTACACGAGCACCTCTTGTACCGATACAAGCACCTACTGCATCAATCTCGGGGTCGTTGGAGATAACTGCCATCTTTGTTCTGGAACCTGCCTCACGGGAAACGGACTTAATCTCAACAATTCCGTCGAAAATCTCGGGAACTTCTGTTTCAAAAAGTTTTCTTACAAAATCGGGATGTGTACGGGAGATAATTGCGCGGGGACCTCTGTCGCCAACCTTGACGTCAACAACGTAAACCTTGACAAGGTCGCCTTCCTCCAGAATCTCGTCGCCAACCTGCTCGCTCTTGGGAAGCACTGCCTCAGCCTTGCCGAAGCGGAGAGTTGCGTTGCCGGTCTTGGGGTCGATTCTCTCAACTGTTGCGGTGAGGAGCTCCTTGTACTTGGACTGGAACTCTCTGAGTGCCTGACCCTTCTCGCCGTCACGGATACCGCCGTGGATAACGTTCTTGGAAGCACTTACTGCGATTCTGCCGAACTTTCTGGGGTCAAGGGAAATGCCGATTTCCTTGCCTACTGCGGCACGCTTGGAGATAAGCTTTGCATCCTCCAGAGAAATCTCCACTGCCTCGTTCTCAACCTCTTCCACAACTGTCTTGATAAGCTTTACTGTGAAGGTGTTCTTCTCGCCATCCATAACGATGTCTACATTCTCGTTGCCGTAAAGATTCTTGCAGGCAACAACAATGGCTCTCTTAATCTGGTCTATCATATATTCCACAGGAATACCTTTTTCTTTTTCCAGCATTGCCAGAGCCTCGAATAACTCCTTGTTAACCATTTTTAATAACCATTCCTTTCCTTATATATAACTTGAATTTATACCTTTATATTATCCGCGATTTAAGCCATATCGAAATCGTCAAGCTTTATCCACGCGGTATCTTTCTTGTTTATTGTAACCTCGTTTTCTCCCGAATGGTCTCTGACTGTTACAGTGTCCTTATCGTGAGAAACCAGCACTCCCTTGAAATCTTTGCCGAGAATCTCCATGGGACGGATGAGACGCACCATAATATCGGCTCCGAGGAAACGCTCAAAATGCTCGGACCTTGTGAGCTCTCTCTCAAGTCCGGGTGAGCTAACTTCCAGAATATAGGCTTCCTTTATGGGGTCAAGTTTATCCAGAGGCTCATCAAGTGCACGGGAAACTGCCTCGCAGTCGTCGATGGAGACACCATCTTCCTTGTCGATGAAAATCCTCAGGTACCACTCGGCACCTTCTTTGACGTAGCGGACATCCCAGATGCCAAGTCCCAGCTCTGCCACAATGGGCTCAGCCATTGCTCTGACGGACTCGGACACAGCACTGCCTTTGTTTTCTTTCACCAAAAATCCCTCCTAATAACAAGCAGAGGAGCAGGTCAAGACCTACTCCTTACTTTAATACAATATTCAACTGTAATTCAGTATACCACGGATTTCAGAAAAATCAAGTGTTTTCCCCGATTTTAAGCCCTTTCTCCATACAAAAGCACCTGTGCGGGATGGCTTTTGTGGATTTTTCCTTAAAAGAAACCCGACCACCTCAGAAAAGCAGTCGGGTTTTAAGATATTATGCGATTTTCCGAGGGGGAGGATTATCCCATAATACTGGTGATTTCCTTGCCCTCTGCCACTTTTACCACGTTATCGCAGATAGCGGTTATGTCGCTCTTGTATACATATCCTGCAACATCACCGTTAAGGGAGGCGGTTACCTTCTGGGATGAGGTTTTGCCGAACACAACGGTGTCGGCTGCTCTGCCCGTTTTGTAGCTGTACTTAACAGTCAGCATATCGCCTGAAGATTTCTCGGTGTCAGTACCCTTAACACCCAGAAGTGAGATATCCTGAAACAGTGTGTAGAACTGACTCTCGTCCAGAGTCTTGCCGTCAAGGGAAACTGTCACACGGGTTGCGGTGGTGGAATTACCCTCATCGTCGGTTTCGGTAACTTCCTCGCTGCCCATGCTGAAGCGGTAAGTCTTTCCTGAGGCAGTAATCTCCACCTGTGAGAGTGCTGAATAAGAGGGTGAGAACACATACTCGCTGCGGAGTGTAGCCTCGGTAACGGTTGCCCAGGGAACAGAGGTCGCTGCAATCTTGTAGATAAGTTTGCCGCCTTCTTCCATCAGGAACACAAAGCCCTCGGAGTCAGCCTTGGAAGCCAGAAGCGAAACGGAGAGAGTCTTCTCCTCTCTGCCTGTCTCGTAGCCGTCCGAGTCATAGGAAATATCATCGTATTTGTAGTTGGTGCGCACGGTTGCGTAGGGATCCTTGAGCCCGTATTCCGACATATTCTTGTCGTCGGGATTTACACACACAACCGAATCGGCTGTCAGAGATTTTATGGAGCCCGCAATACTGCTGCCGCTGACGTTATTTACGGGGGCGTTGCCCTTTGATGACATAACGTAGTAGCAATCAAGAGCTTCGTCTGTATTTGCCACAACGGTAATCTCCTCTGCAAGATGACTTCCGCCAAGGATAATTTTGTCGAAACTGTCATCGGCAACAGAGGTTGCATCAGCGTTGATGGAAGTGCTGAAAAGGTCGGTAATGCTGTAAAGCATAGGAGCCATATCCGCAGATGCGGCTACATAAATTGTGTCGCTGTCACCGAACTTGATATAGCAGCTCTCGCCGCCGGCAGAATCAGCACCCAAAGTTACCACGGAACGGGTGCCATCGTTATAATAAACTGTTGCAGATGCGCGGGGAGTATCAAAGCCGAATTCAGAGGATTTCTTACCATCCAGATCTGCAACCTTGCTGAAGGAAATGTTGCAGACCGCATTTGCCAGGAGGGAGGGGTTGGTGGTCTCCAGATTATAGTCCTCAAAGCCCTCCAGAGTATAGATGGTTGCCTCTGTGGTACCATCAGCGTTTACGGGAGTTTCACTGAGAAATGTGTAGTTACCCGAGGGAGAAGATACGGAAATCTTCTCTATCTGTGAGGGCACCATCTCAATGAGTGTACCGTAGGAATTGTTCTCAATCTTGCCCTTTTCGTTGGTATTGATAACGGCATAGTGGAGGCCGTCTTCGGTAACGCCTCTTCTCATATCAACGCCGGGGTCAATCTCATTTTCAGAACCATCGGCAACGCAGGAAGGTATAAATATTATAGAGAGTGTTATTCCGACAATCACCACCAGAGCCGATGCGGCGATGATGATGTTGCGAAGCATTTTTTTATTCATCAGCGGTTTCTCCTTCTGACCCACACAACAATGCCTGTAACAATCAGGGCGATGGGTATGATAATCACAAACAGAATGCGGAAAATCATCTTGTGGGCATCAGTAACAGTCATCAGCTTACCCTCAAGTTTTACACCGTCAACAACAACGCCCTCTACCTCGTTTTCGCTGAGGGTATTCATCATATTGATGAAGTAGCTCTGGTTGTTGTAGACATCCATCTTCATGGGTGAGTCAGAGAGGCTCATTGCACTGCCCCATACCACAACATTGGAGGTTTCGCCCGATGACGCGGTCTTGGTGGAAATAGCTGCTGCATTGTATCCATCTGCACGTGCCTCCAGATACTGAGGCTCTGCGCTCTCGCTCTCTGTGCTGTTCAGAAGCATAACTGTTGCCTGCTCAGATGTGGTAAGCATAGGCTTTGCCATAGCGGTATCGGTAATCTCCACGGGCAGACAGTCATAGCCCATAACTACTGAAACAGAAGTGTCCTTAAGTGTGCTTGTAAAGGTTTCATTGCTGTACTTTGCAAGGAATGCATTTCCGTTTTCAACAATTCTTGTGGCATCGCCTTCAACTATCCAACCCTTTGTAACCGACATTCCCCACTGCTCTAAAAGCAGGTCAAGGTTGGGTGTCTCGTTGCCGGGAATGTAATAGGGTGCATAGAAGAGAGTCTTGCCCATATTGCCGCCATTTTCAAGCCAAGCGGTGATTTTCTCACTCTCGTCGTCGGTAATGTCGTAAGTAGGTCCTAAGATAACCAGCACCTTTGCATCCTCGGGAATGCTCTCGGTAAGGAGATTAACTCTCACAACATCGTAAGCATTGTATCCGAGCATAGACTCAAAATTCGTATAGTTGCTGTAATACGTATGCTCTTCAGAGAGGAACTCACCATTGCCGACGGAAATAGCCACCTTGACTATATCCTCGGAGGTGACTCTCTGGATAGCGGAGAGGACTGCCTTCTCCACGCTCTGTCCGCTTACATAATACTCATAGGTTGAGTAATCCATTGAGAGGACAAAGATATCTGTTGCGGCAATTCCCTCGTATTTGCCGGTCTTGTCATTCTCCACAAGGAGCATTTCCTTCATATTCTGCCAGTCGATATCGGGATATTTTTTGGAGAGGGCTGAAACCGACTCCATCTCGATATCCATATATTCAAGAGTCACATTCTTATATGCATCCATATCATGAAGGAGCTGGTTAACCTGATAGCCGTAGGTGGTATCATAGCTCTGCACCGCGGCTTCGCTTCCCAGAACTTTTATTGTTACGGAAGTGTCCAGATACTCCAGATACTCCTTGGTGGTATTTTGCAGTGTGTATGCGTTGTCAGATGTAAAGTCAAGCTGAAGAGAAGGGAACTTATCCACAAGGAATACGGAGAGCACATTAAGTGCCGCAAGCACCAGTACAAAGAGCAGAATAAAAACTGTGTACATTATCTTTCTGCCCACAACGCTTGTTTTCTTTCCGGAAACCCCGGGAGTATTTGCGGTTTCTGCTTTATTAATATTTTTTGCCATACCGTAAACCTCCTTTAAGCCCAACGTTTTTTGTCAAACACTCTGCCTGTCAGGAACAGGAAAAGTGCGATAATGCTGAGGAAGAACACTACATCCGCAGGGTTGAGAATACCGCTCACAAAGTTAGTGTAGTGTGCTGTAACGGAAATCTTGTCAAGAATGAACACTTCGTAGTCAATCTTGAGCAGAGAATTGACAGATGCCTCAACAGCATAGATAAACATATCGTAAAGCATCACAAAAAGACCTGTACCCATACCGATAACAACAGCCAGAATCTGTGACTGTGTCAGGGATGAATAGAAGAGATTAAGTGAAAGCATAGCCGCGCCAAGGAAAAGCACACCCAACCAGCAGGTTGTGAGAATTCCCCACTCAACAGCGGCGCCTTTGATAAGAATCATTGTAAAGAGTACATATACATAATAGGAAAGTGTACACATCAGGTAGATGCACAGAGCGCTTAAATACTTACCCATTACTATATCCATAATGTTAACGGGAGCAGTAAGGAGCGCCTGATCGGTATGCTGACGCTTCTCCTCTGTAAAAGACCTCATTGTAATGGGAGGTATGATAAAGAGAGCGAAATAGAGCATAGGTGCAATAGCATCGGAAATGCTGTAACTGTATCCTGTATCATAATAAAAAATCAGGGTAAAAAGTGCAGAGAGAAAACCGTAAATCGCCAGAATTACATATCCCAGAGGAGATGTGAAATAAGAGGCAAATTCTCTTTTGAATATAGCTATCATCAGTTTTTACCTCCCTTTTTATTTTTCTGGAGACGCTCAACTTTGGTGACATCGGTGAGATACAGGAAGCTCTCCTCCAGAGTTTTTCCTGCACCGCGCATCTCAAGGATAGGACAGTCTGCCTTTGCCAGCGCTCTGAACACACCGCGGCGGATATCCCTGTCCTTCTTGTAATCAACAAGGTAGCTGTATGCGTTATCCTCAAGACTTGCCTCCCGGCGCACCTTGATAACACCGTCAACATCGCCAAGCACAGAGAGGACTGTGGAGGCTGCACCCTCTACTACCAGAGAAAGTCTGCCTGCATCGTCGGTGATGGAAGAAAGTTCCTCGGTCTTTGAGTCTGCGGTAATCTCGCCGTTACTGATAACCACGATTCTGTCGCAAATTGCAGAAACCTCAGAGAGCACGTGAGATGAAAAGATAACTGTGTGCTTCTTGCCGAGGCTCTTGATAAGAGAGCGCATCTCGATAATCTGTCTGGGGTCAAGACCTACTGTGGGTTCGTCGAGAATCAGCACGGGAGGATTTCCCACCAGAGCCTGTGCAAAGCCTACTCGCTGTTTGTAACCCTTGGAAAGGTTGCGGATAACCCTGCCTTTGATATCGTCGATTTTTACCAGAGACATTACCTCATCCAGATGCTCCTTGCGGGGAAGCTTCACCTTCTTCAGTTCATAGATAAACTGCAGGTACTTCTCCACTGTCATATCAAGATAAAGAGGGGGCAGTTCGGGAAGATATCCGATTCTTGAACGTGCCTCTTTGGGATTATCCAGAATATCGTAGCCGTCGATGGTTACACTGCCGGATGTAGCCGAAAGGTAACCGGTAATCATATTCATCGTGGTTGTTTTGCCCGCACCGTTGGGACCCAGGAAACCCAGTATCTCTCCTTGCTGCGCAGAGAAGCTGATACCCTTAACCGCAGCAACGGAGCCGTAGCTTTTCACGAGGTTTTTGACCTCTACCATTTTTGTTCACTCCTTATGGAATCTTGTGTGTGCCAAGGGCACAATATAACATTTTACATTATACTACAAAAATCCTGCTTTGTATCCCTTTTTATGAAAAAATCAGAAGTTTTTCATAAATTTTTAAAATTCGGACACAAAGCAGGACAAATTACTGCTTTATTATGGCAAAAAAGCGGTTATAGAGCCTTCAGGACACGCTTCCACACACTTCATACAACCTGTGCATTTATCTGCTTCAACATACGCGAGGAAGTTGTTTACACTTACTGCGCCTGCCTCGCAGACCTTTTCGCACTTCTTGCAACCGATGCAGGCGGTCTTGCAGACCTTTCTCGCATCAGCGCCCTTCTGGCAGTTGGAGCAACGCACCACCGCCATCTCCTTGAGAGGCACAAAGGAGATAAGTTTCTTGGGACAAGCCTCTACACAGAGAGAGCAACCTCTGCAAACCTTGGGGTCAATATGAGCCACCCCGTTGCAGACTGTAATGGCTCCGTAGGGGCACACATCAGCACAATCCCCCAGACCCATACATCCGTATTTGCAGGCACCCACTCCGCCGTGAAGCTGTGATGCTGCCGCACAGGACATAATGCCCTGATACTCCATCTTATTGCTTGTGCTGTCCAGACTTCCCAGACAATGCACAAGGGCGGTTTTCTTCTCTACCGCCACAGCAGAAACTCCCATAATTTCGGAAACCGCATTTACTGTCTGCTCTCCGCCGGGAGAACATTTTCCGAGGGCAGCCTCGCCGCTTGCCAGAGCTTTTGCATAGCCCTCGCAGCCTGAATATCCGCAGGCACCGCAGTTGGCACCGGGGAGTGCCTCCAGTATAGCCTCCACCTTTTCATCCTTCTTGACGGCAAAGAGTGCCGAGGCAATTGCCAGAACAATACCGATGATAAGTCCGATGGCGGATACAATGAGTACGGCAATTAAAATCAATTTAAAATCCATAGCCGCACCTCCTTAATAGAGCATATTCTCAACGAGTCCCGAGAATCCCAGGAAGCTGAGAGATACCAGAGAAGCCGCCACCAGAGTAATGGGCAGACCTTTGAGAGATTTGGGAATATCTGCATTTTCCAGTCTCTGTCTCACGCCTGCAAACATTACCATAGCCACAAGGAAACCGATACCTGCACCCAGAGCATTTACCAGGGCGTGGAGATAGCCGAAGTTCTCGCCGCTCTTCTCAACAACCAGCATTGTAACACCCAAAACGGCACAGTTTGTGGTAATGAGAGGCAGATAAATTCCGAGAGAATTATACAGCGAAGGAATGTATTTTTTAAGAATAATCTCAACAAGCTGAACAAGTCCTGCAATTACCAGAATGAACACAATGGTCTCAAGATACGCAATATCAGCAGGGACAAGCAGATACATATATATGGGATAAGTAACCGCAGTTGCAAGCACCATAACGAAGGTAACCGCCGCACTCATACCAAGGGCGGTGTTGACCTTTTTGGAAACACCTAGGAAAGGACAGATTCCAAGGAACTTGCTGAGAACATAGTTCTCGGTGAGTATAGCGGCGAGGAATACCGCAACCAAAGCTTTAATCATACTCATACTTCCCCGCCTCCTTTCACTGAAGCCTCAGCCAAAACCTGTGCTTTCTCCTCACAGGTCTTGCCGTCTTCAGTTATCATGGAGCAACTGCCCTTTAAGGGACAATGCGCACAACCGCCTGCCCTGGGAGGTTTCTTGCCGGAGAGTTTTGCTGCAAGAGCAATGAGCATTCCGAACACAAAGAATCCGCCGGGAGGAAGGAGGAAAATCATAATCTGAAGATTTCCGGGCAGATCCATACCGAACCAGGTGCCGTTGCCGAGGATTTCGCGGATGGAACCCATAAGAAGCAGAGTTGCCGTAAAGCCTATGCCCATTCCCAAGCCGTCGAGAATTGAGGGAAACACGGCGTTTTTGCTGGCGTACATTTCGGCTCTGCCCAGAATGATACAGTTAACAACTATAAGGGGAAGGAAGATGCCCAGACTCTCGTCGATGGCGGGAGCAAAGGCCTTGACCACCATCTGCACCATAGTAACAAAGGCGGCAATGATGGTGATGTATGCAGGAATTCTCACCTTGTCGGGGATAACTTTTCTCAGTGCGGAGATAACCGCATTGGAACAAATCAGAACAATAGTCGCCGCAATACCCATACCGATAGCATTGGAGGCGGCAGTGGTAACTGCCAGGGTGGGACAGGTGCCGAGAATAAGACAGAGCACGGGATTTTCTTTGATAATACCCTTTGTCAGTTCCCCCAGATAATTATACTTTTTCTTTTCAGCGGAATTTGTCTGCATCAGTCCCCACCTCCTTTAAGAGCATTATAAACATCAACAGCATGGTTTACAGCATTTGATACCGCCTCGGAAGAAATGGTAGCACCTGTCAGGGCATCTATCTGCTTTTTGGTGCCGGTAGAATCATCTTTTGCGGTGAATCCGCCATCGGGAATCTCACCGAGGAACTGGCTTCTGAACTCCTCTTTTGTGGCGTTCATACCAAGACCGGGAGTTTCGTTGATAGAGAGAATTTCCACACCGGTAATCTCACCGTCAAGGTTAATTCCCACCATAATTTCTATATCGCCGCCGTAGCCTTTTTCAGTAGCATTGATAGCATAACCCACCAGCTCGCCGTTTTTGTCAAAGCCACGGTACAATTCAGTCTCAATCCCTTCGGCTCCTTCAAATTTCTCGGCCTCGGGGCATACATTTTTCATCGCCTCTGCCGCATTCTTCGCTTCTTGCTCTGAAATGGGGCCCTTTGTCAGCTCGTTGGTACCTGCAAGCAGGAACGCAACCACGATGCATATAAGGAAAAGCGATACGGAAGGAACAAAAATATCTTTGAAACTTATCTTCTTCATTTTGCGCCCTCCTTCTTTTTCTTCTCATATCCGAAGGGTTTGGGGGTTGTCACACTCTCGATAAGAGGAGTGAGGATGTTGAAGAGAAGTATTGCAAAGGATACACCCTCGGGGAGGTTTGCGAAGTTTCTGATTAATACAGTCATCACACCGCAACCCGCCGCATAGATAACCTTGCCCCAGAATGTGATGGGAGAGGTGGTGTAGTCGGTTGCCATAAATATTGCACCCAGAAGGATACCGCCTGAAAGTGTGTCCACAACGGGATTTCTGCCCAGAATCAGGGACATAACCGCTGCTGTACCCACGAATACAACGGGAATTGTGGGAGAGATAACCTTTCTTGCCACCAGATAGATACCACCCAGTATAAGAGCAAGTGCACAGGTCTCGCCCAGAGAACCTCCGTGGTTGCCGATAAATAAATCAAAGTAAGAATATGTACCTGACTCCGCTGCCATAGGGGTTGCAGAGGTAATTCCGTCGATATTCTCCATAAAGCGTGTTCCCACCCATTCGGTCATTGCCGCAGGGAAGGAAACCAGAAGTACTATACGACCTGCCAGCGCAGGGTTTACAAAGTTCATACCGATTCCGCCGAACATCTGCTTAACCACAACAATGGCAAAAACAGAACCGAAAGCGGCGATGAGAGGATTAATTCCCGCAGGAAGATTCAAAGCCAGAAGCACACCTGTTACCACCGCGGAAAGGTCGCCTATGGTCTGGTCGCGTTTCATAATCACACGGCAGAGATACTCCGCCACAACAGAGGTGAGCACGCAGACCCCCACCAGCATCAATGCTCTCCAGCCGAAGAACACGGCAGATGCCGCAACTGCCGGCAAAAGGGAAATAACCACATCCAGCATAATTCCTCTTGTGGAGGAGTTGCTTCTGAAATGAGGTGATGAGGATACATAGAATTTACTCATTTTATTTTCCTCCCTTCTGCTTCATAAATTCTTTGCGAAGCACCGCTTTACCCGAGCGTATTGTCTGGACTATATGACGTTTTGCAGGACAACTGAAGGCACAGCATCCGCACTCCATACAGTTCATAATACCTGCTTTTTTCATAGCCCCGGTGTCACCCTTTGATACGGCACCGCAAATAACGGTAGGAACAAGTCCCATAGGACAAGCCGATGCACATCTTCCGCATCGGATACAGGCAGTAGCCGCGCTGAGTTTTGCTTCCTTTTCGCCGAAAGCAAGTATGGCATTGTTCTGCTTCAGCACAGGCAGGGAATCATCCACAAGGGCAAGACCCATCATAGGACCGCCCATAAGCATTTTCCTGGGTTCTTCCTTATATCCGCCTGCAAACTCCATAACCTCTTTTATGGAAGTACCCAGAGGAACAATTACGTTTTTAGGCTCATTGACTGCGCTTCCGTCAATGGTGAGACGCTTCTTTATAAGAGGCATACCTGTTCTCATATAGTCGCTGATAAAAGCAACCGAGGCAACATTCATAACGATGCAACCCACATCGGCAGGGAGTTTTCCCGCAGGCACCTCTCTGCCTGTTAAAGCCTTGATAAGCACCTTTTCCGCACCCTGGGGATAGGATGCCTTCAAGGGGATAACCCTCACCAGATCATCGGGGTCGGCATCGGTATCGTCGGCAATTTTTCTGAGAATTTCAATAGCGTCGGGCTTGTTTTTCTCAACACCGATAATGGCTCTTTCAATACCCAGAATCCTCTTGACTGCATAGATTCCGTCCATAACCGCAGAGGAGTTTTCCAGAACTTCCCTGTGGTCAGCGGTGATATAGGGCTCGCATTCTGCACAATTTATGAGTAATGTATCGATTTTTTTATCCTTGGGAACATTGAGCTTGACGTGGGCAGGAAAGCCTGCACCGCCAAGACCCACCAAGCCGCCGTCTCTCACAGCTCTGAGGAAATCCTCCAGTCCGTTTATCTGAGGAGCTTTTATTTCAGGGTCGGGAGTGTCGTTTCCGTCAGACTCAATCAAAACTGCGTCACAGTCAGCGCCGGAGGGCAGGGTAATCTTTGTGATTTTCTTAACCGTACCGCTGACACTGGAGTGAATGGGTGCCGAGACAAAGGCATCGCTGTCACCTATGACAGTACCCACATACACGGTATCTCCTGCACTCACCTTCACCTGACAGGGTGCGCCGATATGCTGCTGCATGGGAATCAGCACCTCTTTGGGAGAGGGCATCACCACGCTGTCGGTATGAGCAGTATTCTTTTTATGAGGAGCCTTTACGCCGCCTCTGGTATAAAAAGGCTTCCTCGGGAATTTTATCTTGCTATTTTCCATATACTAACCTCCAAAGGAGAAGTTTTCTCGGTACAGTGCGGACAAGCCCGCACTATTACATTTATACAGAATAAATATATCATTTTGACGGTGCTATTTCAATAGCCACAACGATAATTAAAAATTTAACAAGTAAAGGATGGTTTTATGGACATTATCAATGCATTCTGGGTGGGCGGTATACTGTGTGTTCTGGCACAACTTCTCATAGACTTCACAAAGCTCACCCCTGCACGAATCCTCGTGGGTGCCGTAGTACTGGGAGTTATCCTGTCAGGAGTGGGAGTATATGAATATCTCACAGACTTCGCAGGAGCAGGAGCCACCGTACCCCTTATAGGCTTCGGGCACCTTATGGCGCAGGGTGTCAGGGATGCCATTGACGAAAAGGGTGCAATAGGTATCCTCAGCGGCGCACTCAACGCATCCAGCGCAGGTATCACCGCCGCCATTGTTTTCTCGCTGATAGCTTCTCTTGTGTCAAAATCCCGTATGAAAAAGTAAAATTTCCTGCAAATACCCCTGTTTTTCTCAAACTCTCATAAAAATTAACCTTGAAAACCGCGTGCTGCCGTTGTATAATATTTGTTTGGATGAATGTTTTCAGAACATCGGAAAAATTAGGGTAGCCGAAGGGGTACGATTATGAACATGACAGGTTTCGACAATGATAAATACCTGAGGATGCAGTCTGAAAAAATCAGAGAGCGCATCGACCGTTTCGGCGGTAAACTTTATCTTGAATTCGGAGGAAAGCTCTACGATGATTTCCACGCATCAAGAGTGCTGCCCGGTTTTGCGCCCGACAGCAAGCTCCAGATGCTCCTCAAACTCCGCGAGCAGGCCGAGATTCTCATTGTTATCAATGCCGCCGATATCGAGAAAAATAAAATCCGCGGTGACCTGGGTATCACCTACGACCTGGACACCCTGAGACTTATCGACGTTTTCAGAAGCGTTGGTCTCTATGTAGGCTCCGTAGTCCTCACCTGCTATGCAAACCAGCCTGCCGCCAAGAAGTTCCAGAAGCGACTGGAAGACCTGGGCGTAAAGGTATACAGACACTATCCCATCCCCGGTTATCCTGCTGACATTGACCTTATCGTCAGCGACGACGGCTACGGCAAGAATGAATATATCGAAACCGAGAAAGAACTTGTCATCGTCACCGCTCCCGGCCCCGGCTCGGGCAAGATGGCAACCTGTCTGTCTCAGCTTTATCACGAGCACAAGAGAGGCGTCAAAGCAGGATACGCCAAATTCGAGACCTTCCCCATCTGGAATCTCCCCCTGAAGCATCCCGTAAATATGGCATACGAGGCTGCAACCGCTGACCTCAACGATGTCAATATGCTTGACCCCTATCACTTCGAAGCATACGGTGAAACCACCGTTAACTATAACAGAGACGTTGAGATTTTCCCTGTTCTCCGCGCTATGTTCGGGGAAATCCTCGGCGAGTGCCCCTATAAGTCACCCACAGATATGGGTGTTAATATGGTGGGCAACTGCATTGTAGACGATGATATTGTCTGCGAAGCCGCAAATCAGGAGATTATCCGCAGATATTACAGCGCTATGTGCTCCCAGCGTCAGGGTATTGTAGAAAAAGATGTCTGCTACAAACTGGAACTTCTGATGAAACAGGCAGGGCTCAGTGCCGACGACAGACCCGTTATCGGTGCCGCCCTTAAAAAAGCCGAAGAAACAGGAGAGCCTGCCGCCGCTATCAGAATGCCCGACGGCACCATAATCACAGGCAAAACCTCCTCTCTCCTCGGTGCTTCCTCTGCGGCAATTCTCAATGCTCTCAAGTATCTTGGCGGTATTGATGATGAAATCCATCTTATCTCCCCCACTATTATCGAGCCCATACAAAAGCTGAAGGTGGGACATCTGGGCAACCGCAACCCCAGACTCCACATTGACGAGGTGCTTCTGGCACTCTCCATCTGTGCCGCTACTGACGAAAAGGCTCAGATTGCCCTTGACCAGCTTCACAATCTTCCCGGCTGCGAGGCACACGCCAGTGTTATCCTTGCCGCCATTGACGAGAAAACTTTCAAAAAGCTGGGCATAAACCTTACCTGCGAGCCCAGATACCAGACAAAAAAACTCTATCATCTTTGATTTAGCAAACCTCCCTGATATCAGGGTAAACAAAATGCTGATACCTTTTCGGGTATCAGCATTTTTCAGTTGTTGACTAAAGTATAATTCATTTGGTTAACCACGTCTCAAGCCCTCCCCTGTTCGACTTTTTTTCTCAAATAACCCTAAGCAACCTGCCGACAGATATTAAGTTTCAATATTTACTTTTACGGTTGACTGATGTAAAATGAAATCAACGAAAGGGTGATTAGTATGAAAGTTTATAGAAAGATTATCTCTGTGATTCTTTCCGTTTTACTTATGCTCGGGATACTGTCGATTGCACCTGCCGCATCCGCAGAAGTCACCAATCCCGATGCCACAATCGAAATTACCGCAACCTGTTACTATGAAGGGGCATTTGATGTCTTGAGACTGGTAAACGAAGTGAGAACCTCCGAAGGTCTCCGCCCCCTTAAAATGAATTTTCAGATGATGGAGGCTGCTATGCAGCGTGCCGCAGAGCTCTCGGTATATTACAGCCACACCCGCCCTGATGGTTCTCCCTGCTTTACCGTTAATTATGATATGTTTGGAGAAAACATAGCCATGGGCTACAGCGGCAGTCCGGTCGCAGTTATGAACGGATGGGTAAACTCTCCCGGTCATTATGCAAATATTGTGGGCGAGGACTACGACTCAATGGGCGTAGGTTTGGTGGTTCACAATGGTGAGTGCTACTGGGCTCAGATTTTTGGTATGTCACCTGACGAGGGCACCGCTACCTCTGATGAAGTTTTAGAAAAGGAATTCTCCATTCATCTCGGGAAATACAAATACGAGGTAGAGCTTGAAACAAAAAAGAAGCTCTTTGTAAGCGATATCGTTGAACCTGTAATCAAAGGCGAGAATTATGATGGATACGGTGAGTTTATACTCAACAACGAGGACTTTGTTTTCACAACGGACTCTCCGGAGATTCTCTCAGTAACCAATGATGAGATAAAAGCCGTCGGTGAAGGTGTAGCCACCATTACAGCATCGAATTCCGCCATGACGGTATCGGCAACTATTGAGGTTTCAGATTTCAGTTCCGGTCAGAGCCGTCAGTGCGGAGATGATATTTTCTGGGATTACAAGGACGGCACATTGACACTTTCAGGCACAGGCAGAATGTATGACTACAACACCGAGTACGATCGCTATGAGGTTATCAGTACAGATGCACCTTGGACCGATGCCTTTGAATCAGTAAACAAGATTGTTGTGGGCGAGGGCATTACATACATAGGAAATTCCGCCTTCGAACACTTTCAGGAATTAGAGGAGATAGAACTGCCTTCTACCCTTACGGGAATCGGCGATTATGCCTTTGAAAAATGTAAGATTCTCGAATCTGTTACGCTCCCTGAAAATTTGGTTAAGCTGGGTAAAGGCATGTTTATCGGCTGTACCGAGCTTGAAAGCGTAGATATTCCTGAGGGCATTAAGACTATTCCGTATGATTTCTTACGTAATTGTTACTCCCTTAAAGATATTAAACTGCCGGAGTCTGTGGAGATTATTGACGGCAATGCATTTTTCGGTTGCAATGGTCTTCAACGTGTAAATATGCCTGAGAGGCTTAAAACTCTGGAGTACGGTGTTTTCTTCGGATGCTCATGCCTTCAGGAAATCAACATTCCCTATGGCGTAACGTATATTTCCAGCGGCACCTTCAACGGATGCAGCTCTTTAACTTCTGTTACTATCCATAACCCTCTTCTGCAATTCGGTATAAACGATATGTTCAGCAGCCTGAACGAAGATTTAACGATATACGGCCATAAAAACAGTTCTGCAGAGGCTCATTGCAAAAACAATGAAATAGCCTTTGTTCCCTTTGATACTCCGAAATTAGATGTAACCGTGGACGGTTTCAGCACGGTCTATAACGGCAAAGTGGTAACCGAGGATTTGGTTGTGAACTTTACCGCTACCCCCGATGAATATACCGTGAAATACTCAGCAGGAGAAAGTTTTGATTTTACGCGCAACTACAACAGCGTGAAGGCTCTGGCTGACGCGTATATAATTTATAACAGAGACCCCGGATATCTTATAGACTGCGGCACATATACTATCTCTTATTGTGTTTCTTCTGAAGGGTACGATGTCGTAACAGGCACAGCCTGTATCGAAATCGAAAAAGCAACCCCTGAGGTTGTATTTGAAAAATCAGAGGTTGAAATGCCCTACTATACTGACAGAAGCAACAAGAACACAGAGATAAATATCCTTGCAAATACAGAGTTTTTGGGTATATACGACGTTGAATATTCATCAGATAACGAGGCAGTAGCCATTGTAGGTGAATCAGGCCTTGTACGTGTCAAGGGAATTGGAGAATGCACAATTACCGCAACCTATCACGGAAACAGAAACCTCAATCCCAGCAGCGGCTCCTATAAGATTACAACCTATCCCTCCGGCAAATTCAGAATCGATGATTTTGTCGTTGATTTCAGCGAATACAAAACCCCCACACTTGCAGGTTATGAAGGAACTCAAACCTCAGTTACCTTACCCACAGAAGCACTGGGCTATGAAATAGCCGGAATCTCTCACAATGCGTTCTACTCTTCAAACCTGGAAGAGGTGATTGTGCCTCAGGGTATTACCCATATTGGCTCAGGTGCCTTTTTGTCCTCTTTGAGTCTGAGGAAGGCTACACTGTCCGATACAGTGGAAATAATTGATACGAACGCCTTCAATTATTGCAAAAACCTCGAGAGTATCACTATCCCCGAGAGTGTGACCTCAATTATGAAGGGTGCGTTTGCGGGATGCAATAACATGGAAAGCGTAGTAATTCCCGCTTCGGTTGAATATATCGGCGAAAAAGCCTTCGGTTACGATATGCTGTTTTTCAGCGACGATCCCCAGAAAAACAAAGACTTTGTTATTTACGGACACAAGGACACTGCCGCTGAGCGATATGCTACCGAGAACGGCTTTAAGTTTGTGGACCTTGATGCTCCTGTGCCCGAGTATGACCTTGGTGACGTAAATCGCGATGGAAGCGTAAACATCAAGGACGCTACCGCTATTCAGAAGAAAGTTGCAGGACTTATTTCCTTTGATGAAGAACAAGTATTTCTTGCGGATTTCAATGAAGATGCAAGTGTAAACGTTAAAGACGCAACTGCTATTCAGAAGAAAATTGCGGGACTGGGCTGATACAAATAACGTAGCGAAACACCAATGCAAGCAACAGCAGAGTGTTGTTTGCTCTGCACTAATGTGAATAATTAACTGAAAAGTATTAATCTCAACCGCCGTTTTAAACGGCGGTTGTTTTTTGCCCTTTTTTGTGAATTTCCTGTTTTTTGTGGTCGGTATTTTTTTAACGCATCTCCACCCCATTGACTTACTGCGCAGGAGTTGATATAGTCATACTATATTAAGTTTATAAGGAGGATTTTTATGAAAAACGCTTTCAGAAAAATTCTGGCAATTACATTATGCCTTATAACCCTATGCTCTCTTTTATCCGTAGGTGTCAGTGCCGCCGACGAGCCTCTGTGCTCGGGTGACTTCTGCTACAAGGCAGAAAACGGCAACGTCACCGTAACCGATTACCACGGCACCGATACCGAGGTAACGGTTCCCGCCACCATTGACAATATGCCCGTTACCGCAGTAGGCATGTACTGTTTTGACGACAGCGACGATGTCATCTCCGTCACTGTATCAGAGGGCATTGAAACTCTCGAAGCAAAGTCTTTTTCAGGTATGGCAAATCTTCAGGAAGTTAACCTTCCCGACAGCCTCCTTACCATCGGCAATGAAGCTTTCACAAGTTGCGGCAAGCTTCAGAGTTTCTATATTCCCAAGGGTGTCAGGAATATCGGCACTCACCTTTTCTACGGTTGGCACTCTATGGAGGCTATCACCGTTTCTCCCGATAATCAGTACTTCAGCAGCGAAGACGGTGTGCTCTACGACAAAAACAAAACCGTCCTTCAGCTTTACCCCAACGGCAAAAAGGATAAATCCTTTGAAGTTCCCGAATCTGTTTGCTTTATCGGAGCCACTGCATTTTATCTCAACGAAAGTCTCGAGAGCATAACTTTCCCCGAAGGTCTTGAAGCTATCGGCAGTGCAGCATTTTTTGGATGCAGCCGCCTTACCGATATCACACTTCCCCAGTCCCTGATGATTCTCTCAGACGACGCCTTCAACAGTTGTGATTCTCTCGCCTTTGTCAAAATCGGCAAGTCTCTTCAGGTTATGGGAGAAGATGTCTTCTTCTGGTGCAGCGACCTTGAGTCCATCGAAGTAGATGCCGAAAACAAAAACTACTTCAGTAACGACGGTGTACTTTTCAGCGCAAAGACAAACAAGCTGATGCACTATCCTTCCGCCAAAGCCGACTTATCCTACACCGTACCCGAGGGCACACAGATTATCGGGGATTACGCTTTCTGGGGAGCTGACTACCTCACCGAACTGACACTTCCCGACTCCATTTTTCTCATTGAGCCAACCGCTTTCGCAAACTGTCAGGAAATGACCAGAATAAACTTTGGAAACCGCATTGCCCGTATCGAGGACAACGCATTTTTGGCTTGCTTCTCGCTTAAGGAAATCACCCTTCCCGAAAGTGTTGTTTACATAGGTGAAAGCACCTTTGCAAATTGCTACGACCTTGAAAAAGTAACCCTTTCAGCATCTGTTGATGAAATTCCTTACGGCGCTTTCACAGGTTGCGCAAGTCTCACCGAGCTCCCCGCAGGCAACTACACCAGAATCGGCGACCAGGCTTTTGGCGAGTGCCGCTCTTTCCTTGAAATTACTATTCCCGAGGGTGTCACCTCAATCGGAAGCGGCGCTTTTGCATATTGCAGAAATCTTGCAAAAGTACACATTCCCGCAAGCGTAACCGAGATTGGCGGAAGCGCTTTCTATGAGTGCGAGGATGGTCTTACCATCTACGGACTCCGGAACTCCTACGCTCAGCAGTATGCAGAAGAAAACGGCATTCCCTTTGTTGCTGAGGGCGAAGTTCCCACTCCTCCCGCTACCGGGGACGAAATCACCACACCCGACGAGCCCGATGCTCCCGGTACAAGTTCTCCCGATGAGCCTCAAAAGGACACCATCACCTACACTTTGGGCGACGCAGACTTAAACGGCAAAACTGATGTCCGTGACGCAACCCACATTCAGAAATATGCCGCAGGCTTTATAACATTAAGTTTTATCGCAAAACACGCAGGCGACTGCGACGGCAACGGCGAAATCAACGTCAAGGATGCCACCATTATTCAGAAGTTTGCAGCAGGGCTTGAGACCCCTTTCCCCGTGGGTAACACCATCACCGAGGAAGTCAACCTGACTGTATATCTCTACAACACCGCAGGCTGGCAGGACATCTACTGCTACACCTATTCCGAAGATAGTTTTGACGCCCTCTGGCCCGGAGAAAAGATGAACTCTCTCGGCAATGATTTGTACAGCATCAAAATCAACCCCAACCACGAGAGAGTAATCTTCATTGATATGGGCGGGGAAACCATCTACACAGACGACAGCGAAATATTTGCAGGATACACCTATGACAATTCAGGTAACTGCTGGTATTATGTCGAAATCACCCTCTGATAAACACAGAAGACCGCATACACACAGTATGCGGTCTTCTTTTCTGTCTGCGGATTTTTACACAAAAAAACAAGGGGCATATTATACCCCTTGTCCAACTTCAATTTAAGTTTTCACAATCAGACGATAGCGTTGTCGAGATACTCCTCGAGAGCCTCATTGTCCTCGTCCTTCTTTTTCTTAAGGAGCAGGAATGTAGCAACTGCGGCACCAACTGCGATAATGGCTGCCAGCACAGCAATAACCCATCCGTAAGAATTGTTTCTTCTCATATAGCATACCTCCGTTAAATAATCTTCGGGGAAAACATAGTTATCCTTTATCATTACTAATAATAACAGTATGAGAAATAAAAGTCAATAAATTTATCAAAAGGAAAAAAGTTTTTTAGAAAAACAAAAAAAGCAGAGATAACTCTGCTTTTAAGGTTATACATATTAAGAAATGCAAATGCTATTATGCAGATGCGTTGAGGCGCTTAGCAAGATTGGATTTGCTTCTGGCGGCAGTGTTCTTATGCAGAATACCCTTTGCGGCGGCCTGATCAATTTTCTTAACAGCAAGACGAACCGCCTCAGCTTTGTTCTCGGCGTTAGTGTCGATAGCGATGTATGCTTTCTTTACGGCTGTTCTGAGAGCAGATTTGATGCTCTTGTTCTGAGCAGTCTTGGTTGCGATAACCTTAACACGCTTTTTTGCTGATTTGATATTAGGCATTGTCCCACCTCCTTATAAAGCGTTAACACGAACAAAATCTCTGAATATAATAAGGGATTTTCCGGAGAAAAAACCCATTATCGCAATCGTGTACGATTAATAATAACACCAACTGCTGAAAATTGCAAGCATTTTTATTATTTTAGGCATGATTTTTTTTAAAGTTTTCTTCTCCTCACAAAAACACACAATATATAGATGTATACTCGGTCGATATATACAAGAGCTTTTTGCACTTTTCACACTTTCGGGAGACCTCGCCCCATCTTTTTCCTATTATATATAGGCTTTTGCACCAAAATCCGACCCCGATACACAGATAATTCACAAATCTTTTATTCAAAATATGCTTGACATTTCCAGATATCGGGTGTAAAGTATAGATAGAGTTAGCACTCGCAAGGTAAGAGTGCTAATTGCAAAAGGAGGCGATGGTCGGGATGCTGACAGACAGAAAACAAAAAATCCTCAAAGCCATCGTTGAGGGCTACATCCAGACGGGTGAGCCCGTAGGTTCCAAAACCCTCCTCCTGGAAACAGGCATCGACGTCTCTCCGGCAACCGTGAGAAACGATATGGCGGACCTTACCGCCAGAGGCTACCTTTTCCAGCCCCACACATCAGCAGGCAGAGCACCATCCCAGAAAGGTATGCGTTACTATCTCGACAACCTGATGTCCCCTGTCACTCCTCCCGAACGGGTGCGTGACTATATAGACGCAAAGCTCTCTGCCGCAGCGGACACTCCCGAGCAGCTCCTCAAAGAAGCCGCCAAGCTTCTCAGCGACTATACGGGCTACGCCGCTGTCACCACCACCCCTCCTTCAGGAGATGCCCGTGTTCACAGACTTCACTTTCTCGGCACAGGCAGACACACGGTTATGGTGGTGCTGGTCACTTCGGCAGGTATGGTGAGAAGCAAGCTCTTCCGTTCCAACTTCGTTGTGACAAACGAGGTGCTGGAAATCCTAAGGGAGACTCTCAACAAAGCCCTCTCGGGCGTGCCTCTTTCACAGATTAACAAACCCTTTATGCAGACAGTTGCCGCTTCATTCACAGAGCTCTTCCTGGTAATTCCCCAGGCGCTCACCGCCATTATGGAAATTGCCGCTTCTGCACAGGTGGTTCAGCTCTGTCTTCACGGCGAAACCAAACTTCTTTTCGCCCCCGAGGTTGACCCCGTAACTTCCAGAGGCATCCTGGGATTTTTAAGCGACACAGAGCAGGTAGCAAAACTCCTGCTTTCCCAGAAAGCAAATCTGTGTGCATATCTGGGCACCGAATGCAGGCGGGCAGAACTTCTAACCGCGGCAGTAATCTGTGCCCGATACGAAATCGAAGGCACGGCAGCAGGTGCTGTTGCACTCTTCGGTCCCGGCAGAATGGATTTTGCTGATGCTATGGGTGCTGTCAACTATATCGCTCAGTCGGTGGGAAACCTCCTCAGCGAAATGGTAGACCTTTAATAAATCAAGATAAACACAAAGGAGCAATATATATGAGTAAGAAACAGTGTAGCACTCCCGAGGAAATCCTTGAGGAGACCTGTGTCGAAGAGACAGAAACAGTCTCCGAAGAGGCAGACGCTCCCGCAGAGCCTGCCGAGAAATCCGAAGCAGAAAAACTCACAGAGGAGCTGGGTATCCAGAAAAACAACTATCTGCGTCTTGCCGCAGAGTACGACAATTACAGAAAGAGAACTCAGCAGGAAAAACTTTCCCTGTATGCAGACGCTACCGCCAAGGCAGTAGAAAAGCTCCTGCCTCTTCTGGACAGCATCAATGCCGCACTTGCCGCTCCCACCGAGAGTGAAAGCGAGCGTCAGGGAATCGAGCTTATTGCCAACCAGCTGAAAAAATGTCTCGAAGACTTGGGCGTTGAGGGCTTCGGCGAAATCGGCGATGCATTCGACCCCATGATTCACAACGCAATTTCCCGTACAGACAACGAAGAGCTTCCCGCAAACTCCATCGCGATGGTTTTCCAGAAGGGCTTCAAGATAGGCGAGAAGGTTATCCGCCCCGCTATGGTGCAGGTAGCAAATTGCTGATAAAAAACACAACAACCACACCGTAACAGGTGTTACTTAAAAGTATATAATCAAACATTTTATATTTGGAGGAATTAATTATGGCAAAGACAATTGGTATCGATCTTGGTACAACAAACTCCTGCGTAGCAGTTATCGAAGGCGGCGAGCCCGTAGTTATCGCTAACGCAGAAGGCGCCCGTACAACACCTTCCGTTGTTGCATTCTCTGCAAACGGCGAGCGTATGGTAGGTCAGGTTGCAAAGCGTCAGGCTATCACCAACCCCCAGGGCACAGTAGCATCCATCAAAAGAGAGATGGGCACAGATTACAAAGTAACTATCGGCGACAAAGCATACACACCCCAGGAGATTTCCGCAATGATTCTCCAGAAGCTCAAGACCGACGCAGAGGCTTATCTCGGCGACAAGGTTACTCAGGCAGTTATCACCGTTCCCGCATACTTCACCGACGCACAGCGTCAGGCTACCAAGGATGCAGGTAAAATCGCAGGTCTCGACGTAAAGAGAATTATCAACGAGCCCACAGCCGCTGCTCTCTCCTACGGCATCGACAAGGAGACCGACCAGAAGGTTATGGTTTATGACCTTGGCGGCGGCACCTTCGACGTATCCATCATCGAGATGGGCGACGGTGTTCAGGAAGTTCTGGCAACCGCAGGTAACAACCGTCTCGGCGGCGACGACTTCGACCAGAGAATCATCGACTGGATCGTTCAGAGCTACAACACAGAGGCAGGCATCAACCTTGCAAACGACAACCTTGCAATGCAGAGACTCAAGGAAGCTGCAGAGAAGGCAAAAATCGAACTTTCCGGTGTTACTTCCACCGATATCAACCTGCCCTACATCACAGCAGATGCAACAGGTCCCAAGCACCTTAACATGACACTCACCAGAGCAAAGTTCAACGAGCTTACCGCAGACCTGGTTGAGAAGACCATTATCCCCGTAAGACAGGCGCTGAAAGACAGCGGTCTTCAGATTGGCGAAATCGACAAGGTTCTTATGGTAGGCGGTTCTTCCCGTATTCCTGCTGTTCAGGAAGCAGTCAAGAGCCTCATCGGCAAAGAGCCCTTCAAGGGCATCAACCCCGACGAGTGCGTAGCTATCGGCGCAGCACTTCAGGCAGGTGTTCTCGGCGGCGAGGTTGAGGGTCTCCTTCTCCTTGACGTTACTCCCCTTTCCCTGGGCGTTGAGACCATGGGCGGAGTTATGACAAAGATTATCGACAGAAATACAACCATCCCCACAAAGAAGAGCCAGATTTTCTCTACTGCTGCTGACAACCAGACACAGGTTGAGATTAACGTTCTTCAGGGTGAGAGAGAGTTTGCAAGAGATAACAAGCAGCTTGGTCTCTTTGCTCTCACAGGCATTGCTCCTGCTCCCAGAGGAATCCCCCAGATCGAGGTTACTTTCGATATCGATGCCAACGGCATTGTTAACGTAAGCGCAAAGGACCTCGGCACCGGCAAGGAGCAGAACATCACTATCTCCTCCTCCACAAATATGTCCAAGGACGACATCGACAAGGCTGTGAAGGAAGCAGAGCAGTTTGCCGCAGAGGACAAAAAGCGCCGCGAGACCGTAGACGCAAAGAACGAAGCCGAGAACATGGCATATCAGGCAGAGAAGCTTGTTTCCGAGTCAGGCGACAAGATTTCCGAGGACGAGAAGACAGCACTCAACACCAAAGCACAGGCTGTTAAGGATGCTATCCAGAAGGACGACAAGGCACTCATCGACGCTGCTAAGGAAGACCTCCAGAAGACTCTCTACGAGGTATCCACAAAGCTCTATCAGGCAGCAGCTCAGGAGGCACAGGCAGCACAGGCAGCACAGGGCGAAAATCCTGCCGGTCCTGCTCCCGGTGCTGACGGCAACGTTTACGATGCCGACTTCACAGATGTAGAGGGTTAATCACCGCTACAAACAAAAAATCATAATATAAAGTAATACGCAGAAGCTGCCTCATTTTTTGAGGCAGCCTTTGCGGTGTTTATAAGACAGAGGGTGAAAGCTTGGCTGATAAGAGAGATTACTATGAGGTAATGGGCGTCCAGAAGGGCGCTACTGACGACGAAATAAAAAAAGCATACAGACAGCTTGCGAAGAAGTACCATCCTGACTTAAACCCCGACAACGCAGAAGCCGAGGCAAAGTTCAAGGAAGTCAACGAGGCATACGAGGTGCTTTCCGACAAGGATAAACGCGCAAGATACGACCAGTTCGGACACGCAGGTGTAGACCCCAACTACGGTGCAGGCGGCGGCTACGGCGGCTCCCCCTTCAATCAGGATATCGACTTCGGCGATATCTTCAACAGTGTATTCGGAGGCTTCGGAGGTTTCGGCGGCAGAAGAAGCGCCAACCCCAACGCACCCAGACGCGGTGCGGATATCGAAACCACCGTAACCATCAGTTTTGATGAAGCCGCAAAAGGTTGCAAGAAGGAAATCAGCTTCAATGCCACCGTAAACTGCAAGGAGTGCGGCGGCACAGGCGCCAAGAAGGGCACCTCTGCAAAGACCTGCTCCACCTGTCGCGGTACAGGTCAGGTAACCGTAAACCAGCGTACCCCCTTCGGCGTTGTTCAGACCTCCAGAGTCTGCGACACCTGTCGCGGCACAGGTAAGGTTATCGAGCACCCCTGTAAGGTATGCGGCGGTCAGGGCAGACACAAGACCACAAGAAAAATCGAAATCAACATTCCCGCAGGCGTGAACAACGACCAGCTTCTCAATGTAAGCGGTCAGGGCAGCACCGGCATCAACGGCGGCCCCGCAGGCGATGTCCGCGTATATGTAAACGTCCGTCCCCATCCCATTTTTGAACGCAAGGGAGACGACGTATGGTGCGAACTTCCCCTGACATATACTCAGGCGGCTCTGGGTGCAGAAGTCATTGTTCCCACCATCGACGGCAAGGTAAGCTATGCCGTACACGACGGCACACAGCCCGGAGATATCTTCAAGCTCAAGGGTAAGGGCATCCCCCACTTGAACGGCAAGGGCAGAGGTGACCAGTACGTCAAGGTAACCGTTGATGTTCCCCGCAATTTAAGTTCCAAGCAGAAGGACCTGCTGAAGCAGTTTGAAGCCGCATCTTCGGACAAAAACTATTCCAAGAGAAAAAGCTTCTCCGATGTAATCAAAAGCATTTTCGGATAAATAATATAAATTTCGAGGTATACTATGGACTGGACCGAAATCATCATTTCCGTTGACAGAAAACACAGCGAAACCGCCGAGGCAATCGCCCACATGGTAGTGCCCTACGGCATCTATATCGAGGACTACTCCAACTTAAACGAAGAGGTTATGGAGATAGCCCACATCGACCTTATCGACGAGGAACTCCTGAGCAAGGACAAGTCCAGGGTGCTTATCCACGTTTACATAAGCCCCGAGGAAAACCCTGCCGAATCCATAGCCTTCCTCAGAGAGCGCCTTCTCACCGAGGGTGTCGATAACGAAATCCACACTCTCTGTTGCAACGAGGAGGACTGGAGAAACAACTGGAGACAGTATTTCTTCCCCATTCCCGTTGGCGAGAAGCTCCTCATCCGTCCCACCTGGAGAGATGAGATAGACGCAGGAGACCGCAAAATCATCAACATCGACCCCGGCCTTGCCTTCGGCACAGGCAACCACGAGACCACCAGACTCTGCCTTGCACAGCTGGAGAAGTATGTAACCGACTCCACCACCCTTCTTGATGTAGGCTGCGGAAGCGGTATCCTCTCTATTGCAGGCGTGCTTCTGGGTGCAGAGAGTGCTTTCGGCGTGGACATCGACCCCACCGCAGTACGTACCGCAAAGGAAAACGCAGAGCTCAACCAGGTCACTGACAAGTGCACCTTCGTAGCAGGTAACCTTACCGACAAGGTAGAGGGCACCTACGACGTAGTTGCCGCCAACATCGTGGCAGATGCAATTATTATGCTCTCCAAGGACGTCCGCAAATTTATGAACGAAGACTCCGTTTACATTATGAGCGGCATCATCGAGAGCCGTCTTAATGATGTACTGGGTGCTATCGGGGACAACTTCGAGATAAAGGAAACCCTCACCGACGGCGGTTGGGTATGCCTTGTAGCAAAAGCAAGGGTATAAATTGCAAAAAAAGTTCTTCCTATCACGCTTCCCTTGTGATATAATATAAAAACACTTTTATATCGGAGGATGTTAACTATGAAAAAACCAGGCAAAAGAGACGCTCTTAACCTTCTGTTTTCCGCTTTCCTTATTTTAGGCTACATTGTGTGCTCCTACTTTTTCCTCACCGCTGCTTCCAGCGTTGCGGATCTGGCACCCTACATCAATATGGCTGTATTCACCGTATTCGGTCTTGTTGTCTTCTACGCCACCAGAGTCGGCGAAGGCAAGCCCGTTATGCGCTTCAGCCTCTTTACACTTCTCCTTCTCGACATTCCCGCTCTGTATATCATTCTGGCACAGTTTATCGAGAAGCTCCCCTTCCACACCGCTATTGCAAACTTAGGCACCACAACTCCCCTTCCTTACAGCCCCCTCTTTATCCTTGCCTGTGTTGCTCTCGGTTACGGCATCCCCTACACATTCATCAGCGGTTACGAGATGGTAGGCGACACCTGCGACAAGTGCGACACCTGTGACACCGCAGAGGAAGAAACCTGCTGCAATTGTGAAGAGTGCGGCTGCTTTGAGGTTGCCGATGCAGAGTGCGAGGGCGCTCTGATGGTTGTTGACGATATGGACCTTCAGTTTGACAGCGAAAAAGAAATCCGCATCTCTGATGTAACTCCCTGCAAAGATGAAGTCAAGGCAGGTATGTTTGTTATTTTCAGAACAAACTGCGAAGAATAATATAAAACCACTGTAAACACCAAAACAGCAAGACTTAGAAAAGAGGTAATTCAAAATGGGTTGCACTCACAACTGTGAAACCTGCGGCGAAAACTGCCACTCAAAAGGCGAAAACACCATTCAAAAAGAAGAACTGGGCAAAATGAGCAGCGTCAAGAAAGTTATCGGCATTGTGTCCGGTAAGGGCGGCGTAGGCAAGAGCCTTGTCACCTCAGCCATGGCAGTCAGCATGAACCGCCGCGGCTTCAAGACCGCCATTATGGATGCTGATATCACAGGCCCCTCTATCCCCAAGGCATTCGGTATCAAAGAGAAATGCACAGGCACAGAGCTGGGACTTCTGCCCGTCACCACAAAGACAGGCATCGACGTGGTATCCATCAATCTGCTCCTTGAAAACGAGACCGACCCCGTTGTATGGAGAGGCCCCGTTATCGCAGGTACCGTCAAGCAGTTCTGGACAGAATTCATCTGGAACGATATAGACTATATGTTCATCGATATGCCCCCCGGAACAGGCGATGTTCCCCTTACTGTATTCCAGAGCATTCCTCTGGACGGCATTATCGTTGTAGCCTCCGTTCAGGAGCTTGTCTCAATGATAGTTGAAAAAGCCGCAAAGATGGCAGAGCTTATGAACATTCCCATCATCGGCATCGTTGAAAACATGAGTTACTTCAAGTGCCCCGACTGCGGCAAAGAGCACCACATCTTCGGCGAAAGCCACACTGACGAGGTTGCCAAAAAATACGGCACCAAGGTTATCGCAAGACTTCCCATCGACCCCTCCCTTGCCAAGTGTACCGACACAGGCTCCATGGAGCTTTTCGTTGGGGATTACTTCGAAGATGCCGCTGACGAAGTGGAGAAACTCTGATAAATTCAAATCCAATAAACATTATGAAGCACGGTTTTTTGAGACCGTGCTTTATTTTTTTATCTTCGGCACATAATAACAAAAAGGCGGTGAAGAAATGATTGCTAAAAGAATACTTATCCTCTGGTATATTCGGATTATCATTGTTTCTGCCGTACTTCTCGTGCTGCTGACAGGTTTTTTCAGGGAACATCGCGCCTTTCTCTTCCTCGCTTTCGGATTCACCATTGCCGCTTCTTTTATGCTTTTTTATCTGAGATACAGAAGCCTCGGCATCACCCTTTCCCACAACCGCATCACCCTTACTTACGGCGCGTTGATAAGACGGGAGTTGTGCTTGGATTTCTCAGGCATCGAGGCAATCGAAAGCCTCTCCACGCCCTTATCCCGAAAACTGGGCCTTGCTCATCTTGTCATCTACTGTCGGGGCAGAAAACTCCTCACCTTTCCCCTTGACGAAACCGCCGCAAGCATCCTTCGCAAAAAACTGAAACCCGCAAAGAGTGAACACTATGAAAAAAACAACATATAAAATCTCTCTGCTCACAGCGGCATCTTTTTTTCTGCGATGGTCCGTCTTTATTCTGAGTATTCCCTATGAGTTTCTGTTTGAAAGAGAAATTTCTGTCAAAACACTCATTATCCCCGATATCGCACTTCTTGCTTTGACAGCAATCTTATCCTGTTTTGTTTACAAAAGCACCTCCCTCATCGGGAAAAAGAGCACCTTGAATTTTACCAAAGGGGTTGTGATAAGACGGAGCATTCTGATTTCCCACAAATCTCTTCGCAGTATATCCGTCACCAGAAGTCCCCTGCACCTTTTCTCCAGCAGCAGCGAAGTCAGACTTAACGGCAACACCTTTCTGAAAAAAGTACTGATTCAGAAAAAATCAGCCCGCCTTCTGCTTCGCTCCGCTTTTCCCGATATCAATAAAAGCAAAAACGCCAGGCGCACCCCGCTCTCGGCTCTGATTATTTCAAGCATAGACCTCACTCACAGTATTGCAGGCCTTGTGGCAGCGTTGTCTTTCCTTCGGTTTTCATCCCGATTTTTTCAGTTGACAGATGCGCTGAAGCTTGCCGAAAGCATCGACAGAGAACTCCTCTTTATCCTTCGGTTCCTGCCCTATTCCCTGAGACTCTTTGCGTTTTTTCTGCTTATTCTCTGGGGAGTTCTCACCCTCTCAAATCTCACAAAAATTCTGCGCCACAGATTTTTCCGTCAAGGCGGAGTCATAAAAGTAATGTACGGATTAATCCCACAGGTCACCTTTGTTTTCAGCGAAAGGCACATCACCGCCCACATACTCACCGCAGGCGTCGTCGGCACGCTCCTTCGCCGACGCACCCTGTGGGCACATATCCCTCAGCCCGAAAACGGCGGCAACATCCCCCTGATGCTTGGTGAAAAAACTGAAAATTGCTACGATTTTCTTGAGAAAAAACTCCCTACGGGGCAGAGAGAACTCCTGCGCGTCACGCCTGCCGCCAACTCCCGATGGGCATACTGCATTATCCCCATTGTCCTCCTTTGCACCCTTTCTGCAATCTGCATTGTTCCAAAAAATTATCTGCCTCTCTTTCTGTCCGCAGAAATATTCCTGCCCCTGTTTTCAGCAGGGATTTTCCTCTTTTACTTTGCGCATTTCCGCTTCACAAAAACCTACTGTGCCCTGACACCCGACCTCATAAAAATCCGCACTTTCAAGGGTGTTCTGATGCAGGAAGCCTTCATCCCGAGAGAAAACATCATCGCCGCTCAAATATGTGCAGGCCCCATAAAGCGAATTTTCGGAAAATGCAACCTGAAAATTTACGTCAGAAGTTCCCGACCGCTTACCTTCACTCTGCCTTATGCAGAAAAGAAAAAAGCCGCACAGCTTTTAAAGTTGCTGTGCGACTGAAAAATCATATTAATTTATTCGCTGTACTCCAGAATATCAGACACCTGACATCCCAGCGCCCGACAAATCTTGTCCAGGGTTTCAAATTTAACCGCGTGAGCCTTGTTGCTCTTCAGAAGAGAAAGTTTTGCAGGTTCAATATCTGTCATTTTCACAAGGTCTCCTGCCGTAATTTTCTTTTCCTTGAGAAGCTCCTCGAGTTTTACTTTAACAGCCACCGCGAATCCTCCTCATACTGTATAGTCATTTTCTTCCTTGATATCAACAACTCTCAAAAGAAGATGCTTCATAATTTTGCAGAATCCCATAAGCGCCAGACAAACGCAAGTGACAATGGCAAGTGCAAAAATGAAATACGGATGGGCTTTCATAATAATTATGGAAACTGCCACAAACCCTACCACATAGGCTATAATCTCCACTAAAGCCATCAGCGCTATGCGGTCAAAAAGCTTTGCAGTTGTCACCGTAAAAGCTTTGCCCGACTGCACATTACCGAGAATGTTGATAACAAGCACTACCATATAATAGAATCCTATGAGACTTGCCCAGAGAAAAAACAGCACAGGATACAAAAGGTAATCGTATTCGGGAAAACGCCACGCAACCGACTTCGCAAAATATGGAAGAAACGTAACGGACAGTACAAATGAACCTCCGGCAAGTAAAACAACAAGCCACTTGAACATTCTGACATATTTGGTCATAGGTATACTCACCTCTTGCCTTGAATCTTAACATTATATCCCCAAAAAGTCAAGAAACTACTATCAGGGGACAACTCATTTCTGCATCAGAGACGAAAATATCATCCCGCCTTTCTCTCGAAGAAATCAGAGAGAATTCTCACGGTTTTTTCCGCCGCCATAACTTTGAACTCATCAAAACTTACTGTTGTGTTGTGTCCGATGTCATCGGAGATGGAACGAAGTATTGAGTAGGGAACCTTTGCGCGTCTGCAAACGTGTGCCATAGCGCCGCCCTCCATCTCACAGGCAAGGGCAGAGAATTCCCTGCCGATAGCAAGTCTCTCCTCGGAGTCCGCCACAAACTTATCGCCCGTTGCAACAACACCTCTGAAAACATTTGTATTCTCCAGATTCTTTGCGCACTCAAAAAGTTCCTCACCCAGAGCCTCGTCAGCAGGAAGTTCTATAATCTTCTCCCCGTCAAACTCCAGCATTCCCTTGGGGTCACCGAAAGCGGTAGAGTCAAAATCGTGCTGTACCGCCGCAGTTGCCACCACCACGTCGCCAACGGTAACGTCAAGGCTCAATGCACCTGCAACACCGCTGTTGATAATTTCGCTGACGTCGAAGAGGTCTATCATAATCTGGGTGCAGATAGCCGAGTTTACCTTGCCGATACCGCACTGGGCAATTACTGCATCCGCGCCTTTGATTTTTCCTTTGTAGAATTTTATTCCTGATTTCTCACACTCTGTGTCAACAGTCATCATCTCCAGAATTCCCTGAAGCTCCAAATCCATAGCACAAATAATACCTGTCATAAAAACCTTCCTTTGTAAAATCAATTCTTTAATCAGTCCATATTACCGCTGAGGCACATTATTACAGAAAGTGCCGCAAGAGGCGCCGTCTCCGCTCTGAGGATACGTTTGCCCAGAGTTGCGGGGACTACTCCATGCTCCTTTGCAAACTGAACCTCAGACAAATCAAAGCCACCCTCGCTGCCGATAAAAATCGAGATATCCTCTTTTTTATCCTCTTTCACAAGGTCTCTCAGGCTTTCGCCGCCGCCTTCATAAAAGATAACTCCGCGACTCTTCTCTGCTGCGCTTTTCACCGCCTCGGCAAAATTCAAAACAGGAGTTACTTCAGGCACACGCCCGCGCATGGACTGCTGTGCGGCAGACAGTGCAATTTTTTGCCAGCGCTCAACCTTTTTGCGGATGGACTTATCATCAGGACGAGACACGCATCTCGAGGACACCACAGGGACTATTTCCGTCACGCCGAGTTCCACCGCTTTCTGAATGACAAAGTCCATCTTATCACCTTTGAGAAGGCATTGATACAGTGTCACTCTGATATCCGCTTCCTGAAGCGTCTGATTCTTCGAAATCACCCTCACCTCTACTCCTGAGGGTGTAAACTGAGAAATCTCCGAGTGATGCTCCATTCCGGAGGGAGTCACAAGAGTAACCGACTCCCCGACCTTCATACGAAGGGACTTTTCCATGTGTCGGGCATCCTCACCCGACACAGTATATTTATCGGAATTTATTTCTTCTTCTGTAAAAAACCAAGCCATAATAAAGTCCTCGCTTTCATACCTCTAAAATATACCAAAAAAACCGCTGTATTGCAATAATAAACTTAAAATGTTAAAATATGTGCATATATTCATTGCAGATTTTCAGGTGATAGTATGGATAACAATATCAGAACAATAACCGAAAACGACTTTCTTCGCGAACTTGAAGAGAAGCGTATCACTATGGACGAAATCCCTGCTTTGCTCATCGGGAAGCTCTCCTCCCACAACATAAAAATTGCCACGGCAGAAAGTTGCACAGGAGGACTTCTGAGCAAACTGATAACCGACCAAAGCGGCGCTTCATCCGTTTTTGACTGTGGAGTATGCTCCTATGCAAACAGCATCAAGGAAAAAGTCCTCGGGGTCTCTGCCGATACTCTGGCGGCTTTCGGAGCTGTTTCTCCGCAGACTGCAAAGGAAATGGCCGAGGGAGTGCTTCGCCTCTCCGACGCCGATATCGCTCTCTCCACAACAGGTATTGCAGGCCCCTCTGGGGGTACCGCAGGCAAGCCTGTGGGTCTTGTATATATCGGAGTTGCCGCAAAGACAAAAACGGAAATCATTAAAGCCGATTTTAGTGCAAAAAATAACAACAGGGACAAAAATCGCCAACTCGCTGCAAATCTGGCACTTTATTGTGCATTTATCAGTATTTAAGCCACTTTTGGGCTTTTAACACTTGCAAAATCAAAACGTTTATGGTAAAATTTTGATGACTATAATGGTTTAGTGTGATATAATCCCGAGATTTCGGTATTCCCACCCTCGCGATTATATCCCTCTGAATTTTTATCCAGCAAACTATTTTCGGATACTTCCGATTTTGAGCGTGACTCAATATCAAAACTAAATCTATGCAGGAGATGATTTTATGTCAAGATGTGCAGGTATTCTTATGCCTATTACCTCTCTGCCCTCTCCCTACGGCATCGGTACAATAGGTAAAGAAGCTTACAAGTTCGCAGACTTTCTGAAAGAATCCGGTCAGAAAATCTGGCAGATACTTCCCGTTGGCCCCACAAGCTACGGCGACTCTCCCTATCAGTCCTTCTCCACCTATGCAGGCAACCCCTATATGATTGACCTGGATATGCTCTGTGAGGAAGGCCTCCTTACAAAGGAAGAGATCGAAAAATACAACTTCGGCACAAACCCCGGCTACGTTGATTACGAGCAGGTATATAACAGCCGCTTCGAGGTGCTCCGTATCGCATACGAGAACTTCAAGGCTCTCGGAAAGGACGCTCCCGAGGCAAAGGCTTTCTCCTCTTTCAAGAGAAAGAACTGCAAGTGGCTCAAGAACTACGCTCTCTATATGGCTGTAAAGAAGAGCTTCGGCATGAAGGCCTGGACAGAGTGGGAAGACGAGTCTATCCGTCTCCGCGATGAGAAGGCTGTTGCCCGCTATACAAGAAAATTCTCCGATGAAATCGGTTTCTGGAGCTTCCTCCAGTTTAAATTCTACGAGCAGTGGGAGAAATTCCGCGCTTATGTTAACTCCCTCGGCATCAAGATTTTAGGCGATATGCCCATCTATGTTGCTATGGACTCAGCTGACACCTGGGCAAACCCCGAGGTGTTCTGGCTGGATGAGCAGAGAAACCCCGTTTGCGTTGCAGGTTGTCCCCCCGATTACTTCTCCGCAACAGGTCAGCTCTGGGGCAACCCCCTCTACAACTGGGAGTACCTCAAGGAAACAGGTTATGCTTGGTGGTTCCAGCGTATCAAGGCAGCCGACGCTCTCTTTGATATCACAAGAATCGACCACTTCAGAGCTTTCGACAGCTACTACGCCATCCCCTTCCCCGCTGAGAACGCTATCGGCGGCAGCTGGATGGAGGGTCCCGGCATTCAGTTCTTCAACCTGATGCGTGAGGCTCTGGGCGACATCGAAATCGTAGCTGAGGACCTCGGTACTCTTACCCCCGGCGTTATCCAGCTCCTCAAGGACAGCGGATATCCCGGCATGAAAGTTCTCGAGTTCGCTTTTGACAGCGGCGAAGAGAACGACTATCTCCCCCACAAGTATCCCGAAAACTGCGTTGTTTACTCCGGTACTCACGACAACGACACCCTTATGGGCTGGATGTCTCAGGCAAAGGAGAGCGACATCAACTACGCAAGAAGCTACTGTCACATCTCTGACGAGGAAGGCTTCAACTGGGGCATCATCCGCACTGCTTATGAGAGCCGTGCAAACTTCGCTATCATCCAGATGCAGGATATCCTTGGTCTCGGCAGCGAAGCAAGAATCAACACCCCCTCCACTCTCGGCGGCAACTGGGAATGGAGAATTGATAAAGGTGCGCTCACAAATGAGCTCGCCGCAAAATTAAAGGAAATGGTAGTTACCTACAATAGACTGGAGGACTAAACAATGAGTAAAATTATTGAGAATCTTGAAACTATTGCAAAAAGTGCATATTGTAAAAAGCCTAAGGAGCTGACCAAAGAGCAGCTTCACCTTGCTCTCGGCAAGTCTGTTATGAACGAAATCGCAGACAACTGGGCAAAGAGCCAGAAAAACCACGCTAAAAAGCGCAGAGCATACTACTTCTCCGCAGAGTTCCTCATGGGCAGAATGATCTATAACAACCTCTACTGCCTCGGCGCTCTGGATGAGGTTAAGACTCTTCTCAAATCCAAGGGTATGAACATCAACGATTTCGAAGATATCGACGATGCAGCTCTGGGCAACGGCGGTCTCGGAAGACTCGCAGCTTGCTTCCTTGACTCTGCTGCAACTCACGATATTCCCCTTGACGGCTACGGCATCCGCTACAAGTACGGTCTCTTCAAGCAGTCCATCGAGAACGGCTATCAGGTAGAGACTGCTGACGACTGGCAGAAGTTCGGCGATCCCTGGTGCATCAGACGTCTTGAGGACGCTGTTACCGTTAAGTTCGCTGACCAGACTGTTGTTGCTGTTCCCTATGATATGGCTATCATCGGCTACGGCACAAAGAACATCAACACTCTCCGTCTGTGGCAAGCAGAGGCTGTTGACGAGTTCAACTTCCTCCAGTTCAACGAGGGCAGATACGACGAGTCCATCAAGGCAAAGAACGATGCCGAGAACATCTCCAAGGTTCTCTATCCCAACGACAACTCCCGCGAGGGTAAGGTTCTGAGACTCAAGCAGCAGTACTTCTTCTGCTCTGCTTCTCTCCAGGATATCATCAGAAAGTATAAGGCACAGTACGGCAGCGATTTCTCCCGCTTTGCAGAGCTCAACGCTTGCCAGCTCAACGATACTCACCCCATCTGCTGTATCCCCGAGCTTATCCGTCTTCTCGCACTTGAGGGCATCGGCTTTGACGAGGCTTTCGATATCGCTCAGAAGACATTTGCATACACCAACCACACCGTTATGGCTGAGGCTCTCGAGAAGTGGAGCATCTCCCTTATGCGTGAGGTTATCCCCGAGATTTACTCCATCATTGAGAGAATCAATGAGAAGGAAATGTGCGACCTCAGAAGCCGCGGCCTCTCTGACGAGATGCTTGGCCAGATGTGCATCATCGACGGCGAGAGAGTTCACATGGCTCGTCTCGGTATCTATGCTTCCAGCTATGTAAACGGCGTTGCCTGGATTCACACAGAAATCCTCAAGAACGACGTTCTCAAAGAGTGGTACGCTATTTATCCCGAGCGTTTCCAGAACAAGACAAACGGTATCACACAGCGCCGTTGGCTCGGTCTCTGCAACCCCGAGCTCTCCAAGTTCATCACCGACAGAATCGGCGACGGCTGGCAGAGAGACCTCTCAAAGCTCTCCGCTCTTAACGATATGCTCGACGACAAGACAGTTAAAGAGTTCAACAAAATCAAGGCTACAAAGAAAAAGCAGCTTGCTAAATATGTAAAGAAGATGGAAGACTTCGACCTTAACCCCGACTTCATCTTTGATATTCAGGTTAAGCGTCTCCACGAGTACAAGCGTCAGCTTCTCAATGCATTCTCCATTCTCTACATCTACTTCCTCATCAAGGACGGCAAGCTTGAGAACTGGAACCCCACAGCATTCATCTTCGGTGCTAAGGCTGCTCCCGGTTATCGCAGAGCCAAGGCTATCATCAAGTATATCAACGAGATTGCAAACCTCGTAAACAACGATCCCGATACAAAGGACAAGCTCCAAGTTATCTTCGTTTCCAACTACAACGTTTCCTACGCAGAGAAGATTGTTGTTGCTGCTGATGTTTCCGAGCAGATTTCCACAGCAGGTACAGAGGCTTCCGGTACAGGTAACATGAAGTTCATGCTCAACGGTGCAGTTACTCTCGGTACCTACGACGGTGCTAACGTTGAAATCGCACAGCACGCAGGCGAGGAGAATGAGTACATCTTCGGCGCAAGAGTTGAGGAAATCGAGAGACTCAAGCGCGAGGGTTACAGCCCCAGAGCTATCTACGAGCAGAACGAGTACATCAGAAGAGTTGTTGACACTCTCGTTAACGGCACATTCAATGATGACGGCGCTTGGGGCGAGGGCAGCTTCCGCGAGCTTTGGGAAGGCATTCTGGACGGCAAGTGCTGGCACGCACCCGACCACTACTTCCTCCTCCTGGACCTTCAGGATTATGTTGACACCAAGATTCGTTGCAACCAGGAGTATTCCGACAGAGTTGCTTTCGGCAGAAAGTGCCTCAAGAATACTGCAAACGCAGGTACATTCAGCTCCGACAGAACTATCCTCCAGTACGCAACCGAGCTCTGGCACGTTAAGTAATTATCCATATAAAAAGATTAAACGGCACATCTTGCGAGACTTCCCTTTGGGAAGTCTCGCAGTTTTATTCGCCAAAGTCGAGTGATATTGCTTCGCAGTTATATTAGGCTTTCGCATAGTGGTATTATCCTGCGGATAGTTTTCGGTCGAATAAAATATCACTACGACCGAGGAGTAATATCACTTTCACAAAGTGAAAATATCACTCTGTGCGTCAGCACAGAATATCACTTGCTTTTTTCGCTTTGGTGTAAAAGGATTTGGGTATCACCCAAATAGCATTTGTACAAAAAATGCAATACTTCTTCAATCGAACAAACACAAGAAAAACCACGATGTATCTTATCGTGGTTTTTATCATCTTTGTGAGAAGCAACCCTTCTGATTTGCCGTTTTTGTTTTAGTTTTCTATTAAATCGTTGAGACATTTTGCCGCTTTTGTTTGTATTACAGACAGAAGGTGATAGATTCTTCGGTTTTTTAAAAACTCTCGTCTATGTTGACAGACTCTTTACATAGATATACAATAAAATTGATAAAACGTCACCTTACAAAATCTTCAGATAAAGCGAGGGATTTACTATGAAAAAGACACTCTGCATTATTCTTACGGCATTATTGCTGATAAGCGCTTTACCCGTAATCACCGCCTCCGCAGAAGAGGAAATCAAAGGCACTTTCGGAGATGTCATCTACTACGTTGAAGAAGACGGCACCGCCACAGTGTCCGGACCTTCTGAAAATGCAGGCGTTGATATTGTAATTCCCTCAACCGTGGACGAATATCCTGTGAGAAGAATCAGCAGATACGCATTTTCGGGTAACACAAAAATCAGAAGTGTTACCGTGTCCGAGGGCATTGAGGAAATCGGCTTTCAGGCTTTCTACAAATGCTCCCGTCTTGAAAGCGTAACGCTACCCACTACGCTGATAAATATCGAAAGAAGTGCTTTCGAATACACCGGATATTATCAGAATCCCTCTAATTGGATTGATGGTATTCTCTACATCGACTCCAACCTTATCAAAGCCTCCAAAGACGCCGGACTCTCCTCCGTCTTAGTCAGCGAAGGCACCACCTGTATTGCTTATGAAGCATTCGAATTCTGCAAAACCATAACCGATGTTACTCTCCCCGACACCATTCGCGCCATTGGTGACGATGCTTTCGCAAACTGCACCGCCCTCGAGAACATAAACCTTAATGACAATATAGTAAAAATCGGATGGAGTGCTTTCAGCGCCTGCGAAAATCTCAAAAGCATTCTGATTCCCTCTTCTCTGAAAACATTGGAGCAGAATACGTTTTTCAAATGCAAATCTCTGAAAGAAATCGATATCCCCGAGGGTGTTGCTACCATCGAAAGAAGCGCTTTCAAAAGCTGCACAGGCATAAAATCTGTTGTTGTCCCCGAAAGTGTAACCGACATTCAGGACTGGGCTTTTCTTTCCTGCACTGCTCTTGAGAGTATCACACTCCCCCAAAACCTCACCCATCTGGGAGAAAGCATTGTCAGCGCAACCGCTTTCTATAATAACCCAGACAACTGGAAGGACGGGGTGCTGTATATCGGAAAGTATCTTGTGGACACCTCCTCGTTGACAAAAGGCAAAATTATAGTCAAAGACGGCACCGAACGATTTGCCGACTATGCTTTTTTGAGCCGAAGCACTATGACTTCTGTATATATTCCCGACAGTGTCAAGTATATGGGCAGAGGTGCCTTTCTGGACTGTAAAAATCTCGCAAGTGTCCGACTCCCTGCCTCTCTTGACGAAATCCCTGACGCCACTTTTTCGGGCTGCAAATCCCTTGAGAGCATCCTTATCCCCGAAAGTGTAACGCAAATCGGCGAGCACGCCTTTTATAACTGCGATAGCCTCAAATCCGTTACTGTGCCGTCATCGGTAACAGAAATCGGAGAAGAAGCCTTCGGCTATTATACTGTTTTTGACAGCATCGGAGATATGGCTCTGGGTTCCGCTGTGTACGAGGATTTCACACTCCGCGGCATCAAAGGTTCCTCCGCGGATGAATATGCCGCCGCAAACGGCATAAAATTTGAAGAAATAAAAATCGGCACCATCACAGGGGATGCCGACGGCGACGGCACCCTCACCGTCAAGGATGCCACCGCTATCCAGAAGCATCTGGCAGGACTTGAGGTTCTCCTCACAGAGCAGCTTTCAGTATGCGATGCAAACGACGATGATAAACTCAATATAAGCGACGCCACCGCTATTCAGAAAAAGGTGGCAGGTCTGTAACTCACAGAAAAACACAAACAATTAAGGGATGTCTCACAGATTTCGTGAGGCATCCCTTTCAAATTAATAAGTCACTGCTACCATCTATGGTTGTCACCGACAGATACTCGGGCGGTATACGCTCCGCTATCCACATCCACGGAGCTTGCTCATTTCTGAAAAACTCATATCCGTCCCTTGCCATCCTGTGCACATCCACACACAGCAAAGTCGGCTTTTCCTTAACAGACAGAAAATACTGCAGATACTTTTTAGCATTGGTCAAAAATATAATTTTTGTATCCTTATTACGAAGCCCCTGCTTCATAATCATCTCCGCATTATTTCCTGATGTGACGTGAAAGAGCGCCGCAGGCAAATCATTTTTCACCTTCAAATAATCCATAAGGTGGTAGTTCTTACCCAAATGGAAAAAGCACTTGATATTCATACGATAAATTCTGCGGAACATCTCGCACTCGGGATTCTCTTTCATCCGCCTGCGGCTGTTCTTAATAGCCATCCACAGGTTTCCGCCGGGAAGACGGCACCTAAAAAATCTATATACCCTCTTCAGTTTTATCTCCCTCTTTCAAAGAAACCTCAGACTACTCTGTTTCTCTCTTCTCCTGCAAGAAAAGCCTCTGCATTCTTTGCGATTTCGCTGATGCATCTTGCCCTTGCCTCTTTAGAACCCCAAGCCATGTGAGGGGTGAGAATAACATTTTCTCTGCCCATAATCTCCGTAAAAGGATGCTCCTTCGGGAACGGCTCTGTGCTGTATACATCCACACCGAGACCGCCTATTTTTCCCGCCTTTATTGCATCGGCAAGAGCCGCCTCATCACACACCGCACCACGGGCGGTATTCACCAGAATGGCGGTGTCTTTCATTGTAGCAATTCTGTCTCGGCTGATGATACCCCGGGTCTCCTCCGAAAGCGGCAGATGCACAGTAATAATATCGCACTCGCGGCAGATGGTGTCAATATCCGCAAGGGGGTATATCCCCTCCTGCTTTCTGCGGAAAACCGAAACCTCACATCCGAAAGCCGCGGCAACATCGGCAACCTTCATACCGATTCCGCCGCCACCCACAACGCCCCATTTAAGAGAGGAAATCTCGTGGTAAACGGGAGTGAGTCTGTTGGCAATTCCCGAGCGGGTGTATTCGCCGCTGGTGACAAAGCCTCTGTACTCCTCCATACGATTCACAAGGGAAAGCACCATTCCCACAGTAATCTGCGCTACGCTCACCGTTGAGTATCCGGGAACATTGCAAAGAGCTATTCCGTGTTCTTTACAGTATGCAGTATCAATATTGTCAAAACCCGTGGCGGCAACGCAGATAAGCTTCAGGTTTTCGGCATCCTTCAGGTTATCCTCGGAAAGTTTCACCTTATTTATAACCACCATATCCGCCTCTGCAACCCGCTCTGCCACAAGGTGGGGTGCGGTGCTCTCATACTCGCTCACCTCACCCAAAGCGTAAATGGGAGAAAGGTCTATGTCAGCACCCAGCGTGCTTTTGTCAAGAACTGCTATCTTCATAATCTCACACCTTTAATTTTATATACCTATTATATACAATCCCCTCTCTCACCGCAAGAGTTAAATATCCGCGGGGGATTTCTGTGTTCCAAATTCGGAATTTTGACATAAAATCACGGTTCTCTCCCCTAATTATGAGGCTTTTATATTGACAAAAATCCTCTTGGGTGAGATAATAAATGTGTATATTCCATTTGAAACAGGAGGAATTATTAATGGCAAAAGAACTTGCTAAATCCTACAACCCCAAAGAGGTTGAGGACAAAATATATGATTTCTGGCTGGAGGGAAAGTATTTCCACGCTGAGGTAGACCGCAGTAAAAAGCCCTACACCATCGTTATGCCTCCCCCCAACATCACAGGCCAGCTCCACATCGGCCACGCCCTCGACAACACTCTGCAGGATATCCTTATCCGTTACCGCAGAATGCAGGGTTATGCTGCTCTGTGGCTTCCCGGCACTGACCACGCATCCATCGCCACCGAGGCTAAAATTGTTGAGGCAATGAAGGCTGAGGGTATCACCAAGGAAGACATCGGCAGAGAGGCTTTCCTCGAGCGTGCCTGGGAGTGGAGACGCGTCTACGGCGGCAGAATCTGCGACCAGCTGAAGAAGCTCGGCTCCAGCTGCGACTGGGACAGAGAGCGCTTCACCATGGACGAGGGTTGCTCCGACGCTGTTAAGGAAGTATTCGTCCGCCTCTATGAGAAAGGTCTCATTTACCGCGGCGAAAGAATCATCAACTGGTGTCCCCATTGCTGCACCTCCATCTCTGACGCAGAGGTTGAGTTTGAGGAGCAGGACGGCTTCTTCTGGCACCTGAGATATCCCCTTTCAGACGGCTCAGGCTACCTTGAACTCGCCACCACCCGTCCCGAGACACTTCTGGGCGATACTGCCGTTGCAGTTAACCCCGATGACGAAAGATACAAGGACTTCATCGGCAAGACCGTTACTCTCCCCCTGGTGGGCAGAGAGATTCCCGTTGTTGCCGACAGTTATGTTGATATGGAGTTCGGTACAGGCGTTGTTAAAATCACCCCTGCACACGACCCCAACGACTTCGAAGTAGGTCTTCGCCACAATCTGCCCATTATCAATGTAATGGACGATACCGCCCATATGAATCAGGCGGCAGGCGAGAAATACTGCGGAATGGACCGCTACGAATGCAGAAAAGCCATTGTCAGCGACCTTGAGGAGGGCGGCTTCCTTGTGAAGGTTGAGCCCCATGCTCACAATGTCGGCACCTGCTACCGCTGCTCCACCACCGTTGAGCCCAGAGTTTCAATGCAGTGGTTTGTTAAGATGCAGCCCCTTGCAGAGCCTGCTATTGACTGCGTACGTTCAGGTAAGACAAAGTTTATCCCCGAAAGATTCGAGAAGGTTTACTTCCATTGGATGGAGAATATCCGCGACTGGTGTATCTCCCGTCAGCTCTGGTGGGGACACAGAATTCCCGCTTATTACTGCGACGACTGCGGCGAGATGACTGTTTCCAAGGATAACGTTACTGTTTGTCCCAAGTGCGGCTCTACCCACGTTCGTCAGGACGAGGACACTCTGGATACATGGTTCTCCTCTGCACTCTGGCCCTTCTCCACTCTGGGTTGGCCCAATGACACCGAGGAGCTGAAGTTCTTCTATCCCACCAGCACTCTGGTTACAGGCTACGATATCATCTTCTTCTGGGTTGCCAGAATGATATTCAGCGGTATGGAGAATATGGGTGCCGAGCCCTTTGAGAATGTATTTATCCACGGCATTATCCGCGACTCACAGGGCAGAAAGATGAGTAAATCTCTGGGTAACGGCGTTGATCCCCTTGAGCTTATCGACAAGTACGGCGCAGACGCACTCCGCTTCTTCCTTGCAACAGGTAACTCCCCCGGAAACGATATGCGTTTCTCCGAGGCAAGAGTTGAGTCCTGCCGTAACTTTGCAAACAAACTCTACAACGCAAGCCGTTTCGTTCATATGAATATCGACGACTACGATGTTCCCTGCACTCTTCCCGATGAACTCACCACCGAGGATAAGTGGATTATCTCCTCTGTAAACCGCGTTGCCAAGGAAGTTTCCGACAACCTTGACAAGTTTGAACTGGGTATGGCTGTGCAGAAGCTCTACGACTTCATCTGGGACTGCTACTGCGACTGGTACATCGAGCTTACCAAGTCCAGACTCCGTGAGGAAGGCGAAACCGCACAGAACGCTCGTCGCGTTCTCGCCTGGGTACTGGAGAGAACACTCCGTCTCCTCCATCCCTTTATGCCCTTCATCACCGAGGAAATCTGGCAGACTCTCCCCCACTGCGATGGCACAGGCGAGACCATTATGCTGGAGAAATATCCCGAGTACTGTGAGTGTCTTGACTTCCCTGAAGCAGTAAAGGCAACCGAGACAATTATGGAGGCCATCACCGCTATCAGAACAAGAAGAAACGAGATGAACGTTCCTCCCTCAAAGAAGGCAAAAGTTTATATCGCAACAAAGAATACCGACACCTATGCACTGGGCGAGAAGTTCATCATAAGCCTTGCTTCTGCAAACGAGGTTGAAATCGCTGAAGAGTTCGACCTTGAGGGTGCAGTTACCATCATCGTTTCCGATGCAAAAATCTACATCCCCATGAGCGAGCTTGTAGACAAGGAAGCAGAAATTGCACGCCTTCAGAAAGAGTACGCTCAGGTAGAGAAACTCCTGAAGCAGGACGAGGGCAAACTCGCAAACGAAGGCTTCATGGCAAAGGCTCCTGCCGCCGTTGTAGAGAAAATCAAGGGTCAGGCTGAAAGAGAAAGAGAAAAGCTCTCCCTCATTCAGGCCGCTATTGATGCCCTCAAATAATCTATACGTATTCTATAAATAAACTAACCCCCGAAGACTTAAAAATCTTCGGGGGTCTTTTATGCGCTTATTTCTTCTTTTTGCAGAAGTCTTTCATACAGCACTCCTCGCACCTTGGGGTGGGGGCTTTGCAGGTGGCTCTGCCGTGGAGGACAAGTCGGTGGCAGAAATCGTTGCTCTCTTCAGGAGGGAGCAGGTCGCGAAGGATTTTTTCTATCTTTGCGGCATCCTTCTCGGTGTGAAGTCCCAGCCGCCGTGTAATTCTGATGCAGTGGGTATCCACCACCACCGCAGGCTTACCGTACACATCCCCCACAATGAGGTTTGCGGTCTTCCTGCCTACACCCGACAGGGTTGTGAGCTCCTCAATGGTGTCGGGTACTACTCCGCCGAAATTCTCCATTATGGACTTTGACATCTCAATAAGGTCGCGGCTCTTGGTGTTGTAAAAACCGCAACTCTTTATAAGTTCCTTTACCCTCTCCACCGGAGCCTGCGCCATACTTTCCGCATCGGAAAACTCCGCAAAAAGGGCGGGTGTAATCAGGTTGACTCTGGCATCGGTGCACTGTGCCGCAAGGCGGGTGGCAACCAGAAGCTGAAAGGGACTCTTATAATCCAGAGAGCATATTGCATCGGGATATTCGGCTTTGAGGCTTTCAACCGCCAGACGTGCTATCTCTTTTTTTGTCATTCTTATCACTCCTACAAATGTATCTTGGTATCAATTCCTTGAATTTGCGATTTTGTGTGCAATATTGCATATTGTTTGTAGTCGAATTTTATGAATTTTCCTCTTTTTTGTGATTAATTCAGAAAAATCCCTTTTCTTTTGAAAAAGCTTGTGATATAATCAGGACATAATTTCAGAGGGGTGGCTGAATATGTTTAAGAACTATATTTTCGATTTGTACGGAACTCTCATCGACATCCGTACCGACGAAGAAAAAATTGAACTCTGGGAAAAAATGGCTATCTTCTACGGCTATCGCAAGGCAAACTACTCTGCCTTCGAGCTCAGACAGACCTACCACGCTATGTGCAACACCCTCAAACTGGAGACAAAAAAGAAGCATCCCGATTATCTGAAGGTCGACTTTGACCTCACCAAGGTTTTCCGCAAACTTTACGAAGCAAAGGGTGTGGAGGTATCCGACGAGCTGGCACGTATGACCGCCAATGTGTTCAGATGCTACTCTACTGAATTTATCAAGCTCTACGACGGAGTTGAGGACCTGCTGAAAACCCTGAAGGCTAAGGGCAAGAAAATCTATCTCCTCTCCAATGCTCAGCACGATTTCACCATACCCGAAATCGAGATGCTGGGACTGAAAGAATATTTTGACGATATTCTCATCAGCTCCGACTTTGAGTGTTCAAAACCCGACACCCACTACTTTGAGATTCTCTTTGACCGAAATCCCCTCAAGAAAGAGGAGAGCATTATGATAGGCAACGACTGCGTTTCCGATATTCAGAGCGCCTACAATTTCGGCATCAAGAGCCTCTATATCCATCAGGAAATCTCTCCCCCCATTACAGTAAAACTGGAGAGCTCCTGGAATATTATGGACGGCAACGTAAAGAAAATCAAAAAAATGATTGTCAGATAATTACCTTTTTATATAGAAAATCTGAATTTGCTTTTCATCAGAGAGCGACACCCGAAAAGGTGTCGCTTTTTTCTTTTCGTTTTACGAAAACTCGCAGGGTGGGTTTTTCCCATCAAAGTGAAAGTGCGGTTTTGCCGTTGCAAAAATCCACTCTTCGGGCGACAGGGTGACCCTGCCTTTTTATAGTACCACACACGGACTGTTTTTTCAACCCGGCGGATTTTTCCGGGAGTCCTGTCGCTTTGTGATACATTTCTCACAACTCTACTCATAGTAGAGTGCGCCTTTTTATCAGTGTAGCAGGTGCAACCAGGTGTAGGTTGCCGAGGGGCTTTTACAAAGGTATACTTGTAATATCATACGCGGTGGTGTTATGCACCGGCGACCTTTTGTTACAGCATCTGTTTGCAGACTTCGACGGCGTTTTTACACAGGCGGATATATATTATCAAGTAAGAGATTCTGTACCCGTGAACTCTGCCCCGACTCATATCTGCACACTAAATCTTAAATTTACGGAGGAAAATATGAACGACTACATCATCAGCACCTGTACCCCCGCAGACCTTACCAAAGAGCATTTTGAAAACAGGGACATCCGCTACGCCTGCTTCCACTACAATATCGACGACAAAACCTACGACGACGACCTGGGTCTCACTATGACCATGGATGAATTCTATAAGGCAATGGAAGAGGGCGCTATGACCTCCACCACCCAGCTTAATCAGACCGAGTACGCAGAGTATTTCGAAAAACTTCTGAGCACAGGCAAAGATGTGCTCCACATCTCTCTGAGCTCGGGACTCTCAGGCTCATACAATTCAGCACGAAACGCAGCGGAAGCTGTCAGGGAGAAATATCCCACCCAAAAACTCTACATAGTCGATTCCCTTGGCGCATCTTCCGGTATGGGTCTTATTGCTGATACCCTTGCCGATATGCGCGCAAGTGGCAAAAGCATAGATGAAGCTTATGAATGGATTGAAGAAAACAAACTCCGTATGCACCACTGGTTCTTCACCACAGACCTCACCTACTTTGTCCGCGGCGGCAGAGTTTCCAAGATTTCAGGTCTTTTCGGCGGTATTCTTGGAATTTGTCCTCTGCTCAACTGCGACGTAGAGGGTAAGCTCACCCCCAGACAGAAAATCCGCGGCAAGGCAAAGGTTCTGGAGGCAACGGTGGAGAAAATGGCAGAACACGCCGATGGCGGCCTCGAATACAGCCAAAAATGTTTTATCTCCCACTCTGCCTGCACCGAGGATGCAAATAAGCTCAAAGATATGGTAGAAGACCGTTTCCCCGCTCTCAAGGGCAAAGTACTCATCAACGAAATCGGTCCCACTATCGGCAGTCACTCAGGCCCCGGCACCGTAGCACTCTTCTTCTGGGGCGACAAGCGCACAGACTAACAGACTATTCCTCTACTCCCTTTAATAAAAAAATCGCAAAACCGTCTGCAAATGCAGGCGGTTTTGTACTTGTATGTATCAATTAGCCTAAAACTGCGAAAATTATCTGTCATTTAATGATTAAAATGCAAATTGACTATTTTGTGCCCTTGATATATCATATATGTATAATGGATAATTTCGGGGTTTTCGCAAACACACCCCTTGATTTATAAAACTTTTACCTGAAAGGAGGATTTATGTATGGTATTTTCAAGCCTTACGTTCTGGTTTTTCTATCTGCCTGCTGTACTGCTTGTTTATTACATCGTCCCCGGAAAGCTCCGTAACTGGGTACTCTTTTTCGTGAGCCTTGCTTTCTACGGATGGGGCGAGCCTGTATATATTCTCCTGATGCTCATAACCATCGCCATAAACTATATATCGGGTATGCTTATTGAAAAAAGCAGAAATAACCCGGGTCTGAAACGGCTATGGCTGATTCTCTCCGTTGTGCTGAATCTCGGAATCCTGGTATTCTACAAGTATTCGGGAATGATTGTGGATACCATCAATCTCCTCCCCTTTGCCGATATAAACTTCGAAGCGCCGTCGCTTCCCATCGGTATCAGCTTCTACACCTTCCAGGCTATGAGCTACACCATTGACGTTTACAGAGAGGACACCGAGGTTCAGAAGAACCCCATGCTTCTGGGCACATACGTTACTCTTTTCCCCCAGCTTATTGCAGGACCTATTGTCAGATACCGCGACGTTGCTTATGACCTCTCTCACCGCAAGGAATCACTTACACAGTTCTCCCGCGGCGTTATCCTCTTCCTTGTGGGTCTCTCCAAAAAGATTCTCCTTGCCAACCAGTTTGCCGCAATGTGGCAGAATCTGGGTGCGGAGAATGCCGAGGGCATACTTGCCCGTTGGGCAGGGCTTGCGGCTCTTACCCTTCAGATTTATTTCGACTTCTCAGGTTACAGCGATATGGCTCGCGGTCTTGGCAAAATGATAGGCTTCGAGTTTATGGAAAACTTCAATTATCCCTACATCGCAAAGTCCATTACCGACTTCTGGAGACGTTGGCACATCTCCCTCTCCACCTGGTTCAGAGATTACCTCTACATTCCTCTGGGTGGCAACCGCCACGGCATGGCACGCCAGATTCTCAACCTCTTTATCGTATGGGCTATGACGGGTCTGTGGCACGGTGCCGCATACAATTTCCTCTTGTGGGGACTTTACTTCTTTGTACTTCTCGTTATCGAGAAGCTCTTCTTACTTAAGATTCTCAAAAAAGCCCCCTCTTTTGTGGGTCACATATATGCTCTGTTCTTCATTATGATAGGCTGGGCAATATTCAACTTCGACGATATGAGCGCACTGTTTGCTTATCTCGGCGGACTCTTCACCGCACCCGACGGCTTGTTCTCAGCCGAGAGTGCCTCTGTGATGCTCTCTTATCTGCCTGTGACAATAGCAGGCGCCGTACTCAGCACCCCCGTGCTGAGAATCCTGAACACAAAGCTTCAGGACAAGAAAATCTACACAGTTCTTATGTGTGTATTCTGCATACTTGCAATGCTTCTGTGCACAGCATCCCTTGTAAACGACAGTTACAACCCCTTCATCTACTTCCGATTCTGATTACACTTTTATATTTAAAACACCAAAGGAGGTGAGCAAATTGAAAAGCAAAAAGTCAGCAATCGCAATTATCGCAATATTCCTTGCGTTCACCTTTACTCTCTCGGCACTTTTCTTTATACTGCCCAAAGAGGAATACAGCAGCTCTGAAAAAAGAGTCCTCAAGGAACTTCCCGAGATTTCTCTGGAAAACTTCCTCTCCGGTGAGCTGACCAAAGGCCTTGAAGGTGATGCAAACGGCGGATACATCCCCGACCACTTCCCTTTCAGAAGCTTCTTTGTAGGCGTTAATTCATATTTCAATCTGCTCACAGGTTCTACTGCCGACAACGGCTACTACTTCGCCAAGGACGGCTATATTGTCACAAAGCCTCCCGCCAGCGACAGAAGCGAAATGAATATGAACATTATCAACCGCTTTGCCGCTTCCTATGACGAGGTTACTCTTGCGGTTGTCCCCTCCCCCGGCTACATTATGGAGGATATCCTCCCTCTTAATCACGTTGCCTACCCCGACGAGAATACTTACAGATATATAACCGAAAACAAAGCTTCCAACATAAAATTCACTGACCTGCGTCCTGCTTTTTCCGAGGCATTCGCAGAGGGCAGAGAGCTTTACTACCACACCGACCACCACTGGACCTCAGAGGGTGCGTATCTGGGATATCTTGAGCTTTGCAAAGCGCTTGACATCACCCCTCTTAAGAAAGATAAATTCACTGTTTCCTCTTACGAGAATTTCTACGGCACAACCTATTCTTCCTCAGGCTATTTCCTCACGGGACCCGATACCTTGGAAATCTGGGAAAACAAATCTCTCACAGATATCACCGTAACCATCACCGAAGGCAAGGCCGCAACCATACACGGCAGTATGTATTTCCCCGCTCACCTTGAAGAGGACGATATGTATCCCGTATTTCTGGACGGCAACCACCCCCTCGTTGAAATCGAAAATAAAAACGCAGATAATGACAAGACCCTTGTAATTGTCAAGGACAGTTTCGCCCATTGTATGGCACCTTTCCTTGCAAATCATTACAGCAAAGTTGTTATGGTCGACCTGCGATACTACGGCGGCTACGTAAGTTCCCTCTGCGATGAAAACACAGACATTCTGTTCCTCTACGGTATGAACAACTTCTGCACAGACAGTTACATCGCTTATCTGGAGTAAAAGAGGTATAAACTATGAAACTAACAAGCAAGAACATTGAATCCGCGGCTACGTCTAACAACCCGATTGCATACACCCTTCGCAACTGCGGCAAAATTATCTTTTTCGTAGCCCTTGCGCTGGCTGCGCTGGAGATTTTCGGCGGATTTATTGCAGGCTTGGTTCTGATATGCGACTATTTAGTCGCAGAAGGCTTTATCACCATAATTGCAAGCATCTTTTCCGCAGTCATTTCAGCAGGCGCCGCATTCTTTGTACGTCTGATTCTTGACTCTTTTGCTGAGAATATTGAGATTAACTACCGCACACAGATGCTCACAAAGTTGTGGCTCTCTACCCACGCAGAGGAAGACACTCCTGCTCCCACCCTCCGCACAATCCGACAGGACACCCCTCAGCCAAAAACATCCACACCTGAAGCAAGCCCCTCCACAGCAACGAAAACCGCCCCCGAGGAGCACATAACTTTCAGGAAAGTGACTTCAGGCGAAACAGGCTTTATCACCTGCCCCCACTGCAAGAGAAAGCAGACCGCCGAACACATCAACTGTATGATATGCGGAAAACCGCTGAGAGAAAACAACTGAATACAAACGCAAAAACTCCCCTGAAAAGAACCTTTCAGGGGAGTAATTTTATATGCGGGTTTTGTCAGATAACGTCGGGGTGCTCCTGAAGATATTTCTTGACCTTCTCGATAACCCTTGTGTCGTTGTCGTAATTGAGAGAGCTCTTTGTACCGTTTAAGGGAATCCAGGTAAAACTGTCAATTTCGCTCTCCTGAATTCTGATATCGTCGGTCTGTGCTGTTGCCAGAAAGAACACAACCCTCTTGCGGATTTTTCCGAAAGGACAGTAGTCGCTGATTTCTCTGAAGCCGTCCAGAATTTCAACGTCCAGATTGGTCTCTTCTTTAATCTCTCTGACGGCGGTTTCCTTTTCCTTTTCCCAGAGCTCGATATGACCCTTGGGGAAGGAATAAAACCTTCCGTTGTGGTTTCTCACCATAAGTATCTTTATCTCGTTTGTCTTTTTGTCGCGGTGAAGAATAACCGCACCGCAGGACTTTTCGTAGAGACAACTGATTTTTGCGATGCTGAGAGAGCGGAGTCTGGAGAGTCTGGAGCGAATCTCAGGCTCATAAAGAATATCGCTTTTCTGCGATACTATCAGCTTTTCACTGCCGTCGGTGAGGGTAATCACCGCAGTGACAATGCCGAGAAACGTATCGTGAACAGGTCTCCTGCTCATGATATAGACGTTTTTGCCGCCGTTTTCGCTGATATATCCGGAATACAGTCCCTGCGAGAGAGAGCCGTAAACCGAAACAAATACTTCATTTGCAAGCATCTTAATTCCTCCTTCAGGGATGATGGTGCGAGCCTCAGCTCAGAGCACCGCTCATGGTAGCTACCTGGGAGGGATTGTTTGCAGACATAGTGTTGTTGAGGAACATTACCTCGGTGATGCCGTTTTTGCTCATATAATCCTTGAGGTTGCCGCTCCAGTATCTGTAATCGATAAGGTGCACCTCGTCATAATTTGCTGCGAGATAAGGAGCAAGTGCGTTGCCGTAGGAATCCTTTACCACTGCAATTTTCTTGCCTGTATTTGCCTCTGAATGAATTACAAACTGTGCGGTATCGCCCCAGCAGAACACACCATAGGTAAGTGAGCCGCCGGTAGATGCAGGATAGTACATGGAAACTCTGAGAGTATCGGAGTTCATTCTCTCCTTCATATATGCATATGTATTTACGGGAATGTCATAATACTCTACCGTATCAGCATTGGATGCGAGACTTGCACTGCCGGTAATACCGTAGAAGGAACCTGTAAATCCGGGAATGGAGTGCTTCTCCAGAGCAGTTATATCCAGAGCCTTCTGGCCTGTCTGCTCACAGAATGCGGTGTAAGCATAGTAAGCACCCAGAGATGTCCAGTGGTGGTCGGTATTGTAGTAGATATACTCATTTGCGTGAGCAGAGAGTGCATTGTAGCAGTTAATCTTCACTATATCCTTACTCAGATTATCATAGATACACTTGATATTATCTGACTGAGGGTCGGTTTTTATACCGCTGTCAATAATTCTCTGAGGCAGACCGAACTCGGTCTGGTTGGGAACTACCATATTATAAACGATAACATCACTGCCAAGAGTCTTGGCAACGTCGTTGATGGTCTTGGAATAATTCTTTGCCACCTTGTCTGTGCTGGAGAAAAGGTTGAAGCCTTTGCCGTTCCAGAGATAGAGAGTGCTTGAATGAAGCACACCGTCGGTGCCGTCATCGGCGATTACAGGCTTCACATACTCTCCCTGAGGCTCTGTCACGGGCTCGGTGGGAGCTTCTGTGGGAGGCTCTGTGGGAGCTGTTGTTTCGGGCGCTGTTTCATCTGCGGTTGCAGGCAGAGTTTCCTCTCTGTTGTCCCCGTCTGTTGCCGCTGCCACTGTGGAGCTGACATCAAGCATGGAAATAAGACCGCCTACTGCCGGGATAACCGCAAAGTAGCTAACGGCTACAAGCGCTGCCGTCAAGACACAAACCGCACACACAGTCAGCACTCTTTTGAGCACCACGCGGTTTTTTCTCCTTCTTTTCATTTTCTTGTACTTCTGGTTTGCGGAATACAAATCCACCATACCGATGAAGTAATCATCCTTTTTTCTTCTCAAGACTTACGCCTCCTAATCGAAAAGTATAGCCATTTTTACATATTAGAGTATAATACATCCAAATGTCAAAGGCAATAAAAGTAACCGAATTGTGATTAAGTAGAATATTTATTGTAATTTTTTAACACAAAAAATTTAAATTCTGTTACAGAATTTAAGAAAAACCTCGATATTTTGTTGCACACGGCGATTTATTGTGCTAAAATAACTCTGTTATATTATTTTTTAGAAAGCGTGAATTAATATGGAATATAAATTCGCAGACCGTATCTGCGGTCTCAAACCCTCTGCTATCAGAGAGATTTTCAAATATGCCGCTGACCCCGAAGTAGTATCCCTGTCTGCCGGCAACCCTGCTCCCGATGCATTTCCTGCAGAAGCTCTCGAGGAGATTTCCGCTCGTCTGATGAAAGAAAATCCCACTCTGGCTCTTCAGTACAGCATCACCGAAGGCTACGCGCCTCTCAGAGATGCCCTGGGTGCATATATGGCAAAATATGATATCGGAAAAGAATTTGACAGCCTCATCGTCACCTCAGGTGCACAGCAGGTTATGGACCTTACCACCAAGTCACTTGTAAATCAGGGTGACGAGATTATCTGTGAGGCACCCTCTTTTATCGGTTCACTCAACACCTTCCGCAGCTACGGCGCAAAACTCCTTGGCGTTCCCATGGAGTCCGACGGTATGGATATGGAGGCTCTTGAGGAAACCCTCAAGACTCACGACAGAGTGCGTTTTATCTACACAATTCCCACCTTCCAGAATCCCTCCGGCATTACAATGAGCCTGGAGAAGCGCCACCGCCTCTATGAACTTGCCAAGAAATACGGCGTTCTTATCCTGGAGGACAACCCCTACGGCGAGCTTCGCTACAAGGGCGAAGACCTGCCCGCCATCAAGTCCTTCGACACAGATGGAATCGTTATTTATGCCGGTTCTTTCAGCAAAATTATCTCTCCCGGTATGCGCGTCGGCTGGTGCGTAGCTCCCGAAGCAATCATCCAGAAGCTCACCGTATGCAAGCAGGGCAGCGACGTTCATACCAATATCTGGTCACAGGTGCTCTGCCATGAATTTATGACAAAGTACGACTTCGAGGGACATCTTCAGTACCTCCGCGACCTTTACAGCAAAAAAGCAGAGTTCACCATGGGTCTTCTCAGAGAGCACCTCAGCGACAAAATCACCTACGGCGATATTGACGGCGGCCTCTTCATCTGGTGTACTCTCCCCGATGAGGTTGATATGCCCCAGTTCTGTCTGGATGCAGTAAAGAACAAAGTTTGCGTGGTTCCGGGAAGTGCCTTCCTCACCGACGAGAGCGCAACCTCCCACAACTTCAGAATAAACTTCTCTACCCCCACCAACGAACAGCTTGAGAAGGGCATCAGAATACTCGGCGAGCTTTCAAAGAAGCTCTGATAAGGAGATACAGATATGAGCAACGAAATTTTAACAACTCAGCCTGCTGAGAAAAAGAAAATAGTTTTCAGCGCAATTCAGCCTTCCGGCACCATCACTCTGGGCAACTATCTGGGTGCGCTTAGAAACTGGGTAACTATGCAGGAGGAAGGTCAGTACAACTGCATCTATGCTCTTGCAGACCTTCACACCATAACCGTCAGACAGGAGCCTGCGGTTATGAGAAAGAACATCCTTGAGGCTTACGCCTCTATCCTTGCCTGCGGTATCGACACCGAGAAGAGCGTGTTCTTTATCCAGAGCCACGTCAATGCACACGCACAGCTTGCATGGCTTCTCAACTGCTACACACAGTTCGGTGAGCTCTCCAGAATGACACAGTTCAAGGACAAATCCGCAAAACACGCGGACAACATAAATGCAGGTCTTTTCACCTACCCCTGTCTTATGGCAGCAGACATTCTGCTTTATCAGGCAGACCTTGTTCCCGTAGGCGCCGACCAGAAGCAGCACCTTGAACTCTCCCGCGATATCGCCGAGAGATTCAACGGCCGCTACGGCAACGTGTTCACAGTTCCCGAGGGATTCATCCCCAAGAACGGCGCAAGAGTAATGAGCCTTCAGGACCCCACAAGAAAGATGAGCAAGTCCGACGAAAACGTGAATGCCTGTGTGTCTCTGCTTGATACTCCCGAGGTTATTATGAAGAAATTCAAGCGTGCCGTCACCGACAGCGAAGCAAGAGTCTGCGTGGGCGAAGGCAAAGAAGGCGTCAACAACCTCATCGGCATCTACTCCGCCGTTACAGGCAAGACCGCCGAGGAGATTACCAATGAGTTTGAGGGCAAGGGCTACGGCGACTTCAAAACTGCCGTTGGCGAAGCAGTTGTTGAGGAGCTCCGTCCCGTCAGAGAGAGATACGAGCAGTACATCAAGGACAAGGCATATCTGGAGGAAAGCTGGCGCAAGGGTGCCGAGTTTGCCGACAGACTTGCACAGAGAACTCTCTCCAAGACTATGAAGAAAATCGGCTTTGTAGGCAGATAAATATATCACACCAATAAGAAAAGGTGGAGGAATCACGCTGGATTCTTCCACCTTGTTTTTTATTTGTACAGTTTTCCGATTACTTCTTCCTCGATAATCTTCCAGTTACTGAATTCTTTTCCGCTTCCTGTGATTTCATAGGTATAGTTCACGTCAGGGTCAGCGTTCCATGTCTGGAAATAGTGAATTCGTGTACTATTGCTGTCGGCTTTCACATCGGAAACCGCTGTGCCGTAGCCTCTGTCCACCTGAAGTCCTGCCGATTTCACAATGCTTGCCAGATAGTTGTCCTGAGAAACAGGCACATCCGACTCCGCAAAGGGAGTTCCTGCCTTGCCGCTTTCCTTAATCATAAAAGCAGTGAGTTCAGGCTCGACATAAAGTTTTTTGTCGCTTCTCAGTGCTGCGTGGTCACCCAGAATAACAATTGTAGCGTCCTCGTAGAGTCCCTTGTCTTTCATTTGCTGAAGGTATTCGCGGATAAATTTAAAGGTGCCCTTGGTCTGCTCGTAGGAGCCAACGGAATCCTTCTCCACCGGGTTACAATTCTCGTCCATTATAAAGGGAGCGTGGCAGCCGCGCAGATGCATAAAAGTAAAGGTATTCTGTTTGCTCTGGGTGTAAAGTCCGCTCTCGCAGAACTCCTGATACACCTTGACATCGTCAAGCTCGTATTTGGAGAAATCGTTGAGGTAATTTATGCCCTCGTTCATTGATGCAAGAGAAGTTTTCTGGGACTTGAGCATATCGGGGAACCAGAAATACGCTCCCCTCTCAAGCATACCGAAAGCAATAACTATTCTGTCTCCCAGACTGTATGTGTTATTGGTGCTGATGTTGGAAACCCTTCCGTCAAAGGAAGATGCATCATCATAAGCGTACATCTCGGGGATGTAGACATTAATCTTGTAATTATTATTCTCCAAATCCCTGAGTAAAGGAGACTGGGAATAAACCCTGTTGAAATAGGCTTTCTTTGTCATAGCAAAGTCGGAGTATGTACCCGAAAGCATAGAAGATACCGCAGGATATGTTCTGGGGAATTTTGCAATATAATCGGAATAATAGGTAAATCCGTCAAAGTCCTTGAAGGCATCGGGGTCCCCCGCTACCTGCGCATCGTAGTACTTTGTATCAAATCGGTCCACCACGAAAACGATGATATTGTCTTTCTTTGAAACCTCAAACATATTCTCTGTGGTGAGATAAGCTTTTTCCCCTTTGCTCAGATTCTCCGTTGCAGTTTCGTTGAAGGCTGAAACCGTACCGGGAATAACTGTTACGCACTGAAAAACAAGGGCAACAGACATCATAAGCGCCAGCATCTTTCTGCCCGAGTGTGACTTGTTCCACAAAATTCCGAACCAGACAGCCGCCGCAACAATAACTACCCACATTGTAAAATCAAGGATTAACTTCCATACAGCACCGGAAACCCACCCGCCGTCTGCCGGAAAGCCCTCAAAGGAAGTCGAGGTCAGAGCGGTCTGAATAAATGCTGCCACCGTAACGCCTGCCGACAGGGAGAAAATTGTGTTTCTGACAGTAGACTTTGTAAATATAAGCACTACGGTCAGAATCGCCCCTGCCAATATGGTCATGGCTATTATAACAGGGAAGAAATCCCAGAGTCCCACATCCAGATTATTTGCCATCTTGGAATAGGCTGTAAGAGTAGGCAGGAGTATAGTTGCCAGAGGCAGTCCCACACCTGCAAGGAGTGAGCTGAGGATTTTCTTTTGCTTTTCTGAAAGCGTCTTTTTCGCTTTTACCTCAGACTGAGCAGTATTAATCTCATTCACAGAAATCACCCTTTCACAAGGATTTTTGAATGTCTTGTAAAAAATCAAAAATATTATATCACGAAGTATGGAAAAAATCAACGAGGGAAAAAATCAGGGAAATAAAGAAAATTTGAAAAATTTTTTAAAAACATATTGACAAACAGGACATACTATAATATAATTACTTTTGCTACGTTTGTGTAGCTTCGTGGCGGAATAGCTCAGTTGGCTAGAGCATTCGGTTCATACCCGAAGTGTCGTAGGTTCAAGTCCTATTTCCGCTACCACGTGGCCCGGTGGTCAAGAGGTTAAGACACCGCCCTTTCACGGCGGTAACACGAGTTCGATTCTCGTCCGGGTCACCACTTTTTTTATCTGCCGGTGTGGTGGAATAGGCAGACACAAGGGACTTAAAATCCCTCGGAGTAAAATCCGTACCGGTTCAAGTCCGGTCACCGGCACCACATTACGGTTTGAATTTCGACGTCGAGCATTGGCTCGGCTTTTTTTATTTTCTGCACTTTTGAAATTTTACCCATAATGGAAAACTCCCGACGTCCTGTCGGGAGTTTTGCTTTTATTATCAGTCTTTATTTGCCGATGGGATAGTCGACTTCCATTCCTGCAACAAATTTCTGAATGGCAGTTGCGTCCTTAACGTTTACCTTGGTGTCAGCATCAACATCAGCACAAGCCTCACAGAGAGTAATCTCGAAGCCTGCGGCATACTTCTGGATAGCGGTTGCATCCTTAACGTTTACCTTGCCGTCGCCGTCTGCATCACCCAGGAGGCACTCGTCGGGAGTGGTCTCGTCGGGGGTAGTCTCGTCGGGAGTAGTCTCGTCGGGAGTTGCCTCATCATCTGTTGAAGGGAGATACTCCTCAAGGGCTGCGAGAATCTCAAAGAGCTCTTCCTCGGTAAACTCAAACTCTGCAATAAGATTGTAGATGATTACCTCGGGAGCCAGTCCTGTCATCTTGATTGCGTTCTCGAATCTGCCGTTTACAACGAAATCGATGAAGAGGTCAACGTCGGTCTTACCCTCGGGAAGTGCAGTACCTACAACGTTACCTATGGAAGTAATCTGCTTAATGGGACCATAAACTTTAGCGTCCTGATTTCTCCAGAAAGCTGCAACGCATACCTTTTCGCTGTCCTCGGGATTCTCATATCTGATGCCAGCCTCACAATATGCGGTGTCGCCGAAGCAGTTTGTGCCCATAAACGAATCGTAGGTCTGTGCGCCTGTATCGGCGGAGAAGATTACGCCGTAAAGCACACCCTCTTCAAGTGTACCTGCTTTGCTGATGTTGTAGGAATAAACTCCCTCAGTCTCAGTAGCTGTGCACTTTTCTTTCTTTGTCTGCCATGCAGCAAGCTCGTCGCCGCCATATACCCAGATATGGCAGTAAATGCTCTTGTAACCCTCCCACTCTTCGGGCACCTCAAAATAAATCACAGGCTCCTCTGAGGGGATAAATTCCTCTGCGGATACGCCCACAGCACAGGTTGCAAGGGACAGAAGCATAACCAGCACTACGGACAGAATTTTCTTGAAACTGTTCATAATAATCCTCCTGATTAAAATTTACTTATATAATACCTGACCTTACATATAAATACAAGGCGATAATATATTTTATTAATGGAAATTTATGGCTATAAAATCGCCGGTTTACTCACAGAGAGCCTTCAGGTTATCTATTGCCGCTTTTGCATCCTCTGCCTTGAATACAGAAGTACCTGCTACGCAGATATCAACACCTGCATCCTTTGCAAGACGGATATTACCCTCGCCGATGCCGCCGTCGATTTCAATGAGGAAGTCCTCAAGTCCCAGTCGCTGTGCCTCTTCTCTTATAGCAGTAACCTTGGGAAGCATATCCGCCATAAAGGACTGGCCGCCAAAGCCGGGCTCAACGGACATAACAAGCACCATATCCAGGTCTTTGAGGTAAGGGAAAACTACCTCTGCGGGAGTTTTGGGCTTTATTACAAGTCCCACCTTGATGCCGTGGGATTTAACCTTATCAATGGTCTCCTGAATGTCGCTCTGTGCCTCTACGTGGAAGGTGATGATATCAGCACCTGCATCGGCAAAATCATCAATGTATCTGAGGGGCTCAGAAATCATCAGATGCACGTCAAAAGGTTTGTCACTGTACTTTCTCACCCATTTGATTATGGGTGCACCAAATGTAAGGTTGGGCACAAAATGACCGTCCATAACATCCAGATGCATATAGTCGGCACCTGCTTTGTCCATTCTCGCAATTTCCTCGCCGAAACGGGAAAAGTCGCAGGAAAGGAGAGAGGGAGCTATAAACATAAAATCATCTCCTGTATCTTTAAAATAATACCTTGTTTATTTAGGGTTTCTGTATTGCAGGGGCAATAATTGCTGCCGCCGCCCAGAAAAGTATGAATATCAGCACCTCGACACCCTTGAGAGCGCCCACACCTGCACACAGTGCCAGGGTTGCTGCCAGAAGTATTCCCAGAATAACGCCGATAAGCTGAATAATCACCGCCAGAGAGATATTGCTCTTGAGGCGTACACAGCCTGAAATTGCACGAAGCAGAGAGAAGAATGAGCCTCTTGTTGCAAGGTATGCTCTGGAGGTATCCTCTTTCTGGGATGTAATCTCAATGCATACGTTACCAAGTCCTGTGGGAAGCACCTTGACGCTTCTGAAGAAAATGCCGAAGTCGTCGGCAATTTTCTCTCCTGTGACGTTGCAGTCAGTAGTCTGTACCAGCAGGCTGATGCCGTTTGCCTCTGCCTGCTGAAGAAGCTGGGCTATACGGAGTGTAGAAGCATAGGAAACCACAAACATAGCAACCAGCTCACCTGAACGGGCAAGATATGTAACTGTTCTGCCCTCTATCTTGTGCTTATTCTCAAACTCCTCCTCGGGAGTGGTAATGGCGTATTTTTCCATCAGTGCGCGGTTGCCCACCAGAATTCTCTCGCCCTTTACCCAGCCCACAAGGCCCAGCTTGTCCTCGTAGAGAACACTCTCAACCTTGGGAAGAGCAGAACCCTTTTCCTCGACTATCTTGTCGAAAATACAAGCCATGGGATTCTTTGCTTCGGTCAGCACCGCTGCTGCTGAAAGCATAGCATCCTCAACGCCGCGGTTTGTGAAGGCTTTCACACCCTCCAAGGTGATACTGTCAATGGGGTACAAATCCCTTGCCTCGCAGATAACCGCCTTGGTGTCGCAGAACTGTCTGACGGAGGGGTAACCGCTGAGCATAGCGTTCTTCTGGAGAGTATCCTTGGAAAGTTTATAGAGAGGCAGATTAACTGCCAGCAAATCACACACAGGGGCAGATACCGCCGCCATAAGGGCAAGCACCGAAAACGCACCCACTGCATCCTTTGCCACAATACCGTAGAGCACCGAGGCAAAGAGCGAGCACAGAAGGGTTACGGGAGCAAGCTTGCTTGCCATATCCTCCGAAGGGTCGGGGGAATAGGAAAGTCTCAGGAAATCTCCCATAAAGTCGGTCTTGTGCTGATATGCCACAATGGGCTTATCCTGAGTTGTACCGCTTAAGAGTTTTCTTGCGATATCTTCGTTTGTATATATCTTTCCTGCGTAGAGAGGAGCCTTCTGGGACACAAACCTGAAGTTCTCCTTGACTCGCATTACCATAAAGAGTTTGCCCAAGGAATTCAGCAGAAGGGCAACTATTGCTATGGTTGCATAAAGGTGATATGCGCCTGAATAGAACTTTGTGGGGAAAATCAGGGAAACAATACCCTGCAATACCGCAGCAGCAGCACATATTGCCGCACCTGTGTCGGAGTTTCCCTTGAATCTTTTGAGAGCGGTTAATCCGTTTATCAGGGTCACTCTGTTTATCCAGCAGGAAGCCCCCAGAAGCCCCAGGCTCACAAGAGAGAGAATCACCGATGCCACAACGCTCTGTGATATGGCGTCTGATGCAATTCGGCAAACTATGGAGAGAATAAGGGAAACTACACCGAATGCTCCCGTGTAGATGCTGTTGACAAACATCTTGCGGATATTCGCGTTAACCTCGGTCACAATGGACTTGGCGTCCTGATGTGAGCGATAGTCCTCTATCTGTATGGTCTTTTCCTTGAAGTCGTTTTCTGTGTCCTCTTCTGATGATGAGAAGAAGCCCACGACCTTGCCCATAACATTACCTGCAATTTTCTTTGCAGAGGGTTTTACCTCTTCGCCGTCAGTTGAATTCACTGTTTCTTTTGCTATGGTCTGGGAAATTACAGGGTTGGGAGATGCCAGGTATTTCTTGTATTCGTTCTCTACTACCGCAGAAAACTTTCCTGCACGGACGTGGACCTTGTCCACTTTGCTCTCGTGCTGGTATACGGGCACTCTGGACACTACGGTCTGCGCCGCACTCACAGGCTTGGGTCTGCCGAAAAGCCGCTCAAAGTTGCTGAGCTCACTATCCTCAGGCTCCTTGGGAGCAGGCGGATTTTTCTTGATATCCGCAGAGGGAAACTCGCTTTTTTCCTCCTCGGAGGACTTATCATCATCCAGAGAAATGTCGATGGTATCCACATCCTGCATATTTATGGAGCGGACATTGAGGCTGTCCACATCGTCAATAATCTCGTCGCTTACCGTGGTATTCTCGTCGTATGTAGGCTTCAGCGTTACCAGAGTTTCCTCCTCAGCCTCTTCGGGTATCTCCCCGCCCTCTATCTTATCGATGTCAATGTCGTCAGGGTCCGCCTCCAGAGGGTTCTGGCTCTTGAGCCGCACTTCCTTGCTTTTGTTGCTGAATATTTCCTCCATTCGGGGCGGCTTGCTCATCCTGGCCGCTTCCTTTGCCATCTTCTCCTGCTCCGACAGGAATCGGGTTTCTTCTATAATGGAGTCTATTGTAATATCCTTTTTATCCCGGGAGGGTTTTTCTTTTTTATTTTTGCCCATAAATGCACTTCCTTATCTTCCGTCACTTGCTCTGTACATCAAAATACCTGCCGCAACGGATGCATTAAGAGAATTGATTTTTCCTTTCATCGGCAGAGAAACAATAACGTCGCATTTTTCTCTGACAAGTCTGCCGATACCCTTGCCTTCGTTGCCGATAACCAGCGCTACCGCACCGGAGAAATCGCAGCTGCGGTAATCCTCACCGTCCATATCGGCGCCAAACACCCACAGTCCCTTCTCCTTGAGAGTATCGATAACAGAGGGAATGTTGGGCACTCTCACCACAGGCACATACTCAACAGCACCCGCGGAGGATTTTCCCACAGTAAAACTGAGGCCTGCGCTTCGGCGGTTGGGGATAATAACACCGTGAGCGCCTGCACACTCTGCGGTACGGATAATTGCACCCAGATTATGGGGGTCTTCTATTTCGTCAAGAACAATTACAAAGGGAGCCTCTCCGCGACTTGAGGCAAGTTCAAAGATGTCGCTGAGTTCTTTGTAGTCACAGACAGCAGCCACAGCCGCAATGCCCTGATGATGACCGCCCTTGCACATATAGTCAAGCTTCTTGGGGTCAACCTCTTTGACTCTCAGGTTTTTCTCCTTTGCCTTGGCAAGAATTCCTACAATGGCGCCTGTCTTGGCACCCTTTGCCACAAGGACGGAGTCTATGGCTCTGCCGCTTCTTATTGCTTCGCTTACGGGATTTCTGCCGAAGATAATTTCATCTGAACGGCCCTCTCCCTGTTGTGTATTTTTTCTGCTGTTATCCTGCATATTATCGTTCCTTTTCGCAAAATACTTATATATATTAAATTGTATCACAAAACAAACTGTTTGAGAATAGCAAAAAATAAAAAAATAAGGTTGTAGCAGGACTTTTTTATCGTACAAAATCACGCTTTTTCTCAAAGCACACGAAAGGCACCGTCCAATTCTCCCGCTTTCACTCCGAAGCCTCCCGTCACATAGTCCCTGAAAAGGAAAATATTGGGCGGATAATAACTGAAGCACAGTATCATTATAAAAATCAACACCAGCATCATCACCGCCGCAGGAAAATAGCTGCTGAGTTTTAAGGAGCTTTGCACCAGCTTTAAGGAAAGTATCTGGGCAAGCGCCACAAAAACAAAGGACGAGCCGATATCCAGCACAAGATACGCTCTCTTTGTAAAAAACGTGTATGTGTAGAAAAACAAGGCTATCACCGTAAGCAGAAAGCACACACCCAGAGTCTTTGCCACCACAAACTTACGCAGGGATGGATTTGCCCACAAAAGCTCCGCCACCCCCCAGACAAGATATGCTTGCGCAAATATTTTGAGGTGTTCGTATACACTCTCGTTAACCGACCCTACCAGCGCCCCCAGCACGCTTCTGCCGCTCCACTCATAAATACCGTGAAAAAATGACGCCAACAAAAAGACCACGGGAATCCCCCAGAATTCCAGAGCCCTAAAGAGTTTCTCGTTCACACAGAAAACCTCCGCATACATACTGCTATATGTATATGCGGAGGTTTTCTCATAAATTCAGAATACAATGTGTATGAGGCTGGATATGGCCGCACCCGTAAGCGCCGCAACTCCCAGTCTGAGCACCCAGAATATCATGGCACGCTTGGGTTTCATGGCAGACGGGCCGTCCATTTCCTTGAGGAGACGCTTTGCCTCCTGCTCAAGGATTCTTCGCTCAACCGCGGCATACTCGGGTTTCACCACCAACCACGCCTTGTCATAGTATGTGTTTCTTGTATCGCTTACCTCAATAATCTGACGGCTGACACCTTTAATCAGAATGCTCATCCTCTCTTGTTTCATCAACTTTATATTTGACGTCTGTGGAAAATTTTATTCGGCAAGCATCCGGATTTTTGCAACAGATAAAATATTTTTTATTTTTTCATTTATGGCATTGACTTTACTCTTATTACAAATAGTAAAAGAATACGACTCAAAATACCAATTTAGAATTATTGATGTCAAATTGTTTTTTAATTCATAAAAGGAAATTTTTAATAATTTTAGGAAAAATCAGGGGGTTAAGCCTTAGTTGTTCACATTTTCCACATAGTTTTCAACATTTTTGTTGGGAAATACGAATAATACAAACTGTATAGTTCCAAAACGAAAATTTGAATGTTTTTTCAAAAGAATTAAACCCTCGCACTTTAAAACAAAAAAGAAGAAGAGTCGGGCAGAAAGCAAAAAAAGATAAAACAAAAGGTGTTACACCCGTCAGAATGTAACACCGATTTTATCAATAATAAAATTAAACAACGGAACGGACCCAAACCCGCACGCAAGACCAAGAAACACGCCCACAACTACATCGCTGAGATAATGCACCCTGAGATAAAGTCTGCTGAAAGCAATCAGAGCGGCTAAAATTATTACAGGAATAAATATATAGGGCGGGCACCTGAGAATTGTAACCGCAGCCACCGCAAACGCCGCCGAAGAGTGTCCCGAGGGGAAGGAGTAGTACTTGGGTCGTTTGACAATCTGCTCCTCTTCGGGAAGAGTCTCGCTGGGACGGACACGGGCCACAATGTGCTTTATGAGGATTTCCCCCATAAAGAGGTTAATAAGCAACGCAAACATAAGGTTTACCGCCGCCTCCCTCATAGACCTGGTGAGAAGCATAGGCAGTGCCAGAGCAAACCAAACAAATCCGCCTGTACCCAGGTGAGTGATAAAAGCCATTATTCTGTTGTTTGTTTTGGAATGAAGCTTCTTGATTTTCACAACCACAAGCTTATCCAACTCCATAATCTTCCGAATCATTAATCTGTACCTCTGCGTAAACTTACCAAAACAAACTGATATACATTAATAATACCATACAGAGAAACTTTTGAAAATATCTTTTATCAACAAAGTTTCAGGGAAGCTTTTGCAATTTTATTACAATTGTGAGGATTCGATTCTGACCAGATGCGCCACCGAGGGTATCGTCTCGCCTTGCTGACAGGAAGTAGGACTCATCATAGCACCCGTTGCAATAAAAAGCACTCTGTGAAACTCACCCTTGCAAAGGGACGGCAAAATATGACCGCAGAGGATGCTGGCGGCACAACCGCACCCCGAACCGCCTGCATGGACATCCTGACGCTCTCTGTCAAAAATCATTTCTCCGCAGTCGCGGTGAACAGGGGAAATATCAACGCCTTCCCTCTTCATCATCTCGCAGAGAAGCTCCGACCCCGTCGCTCCCAGATCCCCGGTAAAAATCGCATCGTAGTCCTCGGGTACGGTCTGCGTATCGGAAAAGAAATTAAGGAGCGTTCTTGCCGCAGCAGGCACCATTGCCGCCCCCATATTGTTGGCATCCGTAACGCCCAGGTCGGTTATCTGACCCACGGTTGCACCTGTAACCAGCGGAAAATTCCCCTTCGCCTCTGATGCCACAACACAGGCACCCGCGGCACTTACCGTCCACTGAGCCGTGGGAGTGCGCTGGCCGCCGTATTCAAGAGGAAATCTGTACTGTCTCTCCGCCGCACAGAAGTTAGAGGAAGTCACCGCCGCACATATTCTCGCCGCGGAAGCTTCAAGCATCACCGCCGCCATTATGAGCCCCTGAGCCATAGTGGAACACGCCCCGTACTGCCCGAGATAAGGAACCTCAAAGCCCTTGAGCCCGTAGGTGGAAGATATGCATTGGTTAAGCAAATCGCCCGAAAAAAGAAAATCCAGCTCCTCTGCCCTGTACCCGGATTTTTCAAGCGCCAGAGAGAGAGCTTCCTGCTGAAAGGCACTTTCTGCCTGCTCCCAGGTTTTCTGTCCCGCCTTCGGGTCGTACATAACCTTGTCAAAGGCACCGCCAAAACGCCCCTGCGCTTCTTTTTGTCCTACAACAGAGGCAAATCCCACAATTTTCAGCGGTTTTTCAAATTCCAGAGTATATCCGCCTACTCGTTTTGCCATAAGAAAAACTCCTTTTGCATTTTTGTTAGCATTTGCAAAAGGAGTTTGTTTAATTCATTATATCTGCTCAGGGAGCTTCCGAAGCCACGGGAGTCTCTATCGGTGCTTCTGTGGGATCGGGAGTGATTACAGCGCCTGTTGTAGGCTCTGTGGGATCCGGCACCGTTGTGGGCGCCTGTGTTACGGGTACTGTGTTTGTTGCCTCGGTAGCCTCTGTTGTCTCTGTGGGCACAGTGGTCTCGGTAGGCTTGGTGCTTGTGTAGGCATACTCAGAACTGTGGAGGGATTCTCTGCGGATCTCCTGGCCATCCTTGTAATAAATTCTGTATGCACCTGCACGATAGTAGTTCTTATCGGGATTTGCATCGTAGATATATGATGTAATCTTAATCTCATCGAAAGAGGGATCTTTCCAGCCGTAGAAGTTACAAGTAACCTCAGAGCCTTCCATATAACACTCAAGATAGATGGGATACTCTGTAATGTTCTTGAGCTTCAGGTCAAGGTTGGGATAGTCGATGGTGGCATCAAGTCCTGCCTCAGCATAGGAAGACTGGAAGAGATGGCAGTATCTCTCAACTATCTCAAGGTTTGCAAGCAGAGCCGCATTGTAAATTGTGGTGCTGGTCTGGCAGATACCGCCGCCAACGCCCTGTGCATAGTCACCGTTCATAATAACGGTGGACTCAACATAACCCAGAGATGTGAGGTTACTGTCGCCTGTGCATCCGTTGAATGACCAGATTTCGCCGGGCTGAATAACCGAGCCTGTGCAAGCCTCTGCGGCAACCTTCATATTATGCTCACTGTTTGCAGAACTTGTTGAATGAGTTGTAAATGAAGCGAGAAGAGTGATGTTTCCGTCAATCTGCTCCTGTGTAACCGCAGGTTTTGTAACCTTCATCTCAGCAACAACGGAAGCCTCAGCCTTCTTTCCTGTGGAAAGATCGGGGATTTCCTTCATCATATCAGAAGCAAGCTTCTCCTGATCAACCTGATAGCCGTCCTTCTCCTGAGTGAATTCAAGGGTAGCACCCGAAGTGTCGATATTAGCATCAACAGGGAGAATGTCTACCTCAGAAGCAACCCCTGCCGCAGCCTCCTTGACAGAGTTCTCGTTAACGGTAAAGGTAAGATCAAAACGGGGCGCATCGTTTTTGCTGTCGCCGTTCTTCTCATTATATTCAACAGCCTGCTTCAGAGACTCCTCAACATTGGTGTCCCACAAAAAGCTGTCCTTTTCAAATGCAAAATCCTTTTCCTCTGCCTTAACCTTGAGGACAAAGTCGCTTATCATAGCAAGGCACTCTTTCTCAGCAAGGTCTTTTGCATCCTTATACACTCTGCCGCTGAGATTAACGGAGCCCAGCATAATGGGAGCAGAGAAAACGTATGTATTCTCGTCTATCTGCATAGCGGATGTTCCGTCGGTATTTCCTGTGTTTTTGCAGGCAGTAAAACAACCTGCCATAATTACGCACAGAAGCACCATAGAAACCAACATTACAAGGGGGGACTTAAAATTTCTTTTGAAAAAATCAAAATTGTGTCTTTTCATTATCTAAACCTCTTGTTATAATATAGTTATTCACTTTGATTTCATTTTACCATATTATAATACAATATAGTCGGTGAAAAATAAAGTGAAATACCGAAATTTTCTTATGGTAAAACATCCAAACTTATATTTTACACTTTGGCTTTTTTTAGCCTCAATGTTCAAACAGGTGCAACTTCTTACCACACAGGGAAATATTTTGCACAAACAGCACAAGGAGAAATAAATCTATGAAAAAAAGAAACCTCACAAAAGCCCTCTGTATCGGACTTTGCTCTGCCGTTGTGGCAAGTACGCTCTTCGGCTGCAACGCTGACTCCATACTGTCAAAAAAAGAGAATCTTCTCTCGGACTATCAGCGTTCCTCCTCCATAGCGGTATATGACTTTACCTCGGGTACAACCACCGCCCCCGAAAACTACGACCTCTACAAATCTGCGATGGCGGAGTTTTCTATTGCACTTCTCAAAAACTCCATGCAAGCAGGCGAAAACACACTGGTGGCTCCCCACTCCACCGCCACCTCTCTGTCTCTGCTTCTGAACGGTGCATCCTCCTCAACTGCCACAGAAATCAAGAACACCCTGGCACCTGATATTGACACACAGACTATCAACAACTGCAACTACTATCTCTCAAGCCGTCTCTCGTCATTCAACACCGACACAACGGGTTATTTCAGCGAGAACGCTCTCTGGTTTGAGGACAAATTTGACGTCAAGGCTATGTATCTCCAGACTGTGGCCAACTATTATAACGCCCACCTGGTTCGCACAAGTCTTCAGGACAGCGACACCACAGACAAGATTAACACCATTACCTCCGACTCCACCAGCGGCGCAGTTGGCAGTATAGTTTCATCTGTGCCCGAAAATGCAACAACCATCTCCGTAACAGCCGCAGCACTCACAGACAGCTGGCTCTATACCTATACCTCCGACCGCGTGAAAGAAGGCACCTTCCACGGCACTCAAAAGGACTCAACCGCTACCTTTATGACCTCAAACGAGCGATACATCAACGAAACCTATGCCACAGGCTTCATCAAAAGTCTGAAGGATACCCCCATTAAATTTGCAGCAATTATGCCCACCGAGGATATGAGTCTCGAAAAATTCGCCGAGACCCTCACCGCCAACCGCCTTGCCACACTCTTGCTGGAAAGCAAGGCAACAAGCTTCTGCACCGCATCCGTCCCCGCCTTCAGCGCAGAGATAAATATCCCTATGGACACCACCCTGAAAAACATGGGCATAAATAAGATGTACAGCTCCGGGGACGCCAACTTCTCAGGTATAACATCTTCCTCCGAAGCTTACCTCAACACCGCACTCCTTGGCACACAGGTAAGCCTCAGCCCCACAGGCACCACCAAAGGTGAAGCATCTGCCCCCATCGGCACCACAGAATTCGAGGAATGCGACACAGTAATCACCTTCGACCGCCCCTTCATCTACATCTTCTTCGACAACGAATCCGGTATCCCCGTCCTTATGGGATGCGTCAACAATATATAAAAATAACTTAAAAGACACAAAAAAAGCCCCGACGGAAAAGTCGGGGCGTTTGCTGTTAAATATGGGTTTTCCGATATTCTCTATCCGTTACTATCAATAGATATTATCCAGGAAAGCGGCGCCGATGATACCTGCATCGTTGCCGAGAGATGCTTTGCAGATAACGGTCTGCTTGGGGTTGTGCTTGGTGTAGCGCTCTGCCTCAATATGAGCTCTCAGAGGAGCAAGGAGCGTCTCGCCTTCGTTGGACACACCGCCGCCGATGCAAAGTACATCAGGCTGGAAAATGTTGATGGTATTTACAAGACCGCATGCAAGGTAGGAAATCCACTCATCAACAACAGCTGTGCCTGATGCATCACCTGCGCGCATAGCATCAAATGCTGTTCTGCCGTTTACTTTGTTGATGTCACCCTCGCACAGAGAGAGCATATAGGAGAAGTCAAGCTTCTCGCGGAGGATAGCTTCTTTTGTCAGGTTAATGAGACCTGTTGCGGATGCGTAAGCCTCCCAGCAACCCTTTCTGCCGCAAGCACACTCTTTGCCGTCCTTAACAATTACCATGTGGCCCATCTCTGCGCCTGCATAGTTTGAGCCGGAGTAGATTTTTCCGCCGATAATGATACCTGCGCCGACGCCTGTGCCGATAGTAATGGCAACGGCGTTATCAGTTCCCTTTGCGGAACCGGCAAGGAACTCACCGTAAGCAGCAGCGTTAGCATCGTTCTCGATAATAACCTTCTTGCCGAGGCGCTCCTGCATCATCTCAACAATGTTCCAGTTGTGGAAGAAAAGGTTTGCGGAATACTCGATGACACCTGTCTCGGGGTTAACCGCGCCGGGAACACCGATGCCGATGCTCTGGATATCATCCATAGTGAGCTTCGCCTTCTCAACTGCGGCTTTAGCCACTTCTGCCATAGAATCACAAACCTCGGATTCGGGTCTGGGAACGTTTGTGGGGCAATCTGCCTTTGCAATAAGATTGTAATCCTTGTCAACAACACCTGCAACGATATTGGTGCCGCCCAGGTCAATTCCAAGTCTATACATAAATAATCTTCCTTTCACGTTTTCAAATTGTGCTTTGCGCACTCATACAAGGTCATTATATCACAAACCACCGCGGTATTAAAGAGGAATTTTACGATATTTATGCGGTTTTTGAGATATTTTTCAAAAAAATTCCGTAACATTTTCAAAAATAGCAAATCAGCATTTGCGAGCATTTGCGAGCATTCTGGAGATTTCGCGAGTTTGTCTGTTGGTACATTTAAATATTTGAGAAAAAGTGTTGACTTTAAATTCGCCCTGTGTTATGATACTGGGGCAGTAAAAAGTATTAAATTTCAAGGAGGCTACGCTTATGTCAACTTTTATGGCAAAAAAAGGCGAGGTTGAGCGCAAGTGGTATGTAATCGATGCTGCCGGCAAGCCCCTGGGTAAAGTAGCTGTTGAGGCTGCAAAACTCCTCAGAGGTAAGCAGAAGCCCATCTTTACTCCCCACGTTGATTGCGGCGACCATGTTGTTATTATCAACTGCAAAGACGCTGTTCTCACAGGTAACAAGCTCACTCAGAAGAAGTGGCAGAGACACACAGGTTATGTTGGTCACCTGAAGGAAACAGATTATAAGACACTTATGGCTACAAGACCCGAGAAGGCTATGGAGCTTGCTGTTAAGGGCATGATTCCTTCCAACTCCCTCGGTAGAGCACAGATGCTCCGTCTGCGTCTTTTCGCAGGTGCAGAGCACAAGCACCAGGCACAGAAGCCTGAGGCTTGGGAAATGTAAGGAAGGAGGCACACTATAATGTACGATAAGGCACCTTATTTCTATGGCACAGGTAGAAGAAAGAGCTCTGTTGCCAGAGTTCGTCTCTATCAGGGCACAGGTAAAATCACCATCAACGATCGTGACATCGACGATTACTTCGGTCTCGAGACTCTGAAGCTCATCGTTCGTCAGCCTCTGGAGCTTACAGAGACAGGCGCAAAGTTCGACGTTGTCTGCAGAGTTGCAGGCGGCGGCGTTACAGGCCAGGCAGGCGCAATCCGTCACGGCATCTCCAGAGCTCTGCTTCAGTATGACAGCGAGGCTCTCAGAAGCACACTCAAGAAGGCTGGATTCCTCACACGTGATCCCAGAATGAAAGAGCGTAAGAAGTACGGTCTCAAGGGCGCACGTAGAGCTCCCCAGTTCTCCAAGAGATAATTTCTGCACAAGAGTTTATCCCTTGCAAACACACAAACAAAACCCGAAGCATTTTTGCTTCGGGTTTTTCTTTTATCCGGATTTTATTGTTGGTGAAAATTTTATAAACCACCAGACAACTATCAATTGTCAAAGGGTGGTTTAATATGGGGTATATTAAAGACAACCGACAACTTGAAGTTTGTCTTTTTTTAATTATATAACTATTGTAAGCACATTTAATATATAGCAATCCTGCTTTTGGGTTTTACTTCACATAAAGCTGAGTCAACCAAAAACCACAAACTTCGCTCACTGTTATTTATGATATAGCTCTCGGTTATTTCAGCTTCACCCATAGCTTTCAGGTAGTCGATTATTTCAATTGTAGTCATCGGAAGAACATCATCCTGCAAAGATATTTCTTTGAATATCTTTTCCATATTGTCCCACATATTTTCTGTATCAAGGTCATAACTGTGACCTACAACCTGAAACAACGCAAGCTCCTCAGCTGTATTGATGAAATCCTGCGCTAACTTTTCAAGAGAATCGTCCAGATGAAAAACTGTTGCTTTCCATCTGTAAAAATCTGTTTGCGGCTTGAACGATAAGGTTTCTTCTGAAATTCTCGCATATTCAAAACCGCACTTTTTAGCACAAGATTCAATCAAATCGCTGTAATAATCAAACGGAACAGCAAAGCCTTTGATTTCTCTCTGGAAGAGGTTTTCTAAATTCTTTTTGTCCTCTTTCAGTTCATACATAATTTCTGCTTCTGTCAGCTCGTCCATAAAAGGATGGGTTAAGGTGTGGCTTGCGATTTCGTGACTATCATATAAAGATAAAACTCTTTCTTTCGGGAGGCGTTTCACTACACAACCACTTTCATGTGTCCACTCAAACTCATTCTCCATCAGTCCTGAATTGAGGTTAAATGTACCTTTGAGGTTGTATGTGTTCAGCATACGGACAAATCTGACATCCTGCAAAACACCATCATCGTATGTAACATTAAAAGCTTTCGCTTTACCAAACGGATATAGTTTTTTAATCATAATCCCCTCGTTTAAGATAGCTGAATTGAATTTTTAAAGATATCTGTCATAACCCCACCAATGGGGTAACCTGTCTCCATTCCCGCTATATGCTTCTGAATCGCAGTTGCGTCCTTGATATTGACAGCACCCGAGGCATCCACATCCGCAACGCTATAACCTTCATCAAAAAGTTTGATAAGCCCCGCTATATGCTTCTGTATAGCGGTTGCGTCCTTGATGTTAACTTTGCCGTCTTCATCCGCATCGCCGCAAAGACCAGACGATACTTTTATATCTTTAAATTCTTCTGCTAACTCAAACACAAGATTCATCAGTTGATTTCCCTTGCCCATTATATCATTTGTAACCCCAAACACATTAAACCCATCCTGGGGATATGTGAAAACGAAACTGAGATATGACACAATGGCACCATCGTGGAAAAGCGCACCATCTTCCTGTAATCTGATGCCGTATCCATAACCAACGCCCTTGGAATAATCTGTTGTCATCTCGGCGACACTTTCCTCTGAAATGATTGTGCATTCTTTGAGAGAAGTCATCCACTTATCCATATCATCTGCCGTTGACACCAGATCTCCGCAACCCTGTGTAAGACCTTTGAGTTCAGGATCGATAGGGGGTTCAATATCCCCTGTGTATCCTGCTAAATCAGGATGATTCATAAGCTCTTCGTAAAAACCCGAATTATTCATATCCAAAGGCTCAAAAATACTCTCGCTTATAAAATCAGCATAGTTCTGACCTGAAACTTGTTCAACTATCATTGAGAGCAACAGATAATTAGCATTTGAGTATCTATGACTCTGACCGGGTTTGAACATAAGCTTTTTGGAATAAAGCCACTCTAAAATAATCTGTATGTTCTCCTCTGATGTCGCATCTTCTGAAAGTGTATATTCTCTATTCAAACCCTCCTGATGCTCGCGGATTCCCGAGCGCATAGTAAGCAGGTCTCTTATTGTAACATCTGCGGCTACGGTATAATCAGGGAAATATTCTGAAAGAGTATCCTCCACATTCAGCTTGCCCTGCTCCTGAAGCATAAGTATGGCTACTGCACAGAACTGCTTTGAATTGGAGCCGATGGGAAACAGAGTGTCCATAGTCATCTCTTTGCCCTCTGCGGAATTCGCCATACCGCGTGCACTCTGACAAACAACCTTTCCGTTTTTGGTAACCAGTACAACGCCGTTTAAGTCGTACTCATCCATCTGCTCATCAAGATAAGTCTGTGCGTCTGTCTGTGCGCTAACACTCACAGAGCAAGGAACAAGTATTATAGCAAGAAGTAAACTCAACACAAGAAAAATTCCCACAGCTTTTTTGATTTTCATAATTATATCTCCTTTGCCGAAATTTTCGTTTCCGAACGTATCTGTTTAATATAATTATAATCCAGTTTTTCGCCTTTTTCAACACTTTATCGCACTATGGCTTTCTTTTGCTGAAGCCCCGCTTTTTAATATTTAAGATTATTTATGATACTTGTAGCACTTAATTTTCGCACAACCCAAAACGTAGCGGTACATCATTACAAGTCCTGTACTGAGAAGTGCGCCTCCTACTATATCAGAAACCCAATGCACCCCCGACAGAAGCCTGGCAACTACCATAAACAGGGTAAATGCCGCTATAATCCCCACCAAAGCGTATTTAAGCGACCTTACCCTGATGCGACGGCTTAACTCAATAGCGGCAGCAGGCATCACGCACATCACAAGCATAGTTGTTGACGAGGGGTATGATGCTTCCAACCGCCCCTCTATGAGTACGGGTCTGTAATTGATAACAACAAATTCAAAGAATATATATGCCGCAATGGTGACAATATACAGTCCTCCAAGGACAAACAAGCTGAAATCCACTTTGAAGAGATTTTTTCTCTTTATCCACTGCACAAGTCCCAAAAGTGCAAATCCCGCTGCTACCGCAAAGGGCACTAAACCTGCCCAATCGGTAATTGTATACAGAGTCATATTCACTCCCGTCAGCTGATGAAAAAAGCCGTTAACCGCGGCAAATCCTACCACCGAACCCTCAGGTCCTATGGATGCTCTGTCCGCAAAAAATAAAAGCACAGTCCAGACGATAAACAGCGCAAACGAACAAAGCGAAATACAAAGACTTTTTCTGTTTCCTTTCATAAATAAAATGCCTCCTTTTATATGCTTCGGCTTTCGCCTGAAAACATTGTAAAAGAAGGCATGCATATACTCAAGAAACACTCTGTTACATCCGTGATACTATCCGTATCATCGCCACTTAACAAGCATCAGAACTTTGATTATCAGGAATATAAAGAGAAAAACTGCGGCATAGGGCTGCAGACTCAGTATAAAAAGCAGCGCCGCTATCAGCGTGAGTATCAGAGATACTTTGTTCTTGATTTTTAACCAAAGATTGTTTCTGCAGTTTTGCAGAGAGAGAGTAAGTATTCCCCACAGAGTTATCAGGCCCACCAGCGAAAAGTATGCCACATTCATATATAAGGAAACGCTCTCCAGCGACAACAACGAAACTTCGCGGATAACCCCCTCGCCCCTCTGTGCAAATAGAGGCAGAAAAAGAAGCATCGATGCACAAAGGTCCGACAGGGCAAAAATCATATCCCGGACGCAGTTTTCCTTTTGCCTGTTGTCCTCTTCTGCAATATTCAGAGCCTCCTCAGAGCTGAGAAGTTCATCAACGGATATCGAGAAAAATTTCGCCAACGCTTTCAGGGAATCGATACTCGGGTATCCTCTGCCCGACTCCCACTTGGATATAGCTGCGCGGGATACATAGAGCGCCTCCGCCAACTCCTCCTGTGTCAGACCTTTTTTCTTTCTCAATTCCTGTATTTTTTTACTTAATTCCATAATATCATTCTCTCAGAAAATTTATTATATCTGTCCCTTTGCCCAAAGAAACAGCCTCTCGGACATATCCTCAAAATCAACTGCTCCGCCTTTTTTAAGCGTCTGATAAGTTTCAATAATTTCTTTTTCTCCGAAGGACATAACCTCCGCCAACTCGCTTAACGTACTGATATATTTCCCTGAATCCCTGAAACACATAGCCTGCACAACAAACGAAGCTGATTTATATAATCCTTTCAGAACCTCTTCGCTTTTCTCGTAAAGCATATTGTGGACACATCCGTGATAGATATTGCAAGCACCGATTTTTATTGCTCTGTTAACCGCGGCGTCATCCAGCAGTTGCAGTAATTCATCCAGACTTCCCTTTATGGGCTTTGTGTCATAATAAAACTGGAAAAGGTCTGATGCTTCCCAGTTCAGGATTTCATTTTTACCGGAAAGAAAACCGCAAATCAACTCCCTGTGGGGCAGTGCATCCAGCATCGCATTATAACTCCGGATATCCGCAGGGGACAACTCATCAAGTATCACAACAACATCAATGTCGCTTGTTTCCGTGGCTTCGCCGCGACCGTAGCTCCCCTGCAAGCCCGCAAACCATACTCGTTCTCCGTAGTTTTCGTTCAACGCCTGCAAAAATTCATCCATCCATTCGGAAATATTTATCACTTATAACACCCCGCTTTACTCAGATTAACAATAAAAAAATCCGTCTTTAACCGTTTGTTGCGGTTCATCCTTTAAGAAATCCCCCGAAACAAAAGCAATATGAAATAACGTTAATATAAAATTGCCGCCGAAACTTATTTTCCTATTACGCTTCCTTCACAATTTTTCCTGTAATATGTTCAGGTCGAAGCTCGTAGCAGAGCGTCTCTTTTGCAAACTGCTGTATTTCTGAATCAATGTATTCCATATCAGAAGTAAATTTAAGGCTCAGTCTGCGATATATTTTATCGGCCTTTTCCAAATCTTCCACGATATGCATTTTGCCGAAAATAATAACGCTGCTTATGTTCAATGCCCATTCTCCGTCTTTTCTGAAACCTTCATCATACACACAAAACGAAACCCTGTTATCGGAATTTATGGCATCAATTTTATGCCCTTTTCTGCCGCCATGAAAATAAATATACCCGTTTTCTTCGTTATACCAATAATTAATCGGCAGTCCGTACGGATATCCGTTTTCTCCGTGAAGAGATAAAACTCCTCTTTTTTCATTATTCAGAATCTCAACAATCTGTTCGGTTGTAAGGCGCTGTTTTTCTCTTGCAACTTCTCTGAACATAGTTTCTATCATCCTTTACAAAATAAAGTTTTTAAATATATTATATCGGAAACACAACAGATTCAGCATATATTCTTACCAGACAAAGGGTATCAGGCGGTATTTCACTTTCTGTCTGTACTCCCGGTAGCCTTCAAGCTCTTTCAGGAGAAGTTCTTCTTCATCCTTGATTCGTTTTGCAATCAACAAAGGATAAACAAGGAATATGGGAAGTGCAAAAACCGAGCCCAGCACTATGGGCATAGACATAAAGAGAAGCAAAGTCGCGCTATACATGGGGTGTCTCACAATTCCGTAAAGTCCTGTGTCCACAACCTTCTGATTCTCCTGCACCTCAATTGTCCGGCTGAGATAGGTGTTTTCTCTCAGCACCTCTGCATAAAGCGCATAGGCAACAAGAAAAAGCACCGCACCGCATATCATTGCCCACACAGGCAGAACATACCAGTTAAAACGCACACCGAGTCCTGCAACCACAAAGCCTGCCACAAACATAAGTCCGCTGAGTTTTACAACCGTATCCTGAGCTTTCCGTTTTTCTTTTGCTTCCAGTCGTTTTCTGAGAAGCTGCGGATTCAGAAACATCATAACTATCCCCGCAATAAACATGGGCACAAACAAAATGCCCATCAGAAGCCATCCGCCAAAAAACGAGAATGTACCCGCAGGCAGGAATATCAGCACTCCCACCAGAATTCCACCCAGCAAAAACTTGACTATGGCGCTGAAAAATAATTTCACGGTCATATATTTCCCTCCTGCCAATCATTTCTGATTCGATTATATCACGAGGGTTTCAGAATATCAATGTTCATAAAAGCACATCGCTTCAAAAAACAAAGCGACAGAGATTAACATCTGTCGCTTAATTTGTATTTATCCCATAGGTTTGAACGAAACAACCTTATTTCCAAGGATTCTTATGTCGCTATCAGCATCACTAACCGTAATTTCCAGCTTAAGCTCATTGATTTCGGAGGTAGTCTTGATTCCTGCATCCTCATAGTCCCAGCTGTAAAGGTAAATTTTTGCATATGTTCTGCATCCCGCAAGGACACTTTCAGAAAGATATACATCTGTTTCGTGACCATTGATGTAGATTTCCTCGGTGTAGATATCGATATTCTTATCCGAGTTGTTCTCTATAAAGAATACAAGGTCATCATCCGCATTATCGGCAACACCCATATAGGTAATCTTTATATCCTTTTCATCCAGAAGAAGCTGTCCGGCAGAATTATCCGCAGGAGCATAAGGCTCATAATCGCCTGACCCCTTTCCGTTGGGGTAGTATGTTGCGGTATACTTACCCAGAACTGCGTTTGAGTCCTCTTCAAGAACGGTGATATAAATATCCACCTTATAAAAATCCGCAATATCTATGTAACCATAGGAGGATATCTCCAGATCATCATAGGCAGTCTTGCCTGAATCAACAGTTTCTCCCATATATGCATATAACTGGAGATCGTTTACAGCCGCAGTCTCTGCATTAATATAAATCTTCTCACTGTGCTTGTTTTCAATCTTTATGTCAATTATATAGTTGCCGATGCCATCATCGTTACCGCAGAGAACCTCCATATAAACATAGTCATCATCCGCAATTACGGTGGTTTCCTCGGCCACAGTTGCCTCAGTAGGCGCCTGGGTAGCTGACTCTGTGGATTCAGCGTTACCTGTTACCGCAGGGGCAGTTGTCTCAATGGAATTATCCTTCGAGCTGATGCCCTTAAAAATTTCTGCGATATTTCCGATGCCACAACATCCGCTGAGTGACAAAAGCATAAGACCTGCCATGAGTATCGCCAAAGCTTTTTTCATAAAAAATACCACCCTTCAAAGAAGTTTGAAATTTACTAAATTTTACATCTATCGACAAAAATTGTCAACAACAAAAGAGACTCACAAATCTTCCCGCATTTTGCTATGTATCAAGGATTAATAACCAGGGTTTCGTTTACAAAGGCACTACTGTCTTCACCTGCGATTTCCGCACTGAACACGAATTCAATTTCTTCAACCTCATCTGCATCGGACACATTGGCATCTTCAAAATTCGTTGATGTAAAATTAATACACCAGAAGGAATTGCTTTCCTTCATCACCATTGTTGAGTCGTAATCATAGCTGACAGACTTGATAACGTAGGAGTTTATTGCCCAATCATCAGCATCAATGTCAAGGTCAAATCCGCTGTTGTTTTCAATATACAGCAACAGTTCACCTTTATAATAGCTGTCTGATTCTGTGAAAGACACAAAAGTCACCTCAAGACCTTTTGTAATCAACAGGGTCTTATCTGTGCTTTGAGGCTCTCTTTCAAATTTCACCACATTTTCTTCTCCGTAAGGGTATATAGTAACGGAATAAGACTCTGTCGCCTTATAATCAGAATCCTTATGGACAGTTATAGTAACATCTATCTGTGTTATGTCACCTATACCCTGAGATGCAAGCATATCCATGGTATATGATTCCACACTAAAATCCAGAGTTGCCTTCTTACCACCGGGAACACTGGTGCTATAATAGCTGACAGGAGCAGCAATGGAATTCAGATACACCGAGCCCGCCTTAAAGGTGTAAGCCTCACTTTCGCTGAAGTTTTCAATCTCCATATCAAATTCAAGGCTTTTGCCTGTACCGGTATATTTAGCAGATTTAATTATAACGGCGTAATCCTCGGTCTCGGCCACTACCTTCGAATCTGTCTCAAAGGTGGCGGGGCCTATATCGCGGTCCTCGTCGTCGTCATCATCGTCATCGTCATCATCTCTGTCCCTGTCGCGGTCTGAATCGTATGAGCCGCCGTCAATACTATAAATAATTGTATCAACAACATCACAGCCCGCAAAAGAGAAAGCTAAAACCAGAACCATTAATAGTGTACATATTTTTTTCATAAATGTCCCCCATCACACAAATTAATTTAAAAAACAATATTACTACTGAACCACAATAAAAGGAGATATAGTATCAAGGATATTCTCTCCTATACCCTGCACATTGAGAAGCTCATCAGCAGAATCAAAATCTCCGTTTTCTTCACGGTAAGCAATTATATTCTCCGCAGTTACCGCTCCGATTCCCTGAAGTTTCATAAGACTTTCCTTGTCGGCAGTGTTGATATTGATGAGCACCGAAGCTGCTTCGCCTTGGGAAATCAACGCCGCCTTCTCAGAATCAGATACATAATAAACACGGGAAGGCTTGGGATTGTCCCCGATGAATAGCATAATAACCAGTGTTATAACAAGAATTACCGCACCCACCAGAAGCAAGAAAGCTTCCGGTCGCTTGACTTCTCGATTTCTGTCAGGAAACATAAACCCTCCCATTAAGCAAGATAACATTATACCCTGCACTTACGATTAAAGTATAGCATGGGCAGTAAAACTATGCAAGTATACAGAGCGTAAAGTGTTATAAAAAGAAAAAACACCGAAGTCTGAACTTCGGTGTATGTAAAAGGGTATGCACCCTGAAAACTGAATAAAGAAGTGAAGAGATTAAAGAGAGATGGGTCAGACCAAAGACTGATAACCGAAGGTTATCCATGTGGTCAAGCCCTCGACCTATTAGTACTGCCAAGCTGAACATATCACTATGCTTACACACGCAGCCTATCAACCTCGTAGTCTACAAGGGGTCTT
>JAZOMY010000005.1:0-251934 GCA_045654185.1 Ruminococcus sp.
CTTGTCATAAAGGATTGAGCGCAACTGGCGCATGGCATTTTCCTTGTTCTTGGGCTGGTCACGGGTTTCCGTGTTTTCAATCAAGATTTCCTCTTCCTCTCCGGTATAGGGATCCTTGTATTGGTAACGCAGACGCACACCGGACTCCACCTTGTTCACATTCTGTCCTCCAGCACCGCTCGAACGGAATGTATCCCATGAAATACGGGCTGTCTCTATATTGATTTCAATAGAATCGTCTACCAACGGAGTAACAAAGACAGAAGCGAAAGAAGTCATACGCTTACCCTGTGCATTGTAAGGGCTGACTCTTACCAGACGATGCACACCGTTTTCACTCTTCAGGTATCCATAGGCATACTCGCCTTGGATTTCCAGCGTGCAGGTCTTGATGCCGGCATCATCGCCTTCGAGCAAGTTGCTCACCACACATCTGTATCCGTTGGTTTCCGCCCAGCGCATATACATACGCATCAGCATACTTGCCCAGTCCTGAGCCTCGGTACCGCCTGAACCTGCGTGGAATGTAAGAATAGCATTGTTCTTGTCATATTCACCGGTGAGGAGTGTCTCAAGTCTTGCGGAGGCAAGCTTTGTCTCCAGAGTATCAACCTCGGAGAGCGCCTCGTCATAGAGGGACTCGTCCTCCTCCTCATTTGCAAGTTCAATGAGAGTCATTGTATCGCCGTACATTGCGTCAAGCTTCTCAAATGTCTCTACCTTACTCTTCAGGTCGCTGGTCTGCTTGAGGACCTTCTGGGAATTCTCCAGGTCATCCCAGAAACCGGGCTCTGTGGCGCGGTTTTCCAGCTGCTGAATCTGTGAACGGAGAGCATTTATACCGATAGCATCAGCATAGTCATCGATATCGGGTCTCATGCCCTCAAGTCTGAGTCTGAGTTCTTCAAATTGAAGCATATATATCCTGCCTTTCTCTGGTAAATAACAGTTTTGATCAGATAATATGCGTACTGAGACGCCATATTACCTCATTATAATTTTACATTTTTGATTATAACTCATAAAAGTTCAAATGTAAACCAATTTATAGTATTTTTATAATATTAATAAATAATTATGTTGCTTTAATTAATAATATTTGTTATAATGCTATTTGGTGATAATATGGATTATAATAAATACAGTTGTCCTATATGCTCAGAAAAGTTCAAAAACGATGATGATATAGTTGTCTGCCCCGAATGCGGCACTCCCCATCATCGCCAGTGCTATGAGGGCTTGGGGCATTGTTTCAATACCATCAGACACAAGGACGGATACTCCTTCATCAAAGAAGAGACACCGGCACCCGCTGTGGCGGACACAACCCTTAAGTGCCCCAGATGCGCGAAAGTTAACGAGGAGGGCAGTCTTTTCTGCAACAGATGCGGTACACCTCTCAATGCAGAGGACGCTAATTCTGCCCATATCCCCTACTCCCGTCACGACGAGGAGCACAGAGATGATTCCCGCACGGCACCTCCCCCTCCTGTACAGACCTTCGTTATCGACCCCCTGGCGGGAGTTTCTCCCGATGCTGAGGTTGGTGAAGGCGTCACCGCAGGCGAAGCCGCAAAGTTTGTCAAAAACAACACTCCCTTCTACACAAGACTTTTTTATCAGATCAAGACTTTCGGAAAATCCAGATTTTCCTTCGTGGGCTTTCTCTTTACAGGCGGCTGGATGCTTTACCGCAAGATGTATGCGCTGGGTACTGTCATCACAGCTCTTACTGCCATATTTTTATTCAGCGAACTTTATCTCAGCATCGTTTACAATTCTTTTTTAAGCGGTGCTATCAATGAACTTTACGATATCATATACGATGTAGGACTTCTTTCTTCAGGCGAGTTAAACGCGGCATTCTCCCAATATTTCCGGAATCTCTCAACAGAGCATTTTATTGTACTCACCGTATATTATCTGTTGGGAATTGCTGAAACCGTACTTCAGTTTGTCTGCGGCTTCTGCGCAAACAGGTGGTACTACAAGCACTGCATGAAAAAGATATCCCACATCAAGAAAACCGCCGATACAAAAGAGCTTGCAAACTCGGATTTACAGACCAAGGGTGGTGTGAATACTGCTATCGCCATAAGCCTTTTAGTTGCGTATATGGCAATTCAGTTTCTCCCCGGTCTGCTGATATAGGAGAATTATTATGAAAATCACAAAAGCTGTTATACCTGCCGCCGGACTTGGAACAAGAGTTCTTCCTGCTACCAAGGTTATGCCCAAGGAAATGCTTCCCATTGTTGACAAACCTGCAATTCAGTTTATTGTGGAAGAAGCAGCCAATTCCGGAATTACCGATATACTTATCATTACAAACCGTGGCAAGGGCTTTATTGAGGACCACTTCGACAGAGCACCCGTGCTTGAGGGAATTCTTGAGCGCGACCAAAAGGAAGAATTGCTCGGAAGCATAAAGGACCTTGACAAGCTTGCCAACATTCACTATGTCCGTCAGATTGACACAAAGGGTCTGGGACATGCCATAAGCAAGGCAAGAATGTTTGCGGGAAATGAACCTTTTGCCGTACTCTACGGTGACGATGTTGTTGTAGGCGGTGAAAAGCCTGCCACACAGGAGCTTATTGAGGCTTACGGCACATACGGAAAGGGCGTTATCGGAATCAAGCCTGTTACCAGACAGGAAATCGTCAACTATTCCTGCGTCAAGGTTGACCCTATCAGAGACAACATTTACAAATGTACAGATATGATAGAGAAACCCCAGCGCGACGAGGATATTTTTTCTCTGTATTCTATTCTCGGCAGATGCGTACTGCCTCCCGAGATTTTTGATATTCTTGACAAAACTCCTCCCGGAGCAAAGAATGAAATTCAGCTCACCGATGCTATGTGTGTACTGGCTAAAAGCTGTGGTATGACCGCGGTTGAATACACCGGCACACGTTACGACATCGGAAACAAACTGGGTATTATGAAGGCCGCCACAGAAATCGGCATCAACCACCCCGAAATCGGCAAGGATTTCGCCGCTTATCTGAAGGAATTTGTCAAAACACTTTAAACTTATGCGTAAAAGGAGTCATTTAAAATGAAAGCTGTTATTACTGTTTTAGGTAAAGATAATGTAGGTATTCTTGCAAAGGTTTCCAATGCCTGTGCAAGCAAGAACATAAACATCCTTGAGGTAACTCAGAGTGTTCTTCAGGATTTATTTGCTATGATTATGCTTGTTGAGTTTGAGAGAGACACTACTCCCTCTTTCGATGTACTCTCCGCTGACTTTGACAAGTTAGGCGAAGAAATCGGTACCAAAATACATATCATGCACGAAGACATTTTCAATAGTATGCATAAAATCTGAGGTGCCCTATGCTTGAAACAAAAGATATACTTGAAACCATAAATATGATAGACAACGAACATCTTGATGTTCGTACCGTTACCATGGGTATTTCCCTCCTCGATTGCATCGACAGCGATATTGACAAGGCCTGCGACAAGGTTTATGACAAGATTTGCAGATATGCAGCAGACCTTGTGCCCACCGCCGAGGGAATCTCCAGAGAATACGGTATTCCCATTATCAACAAAAGAATTGCAGTCACTCCCATTGCTATGCTTGCAGCTGCCTGTCCCAACAGTAAAATCATTAAGTTTGCTCATACTCTGGACCGCGCTGCCGACACTCTGGGCGTAAACTTCATCGGCGGTTACTCCGCACTTGTTCACAAAGGCTTTGCAGCAGGTGACTATGCTCTTATCGAGAGCATTCCCGAGGCTCTGGCACAGACCTCACACGTCTGCTCCTCTGTTAATATCGGCTCAACAAAAGCAGGTATCAATATGGATGCAGTCAGAATGATGGGTCCCATTGTCCTCAAAGCCGCAGAGCTTACCAAGGACAACAACTGCGCAGGTGCATCCAAGCTGGTTATCTTCTGTAACGCTCCCGAAGATAACCCCTTTATGGCGGGTGCTTTCCACGGCGTCGGCGAGGCTGACTGTGTCATCAACGTTGGTGTTTCCGGCCCCGGCGTTGTAAGAGCCGCACTCTCTAAACTCGACGATAAATCCGACCTTACAGCAGTTGCTGATGTGGTTAAGAAAACTGCATTTAAAATTACCCGTATGGGTCAGCTTGTTGCTCAGGAAGCTTCCAAGCGTCTGTGTGTACCCTTTGGTATTGTCGACCTCTCCCTTGCCCCCACTCCCGCTGTCGGCGATTCAGTTGCCCACATTCTTGAGGAAATGGGTCTGGAAATCTGCGGTTGCCACGGCACCACTGCCGCACTGGCTCTCCTTAACGACGCTGTTAAGAAGGGTGGCGTTATGGCTTCTTCACACGTTGGCGGTCTCTCGGGTGCTTTCATCCCCGTTTCCGAGGATGCCGGTATGATTGCCGCCGCTGAGAAGGGTGCAATCGACATCACTAAGCTTGAGGCTATGACAGCAGTTTGCTCCGTTGGCCTTGACATGATTGTTGTACCCGGCACTACCGCTCCCGAGGTTATCTCTGCTATTATTGCCGACGAGGCAGCTATCGGTATGATTAACACCAAAACCACAGCGGTAAGACTTATCCCCGCTGTTGGCAGAAAAGACGACGAATGCCTTGATTTTGGCGGACTCTTCGGATATGCTCCCATTATGAAACTTCGTAGCGGTTCTCCTGAAATTTTCATAAACAGAGGCGGCAGAATTCCCGCTCCCATTCAGGCACTTAAAAACTAACAAAAAAACAAAAGATTTTTTGTATATTTAGGTCAATTAACTATTGACAAATTTATTTCATTATTATATAATATTGAGGCTGGCTTGAAAAAGTCAGCGATACGCGCTGATAGCTCAGCTGGATAGAGCAACTGCCTTCTAAGCAGTAGGTCCGGGGTTCGAGTCCCTGTCAGCGCGCCATTTTTTTATGGTGACTATAGCTTAGTTGGTTAAAGCGCCAGGTTGTGGCCCTGGAGACCGCCGGTTCGAATCCGGCTAGCCACCCCACTTGATCCATTAGCTCAGTTGGCAGAGCACTTGACTTTTAATCAAGGTGTCCGGAGTTCGAATCTCCGATGGATCACCATTTAAGTCTCGAATTTTATGTTCGAGGCTTTTTGTTTTACTATTTCTATCAATAAACAAACTAAAAGGGCGCTATATGAAGCGCCCTTTATTAGTTTATTCATTTTTTTACAATATCTCGTATAGCTATTTTAATTCTTAATTTACGATACTTTTTCATATAGTATTTATATATTTCATCAACTTTATTTTTTTCGTATAATGTTCTTATTATGCAATGTTCGTCCTTAATGAGTAAAATATTAGCTTTACTTTCCGGACTATTAATTATATGCATAATCTCTTCTTTTACACTTTTTACATCTTTCTTATGGATAATAACAAATTGTATACATTCCTCAAAGACATTTAAAAAATAATCAGTCCAATCCTTGCTCGTAAAATCAAAAATATCTGAGAACAATTCATTATACAACATGAAATTTCGCATCAAATTATCAAACCTGGGTGAATACTGATTAATTAATGTATTTCCAATTTTCTTATAAATATAATGTCTTTCCTTTACGAATGCCATTCTCTGAACACACTTTAAAGTATGCATAACAAATGGTTTGTCCTCTTCTTTTTTGTGCAATTCATTATATCTGATGTTATTATCAATCAACACACTCCTTTTGATAAGAAGCGTCCAATGGGCACTGATAAATTTGCCGCCATTCGGCTTGCACAAAGAGTTTGGTATTACTATTTTCTCGATATATTCTCTATCTATCAACTGTTCATAGGGATAATCATAGTCACTTGGCGTCAGAACTGAATCTGATGACGTCATAAAATTACAAGCAACCAATTCAGCGGAAAACTGCTCTGCGCATCTAACCATATTTTGATGCATATTTTCATCAATTAAGTCATCTGCATCAAATATCATCAGGTATTTACCACAAGCAGCCTCTATCCCTCTGTTTCGCGCGGCGCTTGCGCCTGCATTTTTTTGATCTATTACCCTAATCCTGGCACACTTGCTCTGATACTCTTTTATGATATTTAAACTATCATCTGTTGAGCCATCATTAATAATTATTATTTCAGAATCTGTGAATGTCTGGTTCAGCAAACTATCAAGAGAAGCAGAAAGATATCTTTGTTTATTAAATACCGGGACAATAATTGATAACAAAGGACTGCTCATAACATCACCTCATATAATATAATATAAAATAACATTTATATGGGTATTATATGACAATTTATCGCACTCTGTCAAGATTACCAATATTAAATCGATGGTAATTCATGAGTTCGAATCTCCGATGGATCACCATAAACCGTACAACTGAGTACGGTTTATTTTTTTACTTTATTTGCAACATAAAAAGTAAGCCCTGATACATTTCGTTGTGTATCAGGGCTTTTATTATTTTAAATCTTCACTATTCCCAGAACATCAAGGATTGATGATATAAGAATCAGGATTATAAACACGGGTGCTATATATTTAATCATCACCACAAAGAGTTTCTTTCTGCGGAATTTACCAAAGCTTTCCACTTCTTCAATAATCGTTGCGGGCTTGATAACAAAACCGATAAAGTAACAGGTAAGCAGTGCCACCACGGGCATAAGGATGTTGTTTGCAAACACATCAAACATATCCAGTATCGACAAACCCATAAAGGAAATGTTGCTAAAGAGACCAAATCCAAGGGATGAGGGAAGTCCTAACACAACGCTTACAACAAGAACAAGCAGGCAGGTAAACTTTCTTCCCCATCCGAATTTATCCCTGAATATGGAAACGATAGTCTCCATAAGGGATATTGACGATGTCAGAGCCGCAAAGAAAACAAGGATAAAGAACAAAGCGCCGACAATAGAGCCGCCTATATTACCAAAACTTGCGAAAACCTTGGGAAGTGTGACAAACATAAGTCCGGGGCCTTTGCCGAGAGCTGACTCGTCGCCGCCCGAGAAGGAAAACACGGCAGGAATAATCATCATACCTGCAAAGAAAGCGATTCCTGTGTCAAAGAGTTCTATCTGGCTGACAGAGGATTCAATGCTTACATCCTTCTTCATATATGAGCCGTAGGTTATCATAATTCCCATAGCGAGGGACATCGAATAAAAAAGCTGTCCCATTGCAGCCAGAACCGTAGTTGCGGAAAAGTGGGAGAAATCAGGTGTTATATAGTAAATGAGACCGTCAATTGCACCGGGCATAAAAAGTGTATATACCGCAATTCCCACTGTGAGAGTTACAAGTACAGGCATCATAATCTTGCTGACTTTTTCAATTCCCTTTTCAACACCCAGCAGAACAATCAAAGCAGTTATGCCGATAAACAGCATAAACCAACCGATAGGCTCCAAGGGTTTTGATATAAAACTGTCAAAAAAACCGTCGGTAGCTGCAGATGCCATATTACCGCTTACAAAAGTAGCAAGGTACTTTGTCACCCAGCCTCCGATAACCGAATAATACGGAAGAATCAGTATGGGGACTACGGATGCAAGTATTCCGATAAACTTATACTTCTTATTAAGCGCACCAAATGCCTTTATTGCACTCTGTCCGGTTTTTCTGCCAATAGCGATTTCGCCGCACATCAGCGCAAAGCCGAAGGAAACGGCAAGAATTATGTAGATAAGCAGAAATATACCTCCGCCGTACTTTGCCGCAAGATACGGAAACCTCCATATATTACCCAGTCCCACGGCAGAGCCTGCCGCCGCAAGAACAAATCCGATTTTTCCTGTGAAACTACTTCTTTTTTCGCTCATAACAAGTCACCTGATAAATAAGAACTTAAAAGAATTTTAACACAAATTGCTTTGAGTTTCAATATATAAAAATGATAATTAGGTGGAATTCAAGATATATCACCATAGAACAAACTCAGGGTTCGAACCCCGAAACAAAATACATATATTAAAAGCCTCACAAAATGTGAGGCTTTTAACTGGCTGGGCTGGCGGGGTAATCCCCTGCGATTCATCGCAGGTTATTCATCCTTGCGGCTTAGCCGCTGCGGACTTCGGAGCTAAAAACAGTCCCCCGGACTGTTTTCTTTACGCTCTTCACCCTCTCAGGGTTCGAACCCCGAAACAAAATACATATATTAAAAGCCTCACAGAATGTGAGGCTTTTAACTGGCTGGGCTGGCGGGGTGATTCCCTGCAACTTGTTGCAGGTTTTCCGTCCTTGCGGCACAGCCGCTGCGGACTTCGGAGCTAAAAACAGTCCCCCGGACTGTTTTCTTTACGCTCCTCACCCTCTCAGGGTTCGAACCCCGAAAGAAAATACATATATTAAAAGCCTCACAAAATGTGAGGCTTTTAACTGGCTGGGCTGGCGGGGTTCGAACCCACGAGTGACGGAGTCAAAGTCCGTTGCCTTACCGCTTGGCTACAGCCCAATATAGCTTTTATATCAAAAGAAAGATATCTTTTGTATTTTACCACGACACAAAGAAAATTGCAACCGGAAAATTAACAAATTATAAAACAACTTGTTACTCTGCCATATAAAAAAAGAGCTGACCGAAGTCAGCTCTTCTGTTTCACTTATGTAGCTTTAAATTAAGCAACTGTTGCTGTGAGTGTGAGAGTCTCAGCGTCAAAAGTGAATGTTACAGTACCTGCTGCAACATGCATTTTGTTGTTGTTTGAGCCGAACTCGCCGAGTGTTACTGTGCCGGGGTTCATATCCTTCCAGCCGTCTGTCCAGTAACCTACGCCGTTCTCATCCTTAACGATTACGTAGCTGTCCTGTGTAAGCTCAACAGTTACAGTACCGTCAACGAAAACGTACTCGCCAAGGTTTGCCCAGTCAGCCTCGATGCCGTAATCAGCACCGTTGATGTAACCTACGAGGTAGTATGTAAGTGTCTCAACAACAGGCTCGTCGGGAGTGGTGATCTCATCGGGAGTTGTAACTTCGTCGGGAGTTACAACAGGCTCATCGGGAGTTGTTGCAGGCTCATCAGGAGTTACAACAGGCTCGTCGGGAGTTGTTGCAGGCTCCTCGGGAAGCTCAACGGGAGCGTAAGTTGTGCCGATAAGTTCGTTGTCGGAAAGGTCAGCAATCCACTTCTGAATCTCAGTAGCATCCTTAACGTTAAGAGCATCTGCTACGATAACGTTAGCAACGCCAGCCTGAAGCTCATCAAGTGTTGCAAGGTCTGCAATAGCCTTCTGGATAAGAGTTGCGTCACGAACGTCAACCTTACCGTTGAGGTCTGCATCACCGAATACAGGCTCATCCTCAGTAGCAATCTCATCCTCTGTTGCTACCTCATCCTCTGTTGCAACTTCGTCCTCTGTTGCAACTTCATCTTCTGTTGCAACTTCGTCTTCTGTTGCAACCTCATCATCTGTTGCTACCTCGTCCTGGGTTGCAACGATGACATCACCAACAGTTGTGTCGTCAGCGGATGCGCTGAAAGCGAACATGGAAACTGCCAGTGCGAGCACCATAACTACTGCAAGAATCTTGCGGAGTTCTGTTCTCATGTAATCATCTCCTAATAAAATTTAACAGAAAAAAATCTGCTTTTAACATTATATATCAAGACTTTGGCAAAATCAAGTAATAAATATATAAAATTCATATTTTTTATACTATTTTTTTTATCTTGTAGCAAAAAACAGGACAAAACTTGCTTTTTGACATATATGTGCTATAATAAGCAAAAAGGAGGCTAATACTATGGCAAATTGTGAACTTCAGGCTTACACGGTTTCTGACCTTACTTTTACAAACAGACTGGATCCCAATGTACAGATCAGAATCGGCAACAAGTTTTCATATAATGTAAGATACCCCTCTGATAATGCTACCAATGTATGCAGAGGCGAACTTCAGATTGAAACAGGAGACATTGATGCTGATAGCAAGCTCAACGTAAAAGTTACCATTGTGGGAATTTTTGCTTATAACCCCGAGGTAACCAGAGAGCAGATCCATACCGAAAGTTTCAAGATGCTCTTCCCCTATGCCAGAGCAATGGTTACTACCGTCACCGCAAATGCCGGCATCAAACCTATCATCATCCCCACCATCGACATTGATAACCAGAATATCGTTCGTTTCGACGGTAATCCCCAGTAAATTTTTAGTTAAAATTAATTGACAAATCAACGGTAGGTATGATATAATATCTACCGTTGTGAATACGCGGATGTAGTTTAGTGGTAGAACTTCAGCCTTCCAAGCTGATCGTGTGGGTTCGATTCCCATCATCCGCTCCACAAAAATAGTCACTTTTGTCTACTGACAAGAGTGACTTTTCTTTATTTTCAACAGGAAGGTGAGATTAATGGAATTTCTGATACCTGCTTCTATAATACTCTTTATTCTGCTTTCAGGGCTTGCTCTGACCATATACTTTGTCGCAAGGTATTTCTTCCGCTTTACTATTCTCAGGAAGCCTACCGCTACTGCTGAAAATACAAACCTGAGCGCCAATACAAATTTCAGGCAGTACCTCCCCTTTATTATGGAGCGCAAGGCTTTTCTCACTGATGATATGAAAGAAGATGTTTGGATACGCTCCTTTGATAATCTCAGACTACACGGCACTCTGGTTGAAAACAAAGGCTCCGATAAACTGGTCATCTGCTTTCACGGATATTCCAGTAAAGGACTTAACGAATACGGCTCTATGGTGAAGTTCTATTTTGAACAGGGTCTGAGTCTTCTCATTATCGACGAGCGGAACCACGGCGAAAGCGAAGGTATATATACAGGCTTCGGTGTGCTTGACAGGCTGGACGCCGGAAAATGGATTGAATATGTTGTAGCGAGGTTCGGTCCTGACATTAAAATCTTTCTGCACGGAGACTCTATGGGCGGTGCTACTGTGCTTATGGCAACAGGGCTGGCTCTGCCCAACAATGTTAAAGGTGTTATTGCTGACTGTGCTTTCACCAGTGCTTATGATGTTTTCTCACATATCCTGAAAAGAGACTATCACATACCTAAATTCCCCATTATGAATGTGACAGAATGGATGACAAGAAAAAAGGCGGGATACGGCTACAAGGATGTCAGCACCCTTGACTGCGTCAGCAAGACGGATATCCCCATTCTTTTTATCCACGGCGACAAGGATGACTTTGTACCTCTGTGGATGAGTGAGAAAAACTACGAGGTCTGCGCCTCTCCCAAAAGGCTTCTGATTATCAAGGGAGCCGACCACGCAGAGAGTTACTATGTCGCAACCGAGGAATACGAAAGTGCACTCAAGGAAATGATAGATAAATATTTGAACTGACAAAGGAGTCCGCAAGGACTCCTTTTTTTGATGTAATGTTGAGAGTTTATTTATCTAAAATGTATTTCGACTGTCTTTTTCTGCAACATAACACCGAAAATCAACCACACACGTAATTATTTATCACACTTATCAAAGGCTTTGCTATAATTGAGGCATCAAAGAAAACGAATTTGAAATGAGGCATATTTATGAAAACAAAACGAATCATTAAAACAATTATAATCATTGCTATTGCGGTAATTCTGACAACAGTATCATCCGTCGGAATCTATACCTGTTTTCTTTTCGCTGATAAGGTTTCAGCTGCCGGCAGCGTAAAAAAACTCGAGGACGGTCTCTACTATATGGAATATAGCGGTGATTACGGCTTCGGGGAATTTCTTGAAAAAGGCGGTGCTTCTTCAGAGAGTGAGATGGCATCTTACCTTATTTCTTTTATGTCAGGCGGTTTTGCAAAAGGCGACCCTGCGGAAGTTTCCCTTGATTTCGGTTGCAGTACACTTACTGCCGATACATCTTCAGGAACCCTGATGGGCAGGAATTTCGACTGGGAGGCGGGCAAAAACGGCTCTGTTATGATTATTCACACAAAGCCCTCAGACGGCTATGAATCATATTCAACAACATGGCTTGATTTTTTAGGCTTCGGAGAAGGGTTCACCCCTGAAGATTTCAGCGAGAAATATATGTCAATAGCCGGTGTGTACGTACCTCTTGATGGCATAAACGAAAAAGGTCTCTGCGTTGCGGACTTGCTTTCGGGTGACACAGACACTACAAATCAGCAGACGGACAAACCCGACCTTACAACTACAAGCGCCATCAGACTTTTGCTTGATAAGGCATCAACCGTTGAAGAAGCCGTCGACCTGCTCTCTCAATACGATATGCATTCTTCAATAGGCACATCACATCATCTTGCAATCAGCGATGCATCGGGAAAATCCGTTGTGGTTGAATATATCGACGATGTTATGGTGGTAACGGAAACTTCCGCTGTAACAAACCACTATCTGTCAGAAGGCAAAAAATACGGCACAGGAAACGAAGAATCTCACAGAAGATTCCAAAAGCTCATAGAAATAAAACCTGAAATCTCTGATAAAGATGATATGAGAGATTGCCTGAATTCGGTTTCATACGAAGACAAAACAAAGTGGAGCATTGTATATAATCTTGACGAAAAATCCCTTCAGTTCTATTTCCACAGAAACTACGAAAGCCCCTATGCTTTTAATATAGACTAAACTATAAAACAGGAGAATTACTATGGAAAAATTCACAGAAACAATTAAACTTATCTTTAAAGCTGTTGCTCTGGCTATGGGAGTGGGAGTTGTTGTACTGATGATTATGGATGCAGTACCTGCTGAAAACGCGATACTTCTGCTGGGTATCGGTCTTGCCTGCACAGGAATCGGGGGATTAATAAAACCTGCTTCATCAGAGGATAAATAAAAAATCGTGAAATATGTGACAAAATATATTTTTTGATATATAATTGTTACAGACCATAAGAAATGAGGTGCTCACGTGAAAATCACTTTGGAGCCTATGAATACAGGTGAAACAGAAATTATCATCAGAGGAGATATTGCCTCAAGCGAAGTGTCCGCTTTGCTGAGTTTTATAAATTCCGGTACAAACAGCGGAAAGCTGCTGCTTTATCGGGAAGATGAACAGTATCCTGTGGATACAGAGGATATTATCTATATGGAAGCAAGCGACGGCAGGGTTACGGTTCTTTCAACCGAAGGAATTTACTACACAAAGCAAAAATTGTATGAATTAAAAGAGTTGCTGTGTTCCCTCCCCTTCGCTCAGATAAACAAGGGTGTAATCGTGAACATCGATTTTGTAAAATCCGTATCGGCAGAATTCAGCGGCAACTACACGTTGAGACTTAAAAACAGTAAGGAAACCCTGACCGTTTCAAGAAAATATATAAAAGAATTCAAAAGCAAGATTTAAGGAGGAATTAAGATATGAAAATTAAAAATATCCTCACCGCCTGCATTACGGGTATCGGAATCGGTATGCCGGTAACACTTATATGTATGACTTGCCTCGGCGGTTGGAATGACGTTATTAAAGAATTTCTTGTATGGCTTGTTGCATCAGCGCTCTTCGGTTTGCTCAGTCTTTTATTCAACTCCTCAAAACTTCCCCTTCCTCTCATTACCGCTATTCATTGTATAGGTTGTCTCGGCATCACCTGTGGGGCTTGCTGCATAAACGGTTACAGCGACAATCTCTGGAATATTCTTATATATGTTCTCCCTGTATTTGCAGTTGTTTATGCAGGTATCTACATCACTTCAATGATTATTGCAAAGATTGAAGCCAAGAAAATCAACGAAGCTCTCCAAAACAAAAAATAATATTTATTATGAAACAGACAGCAGATGTTTTTCACGACATCTGCTGTTTTTTAGTTATCTTTTTAAGTTGTAATCAAATCAAATGTATGGTATACTTTCAAAAGATATAAACAAAAGGAGTTATTATGAGTATTCTTAATGTTGAACACCTCAGTCACGGTTTTGGTGACAGAGCTATATTTGATGATGTATCCTTCCGCCTCCTGAAAGGTGAGCATATCGGTCTTATCGGCGCCAACGGCGAGGGTAAGTCCACCTTTATGAATATTGTCACAGGCAAGCTTATGCCCGACGAGGGTACCGTTGAATGGTCAAAGAATGTCCGTGCAGGATACCTTGACCAGCACACCGTCCTTGAGGCAGGTATGACTATTGAGGATGTGCTGAAATCGGCATTCTCCTATCTCTTCGAGCTTGAAGAAAAGATGAATGCCATCTGCGACCAACTCGGGGAGGCTGACGAGGACAGTATGGCAGAGATGCTGGAGGAGCTGGGTACTATTCAGGATACACTGACTCTCCATGATTTTTACGTTATTGACGCAAAGGTCGAAGAAGTTGCCCGTGCTCTGGGTCTTGCCGACCTGGGTCTTCAGAGGGAAGTTACCGACCTCAGCGGCGGTCAGCGCACCAAGGTGCTTCTGGCAAAGCTTCTCTTGGAAAAGCCCGACATTCTCCTGCTGGACGAGCCCACCAACTATCTCGACGAGGAGCATATTGCGTGGCTCAAGAGATATCTTATTGATTACGAGAACGCATTCATTCTCATTTCTCATGATATACCCTTCCTCAACGAAGTTATCAATATTATCTACCACATGGAAAATCAGAAACTGGACAGATATGTGGGTGATTATCACCACTTCGAGGAAGTCCACGCAATGAAAAAGGCTCAGCTTGAGGCGGCATATAAGCGTCAGCAGCAGGAAATCAGCGAACTCAAGGACTTCGTTGCCCGTAACAAGGCAAGAGTTTCCACAAGAAATATGGCTATGTCCAGACAGAAACTGCTGGATAAAATGGATGTTATTGAGCTGGCGGCAGAAAAGCCCAAGCCTGAATTCAATTTCAGAACAGGCCGCACACCGGGCAAATTCATTTTCGAGGCAGAGGAGCTTGTAATCGGCTACGACTCTCCCCTTTCAAAGCCTCTTACCATCAATATGGAGAGAGGCAAGAAGATTGCCCTCACCGGTGCCAACGGCATAGGCAAAACAACTCTCATCAAGAGCATTCTGGGAATTATACCTCCCCTTTCAGGTAAGGTTGAGCTTGGCGATAATCTGCTCCCCGGTTATTTTGAGCAGGAATTCACAGGAGATGCCACAGTTACCTGCATCGAAGAAATATGGAAGGATTTCCCCTCTCTCAACCAGCACGAAGTAAGAGCCGCTCTTGCAAAATGCGGACTCACCACAAAGCACATCGAAAGCCAGGTTAGAGTTTTAAGTGGCGGCGAGCAGGCTAAAGTAAGACTTTGTAAGCTTATCAACAAGGACACAAACGTTCTTCTCCTCGACGAGCCTACAAACCATCTGGATGTGGATGCAAAGGATGAGCTCAAGCGTGCTCTTAAGGAATACAAAGGAAGTCTTCTGCTGATTTGCCACGAACCCGAGTTCTATATGGATGTGGTTGACGAGGTCTGGGACTGCACCAAATGGACAACCAAAATATTCTGATATCACAAAGGCACACTCTGAAAACGGAGTGTGCCTGATTTATTATAATGCAAAAGTTTATGTTGCAAAAAAAGACAGAGTTTCGGCAAAACTCTGTCTTTTGATATTTTAAAGAATTTCAAGTTTGATGTTGTCGCCGTCGGTTGCAACATTGATTCCCACAATGCCGCCTTCGCCGCGGATAATCATCTCCTCGGCTATTCTCTCCTCAACTTCCTTGCGGATAACATTACGCAGGTCGCGGGCACCGCTCTTGCCGCCCTCTACCTTGGTAGCAAGGAGTTTGCAGGCTTCATCGCTAAAGGAGAAGGCAATACCCTTTTCCTTAAGAGTATCAATATACTCGCTCATCATAAGGGCAGAAATCTTCTCTAAATCTTCGCCCTCAAGGTGACGGAATACGATAATCTCGTCAACTCGTGCGATAAATTCGGGACGGAGAAACTCGGAGAGAGCCTTCATAACCTTATCACGGGTTGCGTCCTCCTCGGTTTTTCCGAATCCCAGAGCGTTCTCTTTTCTGTCAGAACCTGCATTGGAGGTCATAACGATGACGGTATTCTCAAAGTTAACCTGTCTGCCGTGAGCATCGGTGAGTTTACCTTCGTCGAGAATCTGAAGAAGGATATTGAGCACATCGGGGTGTGCCTTCTCAATCTCATCGAAGAGAAGTACGGAGTAGGGTCTGCGGCGAACCTTCTCGGTAACCTGACCTGCCTCGTCGTAGCCAACATATCCGGGAGGTGAACCGATGATTTTGGACACCGAGTGCTTCTCCATAAACTCGGACATATCAAGACGGATGAGGGTCTCGGGAGTATCAAAAAGCTGCTGTGAGAGCACCTTTACAAGCTCGGTTTTGCCCACACCTGTGGGGCCGACAAAGATAAATGACGCGGGTCTTCTGCGGGGTGAAATCTGAACTCTGCTGCGCTTGATAGCCTTGGAGAGAGCGTGTACTGCCTCCTGCTGGCCGATAATCTTCTTGCTGATTTCTTCCTCAATATTGGCAAGTTTGAGGAGTTCATTCTCGCGGACGTGAGTTGAAGGCACACCTGTCCAGAGCTCGATAACCTTGGCAAGGTCCTCCTCGGTGACAAAAGTAGAGAGTGCCTCCTCAGGGATACCTGCAATTTCCTGCTCAACCTTGGCAATATCACTCTTGACGGTGGCAAGTTTCTCATAGTCCACATTCTCGTCTGTGGTGAGTTTTTCCTGCAGAAGTGTGAGGCTTTTCTTCTCATCATTGAGTTTATCGAAGCGCTCACGCTCTTTGTTTCGAAGTGATGCACAGGCTGATGCCTCGTCCAGAAGGTCGATAGCCTTATCGGGAAGGAATCTGTCGGTGATATATCGCTCTGAGAAGATAACAGCCTTTCGGATGATATCGGGATTAACGGTTACCTTGTGGTGTTCTTCGTAATAATTCTTGATGCCGTCAAGAACTTCTATTGTTTCGGAAATACTGGGCTCTGCGACCTTTACAGGCTGAAATCTTCTCTCAAGAGCAGAGTCCTTCTCAATATATTTTCTGTATTCATTGAAGGTTGTTGCGCCGATAACCTGAATCTCACCTCTGGAAAGAGCGGGCTTAAGGATATTGGCGGCATTCATTGTGCCCTCTGCGTCACCTGTACCTACAAGGTTGTGAACCTCATCGATGAACAGAATGATGTTACCGAGAGCCTTTACCTCCTGAGTAAGTCCCTTGATACGGCTCTCAAACTGGCCTCTGAACTGAGTGCCTGCCACAAGAGCAGTAAGGTCCAGAAGGTGGATTTCTTTATTCTTGAGACGCTGGGGAACATTTCCCTCGGCTATTCTGATAGCAAGACCTTCGGCGATAGCGGTTTTACCTACACCGGGCTCACCGATAAGACAGGGATTGTTCTTTGTACGTCTGGAGAGAATCTGCACAACTCTCTCTATCTCCTTGTCTCTGCCGATGATACGGTCGGTTTTGCCTTCTCTTGCCTTTCGGGTCAGGTCGTAGCAGTAGAGGTTGAGGAACTTTCTTTCCTTCTTCTCTTTCTTCTCCTGCTTCTTGGTCTTTTTGTCGGAAGAATTTGCCTGATTCTGGTTGCCGCCGAAGAAGTTATTGAAGAATGTAGGGAATGCAGGCGCACCGCCGGGCTCGAAATCACCGTCGGCAGTCTCACCCTCCTCAGACTCGCCCTCCTCAAGCTGCATCTGCTCTGTCATCTCCTGCTGGAGTGACTGCATCATACCTGAGAGGTCGCCTGTCTCGGAGATATTCTCCATCATAGCACCCATCTGCTCCTCCATTGCGCTCAGGTCCTCGTCGGAAATGCCCATCTTCTTCATCAGGTCATCCAGAGGCTTGATGCCCAGTTCCTTGGCACAAGTGAGGCAATATCCCATGGGGCTTGCATCATCTTTGTTGGTGGATACAAACACAACTGCGGTTCGTTTACCGCATCTTGAACATAACATAGGGGTTCTCCTTTAAAATTAAACTTTAAGTTGATGTATTATTTATTCTCAGCACTTTCGCTTTCATCGCTTTCTTTTGCTTGTTTCAGTGATGTTCTGAAAATCTGCGAATATCTGAAAAGTGAATAAATCATAATTATGGCTGTTACTGTGAGAAGTACAAATGAAACTATGTTGAAATGAGGAATTTTCATTATCAGGTCAAATATCACAATAGCGGTAACGGATGTGTAGAAACACACGGTACCCACTTTGCCGAACCACAGAGAGGCACAGGGCATCACGCCTTTTTTGAGCATTATGGAAGCACCGGTAACCATAAGTATATCTTTTGCTATGAGTATAAGTATTACGGGAATTACAAGGGGCTCTGCGATGGAAATACACACACCCACTGCAAGTAATGTAAGTTTATCCGCAATAGGGTCCAGCATCTTGCCGAGTTTTGTAATCTGATTGAGTTTTCTTGCCAGAAAACCATCAACACAATCAGAAAGTCCCGATACTATCAGACAGATTGCCGCCCACAGATAATTCTCTCTGAGGAAGAGAATCACAAAGGGAACAATAAGCAATATTCTGATGTAGCTGAGAATATTGGGAATAGTAAAAATATTTTTACTATTGAGCTCAAATTCCTTTTTTAAATTCATCTGAACAACTCCTGTTATTTATATGATAAGCTTATTTTATATTATAAACAAAAAGCTGAATATACTCTCTTCAAGAAAACTTCTCAAAAACGAGAGACAATAAGAATCAGCAAAAACTGTGTCGGTAAGGAAGGGGAAGTTGTCTCCGACCAAAGGCAGACACACCATAACAACCGATGACACCAGAATCACCGTGAGAAGTCCCTCCACAAGTCCCAAAGCACATCCGAGCCAGGCGTCTGCCGCAGCTATTACAGGCAATTCAAAGGCTTTGAGAATAAGTTTTGAGAGAAGTTTCAGTAATATAATAAAAACTGTAAACAGCAAAACGCACAGTATCAGATTGACAATTCCCGTCACAGGTGAACGCAGTAAATCCGCAGCATACTGAGAAAGCGCGGATATTCCCTCCCCTGCATTCTTCAGAAATTCCGATTTCAGCGTATCAGCATCAAAGGAAAAATAGCCGAAGAAACCAAATAAGAAACGTGGTATTATATCCAGCACACTCTGTGCCGCTTCCTCGGCAGTATTTTCAGCAACGGCAGAGAGCTTTGCTGAAACACTCTCATAAATCCACTCACTCAGAAAGTTGTCATAAATCCACGGGGATATAACTTTTGAAAGCCATATAGACAACACCAGAGATGCAAAAAAGACACAAAGTCCCAAAAGCGTTCCCGATGCCTTACGTCTGTAACCGACAAAAGCAAATACTGCAACTATGAGGATCAGGAGCAAATCATAAATCATACTCTCACCGATCAGAGGGCCATGTACAAAATATCGTCCGTTGTCAGGACATACATTCTGTGAAGAGAAACAAGATTTATGTTCCGGATTTCTCCCGGGATTTCTTTGGTAAGCACCAGGTCGCCGGATTGCTTGTAAACATAGGCATTTCTGCCGTCGGTTACGGCAAATCTGTCTTTATAGGTACTGAGAGCCGTGATTTTCAGCTCGGTTTCAATAGTCTTGTCTGTTGTACCGTTGCGGTCAATGTGCTCCAGAGTACAATTTCTGCCGTCGCCGCTTCTGGAGAGCGACACAGTTATTGCATTTATGTCTGTGTTGATATCGTATGCTGTGAGGGTCATTCCGCCGAAGGAGTTTGTTATCATCTCCTCATAGCCTCTGCCCTTAAGCACATAGACACCCTTTGAACCTACGGCACATACGGAACCGGATGAGAGATATTCACAATCAAACACCGTATCACCGCTGAAATTCTTGAATGACTTCGGCGTTTCGGATGTGAAATCCAGAATATATACAGCGCTTTTCTCTGCACCGTTTTCTGCGGTTACACCGCACACTACCGCTTCGGTTGCATCCTTGTTGAGGGCAACGGAGGTAATATAATAATCGGCAAACGAATAGGTATATTTAAGGGTATTATCCGAGGAATACACAAAAAGCTTGGCGTTGTAGCCGCTTCCTTCGGTAACAAGGGCATAATCAAAATCCTCGGTGATATCAGCAAGATAAATATTACCCTCTGTTTCACTTTTATATATCTGCTTGTCTTTGGAGAAGACGGCAAAACCTTTTGCTCCAAGGTCGTAAGTTATTGCCGCATTGGAACAGGTCTTGAGCATGGGGTTGATATAGCCGAGACTCTCGCTATATACTTCCTCACCCTTTGAATTGACATAAGTGAAGCCTCTTTCTGAAACATAGGAAACTCCGTCTGCGAAATTTGTGAAGTTGCCTGACAGCACCTCACTTCCAGAGAGAGTGTGGGTAAAATCATCTCCGTTTCCTGTACCTATGCAGGAGAAAACCTTTCCGCCTGTGAAATAAAGTGCAACCGCAAGTACAAGTGCCAACACAATACCTGCTGCAATAAGCACCTTCTTTTTGTCAAGCTTCACAGCAGGGGATTCCTGCTCCTTTTCATACTCCTCCAGCGGGAGCTGCTCAAAGCTCAGCACCTTGCGGGTATCCTTTTTCTTCTTTTCTGCATAGTGGTGAGGTTTTTTCTTAATACTCTTCACTCTTTGTCCTCCTCTCCTTCGTTATTCAAGAGGTAAGATCATAATAGACCTTTTCAAGATAAAGTCCCGAGGCGGGTGCTGTGGGACCCGAAGCACTCCTGTCCAGTGCTTCAAACATAGCGGGAATTGAATCGGCAGGGGCACCGCCCTCATTAATAAGAAGCAATGTTCCCACCATAATGCGAACCATATTGTAGAGGAATCCGTCAGCGGTAACGGAGAAATACACCATATCTCCCTCACGCCAAACGGTAAACTCGCTGATTGTTCTCACAAAATCACCTTTCTCTCTCTTATCGAGAGTACAGAAAGACGTGAAATCGTGACTGCCCACAAAGCTCTGTGCCGCGGTATTCAGAAGCGCCTCGTCAATGGGGCGGCGGTATCTGTGCACTCTGTCGCGGAGGAAGGGATCCTTCACCGCGCTGTTGTGGACTTTGTAAATATATGTTTTACCAAGGGTGCTGTAACGCGCATGAAAATCAAGAGGTACTTCACGTATATCTGTTACAGCCACAGTATCGGGCAGATGAGAATTGAGAGCCGTCACAAATCGTTCACAAGGAATTGTATGCTCTGTCTTCATACTGATGCAGAACATATTGGCGTGAACTCCCGAGTCGGTACGGCTGCAGCCCTTAATATCGGGGCAGTCGCCGATTATCTCACTCACTGCTTTCTGGAAGACCTCCTGTACGGTGAGGGCGTTGTGCTGAATCTGCCAACCGTGGAAGGAGCTTCCGTCATATCTGATTGTTATTAGAAGATTTCTCATAATCACTACAAATCATTTAAGAAAAATATCGCACAAAACCACACCGGCAGCAAGCACAAGCATAAAGAGAAGCGCAAAGACATCTCTTGCTTTCATATGGAGTTGTTTCATTCGTGTTCTGCCGCTGCCACCCTGATAGCATCTGCACTCCATTGCCATTGCAAGGTCCCATGCGCGTCTGAACGCAGACACAAAAAGAGGCACCAGAATGGGTATCAGTGCTTTTATGCGGGCAATAAGGTTGCCGCTTTCGATATCCGCACCTCTCGCCTTCTGGGCTGACATAATCTTGTCGGTTTCCTCTAAAAGTGTGGGGACAAACCTGAGGGCTATTGTCATCATCATAGCTATCTCGTGGACTTTGATACCCAACAGGCTCAGAGGCTTCATCAGTCTCTCCAGTGCATCGGTAAGGTCTGTGGGGGTTGTGGTGAAAGTAAGCGCCGATGACATAAGCACAAGGGCGATTATTCTCACAGTTACGAAGATGGAGTTTCTGATTCCGTCAGCGGTAATCTTGAAAATCCACCATTGCCACAAGGGCTCTCCCGTGCCGTAAAAAACATTGAGTAAGGATGTGAGCAGGATAACGAAAATTATGGCTTTGAGGCTACCGAGATAAATCCGCAGGGGAACCTTGCTGAGAATCACTACCAGCAAAGCAAATGCTGCGGTAAGTCCCAGAGCGTAGAAGTTAAATGAACAGAAAATCAGCACTATTGCGGCAACCAGCATCAGAACCTTGCCTCTGGGGTCAAGTCTGTGGAGTATGCCGTCTGAGGGATAATATTGTCCCAGAGCTACGTCGCGCATCATAGCTTGCCCTCCTTCCTGAGAAGTGAGGTTATCTCGGCGAAAGCCTGTCCTGTGGTGAGAATTCCCTCGGAGAGGTTCACACCGGCTTTTCTGAGGCTTTCGGTGATTTTTGTAATCTGGGGAAGTCGAAGTCCCATTTTCTCCAGCTCATCACCGCGGGAGAAGACTTCCTTGGTTGTATCAAACATAACCGCCTCGCCCTTGTACATAACAAGGACTCTGTCGGCAATTTTTGCTATATCCTCCATATTGTGGGATACAAGGAGTACGGTATTGCCGCGGGTTTTGTGGTAATTCTCTATCTGTGAGAGGAGCACATCCCTGCCCATAGGGTCAAGTCCTGCGGTGGGCTCATCGAGAATGAGAATCTCCGGCTCCATAGCTATAACACCTGCTATGGCGGCTCGGCGCTTCTCGCCGCCCGAAAGGTCAAAGGGAGAACGGTCCAGAAGCTCGTCCCTGAGACCTGCGAAATGTGCCGCACTCTTTACTCTCTTTTCAATTTCGTCATTATCGAGTCCCATATTACGAGGACCAAAGGAGATATCCTTTCTGACTGTATCCTCAAAAAGCTGGTTCTCGGGATACTGGAAAACAAGACCTACTCTGAAACGTACTCCGCGGAGACTCTTTTTGCTTGCAAATATGTCATTACCGTCAAGGTAAACCTTGCCTTCTGTGGGAGTTATGAGTCCGTTGAGCATCTGCATAAGGGTGGACTTGCCGGAACCGGTGTGACCGATGACTCCGATTATCTCACCTTTTTTGATTTCAATATTCACATTTCTGACAGCCGCTTTTTCGAAGGCGGTTTTTCTGCCGTAGATGTAAGTTAAATTCTCGGTTTTAAGGAGAGTACTCACAGAAGCACCTCCTTCAGAGCTTTGATACATTCTTCGGTATCAATGGGTAATTCATTAAACTCAACACCAAAATCACGAAGTCTTGCACAAAGTTTTGTAGCCTGAGGTACATCCAGACGATGACGCTTCAGAAGTTCAACCTGAGAGAAAACCTCACGGGGAGTGCCTTCTGTTAAAATCTTTCCGCCGTCCATAACGATTACTCTGTCGCAACCGATGGTCTCCTCCATATTGTGAGTGATGATTATAACGGTGATTCCCTGCTCCTTGTTGAGCTTTGTTACAGCGCCTATAACCTCTTCCCTGCCCTTGGGGTCAAGCATGGAGGTGGGCTCATCAAGCACAATGCAGTCGGGCTCCATAGCAAGAATGCCTGCAATGGCAATTCTCTGCTTCTGTCCGCCTGAAAGTTTGTGGGGAGAGTGGTTGCGGTATTCGTACATATCCACCGCTTTGAGAGCATTATCCACAAGTTCTCTGATGCGATGGGGCTCTACACCCAGATTCTCGGGGCCGAAGGCAACATCTTCCTCGATAATGCTTGCAACAAGCTGATTGTCGGGGTTCTGAAGCACCAGACCCACTCTGCGTCTGACGTCATATATATGCTCCTCGTCCAGGGTATCGATGCCGTCTACAAGCATTCTGCCTCCTGTGGGAAGCAGAATGGCATTGAAATGCTTGGATAATGTGGATTTACCTGAACCGTTATGGCCGATTACAGCCAGGAATTCACCTTTCTTCACACCAAAGGAAACACCTTTGAGGACATCCGGCATAATATTCAGTTGTTCGTCCTCCTGTGTTTCATAAGAAAAAGTGAGGTTTTCCGCTTTGATGTAATCCATTTTATCTCCAATTAAAAGTTATTTTCCCGACTCCCATATAGCGGTGCTTCCGCAGGGGAGCACCAGACCGCTGTCGGTAACGGGAAGACCGATTTCGTCACAGGTTACTTTGCCGCCGTGACGGGGCACAATAACCGAATCAAGTATATATTTCATTACCGAAGGAGAAAGTCCTGCGGTGTATGAATTCAGAATGAAGAATGAGGCATCCTCCGAGAGGAGCTCCGATGTCAGCTCAATGAAGGAGTAAATCTGCTCCTCCAGCTTCCAGACCTCTCCGCCGGGGCCTCTGCCGTATGAGGGAGGGTCCATAATGATACCGTCGTAGCGGTTGCCGCGACGAAGCTCTCGTCTGACAAATTTGATGCAGTCATCCACAAGCCATCTGACGGGCTTGTCCTGAAGGGAACTTTCGCGGGCGTTGTCGCTTGCCCACTGCACCATACCCTTCGAAGCATCCACGTGGCAGACCCTTGCTCCTGCCTCAAGGGCAGAGAGTGTGGCACATCCTGTATATCCGAAAAGATTCAGGACGCTTAACTGCTTGTCTGCGTTTCTGATTTTTTCGGCAGCATAGTCCCAGTTAACGCCCTGCTCGGGGAAGACTCCTGTGTGCTTGAATCCCATTGTGCGGACATTGAAGCTTAAATTCTTGTAAGCAATGTTCCAGCGGTCAGGGAGTTTCTTGTATACCTGCCAACGGCCGCCGCCCTTATCGCTACGGATATATCTTGCGTGGGCGTCCTGCCAGAGAGGATTCTTTTTCTCTGTGTTCCAGATTATCTGGGGGTCGGGTCGGATAAGAATAATATCCCCCCAACGCTCGAGTCTTTCGCCGCCGCTGCAGTCGATAAGCTCGTAATCTTTGAAATTATCTGCAATTCTCATTATGAAAGACGTTCCTTTATTAAGTCTGCTGTTTCGTTTGCAAGGCGGGAGATTTCGTCGTAGTCCTCACCCTCCAGCATTACTCTGATTATGGGCTCTGTACCGGAAAGTCTCACAAGTAGTCTTCCCTTGCCCTGAAGGATATTCTCAACCCTGTTCATTTCCTCTTTGATTGCCTCGTCTGTGTAGAAGCGGGGTTTGTTCTCATTGGAAACCTTTACGTTAATCAGCACCTGGGGATAGCGCTCCATTAAGGTTGCAATAGAGGAAAGCTTGGCGCTGCGGCGGTTGAGGAGGCTCATAAGCTGTGCGCCGGTGAGCTGGCCGTCGCCTGTGGTGGAATAGTCAAGGCAGATGACGTGGCCTGACTGCTCGCCGCCGATATTGTAGCCTTCTTTGAGCATTTCCTCAAGAACATAACGGTCACCCACCTTGGTGGATACAAAGTTCATACCGTTGACGTCGCAGAATTTCTGGAAGCCCATATTGGTCATAACTGTGCCAACTACTGTATTCTCTTTAAGCATTCCGCGGCTCTTGAAGTCAGCTGCAATTATTGCGATTATATAGTCGCCGTCAACAAGCTCACCCTTGTCATCAACTGCAAGACATCTGTCGGCATCGCCGTCAAAGGCAAGACCTGCATCAAGACCGTTGTCCTTTACATACTGCATAAGGGTTTCTGTATGGGTTGAGCCGCAGTTGTCGTTGATATTCACACCGTCGGGTGTATCAAAGAGCATATGACAATTTGCACCAAGTGACTCAAAGAGTTTCTTTGCTGTTCTTGAAGCGGAGCCGTTGGAACAGTCAAGAGCGATATTCATACCCTTCAGATCATACTCAACTGTGCTTATCACGTGTTCTATGTAATCATCGGCAGCGGCATCAAGATACTCAACAGTACCCATATCATTACCCACACACTGCTTGTAAGGAACGGCATTATCAAGAACAATAGCCTCTATCTGCTCCTCCAGAGCATCGGGAAGCTTATATCCCTCGGATGAAAAAATCTTGATTCCGTTGAATTCGAAAGGATTATGGGATGCGGAAATCATAATTCCTGCATCAGCCTTGTACCTGGATATAAGATATGCAACTGCGGGTGTGGGAACAACCCCCAGAATCTTGACATTTGCACCAACAGAACAAAGTCCTGCTACAAGGGCGCCTTCAAGCATATCACCTGAAAGTCGGGTATCCTTACCGATAAGGAATGTGGGATGCTCCACCTCTTCGCTTATCAGTACCATGGCGGCGGCTCTGCCGATATTCATGGCGAGTTCAGGGGTGAGTTCTGTATTTGCGACGCCTCTTGCGCCGTCTGTTCCGAATAATCTGCCCATTGTTATCCTCCTTCGAATAATTTATTTAAGGCGTTTAAACGTAAATTTCAAAATAAGTTAATCTTCATTTGCACCGAAAAGTGTGGGTTGGGATACAGCAGTATTGCCGGGAGCTTTCATTCCCAGATGCTCGTACGCAAGAGCAGTGACACATCTGCCTCGGGGAGTTCGGCTGATGAAGCCTATCTGCATAAGATAAGGCTCATAGACATCCTCAATGGTGACTGCCTCCTCGCCTATTGCGGCAGCGATGGTGTCAAGTCCCACAGGACCTCCGCCGTAGTTATTTATCATAGCGGTAAGCATTCGTCTGTCATTCTGGTCAAGTCCCAGAGCGTCAACCTCCAGTCTGTCCAGAGCGGTCTTTGCCACCTCGTAGGTGATTACACCGTCCGACATAACCTGAGCAAAGTCGCGGACGCGCTTAAGGAATCGGTTGGCAATTCGGGGGGTGCCTCTTGAGCGGGAAGCAAGTTCCAGCGCACCCTGACGCTCAATGGGAATTCCAAGTATCTCCGCTGAGCGGGTGATGATGTCCGCAAGCTCCTCAACCGAGTAGAGTTCAAGTCTCAGCACAACACCGAAACGGTCACGCAGAGGTGCCGAGAGCTGGCCTGCACGGGTTGTGGCTCCCACCAGAGTGAACTTGGGCAGAGGCAGATGATAGGAAGCCGCCATCTGACCCTTGCCGGTGATGATATCAATGGCAAAGTCCTCCATAGAGGGATAGAGGATTTCCTCCACGCTTCGGCTCATCCGGTGAATTTCATCGATAAAGAGCACATCACCGGGATTGAGATTGGTGAGCAGTGCCGCAAGGTCACCGGGTTTCTCGATAGCGGGACCGGAGGTGATTCGGATATTAACGCCAAGTTCGTTGGCGATAATAGCCGAAAGGGTGGTTTTACCAAGTCCGGGAGGGCCGTAGAGAAGCACGTGGTCCAGAGGCTCGCCTCGAAGTTTTGCCGCTTCGATGTACACTCTGAGATTTTCCTTGACCTTCTCCTGACCGATGTAGTCATCAAAGGTCTTGGGTCTTAAAGGGTTATCCCCTTCAAGGGTATCGTGGGGAATCTCCGAAGTGTCCACTATTCTGTTTTCAAAATCAAAATCGTCTGTAAATACGTTAGCTGTCATTTTATCTTCCCATTCTCCTAAGTGTTTCGGAAATAAGTTGTTCTACTGTAAGTGATGCGTCCAGTCGGGAAAGCACGGGAGTTACGTCCGCGGCAGAATATCCAAGCACTGCCAGAGCAGCAACGGCTTTGGGGATATTGCCTGTGTCGGCAATAACGGAGCCTTTGGTATCGATTACAGTTTCCGAGGAAGCAAGCGGAGAGAGTTTATCCTTGAGTTCAAGGATAATCCTCTGTGCAAGTTTGGGACCTACGCCCTGTGCGCGGGTCAGGGACTTCACATCTCCTGCGGATACGCACATTGCCACCTGCGAGGGGGTAAGCTCGCTGAGGAGGGACAGTGCCATCTTGGGACCTACTCCCGACACGGAGATAAGTGTTCTGAAACACTGAAGCTCCGAAAGAGAATAAAAACCGAAGAGTTCAACCGCATCCTCACGGACATTGAGATGAGTGTAAAGTGTGGCTTCGCTGCCCTGCTTCACGTTTTTGAGCGTTGAGAGCGTGGTCTGACATCTGTATCCTACACCCGAGCACTCAACAACAACAAAGCCCTGCTCCATATGTATAACTTTTCCTCTGACTGAATAAAGCATATTTTACCTCTGGGATTTTTTACTTTGATGTGACACCCACGGTGCTGTTCAGGTTTCTTCTGGCACAGCTTCCGTTGGCGTGTATATGGCATATTGCTACTGCCAAGGCATCGCAGGTATCGTCAAACCGCGGCATTTTTGAAAGCGAAAGAAGCCTTTTGGTCATTTCCATAACCTGGGGTTTCTTTGCCTTGCCGTAGCCTGTGACGGCGGTCTTCACCTGCAAGGGAGTGTATTCAAAAATCTTCACTCCCGCCTGTCTGGCACAAAGGAGGATAACCCCTCTCGCCTCGGCAACCCTGATAGCAGTTTTCTGGTTATTCTGAAAGTACAGGGACTCGATGGCTATTGCATCGGGCTTTACTTTCTCTATCAGCTCACTGAGAGTCTCATAAATAACCGACAGTCTGTCTTCAAAGGGAGTATCGGCTTCGGTGAGGATTGCACCCGAGCCCAGGGGACGGTAGTTGCATCCGGTGCTGCTAACTATTCCATAACCCACAATAGCGTATCCGGGGTCTATTCCCAGCACAACCACAGCCCTCACACTCCTTTGACAAAACTACTCTATTATATATTTAAGTTATTATATCATATAGAAGCAGAAATATCAACTTTTTTGAGTAAAAGTTTGGGAATTTTTTATTAATTATCCAAGAAGATTTTTCCATCATCCACAACTCTGTAAAACCCGCTGATTTTTCGCTTGTTCAGTATGCTTCCGGGCACGGCAAATATCATCCGGACCTGCACTTTTTGTGCTTTCACAAAGTTCAAAAGCCCCCGCGGCGGGATATCCGGGAGAGCTTGACTTTGCCGATATTAATTTGAGATTTTCCATCAGGCCTCATTGTCGTTTCTCAAAAACGTAAGGGTACTTCCGCCATAAGTAATAAGAGCCCTGTCTTTGTAAACAGAATAAGGAAACTCATACACCCTGAGCAGATTATCCGATGATATGTAAAAGGCACTGCCGTCAATGGAATATTTGCCGCTTATAACCGCTGTTTCACCATCTGCACTCTGAATTTTGAAAACTGCCGTTCCCGGGTCGGAAAACACAAGACCGGCAGTGCTTCCGTCGGGATTCACACACACCCAGGAGGCTGTGGTAAGCTCGTCGGCAGGAGTTTCAATAACACGGGTGCATCCAAAGAGGAAAACCGCCGTCATTAATAATAAAATTACAGGAATTATACGTTTCATATTTACCGCCTTTCGCTAAAAGCATTTTCCATTTTTCAAAAAGTATTGAATTAGCCGTCAAAAGATGTATAATTATGTTGATATAAAATTTTGAAATCACAAGCGAGGTGACTGGCAATGCAGAATGAAATCAAGCAGGAATGTAATGTTTTGGGCACATCGGGTGTTGTCAGAACTCCCGGATGGTGCAGAGAACCCCTCTTCTACTTCGACAAGTCTCTGTGCAAAAACAGATTTTCTCTCACAGAAACAGACAGTTATCTTATCGAAAATAAAGATGTAAGTATATATCTCTCCGTCGCCGAAAAAGGCGTTGTTGCCGAGGTTTGTGCTCTTATTATTGACCACAATACAGGGTCAATGGATTACAGAACCCTGAAGAATTATATGTCCTTCGGCAGACTCTCTATGCCTCAAAGCAGCAAAAACGGCGACGTTACCTTCAACAGCGGCAGAGTGGGAATGAATTTCTCAAACACCGCGCTCAACAGATACATCCGTTGCGAGTTCGTTAACTTCTACAAAGACAAGAACCTGTACATCAACCTGGAACTTCAGGAACGTTATGATGAGAGCCTCAATGTGCTCATACCCGAGAGTCCCGTAGGAAAGGGATTTTTCCTCAAGAGATTTCTACCTTCGATGAAAGTAAGCGGAGTTGTGCGGCTTGGTGGTGCAGAATATAATTTTTCTCCCGACAACAGCCACGCGTACCTTGACTGGCAGAGATTTTCTCTGAGAGACAAAGCCTGCTATCACGCATTATATGCCGATACCGATATTGACGGACACGACTTTTCTCTTTGTCTTGCAGGCGGTGTGGGAGATGTTTCCATGGGTACCGAAAACTGCTATTTTCTCAACGGAGAAATACACAAACTGGCATCAGTAAAAGCTGTGGGCAGCGAGGAGCATCCCGACAAACCCTGGAAATTCACCGCAGGAAACTCTGCGCTGGAACTTCAGTTCCGCCCCACCATGAAAGCAGGTCATCTGCTATCGAAAAAATGCGGCGGCAAGACCTTTATCTTCGGCAAACTTTTCGGCACAATTCAGCAGATGAACACAAGCAGAATCGTCCTTGATGCCGTGCCTGCTCATCTGGAATTTTCCATCATCTGACAAAACAAAACAAACAAAAAAACCGAGTTTTCAGAAAACTCGGTTTTTTCTTTTATCTTAATTCAATTGAATTCAACCTGTTACAGACTCCTCATAGATGAAGGTGGCAAGGTCAAGACGTGCCTGATACCAGTCATTTACGAGAATAACGGAGCCTGCGTCATTCCAACCGTAGCTCCATGTACCATCGGAAGGCATATGACACTGCTCAACATCGTAATTGAGGAATGTGAGTGCGTTCTTCAGAAGCATGGTAATCTCGGTCTTTTTAAGGTCTGTTGTAATCTGGGGACCAACCTCATTGACAATAGCAATGATTTCTGTAAGGCTTGCATCCTTCATCTGGTCAATGACAGCATTCATAAAATTACGCTGGCGGTTTGTGCGGTCCCAGTCGTCGCCGGAGAAGGTCTGGCCGCCGTATGTGCCGCCTCGGTTTCTGGCATACCAGAGTGCCTGCTGTCCGTTGAGGGTTACCATTCCGGGAGAAGCAACCAGGTACTCGGTCTGGCCGTTTTCCCATATCTGTGCATTAATGTAGTCAATTTCGGATGCGGTGAGTTCTATTTCAACACCACCCATAATATCAACAATTTCCTTGAATGTGGTGAAGTTTACAGTTGCGTATCTGTCAATCTGGATACCGTAATTCTGCTCTATTGTCTGAATAGACAGAGGTGCTCCGCCCAAAGCATAGGAAAGATTCAGTTTGTGGGGATAATAACCGGGGATGGATACATAGGTATCTCTGAGGAAAGAGGTCATCTTAATTTTCTGATGACGGTTATCGATGGACAGAAGAATCATTGTATCGCTGAGACCTGCCTCACCATAACGGTCGGTACCGAAAAGCATAATATTGAGAACATAGGGGTCTTTGAGAAGTTCTCCGGAATTTGCTTCAAGCTCGATACCCTCTATCTGAGGAAGGGTATTGCCGCTTGCATCAGTCTGGACCTGATTATCCCTGTTATCGTTATTATTGTTTTCATTATAATTCGTGTACTGTGTGAAGCCTTCATTGAACGCAATACCCATAGTGGTAATTATGATGCCGGGCACCATGAATAAAACAGCCAGTATTGCACTGATCACACGAAGTGTAATGACTCCGCTTTTTGTCTTTTTTCTGCTGCTTGCACTCCTCTTTGACTCGGGTGCAGAGCCGTTTCTTCTGTTGATATTCACAAATTCATTATCGTTCATAATATATCTCCTAAAGAACTATTATCTTATACATCTTCACCTTTAAGGTGTTTGGTCCTCAAAAATAAAATTCCTCAATTCCTTACGGGTAGTATCCCAGTCGGTGACATAAATTATATCACCTGCAAAATTATAGTCGTAAACCCAGGTGTCTTCTGAGGGCACTGAGCACTCCCGAAGGTCAAACCCCAGATAAAAAGGCACACAGGAAATCAGCATTGTGAGTTCCCCGCGGCTGAGGTCCGTGGTAATTTCGGGAAGAACATCCTTGAGAATAATACCAAGCTCAACGGGGTTTGCCTCTCTCATCTCTGAAAGCACCGCGTCAAGGAATTTTCTCTGGCGCTCAGTACGGTCCCAGTCGGTATCCTCGTAGAATTCCACTCCGTTCAGTGTGTCTCCCCCACGGTTTCTGGCATACCAGAGTGCCTGTTGTCCGTTAAGACGCACAGGACCTGCCTCGGCATCAAGATAATCGGTCTGATTATTCTCCGCCACCTGACAGTTTATATAGAGAATTTCCCTCTCGGTAAGCTCAATCTCAACTCCGCCCAGAGTATCAACAACGGACTTGAAACTCTCAAAATTAACCGAGGCATAATTATCCACGGAAATCCCGTAATTTGTCTCAACTGTTGCCACAGCAAGAGGAATTCCTCCGTAGCTGAAGGCATTGGTCAGCTTTGTACGGTAATCACCCTCGGGGTCGGGACAATGGATATAAGTGTCTCGCTGGAAGGATGTGAGCTTAAGCTCTCTGTGTCGGCTGTCAATGGAAAGAAGCATCATGGTATCACTTCTGCCATAGTCGGAGTTATTGCCGTCAATGCCAAAAAGCATAATGTTGCGGACATACTGCTTATCCGCAAGCTCCTGGGAAGAAAATGTCTGAAATTCACTTTCTCCGCTTCCCTGAAATGTAATTTTATCGTATTCTCTGAAATCGACATTACCTGCAATACTGTAAGCAAGAAAGACATACAAGGCACCCACAGCTATTACTGTTACCAAAAGCAGACTGACTGCACAGAGGAAAAGACGCTTGATCTTACCCTTCTTTTTATGCCGATGCTCCCGACGGGGTTCGCTTACTCTCTCTGATGAACTGTATATATCTTCATATTCCCAGTTGTCATCCGAACAAGCACTCATGTCGTAGTCACTGTAATCATAGTAATCGTCACGGTTTGAGTTCCGGTGGACTTCCGAGCCGCTGTAACCGTCGTCAAAGTCATATCGACTTTCATCATTGTCATTACCAAATGCCATTGACACAACAAACCTCCTTGAAACAGGTGTTGCAAGTCATTGTCTGAATCAAAACTAAATTATTATACATCTATATAAAGCGTTTTTTGTTCCTTATGAGAATTTTAATGATGTTTCTGTCATTTTTTATCAAACATTTACTGCTTGTTCACAAAGACTTAAAAATTACATCCGACATTACTCTCCGGCAGAACAATAGTCAGCTAAGCTCATCAAGAGTCAATTCATAGGAGGGCAGGAATTCCCTGACAAAAATCTTCACTGCTTCGAGTTCTGATTCTTCCACCGCTTCTCTTATGCTGCGCTCGGCTTTCACAAATTCCCTGTTACCCATAGAAAGTTCATTGATACACTTGATAAGTGCCGAGAGTTTGTCCGCTGCTTTCACATAAGGCAGAAGCTCCCTGTCAGCATCCGCAGACAAAATAAGGGGACTGTATTCATCATACAGGTCATCGGGCAGCATTGAGAGCAGGTGCTTTTCGCTTATCGCTTCAATTTCTTTGTATGAATCTCTGATATCGTTATTATAATATTTTACAGGGGTGGGAAGGTCACCTGTTATAATCTCGCTTGCATCGTGAAAAATCGCCATAACTGCCGCTCTGTCGGCAGAGAGGTCTGTGCCAAGGCGCTTGTTTGAAACAGTAACCAGAGCGTGTGCCAATATGGCTACCTCGAGACTGTGCTCGGCGATATTTTCTTCTCTTGTATTATTCATAAGTCCCCAGCGGTTGATGTACTTCATTCTGGAAAGCATTGCGAAAAAATTACTACTCATATATATTCCCCCGTTTTTTTAAAAAACTTGATGCATTTTGCAAACCTTTATGTTATAATATGATATTATACACCATTATCCTGTGAAGGTAAAGCATATCTTTACCAAGTGTTTTGCAGAATTCTTCTTCTTTTTTTCAGGATAAATATTTCAAATACACATTTTACTGAGGAGAAAATTATGAGTTTCGGTTCTAAAATTATTGATTATAAAGAGGAGTTTCTCAGAGATTTCGACGAACTTCTGAGAATCAAGTCTGTTTCAGCCGATGGCAACGCCGCAAGCAAGGAGGCTCTCGACTGGATGCTCCAAAAAGCAGAAAGTTTCGGTCTTGTGACAAAGGATATCGACGGCAAGGCCGGTCACGTTCAGCTTGGTGACAGCGGCAAAATCTGTGCTACTCTCACCCATCTTGATGTTGTACCCGCAGGTGAAGGCTGGGAATGCGAGCCCTTTGCCCTCACCGAAAAAGACGGAAAGTACCTGGGAAGAGGCGTTGCTGACGACAAAGGTTGTGCGCTCATTACCCTTTACTGCCTGAGAGCTCTCAAAGAAGCAGGTGTTGAGGGCGTGAATACTCTGCGTGCAATTTTCGGCACCGACGAAGAAGTCGGTATGACGGATATGGCGGCATACTTTGCATCTGAAGAAATACCCGATATGTCCTTTACCCCTGATTCGGGATATGGAATCTGCAGCGCAGAAAAAGGTATTCTCCAGCTGGAAATCAGCAGTGCCAATCACAACTGCGAACTGCTCTCCGAACTTCGCGGAGGAAACGCCACCAATGCGGTACCCGACAAAGCTTACGCACTTCTCAACTGTACCGAAAGCGATGACCACCAGCTTATGCGCCTTGCGGATGCACGAGAGGGCGACTTCGAATTCAAATACACCATCGACGGCCTTATGATTATCAGCCGCGGTAAAGCCGCTCACGCATGTGAGCCTGAACTTGGCCTTAACGCAATACTTGAACTGGTGTCTCTGCTTTCCTCTAACTTCTCGCTCCAGAGCCTGGGAAATCTCTGCACATTTATTTCAACCAACTTCCATCTTGAAAGTGACGGCACTTCGCTGGGTATCAAAATGCGCGACTCCCAGTCAGGTCCCCTCACTGCTTGTCTTTCCACAATAAACATTGACGAAACAGGTGCCCGTGCCACCATTGATATCCGCTATCCCGTTACATTCGGCGGAAAAGAGATTATCAGACGCGTTAAACACGCTGCTGAATATGAAGGTGTGGATGTGAAAATTCTCAGCCATACTCTGCCTCTGTGCCTTGATGAGTCAAAACCCGTTATAGGTATTCTCAAGGACGCCTATAAAGAAATCATGGGCGAGGAACCCATGATGTATCACACCGGCGGCGGCACCTATGCCCGCAAGCTTGGCGGTAACGGAGTTGCATTCGGACCTGTATTCCCCGGTGAGGACGCAAGACTTCACAACTCCAACGAGGGCATCCTTGTTGAGAATTTCTGGAAACACGCTGAAATCTGTCTTGAGTCTATGTACCGTATGTTTATTGCCGAAGACTGATTAATTTAATTTGATAAGGAACATTGATTATGACTGCTGAAAAGAAAATTAAAATTCAGGCAAAGAAAGCCCTCACGGGAAACTGGCCGGGAGCGGTGGGAGCCACACTGCTCTTTCTGAGCATCATATTCTTTATCACCATCCCGGCGGATGTGGCATTTATTAGCATTGAGGCATTCCTCGAAAGTCTGGTTAAACACTTTGAGCCCATCAAGATTATCTGTGACAATTTCAACATCGCATATTCTTTGCTGATGCCTGTTATCGCTCTGTTTTCACTGATTATTGTATCCCCTGTTTTCACAGGTATCCTCAGGTATTTCTATCTGCTGGCAAAGCACTCTGACCCTGATTTCGCAGAGATTTTCAGATACTGTGGCAAGAAGTATTTCAGAGTATTTTCACTGAACTTTTCATTTCTTGTCAGATGTTTTCTTCGGATTTTCATTCCCCTTCTGCCTTATATGATAATCAGCACCACCATGGATATCCTTACATACAGTAAGGAATCCCTTGCCTTTTCGGACACAATGTGGTATGCTATTTCTTACGCCCTTCTGTTCTTAGGAATTATTGTTGCAGTGAGACTCTGCACAGGGCATTTCCTTTCGTTCTACACATTATTTGAAGACGAAAGTATGAGCAACTCTGAGATTTTTGTTTTCTCCAAAAATTCGATGAAAACTTTTGGAAACAGTCTTCTCAGGCTCACTGTATCTATGAGTCCCTGGATTATCCTTTGCATAACTGTTATTCCCGTAATTTTTGTTTTACCCTATATTCTGACTTCTGCGTCAGTTTCCGCAAAATGGATTATCGCTCTTAAGTTTAATAACAAGGAAGATTGATTTTATGTTAGTATCACTTTGCGTTATTGCTTACAACGAGGAAAAAGTTCTCAACGGTCTCTTCAGAAATATTGCCGCACAGAGTTATCCTCACGAGGAAATCGAGGTTATTCTGGTTGACAGCAACTCCACAGATAACACAAGACACATGATGGAGGACTTCAAGGAGACCAACTATAATTTCAACAGAGTTGAGATAGTTTCCAACTCGAAGAAAAATCAGGCAAGTGCATGGAACTGTGCTCTTTGTGAGGCAAAGGGCGATGTAATTATCCGTATTGATGCACACGCACAGATTCCCAGAGACTTCATCAGACGAAATATCGAGAACCTTGAAGAAGGTGAAGATATCGTAGGAGGAGGCAGACCCAATATCGTTGACAACGAGACCTCTTGGAAGCTGACACTTCTTGCTGCTGAAGAATCTCTCTTCGGCAGTTCCATTGCGGAGTACAGACGCCCCACAGAAAAGAAGGAATATCACGATTCTCTTTTCCACGCGGCATACAGACGCGAGGTTTTCGAGAAAGTTGGCGGCTTCAACGAGAGTCTGGGCCGAACCGAGGACAACGAGCTTCACTACCGCATCCGTCAGGCAGGATACAAGATGTGCTCCTGTCCCGACATTATATCCTTCCAGCATACAAGAAACACACTTCGCCATATGATTAAACAGAAGTTCGGCAACGGATACTGGATTGGTCTGACTCTGGGAGTTTGCCCAGGATGTCTCTCCTATTTCCACTTTGTACCCTTCCTGTTTTTGATTGCAATTATTGCCTTCACTATTTGTGCCTGCTTCGGATTTTTCTATCCTCTGATGTTTCTGGCACTTGCATACTGCATGTTCGATTTCGTTAACACAGTAGGTTGTTTTGCAACAAAGAAGCTTCAGCCTCAGTTCATTATACTTCCCTTCCTCTTCCCCGTTTTACATATTGCATACGGTTTGGGAACTCTCTGCGGAATTATCAAGATGCCTTTCTGGAAGAGCACTCTGAAGGGTGTGCCTTACAAGAGAATTGAGGAAGTCAAAGAGGCTATGATTAAAAATCATCCCGAAAAGTCAGACGAGGAAATCTGAGGCGATAAAATATGGCTGAACTGTTAAAACTCGGTAACGATGAGCTTCGTGAGCTTCAGTTATGTGAGCTGGAAGCACTTAAATTCTTTGACAATTTCTGTCGCAGACACGACCTTACATATTATCTCTGCGGCGGTTGCCTCATAGGTGCGGTAAGGCACAAAGGATTCATTCCTTGGGATGATGACACCGATGTGCTGATGCCGAGACCGGATTACGAGAAGTTTTTAGAGCTTTACAAGAAAGAAAACCCCTCTGAAAGGTTTGTGCTTGTAAACGACGATGATGTTCATTATTCCGGCAACATCTTTGCTACATTGAACGATACCGACCATACAATGGTCAAGGAATATCAGCAGGATATGGACACTCCTCACGGTATTCCTCTTGATATCTTCCCCATCGACGGACTTGCCGACGGTAAGTTGCAGAGACTCATCCAGTATGTGTGGGTAATGATATACTCCCTCTTCCGCGCACAGATTGTGCCCAAGAATCAGGGCGGTGTAATTGCACTGGGAAGTAAAGTACTCCTCTCTATTTTCAGAGGACGAAAAATCAGATACAAAATCTGGAAATTTGCCGAAAGACAAATGACACGATATCACTTTGACGAAAGTGAAAACGTGGCTGAATTCTGCGCCGGTTTTTACTTTATGAAAAAAGTTTACCCCAGAAGCATCTACGACGGCAAGGTGGAGCTTGAATTCGAGGGTGAGAAGTTCTTCGCAATGAAAGGCTATGACGAATATCTGCACATTCCTTTCGGCGATTATATGGAGCTTCCTCCCGAAGAAGAAAGACTTCCCCACCACGACATTGTGAAGCTTGAACTTCACAAAAAATGCAGATAGTTTCTATTGACAACTATTATGTTTTTGAATATTATATTATAAGAAATCTTTGAGGCGGGGTGCAATTCCCCACCGGCGGTACAGCCCGCAAACACCCCTCGGGTGCTGAACAGGTGAAATTCCTGTGCCGACGGTACAGTCCGGAGGATAAAAGATTATTATAAAACCGCAATGGTTATTGTAATATTATCATTTCCGACTCTCTGTGATTTCACGGAGAGTTTTTCATTTTAAGGAGGGCTTTGTATGAGTGAAGTTGAAAAAAACAAAATCAAAAAACCTTTATTTAACACGAGGGTTTTAGTAAGCTGTGCTATGCTTACAGCTTGTTCTATCATTTTAACATTACTCGAATTCCCAATGGCTTTTATTGTTCCGGAAGATATCAGATTAAACATTGGTGATCTCCCTGTTCTTATTGGTGCATTTGCATATGGACCGATTGCAGGTATAGTCATCGAATTCACACGCTGTTTATTGGGCGTATTTATTAATTTCAGCAATCCTACTTTGGGTATCGGTGAACTTTCTAATTTCCTTTTAGGTTGTGCATTTGTAGTACCGGCATCAATTATATATAATAAATGTAAAACAAAAAAAGGCGCAGTTATTGGTATCATTGTCGCCAGCATCTTGATGCCTCTAATTTCTATACCAATAAATGCACTCGTAATTTTTCCGCTATACTCACTGAATATCCCTATGAATAGTTTTTTTGCAAGTCTTCCTGATTGGCTTAATTGGATAGATTCAGTTTGGGAATTCTGCACTTTTTCACTGTTACCCTTTAACCTTATCAGAGCGTTAATGGTATCTACCGTTACAATATTTATTTACAAGCCTTTGAGCATACTTCTCAAGGGTATCAGCAATTATTAAATTGACAAAACACGACATCGTGATATAATACATTTATTGATTACAGAGTAGAAGCTGTGCGTGAAGTGCCCGAGAGACGGGGAGTTGCTCTCAGGACGAAGGATTATTTAATCTGCGGTACAGACTTCGCATCCCGCTGTTAACAACAGATAATCGGGGACATATACTTCTGTATGTGTCTCCTTTCTTTTTTTAACAGCCTTAAAAAGTCAATAACAGACTTTGGAGGTATCGCTTTGAAAAAACATTACAATGCTCAGAAAATATCAACACTTAAAAGATTTGCCATTTCTGCTACAGAGTTACAAAACGTGAGAAACCTTGCGATTTGTGCGATGCTCCTCGCACTAAGAATTGTGCTTGGATTTTTCTCAAATGCACTACTTTTAGTATTTCCTGATGTTAAAATAGGTTTCAATTTTCTCCCTGTTGCCATTGCAGCTATACTTTTCGGTCCAATCCCCGCAGGAATTATAGGTGGTGTTGGCGACATAATTAGCTTTATAATCTCCCCTATGGGTGCTTATTTTCCCGGTTGGACAATCAATGAGATTCTCATCGGCCTCGTATACGGATTTTTCTTCTACAAAAAAGACTTTAAAATACCACACATAATTATTTCCGAAGTAATAAATCTCTGCTTCATAGTCATTCCTTTGGGCTCCTTGTGGATGTACATTCAAGCCAACAAAGCATTTTGGCCGATGATGTTAACAAGAAGCATTGAATCGCTCATTAGCTTCCCACTAGAGGTAATCATCATCTACTTTGTAAACAAGAAACTATATGATGTTCCTTTTCTTAAGAAGAAAAACCGCAAACAGAAAAAATAACGAAAACCGCTTTCCGTAAATGGAAAGCGGTTTTGCTTTGCTAAAAGTTAATTCAAATCATTACTGCTCTGATATCACCGATATCGTTACTAAAATAGTCAAGTCCTGCAACGTTCTTCTGGATAGCGGTGGCATCCTTGATGTTGATTCTTTCATCCTCGTTGGCATCTGCGGCATAGGGATTAAACTTTGTATCAAGTCCTGCCAGATGCTTCTGGATACAGGTGGCATCCTTTACTGTGATTCTGAAGTCATCATCTGTATCGCCCACACGGTAGGATCTGTACTCCTCATCGATTCCAAAGAGACCGTATCTGCCGTCGCCGTAGTAATAGTACCACTCGCCCTCGAAAAGGATTTTACTCATAGCGGACACCTCAAGCTGATCAGCAAGCAAACTTGGATCAATCACATAAATCATACCATCAAAAGTCTCGAGACCATCGGGATAAGCATCGCTTTCGCCAACCTCGTACCCTGTGGTGTCGATATTCTTTGTCTGCAAAAAATAATAATACTCTTCCGCATTTTTGTCGCTGCCTCCATCCAAATAGTTGTTCCAGATAATAACCTCAACATCCTTGGGGACATCGTAGTAATAAATATTGGGGGCGTCTGCCTTGTGGAGTTTGTAGCCCGGCCATTGAGTACAGGCATCAGTGCCGTCCCACCAGTAGATACCTGCGGTGTAGGCATATTCATTATACCAATAATCGGGCATATAGAAGAAGTAGCGGTTGCAGCCTTCCTTTACCTCGGGGAGAGTATCGAGAGTAACCTCGGGTGCCTCGGTGCCGTATTCGCCCTCGCCGTAATAGTAGTACCATTCGCCCTCTTCTTCTATTCTTCCTACTGTAACACTTGTGGAAGTCTTATCGGGGTCGATAACATATATCATCCCGTCGAAGCTTTCAAGTCCGTCGGGATAAGTATCGCTCTCTCCAGCCTCATAGTACTCTACACCGACATTAATTGTCAGTCTTTCATATTTATAAACTTCCTGCAAATCCATACCCATACTGACGTTATTATTCCATATTACAGACCTTACATCCTCGGGAACATCATAGTAATATACATTCTCCGCATCTGTTCTGTTTGCTTTGAGACCAGGCCATGAAATCTGGGCATCCGTGCCTTCCCACCAATAGATACCTGCACAGTCGGTGTACTCATTGTACCAATTCTCAGGCATCAGGAAGAAGTAACGGTTGTAGCCGTTTCTCACTTCGGGAAGGACATAGTCATTCTCGTAGACAGGCAGGGAGATACCTGTATCCTCAAAGCTGATGCTCTCTGCAAACTCGGTAGTATAGCGGTCAGCAGAGTAGATTATCGCCAGCTTATCATCGAGAGCAACCTTGTAGACGGTGCGGATAAAATCGCCGTTGTCGTCATACTCGGCAAAGGCGATATAGTCATAACCGCCCATTTTGCCTGTATAAACCTTGGAAATGTCCACGTTATTTGCTTCGGGAGTGATGAATCCCGGAATCTCGTTATCGTTGTAGTTATAGTAGACAATAAAGCGAAGTGCGTTGTCGTTGCCATCCTTTGAGTATGTTGCGAAAGTATAATCAACACCGCATCCGAAGGTGCTTTCGGCAAAACTGAAATACACCGGAGCAAAGGATTCGTCGCTGATTGCAGGCATAACTACATCTTTATTTGCGAGATGCATGCCCTCACGCTCTGCTCCAAGTTCAGAGGAGGTGTAATCCTCTACATCGGGAAAGGCGGTTGCGTATTCCTCAAGAGATGCAAGGAACGGCTCACAGTCCGAAAAATCTTTGGAATATGGTAATGCCGAGGCGGTAAACATAGTTCCGAAAATCATCAGAACCATAAGGACGGACAGAGTCAGGGATATTAACTTCTTAATCATAACAACATCTCCTTTTAAGAAATATCCTTACAATAAAATTATAGCTAAAAACAGGAAATAGTCAACCGCAATTGCTTAGTTTTATACTTTTCACTTCCTGATAATAATACTATCGGTATGGTAGATTTGTCTCAATACTTTGTAAAAAAATCAAAAGGCTGTTTCACTTATACACAAGTGAAACAGCCTTGATTATTTCATTAATCAGCCGAGGATTTCCTTGACGGTATCCACAACACTCTGGAGTGCTTCGTCTACCTTGGAGGTATCCTTGCCGCCTGCCATTGCAAGGTCGGGCTTGCCGCCGCCGTTACCACCTGTGATAACTGCTGCTGCCTTGACAATGTTGCCTGCCTTGATGCCCTTTGCAATTGCATCCTTACCGCAACCGCAGCAGAAGGTAAGCTTATCGGCAGATACACTTGCCAGAAGCACTACTGCATCGGGTGCCTTATCTGTAAGCATTGAAGCCATATTACGGAGCATATCGGCATCGGCATCTTTAATCTTATCGGTGAGGACTCTCACACCGCCGACTTCCTGTGCTTTGTCGAGAAGTGAGCCTGCTTTGGAGGCAGCAATCTCATTCTCAAGCTCCTGAATTCTGCGCTCACGAACTTTAAGTTCTTCTGTGAGTTTCTCGCAACCTGCGGGTAAATCCTTGATGTTGCTGACCTTGAGGGTGGAGGAACACTGTGCGATAAGCACAAGAAGATTCTCAATCATATCAAGAACGCCGTCACCTGTACGAGCCTCAATACGGCGTACGCCTGCGGCAACTGAACCCTCGGAGCGAATCTTGAAGAGGCCAAGCTTTGCGGTATTGTCAACGTGTGTACCGCCGCAGAGTTCGGTGGAAACATCCCCTGCTTTGACAACGCGTACTACATCGCCGTACTTCTCGCCGAAGAGTGCCATTGCACCCATTTCCTTTGCCTCGTTAATGGGCATCTCGCGAACGATAACATCAATTGCATCGAAGATATCCTTGTTTACAAGTGCCTCAACCTCTGCAAGTTCTGCTGCTGTGAGAGCAGAGAAATGTGTAAAGTCAAAACGTACTGCAACATCGTTTACAAGCTGACCTGCCTGCTCTACGTGGTTGCCAAGCACCTTTCTCAGTGCTGCCTGGAGAAGGTGTGCAGCTGTGTGGTTACGCATAATTGCCTGACGGCGGTCTGCATCAATGGATGCCTTTGCACAGTCATCAACTGCAAAGCTGCCCTTCTTCACTACACCAGCGTGCATAAAGATACCGCTGGGGTCCTTGGTGGTGTTGCCGACCTCTATCTCGGTGTCACCGATAGTGATAACACCTGTGTCGCCAACCTGACCGCCGCTCTCTGCATAGAAGGGAGTTCTGTCGAGAACAACAACTACCTTGTCGCCCTCGGATGCAGCAGTCTCGCGCTCGCCGTTTACGATGATAGCCTTGACTTTTGCATCAGCGGTGTAGTCTGTATAACCTACAAATTCGGTGGCTTCAACATCAGAAAGGTCTACGCTGTCAGAAATCCAGGCATCTGCACCTGCGTTCTTTCTGGCGTCTCTGGAGCGCTTCTTCTGCTCTGCAAGGAGCTCCTGGAAGCGGTCTGTATCAACATCGATTCCTTTTTCTGCAAGGATTTCCCTGGTAAGGTCTACGGGGAAACCGAAGGTATCGTTGAGCTTGAATGTATCTTCACCTGAGAGAACCTTTACGTCGCCCTTGGTGATAATTGCATCCAGCATTGCGAAGCCCTGCTCAATGGTCTTGGCAAAGTTTTCTTCCTCAATGCGGATAACCTTTGTGATAAACTCCTCTTTCTCGCGGAGTTCGGGATATGCGCTCTCGTTCTCCTTGATAACTGTGGAGCAAATCTTATAGAGGAAAGGCTTGTTGTAGCCCAGGAGTCTGCCGTGACGTGCGGCTCTGCGGAGAAGTCTGCGGAGCACGTAGCCTCTGCCTTCGATTGAGGGCATAACACCGTCGCCTATCATAAATGTAGTGCTGCGGATATGGTCGGTAATAACACGGAGAGAGATATCGCTCTTGTCGTCCTTGCCGTACTCAACACCTACCTCGGAGGAGATGTGCTTCATAATATTCTGAACAGTATCAACAAGGAAGAGGTTGTCGACGCCCTGCATTACGCATGCAAGTCTCTCGAGGCCCATACCTGTGTCAATATTGGGATGGTCAAGGGGTGTGTAGTTGCCCTTGCCGTCGCTTTCGAACTGTGTGAAAACAAGGTTCCATACCTCAACGAAGCGGTCACACTCACAGCCAACCTTACAGTCGGGAGAGCCGCAACCCTTCTCAGGGCCTGTGTCGAAGTAAATCTCGGAGCAGGGGCCGCAGGGACCTGAACCGTGCTCCCAGAAGTTGTCCTCTTTGCCCATACGAACCATATGGGAGGGGTCAACGCCTACCTGCTGTGTCCAGATATCATAAGCCTCGTCGTCATCCTGATAAATGGAAACATAGAGAAGCTCCTTAGGCATCTCGAGAACCTCGGTGAAGAACTCCCATGCCCAGGCTGTTGCTTCCTTTTTGAAGTAATCGCCGAAGGAGAAGTTACCCAGCATCTCGAAATATGTGCCGTGACGTGCGGTGATACCAACACGCTCGATATCGGGAGTACGGATACATTTCTGGCAGGTAGTTACTCTTGTTCTGGGGGGAGTAACCTCACCTGTGAAATACTTCTTCATAGGAGCCATTCCGCTGTTGATAAGCAGAAGGCTGTTGTCATCCTTGGGAATAAGGGGGAAGCTCTGAAGTCTGAGGCATCCCTTGCTCTCCATAAAGGATAAGAACTTTTCGCGTAAATCGTTAAGTCCTGTCCACTGCATTATAAATCTTCCTTTCAATATAAAATCTTAAATAACTTTAAAAATAAAAAACTCCTGCCCCAAAATAGGGACAAGAGTTAAATCCTGCGGTACCACCCTGATTGACGCATACAAAATACACGCCCGCTCAAGCTCCTTAACGCGGAAAACGCTGTGCTCATCACACAGGGCTCAGGGGTGGCTGATACCTTAACCTGCAAGCACCTTTCAGCCTCGGGGTGCTCTCTCTGAAGCAGATTTCCGGGGTATCTCTTCCCGTCAACGCCTTAAAATATTCTTCTGTTATTATAGAATTAATAAACCCAAATGTCAAGGGCTGGGAGTGGCTTTTTCAATGAAGCTTCAGGCTTTTCTCCTAAGTCTCAGATATGAGCCTGCGGGGATGGGTCTTTCGCAGAAGAGTTCAAGTCTCTGCATAGGATGAGGTGTAGAGTCAACCTCTTCCCCAAACTCGTTCACCAGTTTCTCTGCCTTTACCTCAAAAGGAATACCCGAGGGAGGCAGGATATCCAGAGTATCGCCCAGGTAGAATTTGTTTCTCTGGGTAATAACAGCGCCGAAGTCCCGCTCCTCCTCCGAGAGTGCCACCAAATCATAGTGACGGATATATCCGCCGTTTGAGGTGGTCTGTCCGGGAGAAGTGCCGAAGTAGAAGCCTGTGTTATATTCTCTGTGAGAAATTTTCTCTATCTCTTCTCTGATTAAATCTGATACCTTGTAGTCATCATTGAGTCCGCCCTGGAAGTACTCATCAAGAGCTTTTCTGTATGCATTGGTGACTACTGCGGTATAATACGAGGTTTTTGCTCTGCCCTCGATTTTGAAACTGCTTATTCCTGCTTTCACAAGTTCGGGAATATGCTCTATCATACACATATCACGGGAATTATAGAGGTATGTGCCGCCGTCATCCTCAAAAACAGGATAGAAGTTGCCTTCTCTGCTCTCTTCCATAAGATGGTACTTCCATCTGCAAGGCTGGGAGCAGTCTCCGCGGTTGGGGTCTCTGCCTGTTAAGTACTCGGAAATAAGGCATCTGCCCGAAAAAGACACACACATAGCACCGTGGACAAAGCACTCAATCTCAAGGTCTGCGGGGATATTTGAGCGAAGCTCCCCTATCTCTTCAAAAGAAAGTTCACGGGCAAGAACCACGCGTGAGGCACCCAGATTATAGAGTGCCTTTGCACTTTCGCTATTGACGATACCCACCTGGGTTGACATATGCACAGGGGTATCGGGAGCATACTTTTTCGCAAGTTCCAGAACTCCCATATCCGCAACGATAAGAGCATCCACACCTGCCGCCTGGGCACTGCGGAGAAACTCCGGCAGAAGTCCCAGCTGATATTCTCTGGGGAGAACATTACAGGTGAGATAAATCTTTTTGCCGCTTTCGTGAACAAGGTCTGCCGCTTCTTTCAGGGCATCATTATCAAAATTTTTGGGAGATGTTCTCATTGAAAACTGAGTACCGCCCACATAGACTGCATCCGCACCGAAGCGGATGGCGGCTCTCAGAGCCTCCATATCGCCTGCCGGGGCAAGTATCTCAGGCTTAATTATATTGGGATTCTGCATTACTCAAGTCCTGCCTTCTCGATATTTGCCATATGCTCGTTAAAGGTTACTGCATAGTATGCTGTAACTGTACCGTCATCGTTCACACCGTGGCAGAAATAGAGGTAGTCTGTATCCGCAGGTACAACTGCCGCCAGGAATGCCTGAGCAGAACCTGAACAGATTGCTCCTGGAGGGAGACCCTTTGTATCGTATGTTTCGTACTTACTGTGGAAGGTATCCTTGATATCCTCGGGCACGGACTCTGCATTCTTGTAGGGGTAGAATGCGGTACAGTCAAGACCCAGTGTATGGATATCACTCTGGGCACCATAGAAAAGACGGTTGTTGATAACGGAGGATACATTGTACATATCCTCAACATCTGCCGCTTCACCCTGAACAAGTGATGCAAGGGTCACAACTTCGTCAAGGGTAAAGTCGCTGTCGTTGACAAGTTCAATGAGTTTCACAGGCTCATCGTAGCCGTCAACTTCATATTCGCTTTCATAAATCTTGGCTTTGAAGTTTGAGAGGAATCTTCTGATGGTTACATCGGGAGCTTCTTCTACATAGAACTCATAGGTATCAGGGAACATATAGCCCTCGAGTTTATAAATTCTGTCCTCGTGAGGCTCAATCTCTGCAAGGAAGGGATAATCCGCATCAAACTCGTCGCTGTTGCAAAGGCGGAGAAACTCCTCTTTGTCATAGGTGACACCTGCATCGTAGAGCTGGTCTGCAAGGTCCAGGATATTGGTACCCTCTGTAATCTGGAGAGTAATGGTAGTCAGGCGGTTGCCTGTATACTGCAGGTAGTTGAGAATACCCAGATAGTCCTTATTCTTTGCGAGAGTATATATACCGGGCTCAATATCGTCGGACTGGTTAGTGAGAACAGTAAAGAGAGTAAAGAACGTTGAAGAATCGATAATACCTGCGTCTTCAAGTTTTTCGGCGATATCGGTTATATTATCTTCCTTGGTAACCTTTACAAGAGCAGTATCGGTATCCTTGCGGTTTGCAGCAAGAAAATCGTTGCATCCGGTAATCAGGAACTGGCCTACAACAATGCTGGAAACAACAAGAAGTATCAGCCACGCAAAGCGATACACCTTCTTGTTTCTGCCTGATTTGATTCTCTGGATTTTCTTTTCCTCTTTTTTCTGGCGCTTGAGTTCTTTTTTGGAATCACGCTCTATCTGAGCGCGGGTGTTCTCATCGCTGAAAGAGGTAATCTCATCAGAGAAAGCCTTCTTCTGAGTTGAGGTATGCTCACCTTTGGAAGATGTTTTCTCCTTGGCGCTGTCACTGCTGCTTATATTCAGTCTGAACTCATCAACTCTGCGCTGGCGATATCTCTGAACATTCGCCTGCTGCTGCATATTGTCGCGGTTTTCGAAATTATCCATATCTGTCAGTGCCCCTTTCGAGAAGCATTTTATATATAAATTATTTACACAAATCAGTTTCGCTTTATTCTGCGCAGATATCCGTCTGTGAGAAGATACTGCACAGGAACATCGTATTTGTCAGCGGGGATATTCCACTTGACGAAGCTTGCGTAGCATACACCCACGGTCTTGCCACCGAAAGTACTGAGGAAGCGGTCATAGTAACCTCTGCCGTATCCCAGACGATTGCCGTCGGGGTCAAAAGTGAGTCCCGGCACAAGGCAAACAGCCTCGGTAAAATCAGTTACCTTCCGACCAGGCTCACAGGGCGGCTCGTCTATGGAGTACTTGCCCTTGGTGAGCTCTTCGAGAGAGTTTATATAGTAGAAACTCATAATCCCCTCTCCCTCACACACAGGAAGCGCCACTTTCTTGCCAGCAAGCAGTGCGGCTCTGATTATTCCTCTTGTCTCCACCTCATAGGGGTTGGCGGCATAAATAAGGATTTGCTTTGCAAAAATAAATTCATCACTTATAAGAAAGCGCGAGGCGACTTCTGTGTCCAGAATTCTCTTGTATTCCTCTGTCATTTTCTTTCTCATATCCGCATAATGCTTTCTCAGCATCTGCTTTTCTTCCTGAATTTTTACAGACATTGCATTGAATCCCTCAACTTTTCGGCACAATCGGCATCTTTTATACATTCAACTATCTTCATAGCAAAATCCACAGTACAACCGGGGCCTCTGCCTGTGATAATCTTTCCCTCTGCTACGGCAGGGTCGTTGGTATGCTCTGCACCCACAAGCTCACCCTCGAATCCGGGATAGCAGGTAGCACGCTTACCTTTCAGGATTCCTGCGTGGCCGAGAATCTGAGGTGCGGCACATATTGCACAGATGTAGAGGTTGTTTTCCACGCAGTAACGGAGGAGTTTCTGAACTGTGCGGGACTTCTCCAGATTAATTGTGCCGGGCATTCCTCCGGGGAGGATTATACCTTCGAGGCCGTCGGTGGTTACATCCTTTGAGCGAAGGTCAGCAACAATTTCCATATCGTGGCCGCCGGCAACTCTCAAAGAGTTTGTGCGGTTGATGGCAACTGTGCGGACATCAATACCTGCACGACGAAGAATATCCACAGTGGTAATAGCCTCGATTTCCTCAAAGCCTTTTGCAAGTAAACAGTAAAACATAACATCCTCCTGTTTTATCTATTATCATATATTATTTGAACATCTTATAGGAAAGACTTTGCTTTCTCAAAAACGGTGGCTGAGATTTCCTCAATGCTCAGAGGCTCTGAGTCCTTGGCACAAGGGATAACCGTCCAGCCAAGCTTCTCCGCAGCAAAGAGGGCACTCTCGCGGCAGGCATTCAGAAACGCTACGTTCTTCTCGTGGAGGTCCTTCTTGGACTCATCCCCCACATATCTGCCTGTCATAAGCTTCTGGGACACCTCGGGAGGCATATCCAGATAGATAACTCCGTCCGGTCGGGGAAGCTCAAGTCTCTCGAATTCATATTCGGAAAGCCAGGAGATGAATCCATCCCACTCATCCCTCGGGAGTTTTGTGGTCATATAAATCATATTTGAGGTGGAGTAGCGGTCAAGGACGAAGAGTGTGCCGTTTTCGTAGTCACACTTCCAGTCTTTGAGGTAACTCGCAACTCTGTCAACAGCATAGAAGGATGCGGCGGCATAAGGATTGACACACATGGGGTCGTCGCCGAATTCACCACCCAGATACATCCTCACAAGGGCGGAACCGTCGCTCTCATAATCAGGGAATGACAAGGTGCGAACTTTGTGGTTTTCGGAGAGTTTCTCCAGAAGGAGTCTTGACTGGGTAGCTTTGCCCGAGCCGTCGAGACCTTCTATAACAATAATTTTGCCTTTTTTATTAGAGTTTTCCATATTTCTCTCTTACTTCCTTAATTTTTCCGCAGGTCATATTGCCTTCGGGGCAGGCACCTCTCATACAGGAAGGGCCGCTCTTTGCAAATATATGAGGAGCTACATCCTTCACCAGCATCAGCATCTGACAGGCAACCTCGCGGATTTCCCACTGTGCGCGGTTGCAGCAGCGGTGAGCAAAGAAATTCTCAAGGCTTCTCGCATTAAAGGTGCAGACTATCTTTGTGGTGCAGGCATTGGGGAGAATGTATCTTGCATCCTCATTGGCCTTCTTTATAAAAGCAGAGCATTTCTGCTTGTTTTCAGCTTTGTAGCTTTCGATTATCTCCGCGTCGGTACCTGTGTATTCATTACCTGTTTCCTGGCGGATATACTTGACAACAAGGGCATCGCGGATTTCGGCATAAGCCTGCTTCTGAAGTTCAATTACGCGGGAGTAAACCTCGGAGCAATGCTCATCAGACTCTATTTCAGGAGGGGTTACAAACTCAAAGCTGTTGCCGTCCACATAGCGCTGCGACTGCTGGCTGTATGACGCAATTCTGTGGCGCACAAGCTGATGGGAACAAGCGCGGGAAATACCCTCTATGCCAAAGGTGAAGGAGGCGTGTTCCATAGGACTTGCGTGTCCGATATCAGCAAGCATATTCACAAAGGATGCTGTCTTTTCCTCATCCAGACCCTGACGGATATCGTCAATTCCTGATGGTGAATAGCAAAGTTTTGCAGCGGCGGCGACGGTCTCCTCAGGCGACGGTGTATGCGCCAGAAGTGTTACCTTTATTGCCATAATAATCCCTCTTTTCAAACTGACGGGATAAACAAAAAGGCAGTCTATCCCACTATTAGTCATATTATATCACAGCATCGTGAAAAAATCAAGAAAAGGCGGTATACCCGCATTTGGATATACCGCCTGTGTTTTTACTCTTTTTCCTCTGTATTTTCGTTTAAGAAATCGTCAACTTTCTCAGCCGTCAACAGCCCTGATTTTATAGCATCCGTCACCTTCTGTGCCACTTTTGCCGCCGTTGTCATATTATTATTTTTCCAGGCATTCCATACAGATGCGCCTATTACCGCAACTATTGAGATAATCTCATACGCCACCTCGTCAGAAACAGGGATGGGATTGAGACCTGTTGCGGTGAGTATCATATTCAAAAGTGCAAAGAGTAAAAATAAAAGTCTTACTATCATATTTCTGTCCATATTCTCTTCTCACTCACTTCCTGCGAGATACTTCTGGATATCAGTTGCATCTCTGATGTTCACTTTGCCGTCTCCGTTGAAATCTCCGGGGAGGGCATACTTTCCTTTTATTGCTGTGTAGAGTTCTGTCACAAACTCCGCATCAGCTGTCTCCGACACGGGGAGGTTCATAGCCTTGCGGCACTCTCTGATGGCGGTGCCCATACCCGCACCGGCATAGTCGTTGCCGTGGGTCATACGAACTGAGCAGAGCCCCATATCGTGGGCAATAAGCAGCAAAGTCTTGAGGCAGAGGATATCAAGCCCCTTCTGCCCTACCTTCAGTTCGTCTCTGACAGTTTCATCTTCAGGCTCTTGCGTTTTGTCACGTTCAACGATGGAAGCATTATAGATAATGTTCATATCCACACTACCCTCTATTCCGCTGACTGTACCTTCCGAAGAATACTGCCAGATGTCACAGGGGAGCTGCGCCTCGGTGTGATACTGGGCAAGCCACACGGGATAGGTTTCACGAAGGCCTTCGAAATCCAGATAATTTGAAAACCAGTTGAGGTTTGAGTAAACTCCCGACCTGAAGCCGCCTTTGATAATGGCATCGCAGAATGCCTTTGCCATATTGGTGAGAGTTGTCTTGCCGAACTTTGTCTGGAAACTCTCCTCCATATCGAAAAAAACGGGCATCTGAAGACTCTTTCCTTTGAGCACCGCAAGACAGGCTGCGGCCTCTCTCTTTGCATCCTCCACACTGTCCGCATAGGAATACCAGTATGCACCGAGCTTCACACCTGCCGCTCTGGCATTTTTGTAATTGCGCTCAAATTTGTTATCGACCTGAGAGGCTTCACGACCAAAACCCGCACGGATAATAGCGTGTTCATAGCCTGCTTTCTTAACCTTTGTCCAGTCGATATCTCCCTGCCAGGTGGAGACATCTATACAATTAATTGTTTCAGCCATTTTTGCACCTCCTCTGTACATTTTATTCAGGCAAGTCCCAATTTGATAAAAATATATCCTACAAGTCCTGCCACAATACAGAGGAGAGTTTTCTCCACAATGGAGTCCCAGCGCTTTGCAGGTTTATCCTTAATATGCTTGATGTCGGTCTTTATCTCACCCAGGCTTGACTCCATAGACTCCTGCTTCTGTGCGATAAGCGACACAGTATTCAGCAGTTTGTCCTGCTGCTCCTGATGCTCTTCAAGCTTCTCAATTCGCCTTGTGTTGGACTTGGCGCGGTCAATGAGCTCCTGCATTTTTACTTCCACATCATATTACCTCCTTATGAGTTCACTGTGAGATACGCCACAAGGGGCAGGTGGTCTATGGTGAGACCCAAATGTGCATCCGCCTTAATTGTGTCTACGGACACTCGGTCAATGGTGATATTGGCGGATGTGATGATGTTGTCCGTCTGCTGATGAGTGCCGCCCGAAAGGTCGGTGCCACCGAACCAGGTGTCAAGGAAGCCGTGCTCCTCGGTGCAGTTGGAGAGGTTGTAGCCACTATCCGCAAAGGGTTTTACGATGTTTACATAGTCCGCATCGTCTGTGCTCTTGCAAACTGTGTTAATGTCCCCGATGAGAATGAAGTACTCCTCCTGTGACACCGCCTCAAGGAGCTCTGCCGCCTGATTATATTTATAAGGGGTATTGTAATCCAGGTGGGTGTTGAATATGGCTATCCGCTTGCCGCCCACATAGGTATACATCTTCTGATAGCTTCGGGACTCATAGTAACTGGTGTAGTATGTGGTGGTAGGGTTTGATAGTCCGAGATACGAATACACCGCCTTGGTGTAGTTTGCTATGGTGGTGTCCCCTACTGCCTTGTACTTCCAGTATCTGTGAAGGAAGGTATCCACCGTCACGCCGTCCAGAGACTTTGAAGTATCATACTCCTGAAACGCTACAATATCGGGATTATACTTTGTGAAAACAGCATCCATAACCTCGGCATCCGCATTGATACCCTTAGAGCGCTGGATATTAAAGCTCATCACCACAAGTGATGACTTCTTCTCACTTGCATCTGCACAGAAAAGCTTATGCGCCGCCTTGCCGCTTCGGTCAAAAATGCTTCTTATAACATTACCGAGCTTTGAATAAAACATCAGACCACCCTCTTCTTGGAAATGGTTATCTTGCTTACACCGGGAGTGCCTGTGTTGAATACAAATCGAAGACCCGCAGGAGCGAAACCATTGATATGATCAGGGGGAGTAATCTCACCGCCGTTGCCTATCCAGTTATACTCCTTGTGGTCGGCACTTCGGTAGTCACCCTCCGCTTCAACCTGATTGAGAGCATATTCGTTGTAAAGTTCAACGGCTACATTGTCGCTGCTTTGAGTTGTCTCAAAGTCAAACTTGTATGTATAGCCGTACTTACAAGGAATATCAAAGTAGATATAACTGTATCGGTTGGTGCCCTGCTTGGTGTAGTAGCCATACTCACTCATTACAGCACCGGTAATATTGGCTTCTCGGAGAAACGAGAGTCCGCAGGGAAAAAGCTCATCAATGGAGAATTCTCTCTGAACTCTGAAGCTATCAAGACCGAAAGCCTTTACAAATGCCTCGTAGGCATCCTTGCCCTTTTCGCTTGTATATGCCGTTATGTCAAAGAGGTTATCCAGAGCATCAAGCTGGGGACTTGTGAGAGTAACGACACCGCCTTTTTCTGACACTTCCGAAATATGTTTCTCAATTTCATTTACATCTGATGACAGAGAAACAAGTTCCTCGCTTCCCTCTTTGTAAAGCCACATCTTACCTGTTGAATGATTTGTAAGGGTAAGCTCCTGTCGCTCTGTATCAGTGAGGGCAGTGAAGTATCCCTCTCCCACTAAAGACTTAAAAGCAGACAGTCCCGACACATCGACCCTGTAAAGCGCCTGGTCATTACCAAGTGCGATAATGGCATCAAGGTCGCCGCAGTTTCTTATTGTACCCGTAGAATACTCAAGGTAATTCTTTGAGAGTTTTTCGGGAGTGACAGAGTAATCGGAGATTTCACCCATGCTTTTTTTGCCGCTGTCAACATAATTGTCAGACACGGCATCATACACAAACCAATTACCGTTTTCGCCGATATACGGCAGGAGAACTCTTTCCTCCTCTATCTCGTTTTTAAGATTATTGAGCATCTGTTCATATCGGAGAAACTCGGAATTCTCCTTATTTTTGAAGAAATCGGCACATTCAGCGGACTCGCCAACCACAAAATAATCCGCATTGGTATGCCAGATAACATTATTTTGGGAGAAGGCTTTTATCCGGACTTTTACTAATCCGCTTTTAAAAATATGATCGCTCAATACATTCCATACAAGGACTGTGCCGTTTTCCTCATTTGATGTATCGAGCACAAAATAGTTAACCGTACCGTCATCAAAGGTAAGGTAGATGCGGTAAAGTTCACAGGGTGTACTCTCGCCCTGCACCGAAAATTCAATTTTTCTTCTGAGGTTATCGCCTGCAAAACCGATAAAACGCTCATTTTCAGGAATGGTAAGTTTTCCATTCTGGATAGTAATCATATAATTACACCTCCATAAGTGGGAAAAAAAGAGGAGAAATTGCATAAAACAATGCAATTTCTCCTGATTGAATTAAAATTTTATTTCAGTATGTCTCTGAGGAACTTTCCTGTGTAGGATTTCTCGCACTTCGCGAGTTCTTCGGGAGTGCCGGCAAAGAGCACCTCGCCGCCTCCGTCGCCACCCTCGGGACCAAGGTCGATGATATGGTCCGCAGTTTTGATAAGGTCCAGATTATGCTCGATGACAACCACTGTATTGGAGTTATCTGCAAGTTTCTGCAAAACATCAATAAGCCTGTGAACATCGGCTGTATGAAGTCCTGTTGTGGGCTCATCAAGAACATATATGGTTCTGCCTGTGGAACGCTTGGAAAGTTCTGTGGCAAGCTTGACACGCTGTGCCTCACCGCCCGAGAGGGTTGTGGCAGGCTGACCTATCTTGATGTATCCCAGACCTACGTCGTAGAGTGTCTGGAGTTTACGTTTGATTTTGGGGACACTGGAGAAGAACTCAAGTCCCTCCTCCACAGTCATCTCCAGCACATCGTAAATTGACTTGCCCTTATACTTAACCTCCAGGGTTTCTCTGTTATAACGTCTGCCCTTACAGACATCGCAGGGCACATACACATCGGGCAGGAAGTGCATTTCAATTTTCACAATTCCTGCGCCTTCGCATGATTCACATCTGCCGCCTTTGACGTTAAAGGAAAATCTGCCCGAATTGAAACCGCGGAGTTTCGCCTCCTGAGTCTTCGCAAATAGTTCGCGGATATCCGTGAACATTCCCGTATAAGTGGCGGGATTTGAGCGGGGTGTACGTCCGATGGGGCTCTGGTCGATATCGATAATCTTGTCAAGATATTCGATACCCTTCATCGCCTTGTGCTTACCCGGAGTGGTCTTGGCACCGTTTAAGTCCCTTGCAAGGCGCTTGTGGAGAATCTCATTGATGAGGGAGGATTTGCCCGAGCCTGAGACACCTGTAACGCAGACAAATTTTCCAAGAGGAATTCTGACATTGATATTCTTCAGGTTATTCTGGGCAGCGCCACGGATTTCAAGGAAATTCCCTGTGCCTTCCCGATGCTTTTCGGGAACGGGAATTGAGATTTTTCCGCTCAGATATCTGCCTGTTATGGAATTCGGGTTATCCATAATCTCGCGGGCGGTTCCCTGTGCCACCACGTTGCCGCCGTGGATACCTGCACCGGGGCCGATATCGATTATATGGTCAGCACGGAGCATTGTATCGGTATCGTGCTCAACAACAATAACCGTATTCCCAAGGTCGCGGAGATGACAGAGAGTACCGAGGAGTTTTTCGTTATCCCTCTGATGAAGTCCGATGCTCGGCTCATCAAGGATATATAAGACGCCCATAAGCGAACTGCCTATCTGTGTGGCAAGTCGGATTCTCTGACTCTCGCCGCCTGAGAGAGTGCCTGCATTCCGAGAGAGCGTGAGATACCCAAGGCCTACACTCTTAAGAAAACCCAGACGTTCCTTGATCTCCTTGACAATAGCGGAGCCGATGAGCATTTCTCTCTCCGAGAGAGGATGATTATTGATAAATTCCAGACAATTTTCAACGGACATATCGCAGAACTCTGCTATATTCAGTCCCCCCACCGTTACGGCAAGAGAGGTTTTTGAGAGTCTGTGTCCGTGACATTCGTCGCAGGGAATTGCGGACATAAAGGATTCGATTTCTTCTTTTATCCAGTTGCTGGAGGTCTGCTGGAAGCGTCTCTCCAGATTATTGATAACGCCCTCAAAGGCTGCATAATATTCACCGCCTGCATAGAGCCCTGTGCGGATGAACTTTACCTTCTCTCCCTTTGTGCCGTAGAGGAGAATATCCACAATCTCATCAGGCAAATCCTCAATGGGAGTATCCAGAGAAAAGCCATAATGCTTTGAGAGTCCCGTGTAGTACATATTGGCAATGGTATTGCCTTCCATTGCCCAGCCGCCTGCTTTGATACCACCCTCGGCTACGGATTTAGTCCTGTCGGGGATTACCTTCTCGGGGTCTATGCGCATAAAGACGCCGAGACCTGTACACTTGGGACAAGCACCGTAGGGTGCGTTGAAAGAGAACATTCTGGGAGTCAGTTCATCGATGCTGCTGCCGTGGTCGGGACAGGCATAACTCTGGGAAAAGAGTCTGTCTCCTTCCCCATCCACATTCACCATAACAAGTCCCGAGGAAAGTTTCGATGCGGTTTCAACGCTGTCGGAAAGTCGTGAGCGGATGCTGTCCTTGACAACAAGGCGGTCAACAACTACTTCTATGTTATGACGTTTGTTCTTCTCAATAGCGATATTTTCTGAAAGGTCATAGATTATTCCGTCAACCCTTACTCTGACAAAGCCTGATTTTCTGGCATTTTCCAGTTCCTTCTGGAATTCACCCTTCTTATCTCTGGCAACAGGTGCCATAATCTGGATTTTTGTACCCTCGGGGATGCTCATAACCTTGTCTACTATCTGGTCAACGGACTGCTGTTTAATCTCTTTTCCGCAGACAGGACAATGAGGCACACCCAGACGGGCATAAAGAAGTCGCAGGTAGTCGTATATCTCGGTGACGGTGCCAACTGTTGAACGGGGATTTTTTGAGGTTGTTTTCTGGTCGATGGAAATTGCGGGAGAAAGTCCGTCGATAGAGTCCACATCAGGCTTGTCCATCTGGCCCAGAAACATTCTGGCGTAAGATGAGAGGGACTCAACATATCTGCGCTGTCCCTCTGCGTATATGGTATCAAAGGCAAGAGAGGATTTTCCCGAACCGGAGAGACCTGTGATAACCACAAGTTTGTCTCTGGGAATATCCACGTCAATATCCTTAAGATTATGCTCTCTGGCACCTCTGACGGAAATATATTTCTCTGACATTATGTCACCTCCTGTTGTAGGAATGGAATATAGGATAAAATCGGGCGGAAACCATATTAAAGGTAACCGCCCGAAAATGATTTATTGATTATTCTTCGGTTGTCTCCTCGGAAGTCTCTGTCTCCACAGGCTCTGTAAAAGTGCCGTTCATCATAGCGGAGAAGTCCTCACCTGACATCTTTTCGTGCTTCATCAGATAACCTGCAACTTCGTGAAGTTTATCCATATTGTCATTCAGAAGTTTCTCTGAACTGTTGTATGCACCGGAAATAATGCGGTGAACCTCGGCATCAATCTTGGCGGCAGTTTCGTCGGAGTAATCCTTCACCTGACCCATATCACGGCCGATGAATACTTCGTTACTGCTTCCGCCGTAGTTGATGGGACCGAGAGTGTCACTCATACCGTACTTGGTAACCATAGCGCGGGCTCTTGCGGTGGCACGTTCGATATCATTGGATGCACCGGTAGAGATATCGTGGAGAACAAGCGCTTCGGCTACACGTCCGCTGAGGCTGACTATGATATCCTCTATCATCTCGTTTCTGGAAGAATAGGACTTATCCTCAGTGGGCAGAGGCATTGTGTATCCGCCTGCCATACCTCTGGGAATGATAGAAATCTGGTGTACGGGGTCCTGTGTTTCCAGCACGTGGAAAGCAATGGCGTGACCTGCCTCGTGGTATGCGGTAAGCTTCTTCTCCTTGTCGGACATTACCTTGGACTTCTTCTCGGTACCAACAACAACCTTGATGGTCGCCTCTTCGATTTCGTCCATTGTGATAGCCTTCTTGCCCTTGCGAGCAGTGAGAAGTGCAGCTTCGTTCAGCAGGTTTGCAAGGTCTGCACCTGTAAATCCAGCGGTGGTCTTTGCAATAGTCTTGAGTTTTACATCGGGTGCAAGGGGCTTCTTTCTGGCGTGAACCTTAAGAATTGCCTCTCTGCCCTGTACATCGGGATATCCCACCATAACCTGACGGTCAAAACGTCCGGGTCTCAGAAGTGCGGGGTCGAGGATATCGGGACGGTTTGTTGCGGCAATAACAATAACGCCTTCGTTGGCACCGAAGCCGTCCATCTCAACCAGCATCTGGTTCAGGGTCTGCTCGCGCTCATCGTGGCCGCCGCCGAGACCTGTGCCTCTCTGTCTGCCCACAGCATCAATTTCGTCAATGAAGATGATACAGGGGGAGTTCTTCTTAGCGTGCTCGAAAAGGTCACGGACACGGGATGCACCTACACCTACGAACATTTCAACGAAGTCAGAACCTGAAATTGAGAAGAAAGGCACGCCTGCCTCACCTGCAACTGCTCTTGCAAGGAGGGTCTTACCTGTACCGGGAGGGCCTACAAGAAGCACGCCCTTGGGTATACGGGCACCCAGGTCATCGTATTTTCCGGGATTCTTGAGGAATTCAACGATTTCCTCAAGTTCCTCTTTTTCTTCATCAGCACCTGCAACATCATCAAATGTTGTCTTGCGCTTCTCGTCGTTGGTATCCTTGAATTTTGCTTTGCCGAACTGGAATTCCTTGCCGCCAAGTCCGCCGCCGTTCATCTTCTTCATAAGGAAGAACCAGAACACAGCCATAATAATGACGATAATTACGATGGGAATCAGTTCGAGAAGGAAACCGTTGTTGGATGCGGGAACATAGTCATATTTCAGAGGTGTTTCAGCGGTTTCATTGTACTCGTCAATGTAGTCCTTGACATCCATATAGAAGATGTCAACACTGGCGAGTTTCACCTTGATTTTTGTGAGACCGTCATCCTCTTTCTTGTTGCCTGAACCGAAAAGAAGTCCAAAAATTCCGTTGTTGCCGGACTTTTCATCTGACTTATCCATATCAGCACTGTCGGCAGTTGCGGCTGAATCGGGAGTAGCGGGGGTTTTGTCCTTGTTCTCTACTGCCTCATCAACAACGCTGAGTTCAAGACTGCCTGAACCCACATTGAGAGAAAACTCACGAACCTGGTGATTTTCGAAAAAGCCTACTATATCGGAATAGGAGTACTCCACTTTCTTATTGGACAAATTGACCATAAAGACAATACCGATAATAAGAAGAATGGGAACTCCCAGATAAATAAGCAGTTTTTTCACTGTCATTTTATTCTGCAAATTAATTCACTCCTTAATGTAGTATGGGAATTTGTAAGAAAATTATGAGTAAACGGAACGCTTCAATACGCCGACGTAAGGAAGATTCCTGTATTTTTCTGCATAATCGAGTCCGTAACCGATTACAAACTCGTCGGGAATTTCCACTCCCAGATAATCAATGGGAATATCAACTACCCTTCTGTCGGGTTTGGAGAGAAGAGTACAGATTTTGATACTGCCGGCACCCTTTGCATCAAGATACTTTTTGATAAAAGTCAGGGTATTGCCGCTGTCGATGATATCCTCAACAATAAGCACATCGAGACCGTTGATGGGCTGAGAAAGGTCCTTGACGATATTGACTCTTCCTGATGACTCTGTGCCTGCGCCATAGCTGGATGCACACATAAAGTCTATCTTGCAGTCAATGGTAATCTCCTTCATCAGGTCAGACATAAAGACTACGCTGCCTTTGAGAAGTCCCACAAGAAGCAGGTTTTTGTCCTTATAATCTTCATCAATTCTGTGGGCCAGTTCCTTGACAAGTTCCTTGATTTTCTCTTCACTGACAAGTATGTATTCACAATCCTTGTGCATACTGTTCATCCTCCCCTATTTTAATGGATAATGCAAGTTTCGTATTTTTATCTGCGGCACCATATCGTGATGTGCCGATATATTCAGCCCAAAGCACCCTACTGCCTTCAGCTATAACCAGAGATTTCCCTCTGAGTTCCGAGGGGATTTTCAGCTCGCTCTGAAGTTTTCTGAGAGGCTTGGTGATATTTCTGCCCGAGAGGGAAAAAACATCCCCCTCGCGGCGGGTTCTGATAACTGCGTCTGCGGTGATTTTATCGCAGTCTATCAAATCCTCTGATAATTTATTATTGATACATTCTGTTTTTATTTCTTTGAATGAATATTTCTTCCCCGAGTAGCTGAAAGAAACTCCGTCTTTCAGAGTAATCGGTGCGAATTCATCATCACCGATATCGATGATAATGCGAAAAATGCCTTGGGTACACAGGGCGCTGTAACCTGCCGGAAGATTGACAGCACCGCCGGTGCTGAGGATTTTTTCCATCAGGTCGATGTGCACTTCCTCCACCGATACCCCGAAGCACGTTGCATAAAGGTAAAGTGCCTCTCTGAGCACCGCAGGGTCACTCTTGAGCAGTGTCTCTGCGCAGAGTCCGAAGTCACGTTTTGCCGCTTCGATTGCCGCTTTACCCTGTTTTTTCATATATCTGTCCACAGAAATCAGCTGACGCCTGAGCCTTGAGAAATTCTCATCAAAGCCACCGTTTATCTCTTTAAGCGGCGGGAGCACACTGTGGCGGATTTTGTTGCGTTTACAGACCTCTTCCTGAGAGTTGGTGCTGTCCTCCACAAAGGAAAGATTGTTGAGACTGATATATTCCTCTATCTGCTTTCTGCTAAGGTCAATGAGAGGCCTTACAATATTGCCTCTCCTTGCAGGGATTGCACAAAGCCCGTGAAGGCTTGTACCTCTGGCAATATTATAGAGCATCGTTTCCTCACAGTCGCTGAGAGTGTGAGCAGTGGCAACCTTGGCTGAAAGTTTCTCTGAAAGCTGTGAAAAAAACTCATAACGGAGATTTCTGCCACAGAGTTCATCACTGATGCCAAGTTCTTTTGCTATACCTGAGACGTTTTCGCTTTTTTTGAAAAGTTCCACTCCCCAGCCGCTGCACAAATCTGTGACGAATTTTTCGTCCCTTAAGGATTCCTCACCTCTCAGGTTATGGTTGAGGTGAGCGGCATACACGGTGAGAGAAAACTCATCTTTGAGAGTCAGCAGAATATGAAGCAGTGTAACGGAATCCGCGCCTCCCGACAAGGCAACTATAACGCTGTCACCCTTTTCGAGAAGTCTGTTTTGCAGAGTTGTATTCCTTACAATATCAATCACGATGTGCCTCCACAGAAGTAAAGCGCATAAACTCGCCCTGCCAATGGAGCTTGACAGACCTTGCTTCACCGTGACGGTTCTTGGCTACAAGACACTCTGCGGAATTTCTGTCCCCTGTGGGATTTGCCTCGCCGCCGCCCTCTTTGTCGTAGTAATTCTCTCTGTAAAGGAAGAGTACGATATCGGCGTCCTGCTCGATAGAACCTGAATCTCTCAGGTCGGAGAGCTGAGGCAGATGGTCTGCACGCTGTTCGCTGGCTCGGGAAAGCTGTGACAGACAGATAATGGGAACATTGAGTTCCTTTGCGAGAATCTTGAGGTTTCGTGTGATTTCAGAAATCTCCTGAACTCGGTTGTCGGTACGTCTGCCTGTGGTCATAAGCTGGAGGTAGTCGATTACCACCAGGTCAAGCTTGCGAAGGCGTCTGAGCTTTGCCTTCATGGCAGGTACCGTAATACCCGGAGTTGCATCCAGATAGAGGTTCATCTTTGAAAGCACATCACCCGCACCGATAATTCTCTGCCACTCTTCGTCGGAGAGCTTGCCTGTACGGAGTTTTGTACCTTCTACCAGAGCCTCGGTGGAAAGGAGTCGGGATGCAAGCTGTTCGCTGGACATTTCCAGAGAGAAGAATGCAACCGTCTTTTCCTGAGGACCCGCAACGCTCTTTGCAATATTCAGCGCAAAGCTGGTCTTACCCATACCGGGACGGGCGGCAAGAAGAATCAGGTCAGAACGGTTAAGTCCTGTGATTACTCTGTCAAGGTCGCCGATACCTGTTGAGATGGGAACAAGGTCGGGGTCGTTTCTGTTGAGAGCATCCAGACGGTCAAAGGTCTGAAGCACAACTTCGTCGATACGCTGAAGTCCCTGAACACTCTTGCCTCGTCTGATGTCATATATCATCTGCTCAGCACTGTCGATAAGCACCTCGGAGCTGTGTTCGTTGGAGGTGGCATCATCTATCATTCTGCGGGCAGAAACAATAAGCTGACGGACGTCATACTTATCCCTTACCATCCTTGCATAAATCTCTACATTGGAGGTGGAGGGACAGTTGTCACAGAGTCTGACAAGGTAAACCTTGCCCTCTGTGGGGTCAAATTCCTTCTCACGTCTGAGTTCCTCGTAAAGAGTTACAAAGTCAATGCTTCTGCCGTGAGAGAACATGGAGAGCATTGTGCTGTAAATCAGTCTGTGCAGAGAGATATGGAAGTACTCGGGATTGGTGAGAATCTCCGCAACTCTGCCGAAGCAGTCGGGTTCGAAGATAATTGCGCCAAGTACCGCCTGTTCTGCCTCTGAACTGTAAGGAAGATTCAAGCCGTCATATTCAAATTTAGGAGTTAAATCAGCCATAATAACTACTCCTTAGAGTATATTTAAAGGTATTTATCAGAGTTCAGCCACCAAAACGGTTACGGTAGCACTGATTCCGGAATGAAGCTTTACCTCAGCGGTGTAGCTGCCGCAGTTCTTGATATCGTTCATAACGATTTTTCTCTTGTCAATATCAATGCCCTCTGCCTTCTTAATCTCCTGAGAGAGCTCCTTGGTGGTGATGCTTCCGAAGAGCTTACCGCCCTGACCTGCTTTGGACTTGATAACAAAGCTTTTGCCGTCCAGCTGAGCCTTTGCCTTATTTGCTGCGGCAATCTCCTGCTCAAGCTTGTACTTCTTTGAGTTCTCGGCATTCTTGAACTCGTTCATAACCTGAGCATTTACCTCCTTGGCAAGTCCGCGGGGCAGGAGGAAGTTTCTTGCATATCCGTCGGATGCGTTAACCATATCGCCCTTTTTGCCCAGAGCCTTAACGTCCTGTAATAAAACAACTTTCATAATATATATCCTCTTTTCTTTTTATTCGCTGTCAATGGCTTCAACCAGCATTCTGACTACTGACTCGAAGCCTGTATCTTTAATCTGTGCCGCCGCCATGGAATGATGACCGCCGCCGCCCAGTTTTTCCATAATAAGCTGAACGTTACGTTTGCCAAAGCTTCTGGCAGAGATATTTACTGTGTCGCTGTCGGTGCGGTACACCACAAAGGAGGCATTGACACCTTTAAGTCCCAGCAGTTCGTCTGCTGCCTTGGAGGCTATGAGGCGGATTTCCGCCATATCCTCGTCGGCAATAACGATGGCACACTTCTTGTAGATTCGCGCTGTTGAAACAAGTTTGTATTTGTTGCGGTATATATCGATGGAATCCGAGAAAAGCTGACGAACCGAAACCGTATCGGCGCCGTGCTTTTTAAGGAAAGCCGCTGCCTCAAAGGTGCGTGCTCCCGAATTGATGACAAAATTCTTGGTATCCAGAATAATACCGGAGAGAAGAGCTTCCGCCTCGGGCTTTCTCAGCACATCGTCGGGGAAATTCTCCACAATTTCCACACACATCTCAGCCGCGGATGATGCGCTGGGCTCGTGGTAGAACACCAGAGTATTCTCAATATAGTCCACGCTCATTCTGTGGTGGTCAATTACTATTATCCTGCCGCACTTCTCATAGAGAGCGGTGCTCTCCAGTCTGTTCTTGGCCTGTGTATCCACAATAATGAGAAGGGTTTCGGGGGTAACCTCTTCCATTACTTTTTCGGGAGATACAAAGACCCCATCGCCGCAGTTTACTTTGTATGTATCGATAAGGGATTTCGCCATGGAATCCTGATAGTTGACGGCGATATATACCTTCTTTCTGAATGAGGTGGTAATTGCGCCGTAGAGACCTATGGCACTGCCCATACAGTCAAGGTCGGAGAAACGGTGTCCCATAATGATGACTTTGTCGCTCTCCTCCACCGCATTGATAAGAGACTTTGTGATTACGCGGACACGGACCTTGCTCTGCTTCTCCACACCTGCGGACTTGCCGCCGAAGAAATCATAGTCACCGCCTGTAAGAACAGCAACCTGGTCGCCGCCTCTGCCAAGCGCCATATCCAGCGCCTTCTTGGCTGAAGCCTGACTTTTTCGCAGGTTATCCTCGCCTCTGCCGATACCCACGGAAATAGTGGCAGAGATATCGCCCGACTTAATCTCGTGGACTTTCTCCAGAATATCAAACTTCTTCTCGATAATCTTCTGAAGTTCCCTCTCCTCGAAGATAAGCATATATCTGCCCTGACTCATCTTTCTGTAAAGAGCGTTGTAATCACCTGCAAAACGCTGGAGAAGCGACTCCACCTGAATATTGACTCTGATGGCATCGTCTTCGTCATCGTCGTCATAGGCTTCGTTGTTATCAAGGGAAACCATCGCTACGGAGAGTCTGGTCTCCAGATACTCCCTCTCGGTTTCTTTCAGATAAGTATCATCAAAGAAATAGAGCAGATAACCCGTCTCCACAGGGTTGGCGTATACGGTATAGAGTCTGTCCGCAACGGAGGTGTTTCCTCCCGATGCACCGCAGAACTCCTCTACGCTTTTGCCTGAGAGAAGGCTTGTTACCGAATAGCCGTGGACATCGTTATTCTTGCAGATATCCGTAAAAAATGCGGAATTGTACCAGATTATGCCGCACTCTTTATCCGTTGCCACAACAGGAAATGAAAAGCGTTCCAGATATTTTCTGTCCACATTTCGGGTTGTGAGAGCGGTGTGTCTCATTGCAACGTGAATAACGTGTTCAAATCTTATGTAGATTATCAGGGCGGTAGCAATAGAAACCAGCGCCACTGACATCTCGATATAAAACATTGTTTTGCTGAAAAAAAGCGAAATGAATGCAAATATCAGCATAGATACGGAAAACAGCGCAAGGTAAGGCACCGTATTCCTGAGTTTATTTTTCATACACATTCCTCCACTGATATCTCAACAGGAGGCTTTGCGGGTGCTTGACAGGCACCTCATCAAACCTCCATGAGTATGGGCAGAATCATGGGATAGCGTCCTGTCTTTTCGCTGATGAGAGATGAGACAGAATCCTTTATTCTGTTCTTTATGGTGCTCCACTCGTTGATATTTTTACGGGCACAGTCCTCCAGCACCACAAGGCTTACCTTACGGATTTCGTCAAGGAGGGTTTCGCTCTCCTTAACGTACACAAAGCCTCGGGATACAACGTCGGGACCGCTGATTACGTGGCCGTCGTACACATCAAGTGATGCAACTACAATAATAAGTCCGTCCTGGCCAAGATGCTTTCTGTCGCGGAGCACGATACTTCCTACGTCACCAACACCCAGACCGTCAACAAAGACCTTGCCCGCAGGAACGTTTGCAACTTCCTTGAGGTAGTTATCAGTAATCTCCACGCACTTGCCCACGTCGCCGATATACACGTTTTCTTTAGGGCAACCCATAGAAATGGCAATATCCCGGTGGCTTCTGAGGTGCTTCTGCTCGCCGTGTACGGGGATAAAGTACTTGGGCTTTGTGAGGCACTGAATAATCTTCAGCTCCTCCTGACAGGCGTGGCCTGATACGTGAACCTCGTACATAGACTCATAGATAACCTCGCATCCGCGCTTGAGGAGTTCATCCACAACATTTCCCACGGTGCGCTCGTTACCGGGGATAGGATTTGCGGAAATAATGATGCAGTCACCCTCACCCACAGATACTTTTCTGTGGTCGGAGTATGCCATTCTGGAAAGTGCAGACATAGGCTCGCCCTGGCTGCCGGTTGTAATGAGAACGGTCTGCTCGGGAGTGTACCTTGAGAGCATATCAATATCAATGAGAATTCCCTCGGGGATTTCAAGATAACCCAGTTCTCTGGCAACGGACATATAGTTAATCATACTTCTTCCCGAGAAGGCAACTTTTCTGCCGTATTTATGAGCGCAGTTGATAATCTGCTGGACACGGCTCACGTTGGAGGCAAATGTAGCTATAATTATTCTCTTGTTAGAAGCCTTCTTGAAAAGGTTGTCAAAGCTGTCGGAAACGGTTCTCTCTGTGGGAGTATTACCGGGGCGGGAGGCATTGGTGGAGTCTGCCAACAGACAGAGTACACCCTCCTGACCCAGTCGAGCAAAGGTTGAAAGGTCAATATGCTCGCCCCATGTGGGAGTATAATCCACCTTGAAGTCACCTGTGTGCACCACGGTGCCGCCGGGGGTGTGGAGTGCCACAGCCACAGCATCGGGTATTGAGTGGTTTACGTGGATAAACTCAACCTCAATACAGCCAAGCTTAATGCGCTGACCTGCCTTAACCTCTTTAAGCTCTGCAGGTTTGGGAAGGCTGTGCTCACGGAGCTTGTTGCCGATAATTCCGTTTGTGAGAGAGGTGGAATATATGGGGGCATTTACGTTGCTGAGAAGGTAAGGAAGACCGCCGATGTGGTCCTCGTGGGCGTGGGTTATAACAATTCCTCTGAGTTTATCCTTATTTTCAACAACATAGCTGAAGTCGGGAATAACAAGGTCAACACCCAGCATATCGCCGTCGGGGAATGCCATACCGCAGTCAAGGAGTACCATATCCCCCATGCACTCAAAGAGTGTCATATTCTTGCCGATTTCGTTGAGTCCGCCCAGAAACGCAATTCTCACGGGAGGCTTATTCTCAGCTTTAATCTGAGTTTTGTGAGGTTTTCTGTTCTTTGCTTTCGGGTATGAGTCCCCTTTCTTTCTCTGCGAAGTCTCAGAAAGATTCGAGTCGGAAACTTTACGATTATCCGCATACTCCTTGTAACTCATACTTTTTTTCTTATTATTTTTGTTCTTCTCAAAAGGAGCAGTGTAGGAAGCGCTCTCAAGTTCCATATCCGCAGGCTTTTCCGACGAATGATAGGGCTTTTTAAAATCTTTGCCTGAATACGCCTTCTGAGACTTAGGCTTTTTGTAGCCGTTTTTCTTGTTAAAGTTTTTAGTCTGGCTCATTTAATCCTCCATTTTAATGTCAGCAGGTCCTTTATTCACCGATATCCTTCCGTTGAATATCACTCTGTAAATCAGGACTTTATGTAATATATTTACAGACGTGCACCCGTCTGTCAGAATCTCTTTCATACGCACCGAAGTGCTGAATTTATAAAAAGCATAACCGAGCAAAAGGTTATACTATCCGAACATAATTAATCACTTTATTGTACTCTTTTCTGCTCCTACTGTCAAGGTCAGAAAAAGAATAATATATGAATAATTAATTATATATTTATAATATTTTATCCTTCCGGATATTCCTTATTATTGACAGCAAGGAGAAGTTTATTAAATTTTAAAAAAATCAGTAAATTTCCTTAAAAACAATGATTTTTAATGTTGCAAAAGGATTTTTTAGTGTTATAATATAGAGTGGTCGACTGGGTGCCGCGGGCACCTGTCAGGACCTGAAACATTCACAGCAAAGGAGTGCCGGTTTTTTGAAACAGGTGGAAATCTTTACAGACGGTGCCTGCTCGGGAAATCCCGGTCCCGGCGGCTGGGGCGCAATTCTGCGCTACAAAGGGACTGAAAAAGAAATATCAGGCGGCGAACAGAACACCACCAACAACCGCATGGAGCTGATGGCAGTTATCTCTGCACTTGAACTTCTCAAGGAACCCTGTGAGGTAACTCTCTATTCCGACTCGCAGTATGTGTGTAATGCACTTGAGCGCGGCTGGGCAAAGAACTGGCAGAAAAACGGCTGGATGCGAAACCGAAAGGAACCCGCTCTTAATCCCGATTTATGGGAGCGACTGCTGAAACTCTACGATACCCACAAGGTGAATATCGTATGGGTACGCGGACACGCCGGGCACCCCGAAAACGAAAGGTGCGACGTACTCGCAGTGAGTGAGTCCCGAAAATTTATGTAAAATCATCGCTTTTGCGGAATAATATTCCAAGAAGCAAATGTTCAATACCAAGGAGAAATATATATGCAGATTTATGCTGACAATGCGGCAACTACCGCTTTGTCCCCCGATGTTCTGGAGGCTATGACACCCTATCTCACAGAGATATACGGTAACCCCTCCAGCCTTTATCGCACAGGCGCGGTGGCAAAGGATGCCGTAGAAGCTGCACGAGAAAATATCGCAAGACTCATCGGCGCAAAGTCACCCAGTGAGATTTACTTTACATCAGGCGGTTCTGAATCCGACAACTGGGCAATCAAGGGTGTTTGCAAAGTCCTGAAAGCTCAGGGCAAAAATCACATCATCACATCGAAGTTTGAGCATCACGCTGTGCTTCATGTGTGCGAATCACTTGCCAAAGAAGGATTTGAGGTAACATACCTTGATGTTTACAGCGACGGTCTGGTAAGACCCGAGGATGTAAAAGCAGCAATAAGACCCGAAACCGCTCTTGTGACAATTATGTATGCCAATAACGAAATCGGCACAGTTCAGCCTATTGCTGAAATCGGCAGAATCTGCCGCGAGGCAGGTGTGCTTTTCCACACCGATGCTGTTCAGGCTATGGGAAATGTTCCCGTTAATGTAACCGAGGACTCTGTTGACCTTCTGTCACTTACTGCCCACAAGTTCCACGGCCCCAAAGGCTGCGGTGCACTCTACATCCGCCGCGGCATCAGGATTGCAAACCTTATCGACGGTGGTGCTCAGGAGCGCTCACGCAGAGCAGGTACCGAGAATGTGGCAGGCATCGTCGGTCTTTCCAAAGCTCTGGAAATTGCAATTGAGACTATGGAAAGCCGCCGTGAAAAGCTTACTAAAATGAGAGACCGCCTTATTGACGGCCTGCTGAATATTGAACGCTCCAGACTCAACGGCAGTCGCGAGAGCCGTCTCCCCGGCAACGTGAATATGTGCTTTGAGGGCATCGAGGGAGAAAGCCTCCTCTTAAAGCTTGACCTTGCAGGTGTCTGTGCTTCATCAGGCTCTGCCTGCACATCGGGAAGCCTTGACCCCAGCCACGTACTGCTCTCTCTGGGTCTTCCCCACGAAATCGCTCACGGAAGCCTGCGACTCTCATTCTCCGACGGCAATACCGAGGAAGATATTGACTATCTCCTGAAGGTTGTGCCCGAAATCGTAGATTACCTGAGAAGTTTCTCTCCCCTGTGGGATAAAATAAAAAGTGAAAATTAAAAGGAGTAACATATATGGCATATTCAGAAAAAGTTATGGACCATTTCGCTAATCCCAGAAACGTCGGTGAAATTCCCGATGCTTCAGGTGTAGGCGAGGTCGGCAACTCCAAATGCGGAGATATTATGAGAATGTATATCAAGGTTGAGGGTAATGTTATCACCGACTGCAAGTTCAAGACCTTCGGTTGCGGTGCGGCTATTGCCACCAGCTCTATGGCCACCGAGCTTATCAAGGGCAAGACCATTGACGAGGCTCTCAAGCTCACTAACAAGGCAGTTATGGAGGCTCTGGACGGACTTCCCGCAGTTAAGGTTCACTGCTCCGTACTTGCAGAGCAGGCTATCAAGGCTGCTCTCTCTGACTACTACACCCGTCAGGGCATTGACCCCACTCCCATTGTGGGCGTTATCAAGGAGTGCGACCACGACCACGGTTGCGGTTGTGACCTTTAATATCAGACACAAAAGAAACCGAGCGTTCAATAAAAACGCTCGGTTATTTTTTTACCTTTTTTGTTATATCAGTTCATTTTATTTTCAGAATTTGCAAAGAGTCTTCTCACTGCTGCTCTCAGTCCCTTATATCTGTCGCCTTCAAGGTCAGGGGACTCAGAAATTATCTCCTCGGCAATTTCCTGTGATGTAAGCACAGAGTTCATATCGGAAAAATCGGCAACCGAGAGTTTTGGCAGACCATGCTGACGCTCTCCGAAAAAGTCACCGGGGCCTCTCTGTTTAAGGTCCTCGTCGGCAATTCTGAAGCCGTCGGTGGTACTGCACATAACCGAGAGTCTGTCCAGAGTCTTCTCTCCCTCATTGTCGGAAACAAGAATGCAGTAGGATTTTTTGTCGCCTCTGCCCACTCGTCCCCTTAACTGATGAAGCTGCGAAAGTCCGAAGCGCTCTGCGTTTTCTATCATCATAACAGATGCTTCGGGCACATCCACACCAACCTCAATAACCGTTGTGGCAACCAGCAGGGTTACTTTTCCCTCTGCGAAATCACGCATTGTTTTTTCTTTTTCGGAATATTTCATCTTGCCGTGGATAATACCCACCGAAAAGTCCTTAAACTCCGAAAGCATCAGCTCCGCGGCATATTCCTCTGCCGCGGCAAGGTCAGACTCCTCGTCCTCGCTGACAAGAGGGCACACAATGTAGGCACGGTTGCCTGATTCTATCTCGTCGCGTATAAATGAATATGCTCTGCTTCGTTTTTCGCTACCTATGAGCATAGTTTTAACAGGCTGTCTGCCGGGAGGAATCTCGTCAATTACGGAGACATCCAGGTCACCGTATATAATCAGCGCCAGAGTTCTGGGTATGGGAGTAGCACTCATAACAAGCAGATGGGGCGCCTCGCCCTTTGAGAGGAGCTTTGCCCGCTGGGAAACGCCGAAACGGTGTTGTTCGTCTGTAATGGCAAGGGCAAGATTACAGAAAACTGTCTGTTCGGTTATGAGCGCGTGAGTACCCACAACTATGTGAGCCTCACCTGTGGCAATCTCTTGTCTCACCGATTTCTTTTTGCCTGCTGTGAGAGAACCCGTAAGCAGTACAATGTGAATTCCCGTATTCTCAAAAAGCTTTGTGAGAGTTTTGTAATGCTGCTCCGCCAGAATTTCCGTGGGCGCCATAAATGCAGCCTGATAGCCGTTTTTCACAGTATTGTAACAAGCGGCGGCGGCAACGGCGGTTTTACCCGAACCCACATCTCCCTGCACAAGTCTTTGCATAGGGTGCTTACCGTCCAGCATATCCGCGGCGCACTCTTTCATAACTCTCTGCTGTGCTCCCGTGGGAGAAAAGGGCAAGAGAGATATAAACTCCTCTGTGTAATCCTTACTGTAATTTTCACCTGACACCACGTCGTTCTTGCTCTTCAAGGAGCGTATTCCCAGGTTAAGCACCAGAAGTTCCTCAACGGTGAGTCTGCGAAGAGCTTTACGATAAGTATTATCGTCCTTGGGATTATGTATGGATACTATGGCTTCTCTGAGGCCGCAGAGATTATATTTCTCTCTGATATCTTCGGGGATGGGGTCTGCAATCTTCTCGGGAAGGAGTTTAAGAGCCTCTCCCACCGCGCTACGTACGTGGTTGTTGCTGAGTCCTGCGGTGAGACCATAGACGGGACGAAGACCGAATTTTGCCTTATCAAGCGGGAGAAACTCCGGAGACACCATCTGTACCCCTGAGAAATCCCGTGTGACCTTGCCTCTGAAGACATATTCGGTGTCGTATTTAAGCATTGAGGTGATGTACTTGTTATTGAAGAAAACCACGCGCATAACATCCGCGCCGTCGCTTACTTCTGCCTGCACCATATATCGGTTACCGGGAAGCCTTGTCTCCCTCATTTTTGAGGCAAGCTTGCCGCGGATACAACAAACCGCCCCCACCTGAGCCTCGGATATGGATGAGGGGTTGTGCCAGTCTTCGTAAGAACGTGGAAAATAATAGAGCAGATCCCCTATGCTGAAAACAGAGAGCTTATTGAAAAGCTTCTCCCTCACAGCACCCACGCCCTTGAGACTTCTGATAGGTTGTGAAAAAAGTGATGCCATAATTCACACCTCGTAAATAGAGAAAAAGGCGGACATTACGTCCGCCTTGGATATTCCTTTATTATTCTGCGGACTCGATACCGAGAATATAGTAGTAGATGGGCTGTCCGCCATCAATCATATTGATGTCGATGTCTGTGCCGTACTTAACAGTAAGCTCATTGAAGACCTCGTCAGCCTCTTCCTGAGTGATGCCTGCACCGTAGATGAGAGTGATGAATGTGGTGTTCTTGTCAATCATACTCTTGGCAAGCTTAAGGAGAGCCTTCTTGGGAGACTTCTCGCTGACGGTGAGTTTACCGTTGTCAAGACCGATGATGTCGCCCTCTTTGATCTTCTTCATACCAAACTCAGAGTCACGTGCAGCAAAGGTAATCTGACCTGTGGAGACGGACTTGAAGGTATCGCTCATAGCGCCCTTGTTGATGATGGGACCTACTGTGGGGTCGTATGCAAGCAGTGCTGTGATACCCTGGGGAATTGTTCTGGTGGGGAGAATGATAACCTCTCTGTCCTCAACCAGCTTCTGGGTCTGCTCTGCAGCCATAATGATGTTTTTATTGTTGGGCAGTACGAATACGGTCTTTGCAGGTGTAGCCATAACTGCCTCGTAGATATCGTCTGTGCTGGGATTCATACTCTGACCGCCTGAAACAACGTGAGTACAACCCAGATCCTTGAAGAGCTCAACAAGACCGTCGCCTGATGCAACTGCAACAAAGCCGACTTCCTCGGTAGGCTCCTGAACCTCAAGCTTTGTCTTCTGACGCTTGCTGTTCTCTACCTTTGCCTGCTCGTGCTGCTGGCGCATATTCTCAACCTTGACGGTGAGGAGCTGGCCGAACTCAAGACCCTTCTGGAGAGCCTTGCCGGGATCCTCTGTATGAACATGAACCTTGATGATTTCTTCGTCATCAACCACAACTACGCAGTCACCGATTGTCTCAAGGAATGCACGCAGTTCAAGAGGTGATGTTTCAACAGCGGCATCTCTGCCGACAATGAACTCTGTGCAGTATGTGAAGTTGATAACCTCATCAAACTCTGCCGCAGCAGAGCGGAATGTATCGTCCTCGGAAGTCTCAGAAGCGGAAACGCTCTCGTCAAGCTCAATAACCTTGCCGTCTCTGATAACGCTGAGCATACCCTCGAAGATAACAAGGAGACCCTTGCCGCCTGCGTCAACAACGCCTGCCTTCTTCAGTACGGGGAGAAGCTCGGGTGTGCGGTTGAGGGATTCCTCGGCAGCCTCACAGACAATGGTCCAGATTTCAACCTCGTCCTTTGTCTTCTTGACAGCCTTGGCACCTGCCTCAAATGCCTCACGGGCAACGGTGAGAATTGTACCCTCTGTGGGCTTCATAACTGCCTTGTAAGCAGCATCTACACCGAGACCCAGTGCTCTGACCAGATCCTTGCCTGTTGCCTCGTCCTTGCCCTCGAGACCATTTGCAAAGCCTCTGAAAAGCAGAGAGAGGATAACACCGGAGTTACCTCTTGCGCCACGGAGCATTGCGGATGCAACGGTCTTGGCAATTTCTCCTGCTTTGTCAGACTCTGTATCAGCCAGAGCCTTGGTAGCAGCGGAGATAGTCATGGACATATTGGTACCTGTATCGCCGTCAGGTACAGGGAAAATATTCAGGTCGTTGATCTTTTCTTTCTGTGAACAGATGTTATTAGCGCCGGAGATAATGGCCTGCTTTAACACGGAACCGGTCAGCATTCGAACACTTCCTTAAATTTATATTTTATATTATTTGCGTTAATGCGCAGATTAACCACATTAACATATAACATTATATAAGACAAAACAAATTGTTTCAAGAGAATTATACCAAAATCGGTTATTTGCATAAAATAATGCCGATTAGAAATAAACATTTGACATATTATGCAGAGTTATCTCAACGGATACTCATTGCTTCAGCAGAAATTGCTTTACCTGTTTTCTCGTCAATCTCAAAAAGGACGCAGTCCATCATACACTCTCCCCTCAAGGGTTCGAATCGTATAGGCAGTTTGTCGCGGAAACTGGTGACGGTTATCTCGGGATTGATGCCAAGCACCGAATCCTTGGGGCCTGTCATACCAGCATCGGTGATATAACCCGTGCCTTTGGGAAGCACTTGTGCATCGGCAGTCTGCACATGGGTGTGTGTGCCGAATACCGCGGAAACCCTGCCGTCCAGATAAAAACCCAGAGAGCGCTTTTCGCTGGTGGCTTCTGCGTGGATATCAACTACTATTACATCTGCCTTGATATCCTTGAGAATATCGTCAATAGTATAGAAGGGACAATTAAGCGGAGCGGGATTGAATACATTACCCATAAGATTCACCACCGCCAGAGTGTATCTGGTACAGTCAAGTATACACACGCCTCTGCCGGGAGTGGTACCCTTGGGGTAGTTTGCAGGTCTTATGATAAACTCGTTATCCTCCAGATACGGATAAATCTCCCGTCTTCTGAAAGAATGATTTCCAAGAGTGATTACGTCCACACCGCTCGAAAACAGAAAGTCCGCCGAAGTTGGCAGAATTCCGTTGCCGTCCGCAGAATTCTCTCCGTTGCAGACAACTATATCAATACCAAGTGTACGCTTGAGGGCGGGAAGCTTCTCTCTGAGGAAATTGCATCCTGAGGAAGCCACTACGTCACCTATGCACAAAAGTTTCATAGTATGTCACCTCATCCGATATAATAAACAGAATAAAATTATTATACCACAAGTGACTTCAATTTACAACAAAGATTTCCTCCCGTGCTATATCCTCACGACAGGTGTATCGGACTGTACACTCGTAGGACTCCTCCGTCTCCCGAATTTCCCTTACCGCGGCAATTTCCTCACAATGCCCCAGAGAGAAGAATCTGTACAGATTATCTTCAACCGCAAGTATTTCCTCGGCTTTCTCGGAGGATATCTCACAGACTGTGTCAGCAAAAGGGGTAATCACCTCGGTTTTTATACCAAACTGCACACCTGTGCCGTCTATGGTCAGCTTCTTTGTCTCAAATCGTGAGGCAGATATATCCCCTGATGACGCAAGGGTCAAGGGAAATTCAAAGAAACAGAAAATAAGATTGTGTCTTTTGAAGCTTTCTCCGGGTGCACGGTAAATCCCCGACTTTGCAAGAGAAAAAGTTTCCTTTCTCTCGGTCTTTGCCATCACCTTTGCCGATGCATGCACATAGTCTACCTCGGACAGAGCATTGATCATCACAGCACTGACCAGAAGCTGTCCTTTCACCACCGCCGACCCCTCGTGCATAACCGCAGTGCCCTGAGTAGTTACCATTTTCTCTATAAGTCCGTCGTGGGATGCTTTGATATTGCAAGGAGTCCTGCTATCTGTTATGGGCGGTTTGCGGACTTTCTCCTTAATCTCTACCTCAGCCTTTGTGCCTATCAAATTCACAGACATCCATCCTATATCATCAAATTCCTGCATCAGTTTTCTTTCTATCTCCACAGGCTCAAAGCTTCCTTTGTACGCTCCCTCACGAAGTCCTGCCACAGAAAGGCTCTCTCTGAGTGCACTTTCGCTCAGGGAATTCACTCCTCTTATGTCAATACTCCACACGAAGTTCTGCATAAGCAACGAAATCACGAGAAAGAGAGCCATACCCGCCAGCAGTCCGTATCTGTTGCGGTTTTGATGAATAAGAAAAGGCAACCCCACCCGCCTTGTCACTTTGAGTCTTACCCCTGCCCGACGCGATACATGGCGTATACACAAATAGTCGGATACGGACATCGAGGCATAAATAACCTCGGCAGACGGACGAATTGCAAAAAGCCTTATCCCCCTCTGAGTACACAGATTAATAAAACGCTCGGGGAATTTTCCTGTGATGCAAAACACCACATAACCTTTGAGCCATCTCAGAAACTTTTCCAACACAACATCACCTCAGACACCAAATTCAATATTTGAAACATCCCCCTCTATCACAAGGTTTGTGGGAGATATACACCTGAGGTTCATATTCTCTCCCGAAAAAGCAACAATCCCCGTATTCATCAACACACTTACCCTTGTATCGGAATACTCCACTATACCTTTGCTGCCCTCAAGAGTGATGTGACGGTTGCCTTCTATCTCAATATGAGGTACGTCTTTTATCAGGTCCCTTACAGAATAAGTAAGGGAAAAACCTCTGTCGCGGGTCTTATCCCCGTTTTTTTTCTTCACACTTTCACCTGCTTATTTTTTATCATTAATTTTTATGCAAATGCCGTCATATATATTAACGGTGAAATTAATGAACACAGAAAAGAAAAAACAAAACTGCCGGCTTCTGTATATATGGAGTCTGGTATTCGTCTCTCTGGGAGTACTGCTTGTATTCCCGAAAGAAGTCAGAAACGGCGGAAGCAACGGAGGATATCTCTGTATTCAGGTGCTGATTCCCTCACTGTTCCCCTTTACGGTGCTTTCGGATTTTGCGGTGCGCTCAAAAGTTACATCAGCAATACCAAAACCGGCAGAACATCTTACGCGGTTTCTTTTTGCTCTGCCGAAAGAGGCTTTGGCGGTAATACTTCTGACACTTACGGGCGGTTATCCCGTAGGTGCAAAGGTGATAAGGATTTTATTTGAAAGAGGTATTATCAGCGAGGATGAGGCAAAAAGGATGTCGCTTTTCTCGGTTGCTTCGGGACCGGGGTTTCTTGTGACCTATCTGGGCAGTGTGATGCTTGGGAGTTTAAGGACCGGTTACATCCTGCTGCTTTCACAGATTTTGTCGGTGCTGATACTTGGTATATGCACCCGCTTTATGCGAAAGAATAAAGAGGAAACAAGGCACAAGAAATCACCACCGGAAATTCCTCTCGGCGACTGCCTTGTTATATCCGTCTTTGAGAGTGTGCGTACTATGGCAAGTATGTGCGGACTGGTAATACTTTTTTCCGCTGTGGCAGAAGTATACCTGCGGCTCATCTCCTCGGCGGAAATGCTCAAGCCTCTTGCCGCTTTTCTGGAGATTACCACAGGTTGCAAAATTCTTGCAGAGTCCCCCTCACCGATACTCATAGCTTTTTTCACAGGCTTCGGCGGTTTATGTGTTCATCTTCAGATTTTCGCCATACTCAGAGGTATAACTCCCGAGAAATCCCTGTTCTTCATTTTCAGGTTTCTGGAGGGCATCTTGTGTGCATTGTTTACTTTTCTGTTCACAAGAATCTTACCGCAAACCAAGGCAGTTTTCTCCTCGGTAGAGTGTGTATATACCGAGTCAGAAGCAGGTATGGCAGGATGTTTTCTGCTCATTGTGAGCTCGGGAATTTTTCTGCTGACAATTGGAAAAAAACTGCCGCAATACGGCATTAATCATCGGTTACGGAGGTAATTATTATGTGTGGAATAGCAGGTTTTTTAAGCAGCAAAAGAGATGTATCACAAATGTCCCCTGTACTTGCTGATATGTCAGACACCCTCAGACGCAGGGGTCCTGACGAAGGGGGAATATACAAGAGCAGTCACGCTGCCCTCATTCACAGAAGGCTGGCGGTGGTGGATATTCAGAACGGCAAACAGCCTATGTTTTTCACAAGAGGAAATGAAACCTACGTTATCGTTTACAACGGAGAACTCTACAACACCGAAGAAATCAGAAAGGATTTGCTTTTAGAGGGATTCTCCTTCTCCTCAAAAAGCGACACCGAAGTACTGCTCAAGGCCTATGTCTGCTACAAGGAAAAATGTGTCAGCAGGCTCAACGGCATCTTTGCCTTTGCAGTGTATGAAGTTCACAGTAAAAGACTCTTTCTCTGCCGTGACAGAATCGGCGTAAAGCCTCTCTTTTACTCTATGAAAAACGGTGAATTCATCTTTGCCTCCCAAATCAAGACCATATTTGCATCCGGAGAAATCAAGCCCGTTGTTGATGCCGAGGGACTTATGGAGATATTCTTTCTGGGTCCTGCCAGAACCCCCTCAAAAGGTGTGTTCAGGGATATTGATGAAATACTGCCGGGGGAGTACGCCTTCTATGAAGATGGCAGACTCAACAGGGTGAAATACTTTGAGCTTACTGCCAGGGAACACACGGAGAGTCTCGGCGAGACTATTGAACACACCCGTTTTCTGATACGGGACTCTGTTCAGCGTCAGCTTGTTTCCGACGTACCTCTGTGCACATTTCTCTCGGGAGGTCTCGACTCAAGCATCATCACCCGCATAGCCTCGGACTTTATGACAGAACACGGCAACGGCAGGCTTCACACCTTCAGCGTCGAATACAGAGACAACGAAAAATTCTTTGAGAAAAGTCTTTTTCAACCCAACAGAGACTATGAGTACATTAAAATGATGGCAGATAGTTCGCAGACTGTGCATCATGAAGTTATACTTGACAACAAGGCTCTCTGCGATGCTCTCTGTGAGGCAACCCTCGCCCGTGACCTGCCCGGTATGGCAGATGTGGACTCATCTCTCCTGCTTTTTTCCCAGGAGGTAAAGAAAGATTTCACCGTTGCCCTCTCCGGAGAATGTGCCGACGAGCTCTTCGGCGGATACCCTTGGTACCACAACAAAGACATACTTTTCTCAAGCGGCTTTCCTTGGTCAAGAAGTCAGGATGTGCGCCGGTGTATTCTCAGAAAAGGGCTTCTGGCGGGAGGCGAGGAATACGTGCAGGAGCGGTACCTTGCCACCATTAAGAATGTCAGCAAACTTCCCACAGACTCCCCCACCGATGCCCGTATGAGAGAGATGTTCACCCTTAATTTCTACTGGTTTATGCAATGTCTCCTTGACAGAAAGGACCGTATGAGCATGCACTCGGGACTTGAGGTGAGAGTGCCCTTCTGCGACTACCGCATTGTGGAGTATGCATACAATATGCCCTGGGAGCTGAAGGCTCTGGGAGGCAGAGAAAAAGGCATTGTGAGAAAAGCCTTTGAGGGAATACTGCCTGCGGAAATCTGCTACCGCAAAAAGAGCCCCTACCCCAAAACCCACAACCCGCTGTATATGCAATATGTCACAGATAAGGTGAAGGACATACTGAAAAAGCAAACTCCTCTCACCGCGATGCTGGACCGCGAGGGAATAATGGACATCGCAGAAAATCCCGACAATATCCCCACCCCCTGGTACGGTCAGCTTATGCGGGCACCCCAGATACTTGCCTATATCATTCAGCTTGATGCGTGGTTTGAAGAATTCGCAGTAGATATTGCCGTATAATATTGAAAATCTCACCTTCCGATGCTATAATAATCGGGAGGTGAGGATATGAACAGGACACGATATACCGCTATGACAGAGTGGTTCTCAAATCACAAAAGAATCCGCAGTGCACTTGCATTTTTCTACAAATTCCTGCCCTATATATTCTGGGCAGCATACCCCCTGTTATTAATCATCAAAGGCTTTATTGCTATGGACCGCGACTTTGTCACCATGCTGGTGGTGCCGCCTTCAGTATTCATAGGTGTAACCATTATGCGAAAGCTCATCAACCGTCCTCGCCCCTACGAAAAGTATTCCACTCCTTCGGTAATATTCAAAGAGCGCAAAGGTTGCTCTTTCCCCTCCAGACACGCGGCATCCGCCTTTGTTATCGCTATGTGCGGATACGTAGTCTCCCTGCCTCTCGGCATTGCTCTGACAATACTCGCAACCGTGGTGGCACTTACAAGAATTCTCGCAGGTGTCCACTATATCTCCGATGTGGTTTTCGCCTCTCTGTTCTCCGTTTTGATATCGGTAATATTCTTCTTTGTAATCTGAACACAGCACAAAAATAACACCGCACAGTATTTCTTTACTGTGCGGTGTTTAATATATCTTTTGTTTTAAATTATTTGTGATAAATCCTTTATTACCTCGGACGCCATAACAAGTCCTGCCACAGAAGGCACAAAGGAAACGCTTCCTACTGTTCTTTTGCCGCCGTCCTCAATGGGATTATGAGGTGTTGCGGGAATTTCTTCGGAGTATACGGTTTTGAGATGGACAATACCCTTTTCTCTCAGGAGACGGCGCATTGTCCTTGCCAGAGGACAAACCTGAGTCTTTGAAAGGTCAGATACCTTCACCATAGTGGGACAGAGTTTGTTACCGAAACCCATAGAACTTATTATGGGCACCCCCAGTTCTTTTGCACGGCGGATAAGCTCCACCTTTGAGGGTACCGAGTCTATGGCATCAATTATATAGTCATACTTCGAGAGGTCTATTGCGTCCGCGTTTTCGGGAGTATAGAACATATCGAATGTCTCCACCTTCAAATCGGGATTTACAAGCAGAAGGTGCTCCTTCATAACCTCTGTCTTCTTTTTGCCGACGGTGCTGTCATCGGCAATAAGCTGACGGTTGATGTTGGTAACTGACACGGTATCGCTGTCAACAAGAGCAATGCTGCCCACTCCGGAGCGCACTGCAGCATCAGCCGCGTGGCCACCCACACCGCCGATACCGAAGACAATAACCCCCGCATTCTTTATTCTGTTCATTGAGTCTTTCCCAAGCAACGCTTCCGTTCTTAAGAATCTGTCCATATCTTCACCTTATTTCATCAGACTGATGAGTTCATCTTCACTTAAAAATCCCTTAGCCGCACCTTTTTCACCTATTTTCCAGGAGGCAAAGTATGTGGCTTTTCTGAGAGAATCCTCTGCATCGCGGCTCTTTGAATAAAAATGGACGAATGCAGAAAACAAACTGTCACCTGCTCCCACAGTATTGATAATACGGCGGGTGTGCACCGCAGGGATAAGCCTGGCTTCATTGCTCTCCTTCACCCTGAGAAGAGCACCCTTATCGCCCATACCCACAACGATTACGGAGTTACCGTACTCCTCCATAAGCTTCAGGGAAAACTCCTCTTCCCTTCCGTTAATGGCTTCGTTGCTGAGGAAAAGTATATCTGCCGCTTTCATAAAACGGGCGTTGTACTCGTCGCAGATATCACTGAGGCAATGAACATCGGTGGCAATAAGAGCTCCTGTTTCCTTTGCATATTCCAGCATACCTGCTGAGAAATTGATGTTGCACATACATAGAATATCCGCACCCTCTGACGCAGCGGCAAAAGTCTCCTTGTCGTAGGAAAGTTCCTGGTTATCCGTAAGGTCGCAGATAACATTACGTCTGCCGGTACTGTCATAGAGCACCACCGATTGTGCGGTGCCTGCGGAAATCGGCAATATATATTCAGAGGAAATTCCCTTGCCGTCAAGTTCGCCTTTTATAATATCGGCGGCAGTATCCTTACCGCTCAGTGACAACAAACGCACATCATCACCCAGCGCCTTGAGAGCGCAGGCAACATTGAATCCGACACCGGCAGGATAAGAAGAAACTCCGAAAAATCTGTAATCAACAGGTCTGTATTCTATTGGAAATTTTTCCACAGCGGCAGTAGTCTCCATATTCACAAGTCCGCAAACAACCACTCTGCTCACACGACATCACCTCTGATGCTATTTTATTTTTTCATTTTATTATATTTTGTTACTTTCGTCAACTTTTGGTTTAATTACTCATTCATATTGATTTTTGCAAAGGGCAAAATAAAACTTGCGAGGTGAACGCTGTGGGTAATACCAAAAACTTTCTCAAAAAAACAAAGAAACTGTTTTACGGTGCAGAAAATTGTGAAACCGTACTTCTGCCCTTTGCCATACTGAGCGGTCTGGCGCTTCTGCTTAGCTATGCAACAGAAAGCCTGTGGGGATATGGCCCGGACACGCTTGGCGAGGGTAGTGCACCGGGCAGAATTCTTCTGAGTCTTTACGGTGTACTTTCAGACATATTTCCTGTTGTCGCAGCCGCCTCCATAGCCTCCTCAATTGCCTCAAGGAACGCCACCCCTGCCGCAATAGCCGCAGGTGCGGTGTGTACCTATGGTTATTCATTCCTGTCGCCTCAGGGCAGCATCAATGCATCGGGAGGAATTCTCCTGGCGGTTATATGCGGAATAATCAGCGGGCTCACATACAAAGTTCTGGACAGACTCCTCTCATCCCCAATGCTCGGGCACTACTCGGAAATACTGTCTTCTCTCGGTGCAATGACAGTATCCCTTTGTCTTGCGTATACTCTCACAACAGGAGTTTATATATCAGGATATCTCACCACAAGTCTCTTTGCCATGTGGGCACAGAATGAAGCCCTGCTCTGCATTACGGCAGGTCTCCTTATGGGAATTAATCCCGGAGGCGCATCGTATATCGGAGTATTCACATTTTCTAGAGCCGTGTTTGCAGCAGACAACAAGATACTCTATGCCGCAATGCTTTCATCTGCTATGGTGCCCCAGCTTTCGCTCTCTTTAGCATCTATAATTTTCAGAAAAAAATACAACCGCAAAGACCGTATTATCCAGCCACTCTGCATTATATTCGCCCTGGGCGGAATCAATACGGTAGCGCTCTCGCAATATGCAAAAAAACCTCTCCCACACATACTGTCATTCAGCGTGGGTACTGTGGTTTCCTCTGTACTCTGCTGGTTATTCGGATGCACCGCGTCGGGAATTGAGGGTGGTGTTTTCAGGATTTTCACCGATGGTAATCCTGTGCCTGTTATTCTTGCAGCGGCCGTCGGAGGCATTTCGGGGGCAATAATACTGGGGCTTTTTGCAATAAAAAATCAGGTGCCTGATGACACCTGATAATATACATATTCAGATAATTTTACCGCCGCCGAGGACAACCTGGTCGCTGTAAATCACCAGAGACTGACCCGATGTCACCGCCCGTTGCGGCTCATCGAAGGTAGCCTTTACAAGACCTTCCTCGGTGATATCAATGGTGGCGGGTTGGTCGGACTGATTGTATCTGACTCTGGCGGTGGCTCTGAAGGGGAAGTTTATTTCTTTTTCAGAAATAATATTCACATCCTTCGCCAGAACGTCCCTCTGCATCAAATCTTCTGTAAGTCCCAGAGTGACGGTGTTTTTCTCCATATCCTTGCTGACCACAAACATAGGCTGAGGGAGTGCAAGCCCAAGACCCTTACGCTGACCTATTGTGTAGCAGACTGCACCCTTGTGAGTACCCAGCACCTTACCCTCCATATCAACAAAATCTCCGGGGGTAAGTGTTACAGAGCATTCCTTCTCCAGATAATCATAATAGTCGCCGTCAATGAAGCAGATATCCTGACTATCCTTCTTGTGGGCATTGACGAAGCCTTCGCGCTCTGCTATCTCGCGGACAGCCTCTTTGGACACGTCACCGATGGGCAGAAGAAGATGAGCGAGCATCTTCTGAGTCAGATTATAGAGCACATAGCTCTGGTCTTTTTTGCGGTCTTCTCCGCGGAGGAGTCTGTATTCCCCTGCCGCTTCGTCAAAGACAACTCTTGCATAGTGACCAGTCGCCACATAGTCAAATCCGTTTTCTTTGGCGTATTCAAAAACAAGAGGCAGCTTTACATATCTGTTGCAGTCGACACAGGGGTTGGGAGTTCTTCCTGCTTTGTATTCATCTGCAAAACGCGATATAACTCTCTCCTTGAATTCATTGCGGCAGTCGGGATACACAAGAGGTATCCCAAGTTTATCGCACACAGACAGAGCATCCTCATAGTCGGTACTGCCCTCTTTGTCGTAGAGGCGGAGCATAATGCCGCTGACTTCATAACCTTTTTCTTTGAGTATATAAGCAGCGACGGCGCTATCAACGCCGCCGCTCAGTGCTACAAGGACTCGTTTACTCATCGTAAGCATTCCTTTTATTTATAGATTTATCAGAACTTAGGGATGTTCTTCAGCGCATTTGCAATTTCCTCATCGGTGGGAGCATAGTCGTCCATCTTACCGTCGTGGAACTTCTCGTATGCATACATATCAAAATAGCCTGTACCTGTAAGACCGAAGACGATGGTCTTCTCCTCACCTGTCTCCTTGCACTTCATTGCCTCGTCAATGGCAACCTTAATAGCGTGGCTGGACTCGGGAGCAGGGAGAATACCCTCAACGCGGGCAAACTGCTCGGCTGCCGCAAAGACCTCTGTCTGCTTCACGGATACTGCCTCCATAATGCCCTGGTCGTAGAGCTCGGAGAGGACGGAGCTCATTCCGTGGTATCTCAGACCGCCTGCGTGGCTGGCAGAAGGAATGAAACCGCTTCCCAGAGTATACATCTTGGAGAGAGGGCAAACGCGACCTGTATCGCAGTAGTCATATACATAGGAGCCTCTTGTGAGTGTGGGACAGGATGCAGGCTCAACTGCGATAAATTTATAGTTTGCCTCGCCGCGCAGCTGTGCACCAACGAAGGGAGAGATAAGTCCGCCCAAGTTGGAACCGCCGCCTGCACAACCGATGATAATGTCGGGAGTGATGCCGTATTTATCAAGAGCTGCTTTGGTCTCAAGACCGATAATGGTCTGGTGCAGAAGTACCATATTGAGAACGGAGCCCAGAACATAACGGTAACCCTCGGTGGTGGTAGCTTTCTCAACAGCCTCGGAAATAGCACAGCCGAGAGAGCCTGTGGTTCCGGGATGCTCTGCAAGAATCTTCTTGCCTACCTCTGTTTCCATAGAAGGAGAAGGAGTAACGGATGCACCGTAAACTCTCATAACCTCACGTCTGAAGGGTTTCTGCTCGTAGGAGCATTTTACCATGTAAACCTTGCAATCAAGGTCGAAGTAAGAACAAGCCATAGAGAGAGCTGTGCCCCACTGACCTGCGCCGGTCTCGGTAGTAACACCCTTGAGGCCCTCTTTCTTTGCATAGTAAGCCTGTGCAATAGCAGAGTTGAGCTTATGTGAGCCTGAGGTGTTGTTACCCTCGAACTTATAGTAAATCTTTGCGGGAGTCTGGAGTTTTTCCTCCAGGCAGTATGCACGTACCAGAGGAGCGGGACGGAACATACGATAGAAAGAGCGGATCTCCTCGGGAATTTCGATGTAAGCATCTGTTGTGTTGAGTTCCTGCTCTGCAAGTTCACGGCAGAACACCTTGGAGAGTTCCTCCAGGGTTGCCTCCTCGTGAGTAACGGGATTCAGAAGAGGTGCGGGTTTCTTCTTCATATCTGCACGGACATTGTACCATGCTTTGGGCATCTCTGATTCTTCAAGATAAATTTTGTAGGGGATTTTCTGCTCTGACATAATACCATTTCCTTTCGTCTTTGCCACTTGTCAGATACTGGCAAAGTGTGATTAATTGGTAGGGATAAAAACAAAAGCTCCTGTCCCTAAATTCTGCAGGGACAAGAGCGATAATTACTCCTGCGGTGCCACCCGGCTTGGTGCATAAGCACCCACTTTAACGTACAAATATACGCCGACCATAGTAACGGAGAGTCCGCTCCGTCTCACCTACTCTCAATGCGATTTCGGCTCGCCCTCAAAAGACCATTCACAGGTGAACTCTGCGCCGTCTTACACCAACCGACGGCTCTCTGTGCCAAAGAAACACAAGCTACTTACTCTTTCTCATTGGTTTGAAACATATATTATCACAGTAAAAGGGCATTGTCAAGGTTTTTTATCTTATATTGCCTTCTTAAAATCCAAATAAAAACAAGGTATTCTGATGTGCAAAATCCGGCATCAGCCGCCTTGACAAAACCGCCGCAATAATATAGAATATTTTTTGCAATTCAATATGCCCCCTTAGTTAAATGGATATAATAAACCCCTCCTAAGGGTTAGTTGTGGGTTCGATTCCCGCAGGGGGTGCCAGAAGCCGTCTCGCAAGAGGCGGTTTTTATTTTTGTGAAGCATGAAAATTAATAATACATTCATTGATTATTTCCTTGCTTTGTGATATAATTTTTTCTGTTTTTACATTATGAAAAGAGGTTCGCATTATGGTTAAGGCTATACTTTTTGATCTGGACGGAACACTGCTTCCTATGGATAACGATGTTTTCACAAAGACCTACTTCTATCACTTAAGCGAAGCCGCCAAGGAGTGGGGCTACACCGACAGGGATGCACTCATAAAGGCAGTATGGAACGGCGTTAAATATATGTATGCAAACGACGGCAAGGTTACCAACGATGTGGTTTTCTGGAAAGGTTTTTCCGATGCATACGGCAAGGACTGCTCTGCGGACTCAGAGAAGTTCGACACATTCTACTCAGACGGATTCACCAAGGCAAAGGCGGCAACCTTCCCCGCACCCTTAGCTCCCGAGGCAGTACGACTTGCCAGAGAAAAGGCAGAGTTCGTGGTACTTGCCACAAATCCCATCTTCCCCAGAGAAGCTTACAGACAGCGCCTCTCCTGGATAGGGCTTACCCTTGAGGACTTCGACCTTGTGACAGACTACGAAAACTCCAGCTTCACCAAACCCAACACCGGATACTACGAGGAAATTCTCGCAAAAATCGGTGTCGACGCAAAGGATGCAGTGATGATAGGCAACGATGTCGACGAGGATATGGCACCTGCCATGGCACTCAGAATGAAATTCTTCCTGCAAAATGACAATGTCCTCAACAAAAGCGGCAGAGATACAGACTGCGAATGCGGCGGCTATGAGGATATGATTAAATTCATTGGTTCGCTCTGATTTTTATTCTACACAGGAATTATAACATTTCCTGACTTTTATTGACAAGTCCCCTCACAGGTGGTATAATTTGAGAAGTTTCTATTTTAGTTACATATCCCAAAGGCTATGACCGGGAAGAAGTAAGCATTTCTGCGTGTTTTCAGAGAGTCGGCGGTTGCTGCAAGCCGATAACCACAATTTGCCCAATACATCCCGAGAGCTGCACACCGAACACTTCTGTCAGTAGGCTGTGACGGCGCCGCCCGTTACGCGGTGAGAGTCCCCGACTCGCAGAGGCTTTTTGCCGCAAGACAAGAAGCAAACTGAGGTGGTACCACGATTTATTCGTCCTCAAAAGCACACTCCCATGTGCTTTTGGGGATTTTTTATTTGGAGGTTTTACTATGACAATTATAGATATGCTGGAAAACAACGCATCTCTTTATCCTGCCGACACCGCGCTTGTTGAAATCAACCCCGGTCAGCCCGAGACCAGACGTCTCACCTGGCGCGACTTTGACCTTGTTCAGGGTACAGAGAAAAAGTTTTTCCGCAGAGAAATATCCTGGGGCGTATTCAACGAAAAAGCCAACCGCTTTGCAAACGCTCTCAGAAACCGAGGCATCAAGAAGGGCGACAAGGTTGCCATACTTCTGATGAACTGCATTGAGTGGCTTCCCATATACTTCGGTATCCTCAAGACAGGCGCTCTTGCAGTTCCCCTCAACTTCCGCTATTCAAGCGATGAAATTGACTACTGTCTGAACCTCGCAGAGTGCGATGCTCTTGTTTTCGGACCCGAATTCATCAGCCGTGTGGAGCCCATTGTGGAAACCATCAGCAAAAACAGACTTCTCATTTACACCGGTGTTTCGGGATGTCCCATTTTTGCCGAGGATTACAACGATATGACTATGGAGTGCTCCTCTCAGTTCGAGAGTATAGGTCTTACCGAGGATGACTTTGCGGCCATCTACTTCTCCTCGGGTACCACAGGTTTCCACAAGGCTATTCTGCACAAGCATCAGAGTCTCACCCACTCTGCAAGAGTTGAACAGAACCACCACGGCCAGACCAAGGACGACGTTTTCCTCTGCATCCCTCCCCTCTATCACACAGGTGCAAAGATGCACTGGTTCGGAAGTCTTCTTTCCGGAGGCAAGGCAGTTCTTCTCAAGGGTACCAAACCCGAGTATGTTCTTGATGCAGCATCCAAAGAGGGCTGTACCATTGTATGGCTTCTTGTTCCCTGGACCCAGGATATCCTCAATGCTCTTGACAGCGGCGAAATTAACCTTAATGATTACAAGCTTGACCAGCTCAGACTGATGCACATCGGTGCACAGCCTGTTCCCAGAAGCCTTGTAAAGCGCTGGAAGGAATACTTCCCCCATCATCAGTATGATACAAACTACGGTCTCTCCGAGTCCATCGGTCCCGGTTGCGTTCATCTTGGAGTTGAGAACATCCACAAGGTGGGTGCTATCGGCAAACCCGGTTACGGCTGGGAGGTAAAAATAGTTGACGAGAACAACATTCCCGTAGAAAAAGGCGAGGTTGGCGAACTCTGCGTCAAGGGTCCCGGTGTCATGACCTGCTACTACAATGATGAAAAAGCCACCGAGGCTTCCATCAAGGACGGCTGGCTCTACACAGGCGATATGGCAAAAGAGGACCAGGACGGCTTTATCTTCCTTGTTGACAGAAAGAAGGACGTTATTATCTCAGGCGGCGAGAACCTCTACCCCGTTCAGATTGAGGACTTCCTCAGAGGCTACGAGGCAATCAACGACGTTGCGGTTATCGGTCTCCCCGACGAAAGACTTGGCGAAATCGCCACTGCTATCATTGAGCTCAAAGAAGGCTTCAGCGCCACCGAGGACGACATCAATGAATTCTGCAAGGGTATGCCCAGATACAAGCGCCCCCACAAGATTATCTTCGCAGATGTGCCCAGAAACCCCACAGGCAAAATCGAAAAGCCCAAGCTCAGAGAACTTTACGGTGCCGCAGGTCTGGTTGACGCACAGAATAAATCATAAGAAATCAGATACATAAAAAGGAGCAGATATTCATCTGCTCCTTTTACATTTATTTAAACTTTTCAGTCAGGTACCCGAGGGCTTCCTTGTAGCCCTCAAAGCCCTTGCCTTTTATCACTTTCTCGGCATAGAGGGAAACATAGGAAAACTTTCTGAACTCCTCGCGGCTGTCCACATCGGAAATGTGCACCTCCACAGTGGGCAGAGAGACCGCTTTCAAGGCATCGAGAATGGCTACACTTGTGTGGGTATATGCCGCAGGATTTATCACAATACCGTCATATGCACCCAGGCAATTCTGGATTTCGGTAACGATTCCCCCCTCGCAGTTACTCTGAAATATGTCACACTCAACAGAGAGCGCCCGGGATGCTTGCTCTATAAACTCCACAAGGTCTTTATATGTGGCATTGCCGTAAACCTCAGGCTCACGGATACCCAGCATATTAAGGTTAGGGCCATTTATTACTTTGATTTTCATATTATCCCTCACTTAAATATTCTCTAATACTCTTTGCCACGGACTCCGCATCACCGTTTCCGTCTGCAAAAACGTCCGCAAAATCCCGATACAGAGCTTCTCTTGCATCATACAGTGCACAGAGATTAACCGACAGAGGTCTGCCCTCTGTGGCAAGTTTTTCTATATCTCTTTCGATAAAGACGGCTCTTGCGTTTTGTCTGATAATGTATTTATTGCAAGGCTGTGTTACTACACCGCCACCTGTTGCCACTACCAGAGAGCTTTCTTTCATAATTTTTGAGAGTATCTCCGTTTCAATTCTACGAAACTCAGCCTCCCCCTGCATTGTGATAATTTCAGCAGGAGTGCTGCCGGTAATTTTCTGTATTTCTTCGTCGGTGTCTACGAAGGTCTTACCCAGCATCTTTGAGAGAATTTTTCCCACTGTGCTCTTGCCGCATCCGGGCATACCGATAAGCACAATATTCTCTTTTTCATCGGCAATACTACGGGTAATCTCATCAATAACAGTATCGCAGATTTCCATATCCGTAAATATTTCCGCGGCACGCTTTGCCTGAGACACCAGCATTGAGAGTCCGTTGACACAAGGTATCCCTCTCTCCTGTGCCTGAAGGAGTAGTCGGGTTTTCAGAGGATTATAAATAAGGTCGCAGACCCCCTGAAGTTCTGTAAATTCATCAAGCGAAAGGGGACTCTCCTCCGTATCGGGATACATTCCCACAGGAGTGGTGTTAACAATGAGGCAGGCATCGGAGTGCTTTGCGATATTAGTATAATTATCCTCGCCGCTTCTGGAAATAACAACAACCTCTGCTCCCTGCTCTCTGAGCACCGCGCAGCAGGTCTTGGATGCACCGCCCGAACCGAGAACCAGAGCCTTTCTGCCATCAACATCAACACCCAGTTGTGAGAGCATAAAGAGAAATCCGTCATAGTCCGTATTATCGCCGAAAAGGGTGCCGTCCTCCCGTTTCACAACGGTATTCACCGCACCGATGGAGAGGGCTCTGTGAGAAATATCATCCAGATATTTCATAACCTTCTCCTTGTAAGGGATAGTAACATTGAATCCCGCAAGGTCATTATCCTTCATAAAAAGGCCAAGTTCATCCCTGGAAACCTCATATAATCCGTAAGGGTAATCCGCAAGTGCCGAGTGAATCCGAGGAGAAAAACTATGGGAAAGTTTTTCCCCCAGAAGTCCGAATTTTCTGCTTTCAAACCCTTTTAAAATATTATTGCTCATATCAGACCATCTCGGTATAACTGCCAAGGTACTCGAAGTCCTCGACATCACCCTGAAGTTCACAGAGAAGTGTTGCAAGTTCGGGGGAATACACTGACTCGGACACATCGAAATAGAACATAAACTCAAAGTCCGAACCGGGAAGCGGACGACTTTCAAGCTTTACGATATTGATGCCAGATGCGTAGAATCTTGCCAGAATGTGATAGAGTGCACCGGGTCTGTGAGGAAGTGTCAACTTGATACTTGTGCGGTCAGCACCGGGGTAAACTTCAAGTTTCTTGGAGATGCAGATAAATCTTGTATCGTTGGCTGCATTGTCCTTGATGTTTCTCTTGAGCACTCTCAGTCCGTATATTGCACAACACTCGGGTGATGCAATAACCGCTACATCAGTTCTGCCTGACTCCGCTATCATCTTGGCGGCAACGGCAGTGTTTTCAACAGGTACCACCTTGATATCCTTGTGCTCGGAAATAAACTGTGAGCACTGGGAAAGAGCCTGTTCGTGAGACCAGATTTCCTTAATCTCGCTGAAATCCGTTGTCTTTGAAAGAAGTGCGTGATTGATACGGCAACGGACACTTCTGACAATGTAGAAATTATACTGGGACATAAGGTCATAAACCTTATTTACGGAACCTGCGGTACTGTTTTCCAGAGGCAGCATTCCGTACTGACAAAGCCCTGAATCCACGGCCTTGAACACAGCCTCGAAACTGCCCATAAACATAATCTGGGGGAGTTTGAAGAGTTTTTCGCAAGCTTGCTGGGAATATGCGCCCTCGGTGCCCTGACAGGCAACCACCGCTCTCTCGGGGAAAAGCTTATCCGTATTTTTAAGGGCGGTGTCAATGGTAGTCTCCAGAGCCTTGCGCTCGTTGATGAGTCTGCTCTGATATGCTCGGCTGAGGTTTGTGAGAGTCGAGAAAAGCACTCTTGTATAGAGTGCACACTCCTCAGGTGAACGCTCTGCGGCTTTTCCGATAAGCTGACGCTCACGCTCTCCGTCATAGAGTGCCGTGCCTGTCTCCTTCTTGTACTTTGCAATATTTTTGACAGTCTCCATACGTCTGGAGAAAAGTTCAACAAGTTCTTTATCTATGGCATCAATTTCCTGCCTGTATTTATCCATACTCATCTTAATCACTCCTGATATTTAATTATATCTCAAAACCGTCTGCGTTGACAAGTGCCAGAGCAAGTGCTGACTCAATAACCGCCGCAGCACGAGGCACAATACAGGGGTCGTGTCTGCCCTTTACGGTGAGGATAGTTTCCTCCATTGTGTCAAGATTTACACTTCTCTGGGGAATTGATATTGAGGGTGTGGGTTTGAACGCTACTTTAAACGTCAGAGGCATTCCCGAGGATATGCCGCCCAGAATTCCTCCGCAGTTGTTGGTAAGGGTACGCACCTTTTCGTCTTCTGCGCAGAATGCATCGTTTGCTGCACTTCCCCACATACGGGCAAATTCAAAGCCTTTGCCGAACTCAAGCCCTTTAACCGCAGGAACAGAGAATACAGTCCTTGCGATAAGTGCCTCAAGACCACCGAAGAAGTCACTGCCCAGCCCTGCCGGCAAGCCGTAAACGGCACACTCGATTTCGCCGCCTACGGAGTCACCCTCTGCTTTTCTTTGCAGAATTGTCTCGGTCATAGCCTTCTGTACATCACAGTCTATCACAGGGAAAGCCGAGGCTTTGAGACGGCTGTTAAGTTCTGCATCCGCTGTCAGGCTGTCAAGCGGACTGTCGGTTACATCACCTATCCTGCTGACGTGGGACACAACGGTAATGCCTTTCTCCTCAAGTATGCCAAGGAGTATAAAACCTGCGGCACAAAGAGGTGCTGTGAGCCTGCCTGAAAACTGTCCGCCGCCGTGGAATTCGAAGTCACTTCCGTACTTTGCAAATGCCGCAAAGTCTGCGTGGTTGGGTCTGGGTACTCTGGCAATATCCGAATAATCCTTGCTTCTTACGTCCTTATTCTCAATAACTATGCGGATATCGTCCCCTGTGGTAACACCATCAGAAACTCCGCTTTCAAATATAACATTGTCTTTCTCGTGGCGCTTTGTGGCAAGGTCGCCCTTTGCGCGGCGTCTGTGCATAAATGCAGAGAGTTTCGCCTCATCTATCACCACTCCCTTCGGAATACCCGAAAGCACCGCACCTATCTCGGGTGCGTGGGATGTTCCGAAAAGAGTTATCTTCACTTTTTCTCCGAATGTTGCGGACATAACTTATTCCTCCAACTCTATCACAGCTCCCAGAGCCTTAAGATGCTCAAAAAATGCAGGATAGGATTTTGAGTGCGCCTCGGCACCTCTTATAACTGTGGGTGCAGATGCTTTTGTTGCGGCAATTGCCGCCGCCATTACAATTCTGTGGTCACGGCTTGCGTCAACCTCACCGCCCGAAAGTCCCCCTGTGCCGCGGATAATGAGTCCATCCACGGTTTCCTCACAGTTTCCTCCCATAGCATTTATCATATCGGTGACGGTTCTGAGCCTGTCACTCTCTTTGAGTCGCAGGCGGGAAGCACCTTTTATTATGGTATCACCCTCTGAATACGCCGCAATTACCGCAATTGCGGGCACCAGGTCGGGTATATCGGAGGCATCCACGGTAGTCGCCGAGAGCTTCTGTGCAGAAGCCTTGAAGCCGCCCTCTGCTCTGTGAATTTCCCCGCCGAACTTTTCGATGATACGGAGAATTTCTCTGTCGCCCTGAAGGGAGTCTTCTGCGAGATTACAGACGGTTACCTCCGAGTTAATCGCACCTGCCGCGAGAAAGAATGCGGCATTCGACCAATCTCCCTCCACCAGGGTGTCGCCAAGGGCAAAGCTTCCCGACACCTTGTAGGAATTCCCCTCTTCCGATATGTCAATGCCTGAATTTTTCATAGCACTTACAGTAAGAGATACATAGGGCTTTGACTGAAAATCTCCTGTCACCTCAAGGTTTTTGCCGCCGCAAAGAGGCATCATCAAAAGAAGTCCGCTGATATACTGGGAGCTTATGTCGCCCCTTATCTTATAGTCCTCAAGAAAGGCTTTGCCGCTCTGCACAATTCTGTTGTTCATATCCCGGGTAATAACCACCCCGTGGTCACGGAGCACCTCAATTAAAGGCTCCAGCGGTCTCTCAAACAGTCTGTCACTACCATCGAAACGTGCTCTGAATCCTATTCCTGCCGCAATGCACATCATAAATCGCAGGGTAGTACCGCTCTCACCGCAGTTGAAATCCACCTTGTCGCAGGCACCCTTTGTAATACGGGGCACCAGGTAGCTGTCACCTATTCTGAGGACGTTGCTGCCCATTGCCCTGAGGCAACTTACCGTTGCATCGATATCTTCGTTTGATTCAGGGCATTTCACCTTTGTGACACCTTTTGAAAGTGCGGCACAAATCAGAAGTCTGTGTGCTATTGACTTTGATGGAATTGCCTCAACAGAACCTTTGAGTTCAGAGGGAAAAATCCTTGCTATCATAAAACACTTACCATTCCTTTTTCGAGTATCTCCGAAAGATACTCCTTTTCTGTCAGATGTATAAAGCAGTTGCCGAAATCCTTAATCAGTATCAGTGAGAGCTTTTCGCCCTGACGCTTTTTATCGTGGGTCGCAGCATCATTTAATTCTTTAATAGAAATATTGCTATCTGTGGGCAAACCGTACTTTTTGCACAGATGTTCAACCTCATCCGCTACTGCCTTATTGCATATACCAAGTTCGGCACAGGCTCTTGCCACAATACACATTCCTGCCGCAACAGCACTTCCGTGGGGCACTTCAAATCCGCTTGCCCTCTCTATTGCATGGCCGACTGTATGGCCGAGATTGAGAAACTGTCTGTCTCCGCGGTCAAACTCATCGGCACAAACATAATCGCGCTTGATGCTGACGCACTCTTCAATAAGTTCGGGAAGGTGTTCCGACAAACTTTCACCGCAGAGTATCTCAAGGCTCTTGCCGCCGCGCAGAAGTGCATATTTTATAATCTCTGCGATTCCATTGGAAAACTCTTCCTTTGGCAAAGTAGAGAGCACCTCGGGGTCGCAGATAACAGCCTTGGGCTGATAAAAGGTGCCGAACATATTCTTTCCGTTTTCGAGGTTTACTGCGGTCTTGCCGCCTACGGAGGAGTCCACCATAGCAAGCAGTGATGTGGGAATCTGAATAAGCGCTACACCCCGCTGATAAAGAGAAGCACAAAGACCTGCAAGGTCGGTTATCACACCGCCACCCAGAGCAACCACAAGGTCGCTTCTGGTGAGGTCCTTTTCTATGAGGAAGTTTGCGGCTTTTATGAGGTTTTCGGGATTCTTTGAATCCTCACCTGCTTCTATAACAAAGATATCCGCCGCAATTCCCACCGCCTCGAGGCTCATCAGCAGTGCCTCTTTGTAGAGAGGGGCAACATTTGAATCGGAAATTACCACCGCACTACGGGGATTTACAAGTTCTTTTGCAATCTCTCCCACACGGGAAAGGAGTCCTTTTTCTATATATACATCGTAATTCTGCGATGCGGGTATATTTACTTTTCTCATTAATCCGCCATCTCCTTTGCCTCTCTGCCTTCTCTGAGAAGTGTTCTGAGAGTCTCGTTGTCGGCATTCTCCAGAGCCTCTTTATATTCGGAAAGTTTTTCGATTATACCGCCGATTTCTCTTATGAGATTATCACGGTTGTCCATAAAAAGCTCCGTCCACATATTCTCGTTGAGATATGCAACTCTCGTCAGGTCTCTGTAACTTCCTGCGGAAATCCCCTTGTGATCAAGGGCTGAGGGACTTTTTATATAAGCATTCGATACAACGTGGGCAAGCTGTGAGGTAAATGCAATAAGCTCGTCGTGACGCTGAGGTGTCATTACCGAAACTCTGGAAAATCCTACGGAAATTACAAAGTCCCTGGCCTTTGCAATGATATTCACGTCTTCCTCGTGACGAGGCACAAGTACAAAGCAAGCATTGTGAAACATTGTGTCCTTTGAATTCTTTATTCCGCTGTATTGGGTACCAGCCATAGGATGTCCGCCCACAAAATGAAAGCCCTCTTCCCTGGCAATTTCAAAACAGACATCGCATATACTCCGCTTTACACCGGCGGTATCCATCACAAAAGCGCCTTTTTTGAACTTATCCCTGTGACTTTCTATGTATTCAACCGTAGCAGAGGGATAGAGGGAAATAAACACAACATCACACTCGCCGAGATTATCATCATCAAGGGGAGCGTTGATAATGCCCGAAAGCACAGCGTAGTCCGTTACACTGGTGTTTATATCATATCCGTAGATATTCTCAAATCCGTTCTTGCGCGCAGATTTTGCAAGTGAGGCGCCAATCAGTCCCAGTCCCACTATACCGATTTTTTTCATGTGGGTCACTTCCCTTTGTTTTAGATAATCGCTTCGCGTACCTTCTGAACCTTGCGGGTTACTTCCTCAAACTGCTCAAATGTCAGAGACTGTGCACCATCGCAAAGAGCGTGTTTGGGATCATTGTGAACTTCAATGATAAGTCCGTCAGCACCGCAGGCTGTTGCCGCGTACGCTAAAGAGGGTACCATTCTGGCATGGCCGCAGGCATGGGAGGGGTCGATAATCACAGGCAGATGTGTCATCTCCTTGAGTGAAGGAATAGCGGAAACATCCAGAGTGTTTCTTGTATATGTCTCGAAGGTTCTGATGCCGCGCTCACAGAGGATAACGTTCTCGTTACCACCTGCCATAATGTACTCTGCGCTCATGAGAAGCTCCTTGAGGGTATTGGCAAGACCGCGCTTGAGAAGGATGGGTTTCCGGGTTTTGCCCAGCTCCTTGAGAAGCTCAAAGTTCTGCATATTTCTGGCGCCAACCTGAATAAGGTCTACCTCCTCAAAGAGAGGAAGATGATTTGCATTCATAATCTCGCTGACAATGGGAAGTCCTGTCTCGCGCTTTGCCTCAAGAAGAAGCTCGATGCCGTCAGCCTTGAGGCCCTGGAAGTCGTAGGGCGAGGTTCTGGGCTTAAAAGTACCTCCGCGGAGAATCTGTGCGCCCGCCTCCTTAACCTTCTTTGCAACAAGGATAATCTGCTCTTCGCTTTCAACAGAGCAGGGTCCTGCAATTGTGACGAAATTGCCCTTGCCTATCTTGACTCCGCCGACATCAACAACGCTGTCGTCGGGGAAGAATTTTCTGTTAGCCTTTTTGTAGGGCTCGGAAATACGTCTCACCGACTCAACAATCTCGAGTCCCTCCAGAAGGTCCATATCAACCCGGCTTGTATCACCGATAAGACCCAGCACTGTGTGGAATTCACCCTCGGAAATGTGAACCTTGAGTCCCATTCCCTCGAGCCAACCGATGAGATTTTGTCTTTGTACCTCGGGAACACCTGCTTTAAGTACTGCTATCATAATAATACCTCCAAAAGGATAAAGGAATAGGGATAAAAAACAAAAACGCCGCAGTGATTATCCACTGCGGCGAATATCGTCTAATCCGAAAAAATATAACCGGAATTTTTTGCAGCTCAAATCACTTCTACTATTTTAGTTCTGGCTAAAAAAGTAAAAGTAATAGTAGTATGCAGCTGCGAATGCTCTGGTCATATGAAAAATCTCCTTCAAAAATTTGACTACATTTTAGCACAGTAAAATCCTGATGTCAATAGCAAACTGAATATTTTCACATTATTTTCAAATATGCCTCAGCTTACGATTATCACCTGCATTTTAAGTGCAGCACCTGCAACCTGGAACAGTCGACACCGGTTTACCCCTCGCGAAATTATGAAAAAGATAGTTGCTTTTTATTTATTGCATCGAAACTTCACAACTTTTTTAAAAAGATTTTTAAAAAATAAAACCTGATATTATTTTCATTCCCCTTTATATGCAGAGGGACAAAAGTCATCGTAAAATTTCATACACAAACATTCAGGAACAGATTATGGTATATAAACTTTTTATATAGATTGTTCCTCAAAGAGAAAAGACTTCCTTTAAACAGGAGGTCTTTTCTTGATACAATATATTAATCTATATTTATAAATCCCCGTGTAATAAGAATCTTACAACGCAATTGTTTCTGCCTGAAAAGACAAAACTCATATCAGCCAGAAAGTGCGGTGACTTAAAATAATAATAGAAAAATTGTATTTCGGCATCATTATCAGAGATATCCAGGCAGATATGATCGGGAGCACCGTATTTTTCAAAAACATCTTCAATAGCAGAATCCTGATTAAGGGTGTCAGCATAGGTAAACGCTGCTGCATTATGCACCTCATTTAAATTGTGGCTGTTAAAATATTCCTCATAATCATATTGGTGATTATCAACGCCCCAGAGCACAGCATCCTTGGCAAGGATATCCTTATCCGTATTGTTATAAAGCAGAAACGTTATCTCTTTACCTGACTCATCCAAAAACATATACCTCCAATCACCTGTTACAGTCACAGAATCCCCCAGAGTTTCAATTACTCTATTTCTGTCTTCGGGATTCTTGAAAGTCCAGCCCATGGCCTCTATATCCTTAACCGTAGTGACATCGATGATAAATGTATTGCTATCCTCTAAAACAAATTCATTGTCCCAATCGTATTTGGAAAAGGGATTCGTTTCTGTATTGTAAAGGTACCAATCAATGTTGTCTTCTTTGCTATGTTCAATGGTGTACTCTGCATCAGGAAAATACTCTTCAAGAAGATAATCAAACTCTGCTTTTGTTGTGATTCCGTCGGATAAGTCAACTGCATTCAGTTTATTCACCACAAACACTGCACCGCTCACAACAATACCAGCTGCTAAAATCCCTGCCACAATTTTTGCAATTAACCCTGCAGATGACTTTGCCGCCAAACTTACCGTAGTCACTGCTGATGTTACTGTTGCAGCAGCGGCACCTGAAACCGAGGTGCTTACCGCCTGCTGTGCCGCAAGGAAGCCATATTGGGGCATAGCCTTTTTCGGGCCAAGTCCCAGCAGGAACAAAGGTGCAAAAGGTATGGCATGAAGTCTGACACCGTGCTTTTCCTCGTAAGATTCAACTGATTTTCTCAATGACCTTCTCGCGTAGTTAAGACGGCTTTTCACAGTACCCTCGGAAACAGACTGAATCTCTGCAATTTTTGCAATTGTCATTTCGTCAAAGTAAAAAAGCATAACTGCACTTCTTTGCTCCTCAGAAAGGTCATCCACCATACATCTTATAGTTGAACTGAAATCATCTCTTTCAAGAAATTCCTGAGGAATAACTGCTGAATCAGATTCTTCGACAGATTCAAAAATATCCTTACCATCCTCATATTCGTCCACAAGAACATCTTTTTTCTTTTTGAAATATCGTGTGCATTGATGATATGTAATCTTCTTAGCCCAACTGACAAAGGCTTCAGGCACCTGAAGATTGTCGATTGTTCTGAGTATTTCAAGGAAAGTTTCCTGAGTGATATCACAGGCAAGGGACTCATCCTTAACCGTCTTATAAGCGAAATCATACACAACGCTGTAAAACTCAGTGAACAAAGAGTTTTTAGCATCAGGATCTCCGCTTTGAGCTTTTGTTACAAGCAGAATAAGTTTTTCTTTTTCCATTGTTCCACCTCCGCATATCAATAAATAAAGCACCGAAGTTTATGAAAATATTATACTAGTGAATATGAGAAAAAACAACTTAAAAATTTTTGAAAAAATTTATAAAAATATAAAACCTTTTTCAAATTTCATTCCCCTTTATAAACAGAAGGGCACAAGAAGCACTTCGAAAAAAGGAACAAAAAAATAAAAAGTTTATCAGGAGGAAAAGAAAATGAAAAAGGAAGCAATATTCAAATTAATCAAGGACGTTGTAATCGCATTAGTCGCGTGGTTGGTCTTCGGACTGATTTTTTCATATGCCGGATTAGGCATATATGGATTTATCGCATCAATCTTCTTAGCAGGTGTTCCCTTTGGATGGAAATGGTTATCAAATATATTCAGCGCATTTTCATTCACTACAATAATAATCAAATTTTTCTTATCGATGATACTTGGTTGGATTGCAATATTCGTTATAATTATCATGGATATTATTGATTTAGTGTGTGCAGAATAATAAAAAAGGAAGCAGTTTTCGCCAAGGCATAAACTGCTTCCTTCTTTATATAATTTCATTCTATGCCCTTAACGAAGATATTTTAAAAAAAAATAAAATTTTCTCAAATTAAGTATTGACAAACCCATATTATGATGCTATAATGTGCGAGTACGAAAAAAACAAATACAAATTCGCGAGTGTGCTGGAATAGGCAGACAGGCACGTTTGAGGGGCGTGTGTGGAGACGCGTACGGGTTCAAGTCCCGTCACTCGCACCAAGTAAAAGAGACATCCGTTTGGATGTCTCTTTTGCTTTATATGAATAATACGGGACTTGAAGCCTAAGAGGGCTGGCGGCGTTTAGTAAAACAGTTCGGTGAACTGTTTTATAGCCGACAGGTGTGCAGGCGGGTACCGAAATCCGCAGGATTTGGGTCGCCAAGCAGTGATGATTTTTCCAAGAAAAAGCATCGTCCCGTCACTCGCACCAAAAGGTATCAACTTCGGTTGGTACCTTTTTTCTTTTCAAAAAACATAATAAGTGCGCTGTGACGGGACTTGAGGCGACTGTGCCAAGGTTGAGGTGTCAACCGAAGACGAAGGTAAAAACAGTCCTGCGTACTGTTTTAGGGAGAGCGTTTATGTTGTTCTGACTACGAATACACAACAACAAGTGAGGCAGTCGCTTTCCCCTATGGAACTCTTAGTCACTCATACAGATAAATAGCCAACTCATTATGTTCCGTTTTTCGCTATGAAGTATATATTCTTAACACATATCCCTTGTTTTTAGTGATATTTTAATGATATTTGTTAACAATTTGAAAACAAGGTTGCATTTTTGAACACCGTGTGTTACAATGCTCCCAGAAATTTATGAATGCGAGGTGAAACTATGGACGGCAGTAGTAGTCGAAGTACGGCAAAGGTTTTCTTATACTCTTATTTTGCAGGCGACATTGCTCCGTCTGCAGTTTAACCCTGCGTTTTTAACAGTATAGTAAACCATTGTCAGTGCATTAATGACGCTACACAGCTTTTCAGGGCGGTGCAGAGCATACCTTTTTGCCACCGACAGTGTTATTTTTATGCCATTTTTCAGCAGGATGTATGCTCCCCGCCTTTACCAAAATTGTGTAAAGGAGGCACTTACAATGAACAAAGTTTTGAAAAAGCACGGCTTCTTTGCCGTTGAATCAACAGAAAAATTCAGACACATTGACACACAGGTTGTATCGGCAACAACCACTCCTGATGCAACAAACGCTGACCTCTATGAGCCTGTGAAAAAAAGCATAATAAAAAGACTTCCGTGGCTTGCGGTTTTGCTGCTTTTAGGCACAGGGGTTTCTGCAACTGTGGGGCTCTTTGAATCCATCGTTGCACACCTGCCTGTTATAATGTGTTTTCAGTCCCTTATTCTGGATATGGCAGGCAACATTGGCACCCAGTCCTTGGCAGTTGCCATAAGAGTGCTGATAGACGACAGCATAGAGGGTAGAAAGAAAGCTTCACTTATATGGAAGGAATGCCGCATAGGTCTTATCAACGGCGCAATTCTGGGGGCACTTTCCTTTGTGGCTATCGGGGGTTATCTGTGCATCACCGGAAACACCCCTTTCTTTGCCTTCAGCATTTCGGGATGTCTGGGAGTTTCAATGATACTTGCAATGGCCGTTTCGTCGCTGTCGGGTACGATTATTCCCATAATATTCCAGAAGATAGGCATCGACCCCGCCGTGGCATCAGGTCCCCTTATCACCACAGTAAACGACCTTGTGGCGGTAATCACCTACTACGGACTTTCCTGGCTTATACTTATTAATATACTGCATCTGTAAAGAGGGCACGGGCTCTCTTTTTTTATTGCTCTGATACAGTTTATTCATCAAATTGCCGAAGCATTTTCTGAACGACTTGCGCAACCGACCCGAGTGTAGTATACTGGTAAATACGCTGTATTTCCAATTAAATCAACAGCCCTTTACACAAACGAAACAAAAGTTTTTCACTACATCCTTGTGATGCTTTTTACTACACATATAAAAGGTGAGAAAATGAAAAAAGCAATTCTGATTATTCCCATTATCCTTATGTTTTTGACGCTCGCTGCCTGTGACAGCGATGAAGGGTATATCAACACCACGGATTACAATATAATATATAACAACGTGGAAAATGTAAACAAAACGCTGGTGAAGGCGGCACAGAAGGAAACTCTCCTTGAATTCGATGAGTATTCCTACTGCTCGTATATGATGCTCTTCCCAAAAGAGGAGCCTCAGAACCTCGGCGAATTCTACTTCCGCTGGAAAGAGTCCATCGACTACGACAACTATTCCATTTACTTCACTTACACTCTGGGTGAAGCTGAATACAAAGCGTTCAAAGAAGCTCTCGCAACCTGCACCTTTTCATACGAAGGGTATGAAACCAAACCCGTTTACACAGAGAGTCACTTTGAATACCCTGCATATATCCTCACCTGGACATCCGACAGCGACCACGGCGGTATCTCGGAATACATTATGCTTGACGATGAAAACAGATGCGTTGTCAACGTCTATCGCCTGTCAACAAGTTTTACCTCTCTTCAGGAAGTTGCGGACTATCCTGTCCTTCCCAAAGAAAGCGACTTCAGCGCAGTCTCCGCTCTGTGCAAACCCAACGCAACCCTTGCCAAGCACTCGGGATTTTCGGTCTACTCATTCCCCGACAGTAGCGGCGGATATATCTTCCCCCCTGCCGCTGATATCAGATGCAGTGTCGCATCGGAGTAAAAACAGTTCTTATAAACATAAAAAGTGCCACCTCTCACGAGATGGCACTTTTAATTTTATTCAGATTATTCTAATTTCTTGGGATTATCAGTAGCAGCTGAATACTCTCCATGTCAAGTTTTCCTTAACCATAAAGAGGTCACAGTCAAAGAAGTAAACCTCGCCATCCTTGGAAACCTGGAACTCAACCTCAACAACAGCGGCATCCTTGATGATATCGGTATCTACGTCATACTCATCCTCGATGTAGTCATAAGTATCCTTAATAACATCTTCGCTGTAATGGTCAACATCCTCGATATCATACTTAATCTTAAAGTCACCGCCGACATACTCTTCGAAGTATTCGTTCAGATAACCTATTTCTTCCTCCAGATCCTCTTCCAGATCGTCAGCATCGCCATAATAATAAGAATCAAGACGAATGTCGCTGGTAAGGCTTACCATCTTATCAACATTATCATTAGCCATAGCCTTTACGAAGCGCTCTGCGGTACCCTCGCAACCGAAGTTTGAGAGAATTGAGGTGATGAGAATTACCAGAGCAACAGCTACAACCAGAACTACGCCGGCGATTACACCTGCAATAATTAAGATTTTCTTTTTCTTTGCGGATTTATCTTCCACGGGGTTTTCGATAGCGGTCTCAAATGCTGTACCGCACTCCTCGCAAACCTTTACTTCGTCCTTGGCTTCTGCGCCGCATTCAGGGCAATATTTTGACATAATTAAAACTTCCTTTCTGATTAAATTATTTTGCTTTAGCATTCAACTGCTTTTTCTTTTTCTTGTTTTTAACTATTTTGATAATCGCAACCACAATTCCTGCTACCAGCAAGAAACCGCCAAGCAGGAGTACCGGTATGTAGGTGAGCGAGCTGAGCTTCAGCAACTCGGAGGAGATGAAGGCTATGAGATATTCACCGCCGCAGATATTCTCCCACAGAGGTGTTATCAGCGAAAGAACTGCGGGTACTGTAAAGAGAATTCCATCAAGGGTAAGCACGATACCGCTACCTATAAGACCTTGACTGATGCTTGCAACCAGCATAAGGATAACTGTGATTACAGAAACAGCGATGAACACAAATGCTGTTACATAAGAGAGACCGAGCCTTGCGCCAAGCATTGCCATGGGCATTTCTTCTCTGAGGGTCTCGGGGTAGAATTCGTCATTGTTATCCTCTGGGATAATCCACTCCGCGAGACGAATACATTCTTCGCTTGTGAAAGTCGCATCAAAAGCTTCTGACATTTCCAGTCTGTTGTCAAAAAGAATTTTGGAAATCTCATTACGGTCAAGTTCAAAATTGGAGGTGCCATTGAGAATATCATCAATATACTCATCAATTTTCTCGGCAACATCTTCGCAGATATCGGATTTTTCTATAAATTCCTCAACCTTGTCATCGGTTACGATGGCACCGAATTCAGACCCCATAAAATCGCAGAGAGCATCGTAGAAATTATCCGATGTTGCATATTCGCCGCTGACGGGGATTTCCTTCATAATGGCAATAAGGTCTGCCTCGTGGAGAATTTTCTCAACATTATCTTCCTTGAGAGCACCGCGCACGCTGAAGATAAGCATGGGTGTCAGGGAAGTTACAACAAGAATCAGACTGAGAATAACAACAATAACTGCGGATACTGCAGGATGCAACCACTTGCGCTTTTTCTTCTTCGGGGCAGGTGTTGCCTTTTTAGTTGCAGGTTTTGACTGCTTGGTTGGTGCCGCCTTGGGGACAGGTGCAGGCTGAGGTGCCACACTTACAGTAGGTTCATCATTCAGTCTGACTGTTTCTTCTGCACCCCGGTCTGCCTTGCGGATAGCAAGTTCCGCAGCATCACAAGCAGGGCAAAGAGAAAACTCTGCATCCAGACGGTTTCCGCATTTTTTACAGAAATTTGCCATAATATCTCTCTCCTCTATTATTTATTGTCTAACTCTGTAACCGCACTCGGTACAGAAAATAGCGTCTTCTTCAAGTTTTGCTCCGCAGTTTTCGCAGAACAGCGGTGCCTCATCTTCGATTTCTGCCTCGGGGATAACTACGGGAGCCGCTTCCTCCACCACAGGCTCTGCCTCGGGGATAACTACGGGAGCTGCTTCCTCCACCACAGGCTCTGCCTCGGGGATAACTACGGGAGCTGCTTCCTCCACCACAGGCTCTGCCTCGGGGATAACTACGGGAACCGCTTCCTCCACCACAGGCTCTGCCTCGGGGATAGCTACGGGAGCTGCTTCCTCCGCCACAGGCTCTGCCTCGGGGATAACTACGGGAACCGCTTCCTCCACCACAGGCTCTGCCTCGGGGATAACTACGGGAACCGCTTCCTCCACCACAGGCTCTGCCTCGGGGATAACTACGGGAGCTGCTTCCTCCACCACAGGCTCTGCCTCGGGGATAGGCGGCACTATAACCGCTGTACCGCAGGCAGTGCAGAATTTGAGACCTTCTTTAATCTCTTTTCCGCAAGCATAGCAGAAAAGTTTCTTACCTGTCACTTCAGTCACGGGAGCAGGCTCTGCCGTTACAGGTACAGGCGCAGGTGCAGGCTTGGGACCCGGAGCACCGCAGACAGTACACTTTGTGCTGTCCTTGGATATCTCGGCACCGCAACTTTTACAAAGTACCAGTCCCTTAATCTCACGGATTTTGACTTTATTATCTTCTATCTGTGCCAACGCACCACTAATTGCATCGAAATACTCCGCATATTCCCCGGCAAAATCATCCTTGTGCAAAGAATAATAAAGTTTGCCTATCTCGGTATAGTTCTTGTTAATCAGCGCATTCTGAGCGTTTGTGGAATTCTGAAGTTTAGATATCTCGTTATGATTCTTGGTTTTCTGCACGGCAGACTGACCTGCCTCTGTAATCTTCTTTTCCAAATCGTCAAAAAAAGCCATATTACTCCTCCCTCTCCTACTGATATTCATAATTCTACATATTTATACTTTATTTTAGCATATTAAAATCTTATTATCAACATTATTAGTCAAATATACTATGACAATTTTGATACATCCAGCCTCAAAATCTGTTGTAAACATTTGTGTTTTATGGTATCCTTGGTGTAAATCATTCAAATGTGAGGTTTGCTATGAAAAATCTCAGAATTCATTTCTCGCTCCTTTTGATTTCAGTAATGCTTTCGGGAATGCTTCTTTGCGGTTGCACAGAAAAAATCCACAAAGAAACTGCCGAGATATACGCACTGGATACCATTATAAATTTAACAGCATACGGCAAAAACTCCGCTGACGCCATAGACAGTGCCAAAGCAGAACTTACAAGGCTCGAAAACCTTTTCTCGGTTACAAAAACAGACAGCGATATTTCAAGGATAAATGCCGCACAAGGTGAAAGTGTGCACGTATCCGCAGATACCTTTGAACTTATCCGCGCGGCGGTGGATGCATCGTCAATAACCGACGGCAAATTCGACATCACCCTCTGCGGTGTGCTGAAACTCTGGGGATTTACGGAAGCAGAGCACCGTGTACCCACCCAAAAGGAAATAGCCGCAGAACTGAAAAATTCAGGCTTCGGAAAAATCAGACTCTCCACCCCCGACGAGGTTTCACTGCCAAAGGGTATGCGCTTGGATACGGGTGGAATTGCAAAAGGCTATATCGGTGACAGACTTGCCGCGGTAATGAAAAACGCAGGCTGCGATTACGGCGTTATCTCTCTGGGCGGAAACATCCGTACCCTCGGCACAAAGCCCGATGGAGAGCCGTTTGTTGTGGGAATTCAGCATCCGGATTCGGAGGGCTACTTCGCTACACTGGAAACAGGTGAAGTTTCCGTTATCACATCGGGGGCTTATCAGCGGTATTTTGAAGCAGATGGAAAAATTTATCACCACATTCTGAACCCCGAAAGCGGTTATCCCGCCGAGAGCAATATTGAATCGGTAACAATAGTGGGTACAGACGGAGCACTCTGTGATGCGCTCTCCACCGCAGTTTTTGTGGGAGGCAGTGCCTACGCAGAGGAATTGCGCGTTGCTCTCAACAGTTTTGAATACGTCATTATGAACACCGACGGAAAAGTTCTTGTATCCTCGGGACTTAAGGATGATTTTGCTGCGAGTGACAGTTACGGAAATCTTGATATCATATACATATAATACATAAAGATGCGGGACAAGGCACCGAAAGATATGTGCCCTGTCCCCTTTTTTTCACAAAACTCCGCAAGGGAAAATAAAATGTAGTGTCACGGTATAAACCCCTGAATACGTGGCAAAAATAACTACAAACAAAGCGTCGGAGTGAAAAGAATGAACATAAAAAGAGGAGATATATTCTATGCTGACCTGAGTCCTGTGGTAGGCTCTGAGCAAGGCGGAGTGAGACCTGTGCTGATAGTCCAGAACAATATGGGCAACAAATACAGTCCCACGGTAATAGCCGCCGCTATAACCAGCCAGCAGTCAAAGGCAAACATTCCCACCCATATCACAATTGAGAGCGACTCAAGCGGACTGAGCAAAAACAGCGTTGTTCTGCTGGAGCAGGTACGAACCATTGACAAAAAGAGACTGCGTGAAAAAATGGGCAGTATAGGCCCCTCCACCATGAGCAGAATTGACGAGGCAATATCCATATCCATGGGGCTGAATCTGAATTTCTGATAAAAAAACTGCGATGCATAATACGTGCATCGCAGTTTGTTCTTTATTGATTACTCGGCAACAGCCGCTTTAAGAGCGTCCACTCTGTCTGTAAGTTCCCACTTGACAGGCAGGTCTTCCCTGCCCATATGGCCGTAAGCCGCAAGGGGTCTGTACTTGGTACTGAGCAAATCAAGGTCACGGATAATGCTGGAGGGTCTGCAGTCAAACACCTTGTCCACAGCCTTTGCAATAGCCTCATCGCTGTACTCGGATGTACCGAAGGTATCAACAAATACGGAAACAGGCTTTGCAACACCGATAGCGTATGCAAGCTGAACCTCACACTTGGAAGCAAGCTTTGCGGCTACGATATTCTTGGCAATATATCTGCAGTAATATGCTGCACTGCGGTCAACCTTTGTGGGGTCTTTGCCAGAGAATGCGCCACCGCCGTGACGGGAATATCCGCCGTAGGTATCAACGATAATCTTTTTGCCTGTAAGACCTGAGTCACCGCAGGGACCGCCGATAACAAAGCGGCCTGTGGGGTTGATGAAATACTTTGTATTCTCGTCAAGAAGTTCTGCGGGAATAATGGGAGTGATAACCTCACGGAGCAGGTCCTCGCGGATAGTCTCCAGAGTAACGTCAGCGGTGTGCTGTGTTGAAACAACAACGGTGTCAACTCTCAGAGCCTTGCCGTCCTCATACTCAACGGAAACCTGGGTTTTGCCGTCGGGATAGAGGTAGTTGAGGGTGCCGTTCTTTCTCACATCGGTGAGTCTCTTTGCCAGCTTCTGTGCCAGGGAAATGGGCAGAGGCATAAGCTCCTCTGTCTCGTCACAGGCAAAGCCGAACATCATACCCTGGTCACCTGCACCGAGCTGGTTGAGGGTATCTTCTTCGCCGTCCTTGAGCTCCAGGGAATTGTTGACGCCCATAGCAATATCAGAGGACTGCTTGTCAAGGAATACGTTAACCTTGCAGGTATTGCCGTTGAAGCCGCAACCGTCGTTATCGTAGCCGATATCACAGGCAACCTCTCTGGCGATAGCCTCTGCGTCAAGGTCGCAGTCAGCGGTAATCTCACCCATAATATTAATCATACCTGTTGTGGCGGTTACCTCACAGGCAACGTGTGCGTTCTTGTCATTGCTGAGGATAAAGTCGAGAACTGCGTCGGAAATCTGGTCGCAGACTTTGTCGGGATGACCCTCAGTAACGGATTCGGAAGTAAAAAGATACTTAGCCATAATAAATCTCCTTTCAAAATACATAAAAAAAGCCGCCGTCGGGTACCGACAGCGGCAAATAAACTCATCTTTCGGTACTCCGCAGGATTTGGCACCTTACCAAATTTAAGCAGGTTGCCGGACGTCACAGGGCCTGTTCCCTCAGTCACTCTTGATAAGCGGATATTTAATTTAACACGACAATTATAACATCTTATCGAAAATTGTCAAGAGGGTTTATCTTTCCTCTCTGAAATAAGACAGTCCCAGAGATGCAGGAGGCTGATGCTCACGCTTCTTTCTCATACTTGTGAACACAAGCACGATTATGGTAACAACGTAAGGAAGCATCTTGAAGAGCTCCTGAGTTTCAACTCCCAGACCTTTGGCATAGGTGTTGGCGTTGAAGAGCGCACCGAAGAGGAAGGCACCGAAAATTGCAAGATGGGGCTTCCAGAGTGCGAAGATTACCAGAGCAATTGCCATCCAACCTCTGTCACCGAAGGCGTCATTTGACCAGCTGCCTGTGGCGTAAGCCATAACGTACTGGAGTCCGCCCAGACCGGCAATAGCAGAGCCGATGCAGGTGGCAACGTACTTATACTTTGTAACATTGATGCCTGCGGCGTCGGCAGTGGCGGGGTTCTCGCCTACTGCTCTGAGGTTGAGACCTACTCTTGTCTTAGTAAGTACAACAGAGGCAACTATCGCAATGATAATTGACAGATAGGTGAGGAAGTCAAAGGAGAGGAAAAGCTCTCCGAACCAACCAAGGTCGTCTGCAAAGGGAAGCTTTGTGCAGAAGAACGAGCTGGTCTTTCCCAGAGAGATAGAGGGCATATCGCTCTCGATAAGTTTAATGAGAGAACCGCCCAGGAAGTTTCCCAGACCGATACCGAAGGTGGTAAGCGCAAGACCTGTAACGTTCTGGTTTGCTCTGAGAGTTACAGTGAAGAAACTATAAATAAGTCCCATAAGCACAGAGCCGATGATAGAACAAAGCAGAGGAATACAAACCGCAAGGAAGGGGTTCATATTGTCGATGTTGTTGCCGCAGGAATTCTCGTAAATGAAAGCACCTGTAACTCCGCCGATGGCACCAACATACATAATACCGGGGATACCGAGGTTGAGATGACCTGATTTTTCGGTGATGATTTCGCCTGTTGCGCCGTAGAGCATGGGCACACCGATAAGAATAGCTCTTACAATATAAGAAATCATGCTGCAACCTCCTTCTTTGAAAACTTAAACTTCACTGAATAACGGATGAAGAACTCACATCCTACAACAAAGAGGATAACGATACCTACTGCTATATCAGCAAAAGAGGAGTTGAGTCCGCAGGCTTCGGTAACCTTGCCCGAACCCATATTAAGGAAAATAACCAGAGCGGACATAATAACCATAACAAAGGGATTGAACTGACCCAGCCATGAAACCATAATGGCTGTAAAGCCCTGACCGCCAACGGTATTTGTATCGATGGAGTGGTCAGTACCTGCAACCAGAAGCATACCCACAATACCGCAGACGGCGCCTGAGATAATCATTGTGCGGATGATAACCTTCTTGATGTTGATACCGATGTATCGGGCGGTGTTGCGGCTTTCACCCACAACGTTGATTTCGTATCCCTGCTTGCTGTAATTAAGATAAATATACATAAGCACGGTGATAACCAATACTATAATAACATTGAGAAGATACTCATTGTCAGCAATAATGGGAAGGTTACCTGTGGAGACAGGATTGATCTTATTGGAGCCGCCGCCCTCAAGATACAGATAATACTTGACTATCTGAGTAGCAACGTAGTTCATCATCAGGGTGAAAAGAGTCTCGTTGGTATTGTACTGTGCCTTGAATATAGCCGGTATAACACCCCACAAGGCACCTGCCGCCATACTGGATACGAGGATAACCAGAAGCAGTACGGGATAAGGAAGCTTGTCACCAAGCTCTATCATACAAATCATAGAGGCAAGTCCGCCTATCAGCGCCTGTCCTTCGGCACCGCAGTTCCAGAACTTCATCTTGAATGCGGGAGTTACCGCCAGAGAAAGTCCCAGGAGAATTGCAGTTCTCTGCAGGAAAATCCAGAGCATAACAGTGGAGCCTTTTTCAAGTCTTCCGAAGGCGCCTCTGTACATTGTCTCGTAAATCTTGAAGAAGCTTTCCTTTGTAAGCAGCATTGAAATAACGCCCACAACCAGAAGTGCCACAATGATGGCGGCAATACGGATAAGCCACGCCTGCCACCATTTGAGGTCATCTCTTTTCACAAGATGAAAAGGAGGCTCAAATCCGTGTTTTAAACTTTTCGCTTTACTCATTCGTATCACCTGCACTTTCGTTTAAATTCTGAATTTCTGTTCCTCCAAGTGCATCTGTTGCAATATCAGAAGCAGCCGAAGCAATATTATTCACATCTTCTTCAGAGGCAATATTTTTTGTCATCAGTATACCGAGTTCTTCCTTGGTAGCGGTTCTTCCGTCAACGATACCTGTTATTCTGCCTGAGCCGATAACCATAATTCTGTCGCAGAGTTCAATAAGTGCATCAAGGTCTTCGCCTACGAAGATAACCGCAACGCCTTTATCCTTCTGCTCGTTGAGAAGGTTATATATTGTGTAGGAGGAGTTGATATCAAGTCCTCTTACGGGATAAGCTACCATCAGAAGTTTGGGGGCGGAAGCAATCTCTCTGCCCACAAGCACCTTCTGAATATTACCGCCCGAGAGCTGACGCACGGGGGTGGATGTGCCGGGAGTAACAACCGCAAGTTCCTCAATAATCCTCTCTGCCAGATCCTTGGGGGCCTTTCTGTGCAGGAACATGGATCTTCCCTTGCGGTAACTTCTCAGCATCATATTGTCGGTAATGTCCATATTGGCCACAAGTCCCATACCCAGTCGGTCCTCGGGTACAAAGGAAAGGCGCACACCCAGTTCTCTGATCTGTCTGGGAGTTTTATCTCTCAGATTTTCGGTAGCACCTGTCTTGGGATTTGTGTATATAATCTGTCCTGAATGAACCTTCTGCAAACCTGCAATAGCCTCCAGCAGTTCGCGCTGACCGCTGCCGGCAATACCTGCTACGCCCAGAATTTCTCCGCCGCGTGCTGTGAAGGAAACATCCGAGAGCACCTTGACACCTGCGCGGTTCTGGCACTCAAGTCCCTCAACCACCAGTCTGTCTGTGGGGTTCTTGGGGTCGCTTCTCTCGATATTGAGAGAAATCTTCTTGCCAACCATCATCTCGGTAAGCTCTGACTCTGTGGTCTCTGAAGTATTGACGGAGCCTATGTACTCACCTTTTCTGAGTACTGAAACCCTGTCGGAAAGTTCCATAACCTCGGCAAGTTTATGGGTGATGATGATGATGGCTTTGCCTGCCTCTCTCATACGGCGCAGAACCGCAAAGAGCTTCTGAATCTCCTGAGGAGTAAGTACAGCGGTGGGCTCATCCAGAATAAGTATGTCCGCACCTCGGTAAAGCACTTTAACTATCTCAACGGTCTGCTTCTCGGAAACAGACATTGTGTAGACTTTCTTCTCGGGGTCCAGGTCAAAGCCGTATTTATCGCATATCTCGCGTATTTTCTCGGTGGATTTCTTCAGGTCATATTTGCCGTCCTTAATACCGAGAACTATGTTCTCCGCAGCAGTAAAAACATCAACAAGTTTGAAATGCTGATGTATCATACCGATTTTGTATTTGTAAGCATCCTTGGGAGATGTGATGTGAACTTCCTCACCATTCACAAAAATATTACCCTCATCAGGGAAATAGATGCCTGATATCATATTCATCAGTGTGGTTTTACCCGAGCCGTTCTCGCCCAGAATGGAGAGAATCTCTCCCCTGTTGGCAACAAGGTTGACGTTTTTATTCGCCACAACCTTGCCGAAGGTTTTGGTAATACCGCAAAGCTCAATGGCAGGTTTCTGAGACATTTGATATCCTCCTTTTTTAAGTTCTCAACAAAACATTTAAATACTAAATATTTTGGTCAGAACTAACACGAAAACAGGTATGAGGCGGGGACTGTGCCCCGCCTCGGAAGTTTAAGAATTAGCCGTAGTTTCTGTCAAGAAGAGTAATGCCGTCGATTTCCATATCGAAGTAAGGTGCACTTCTGAACTTGGACTCGTAGAATACGCCGCCATCGATAGCCTCTGTATCCTTCTCGAAGTTTGCATCGGTGTCAACATCTGCCATGTAGCTTGTAACAGCCTGACCGCCTACTGTGAAGTTAGCGGTATCGAATACGTTGATAGTACCGTCAAGGATCTGAGCCTTAACTTCCTCAATCTTCTCTACTGTACCTGCTGCTGCAGCCTTCTCGTTTACATCTGTGAGAACAACGGAACCTGTCTCGATGGTACCTGTCCAGTCAGTTGCGATTTCCTCGCCATTCTGAACGCACTCAATCATATACTTGAAGTAAGGTGTCCAGTCGATTCTGGAAGAAACGATAAAGGTGTTGGGGCAAGCTGCAACGGTGGAGCCGTTGTAGGAAACGTTGGGGATACCTGCAGTCTCACAAGCTGTGGGAGCACCCATGGAGTCAGCGTGCTGAGAAATAAGAACGCAACCGCCGTTGATGAGAGCAAGAGCTGCTTCCTTCTCCAGAGTCTCGTCATACCATGAACCTGTGAACTTAACATCCATTGTTACTGTGGGGCAAATGCTCTTTGCACCGAGGTAGAAGGATGTGTAACCGGACATAACCTCTGCAAATGTGAATGCGCCAACATAACCCATCTTAGCCTCTTCTGCCTTGATGGTGCCGGCCTCGATCATCTCGTTGAGCTTCATACCTGCAGCAACACCTGCGAGATATCTGCCCTGATAGATGGAAGCAAATGCATTGTGGAAATTCTTGAGACCTGCTGTGTGAGCCTGAGTACCTGTTGCGTGACAGAACTGAACATTAGAATACTTCTTTGCAGCCTCCATAAGGAAGGACTCGTGACCGAAGCTGTCTGCAAAAATAATGTTACAGCCATCAACCTCGATAAGCTCAACAGCTGCATCTGTGCAAGCTGCAGACTCGGGAATCTGAGTCTTCTGAGCATACTCAACGCCCATTGCCTCACAAGCAGCCTTGGCTGCATCGATGAAGTTCTTGTCATAAGTTGAGTTCTCGTCGTGCAGGAAGATGAAGCCTACCTTTACCTCAGTAGCATCATCACTGCCGCTTGTTTCGCCGCCGCAAGCTGCCAGAGAGAAAATCATCAGAGCAGCAAACAGTACGCAAAGAAACTTTTTCATTGTGAACAACCTCCAATAAATTTTTTATAATATAGGGTTTCCCCCAGATTATCCGAACACAATCTCCCCTGTCTCGGGATTCATACTTTCAACTATTGCCAGGGACTCAACGCGGATTCCGCGGTCTCTCAGGGCTTTGCCGCCTGTCTGGAAACCTTTCTCGATAACAATACCGCAACCCACAAGCTCTGCACCTGCTGTTTTGACTATTTCAATAAGTCCGTTCAGCGCACAGCCGTTGGCAAGGAAATCGTCGATAATCAACACCTTGTCCTCGGGTCCGATAAAGTCCTTGGATACAATAACGTGATTCAGATTATTGTGAGTATAGCTCATAACATCGCACTGATAAAAATCGTTGCTGATGTTGATGGACTTTGATTTCTTGGCAAATACCACGGGACAATCGAAATGCATAGCCGCAATACAGGCAATACCGATACCGGAAGCCTCAATAGTGAGAATTTTATTAATATCGCTGTCCGCATATATTCTTCTGAACTCTTTTCCGATTTCATCCAGAAGATGAACATCCACCTGATGATTGAGAAACTTATCCACCTTCAGAATATTTCCGGGAAAAAGCTGACCCTCTGCAAGAATTCTTTCTTTAAGAAGCTGCACATTAACACCTCATTAACGCAAATATATATTAATTATAGTATTTTCTGATACTTTTTTCAACTTGGTAAAATATAAATATTTCATTCATAATATTGTAACATTTGACCGAATATTACAAAAGCAGCCTGACTTTTACAGAAAAATGTTTCTATATTGGAATAATACACAAAAAGCACCCGTTCACAGAGCAAAACGGGTGCAAAAAAATCCGCTTATTCAGAAGCCACATCAGAGTTCATCAGGAGTCGATACTTCGTCGGGGGATGAATCACTTCCATCCACATCCGCGGCAATCTCATCTGCCTCAATTCCGTACTCGCGGAGCAGTGCCACAACCCTGTTGTGAAGTCCTACGTCGGGAGGATTTGCGGAATCAACAATGAGAGCCACTGTGCTGAGGTCACCTTCCTCGTCAAGTTCTCTCAGATATTCGTCAAGTTCCGCTATGGTTACCACCCTGCTGTCGCCCAGCTTTATTGTGCTGCCGAGGATGGTTACGGTGATAATGTCCGCGGCGCCCTTATCATCGTCAGAGGATAGAAAATCCGCCACAAAAAATGCCGAGAATCCCACCACCGCTATTAACACAATGACCACCGAAGCTCTCAGAAGCATTCCGAAACTCTTATTTTTAGCCTTAGCAGAAGTCTGTGTATTAGCGTTATCCGAAACTTTTCTCATCACAATATCACCTGTCTATTTTAAATCTGTCTGATTTTTTAAAACCTTCCTGAGCACACCCTGCAAGATGTGATTCACAAACCCTGTAAGGGCACCCGTCACAAGCGAGAGTCCGCACAGCACAGGAAAATACACAAAAACCGCATCCGCCACAAAGAAATATGCCGCGGCAAGCTGTCCTGCATTATGCATAAATGCTCCTGCAATTCCTACTCCCAGATAACCGAAGCGAGGTAGTTTGCTTCTGAGCAAAAGATACATAGTGATGGTTGAAAGTGCCCCTCCGCAAAAGCTGAGAGCCGCCGCCACACCGCCTCGGGTAATAAGCGCAAAAAGTGCCTTGAATATCACAACAGACAGTGCACAGGGCAGAGAGAGCATCTCCAGCGCCAGCATTACCACTACATTGGAAAGTCCAAGTTTCATTCCGGGAAGCACCATGGGCAAATCCGGAAGCATCCCCTCCAGAAAAGCGAGTGCAATTGCCACCGCGCACATGGCGGCTGTCAAGGTGAGACTTCTGACGCGGGGGTTGATTTTCCATAAATTATTACTCATACCGTCACCCCGCTACCGCATCCACAGAGGGTTTGTCCGAATCAGAAACAATCTTCACAGAAACACCTGCGGGCAGACAGACAGCCGACTGACCGTCTTTGCTGATAAGCCCACGCCTGACACAAAGTTTATCGGGACAACCCGAGTGCACAAACTCCGCCCCCTCAGAGCTCACCGAAATCAAAAGGGGGATTTTTCCCTCGATTTCAATTTCCTGAGGCTCTTTCGCTGAAGCAAGCTCTATGGTATCATAAAGTTCGCCTTTCACGTATATTTGTGCAGAGAGTTCCCCATCCCCACGGCTCATAAAGAGCATACCTGCAAAAAGCACAAAAAACACCGCTACAAGTCCTGCAATAAGTAAATCCGCAGGACTGAAATATCTCCTTTTTCTGTTTTCCGCAGTCACTTTCATAAGGAACCTCACATTGGTATTCTGAATTACCTGTTAATTATAACTCATCAGAGCAGACTTGGCAACCAAAACAATATCAAGGTGAAGTATTAATAACGTGCAGTATAGTCAAGGAGCAGTATTGTTAAAAGTTCTTTGGCAAAATGTAGACAAAATAAAAAAGTCGCCCTGAGGCGACGTTGAAAATCATAATACTGTGTTGCGGATATCCGCAAATTCCCTATAAAAATGAAATAACCCTTGACTGTGTTTCTTTACACATCAGCCAAGGGTTATTTCTGTGAACTCTTGTTATCTAACATCATATTATCCTCTCTTTCTGCTAAATGGACATCCTCATTTTCTGCTCTGATTCCTTATTTTCAACAACTTTCTTTTTTATCCCGTAAGTGGGATTTACTTGTGATTTAAGGTTTCTTTGCTTTTTTGAGTTTGTCTTCTGAGGTTTTCTTATTTTCAGATTAAGGTAATTATTTGAAAGTTCAGTTTTTTGATAATTTCTATTTTTCTATTCTTTTTGTCTTTCTGAATTTTTTGGATTTATTACCTTATTCTGAATTGTGTGTTCAACTGTACATTGGACTCACCCTTCCTCTTTCTGTCTATAATATAACATATAAAAAGCACCTTTTCAAGATGGAATTTTATACAAAGTTAACATTAGTTTTCCATACATAACAGAGATTTTATATATCTTGCACGCTATATAGTTGACATTCACTTATAATTCGTGCTAAAATTATAATGTTGGCGGTCTGATTCGGACCGCGTTTTTTTATTTTACATTCCGGGAATCCTGTCACAAGCACTCTCGCCCACTCATCCCAACAACACAATAAAGCCATCTGCCTAATTGTGCGCAAGATTTTTAATCTTGATTTTTTCAAAGCAAACATATATAATAGTCAATACATCAACGAAAAAGTTGTTTGCTGTTAACTCAATACGAATATGCGGGTGTGGCGGAATTGGCAGACGCGCCAGATTTAGGTCACGCTACCTTGAGGGAACTTACGTATATCACAACAAAATCCATGTGGCATACGCATAACCATAGGTTCTGTTACCTCCACGACACTTGGCAACTTTTCAACTTCTTTATAGTCGCAAAAAATTTGCGATTTCATCACACTGATAGAGCGATGAAATCCGAATTTCTGACAAATCATAAATTCGGATTTCGCACTAAGTTTTTTCTTTATTTGTTTCAGTAATTTTTTGTTATAAACCAAGCCTTGCTTGTTTTATACATTGTGAGTGTTTCTCGACTACAACTACTCACAACTCTTCTTAGTTCTCTGTATTCACACCGAAAATTCTTACCTTTCAAAAGAGAAAAGAGAGGCTAAAATCCAATATAAATACATACATGCGGGCGTGGCGAAATTGGCACACGCACAAGATTTAGGTTCTTGCGGAGAAATCCTTGCAGGTTCAAGTCCTGTCGCCCGCACCATCTAAAAAACTCCATTGATATCTAAACATATCATTTTAGATATCAATGGAGTTTTCTCTGTACATTAAACAACAATGGCCACTAACTTATCTTCTTGCGTGTGAGTTTTTTAATTCGAATTCTATATAGAAAAACATTGAAGAAAGGCACAAATATGCTATAATATTAATAAGTATTGTTTTTAGTTTAATGAATGAAAACAAGTTTTTATCTATTATTAATAATTAGAAAGGCAAAACATTATGCGTAAACAAATAGCCCTATGTATTGGAAATGACGATTATCAGTACGAATGTTTAAGCAAACTAGAATGTGCTACAAATGATTGCAGAGAGATTTCAGACAAATTGCAAAATCTAAATTTTGATGTGTTGTGTTATGAAAATTTAGATCGCGTTACAATGCATACAACAATTGACGAGTTTGAAACTCGTTTACCTGATTATGATGTTGCCCTATTTTATTATGCAGGACATGGCTTTGAATGTAATGGTCATAATCTATTGATGCCCATTGACACAAATGGAGTTGACGCTGGATACCGCGAATGGATGGCACTGGATTTGAACTACCTTATCAACGCCCTTGAAGGGAAAAATTATGAGAACAACTTGAAAACAAAAATCATAATTTTGGATGCATGCAGACAGGACGGTTCTGGTAGAGGTGGGGAAACTCAAGGGTTTGCTCCAGTATTTGCACCAGAAGGAACAATTATTGCATTTTCTACATCTCCAGGACAAAAAGCGGTCGAATTCGATGGGCACGGAGCTTATACCTCTGCTTTGCTTCAATCAATAGATTTACCACGAATCCCTATAGAAAACATGTTTAAACATGTAAGAGAAGTATTGTCTGCACAAACAAATGGTAGACAAATTTCTTGGGAACACACATCATTAATGGGAAACTATTGTTTTAACGAAGACTCAATAGATGCTTTTGCCTTTTATTCATCCGACGCTTTAGCAGACAAAAACTATTACTTTAGAACTGATAATCCTTTATACGAAATCATTGAAATGTTGAAGACACATGATTGGTATCAACAAAACCCTGCAATAAGTAAACTGGTTTCGGTATCTTTTGAATCTGCAAGCGCAAATGATTTATTTGTATTGGGAAGGAATATTTTACAAGCGGCAAATGGAGGTGCCTGGAGCGCACAAAACTATATCAAAGATTTCATAAGCAATTCCTTAAACATTGATATCAAAAAACACATTTTAAGCGGTATAGCTTTTGAAATGTACTTTGATCGAAATGGCTTGCTACGACAAACATTCAAAGACGTTAACTATATTGAAATATTGCGTTTACTTGAAAACGAAGAATTTCAAATGTGTAAAAACTTTATTGTTACGAAACTTTCGGAAGAATCTAATCGCATAATATATATTCCGGGATCCGAAAGCAAAATTGAATTACATTTGAAGTGCATAGAGTTTGAGGTTCATGAGAACGGTGATATCTTGTATAATGTAGTAGCTATATATAATCAAGGTGCAAATATTATTTTTAGCGCTGATGGTCTTTCATTGATTAATCAAGAATGGTATACTAATTCAGTTCCTTTTGCTTCTTTGCGTGTAGAACTATCAAAAAAATTAGTAGCACCCCCTGATATGGTTATAATAACCTCTAATATTGAAGACAAAGGTAATCACTATTTTTCTATGCCGGCTGATTATAGTTTTCGTCGCGGAATACTTATAGAAACTTAATGATTAGTAAAATGCAAAAGCACATATATCATATAGACATCTAATGCCTTTTGTGTATTAAATTTCCATGTAGAAGAGGCATTTTTGAAAGGTTGGTTGTTTATGAAAATATTTATTAGCCACTCAAGCAAAGATAGCAAAATAGCCACAGCTCTATCTAACTTTATAGAAAGCATCTCTCCTTCGGTCGAGGTGTTTTGTTCATCACAGATCGGCAGTATTAAAGCAGGCGAAGACTTTGTAAAATCAGTTACAAAGGCACTAAACAATTGTGATGCTTTTATACCATTACTTAGCCCAAACTATTATACTAGCAGATTCTGTATGATCGAACTTGGTTTTGCTTATTCTGTTCTTGTTAACAGCCATACTGACGGAGATCGCTATGTGTTTCCTATAGCTTTACCACCTTTGAAAAAAGGAGAAGCATTAGTTGGAACTCCCTTGGCTCAAATACAAGTATCATATATTCACGATGACGAAGAAATGAGATGTTACCTTGAATCAATTTTTGAGAAAACACCTTCCGCTTTGAAATCAGGATTAAACAAAAAGATTCATGAATTTGTGTATAGTTTAAAAGGATTAATACTTGAATATTATGATATCAATCGTTCTGCACAGCATTTAGTGTGCAAGTCTCAAAATGTTAAAGGTGAAGACGGCGATTATCTGCAATACAGTGTTATGCCGAACAAGTCAGGATACACAGTTAATTTTAGAGCTAAGCCATTTGGAAACAGCTATGATTATCCTGAATTCTTAAGTTTTGTTTATCAATATGTTGATAAAGTTGACCTCTACGAATTATCCCTTCTTTTTGAAAACGCTTTCATACAAGTTTATGTTAATAACTATACCAATTCAATCAGTAAGATAGATATAGAAATTAAGCATTCAGATAACAACTTGATTTTGACCAGGCAAACCATCCGTTTGAAAGATGGAGAAAACAAAATAACTTTACCTTTAGGAGAAATAAAAAAGGAAGCATTAAAAAACGTCTCAGAAATTTGTTTTGTAATCAAACCATCTGCTTATATCGAGGACGAAGGTATGCTTCAAATATATGGTCTTGAGGTCGTTTGTACTACTTAATTATTCTTTTTGGTACCATATTTGCATATCAAAGGACACACTCCATTCCATAATGGGGTGTGTCCTTTTTTGCTAATGCCTGAGCTGATTCTATCTCCGATATAACCAAATATTCATCATCGCAGGTTAATATGTGATTTGTAAATTTTGCGTTTAGTTTAATTTGGATACTAATCATTCCATTCCGCTCACTTACAACAATCTTGTTTACCAACATACGAATATTGGTATCACTTATTTCTCCTTCTTGAATTATCTTTTCAAGCAATTCAATAGAACTTTTAATATCTGATTTTCTGCTTTTGATTGTTGCATTGTAGTCCAAGATTGAATTAATTTCTTTCTCTAACCATGCAATTTGCGACTCACATTTTGCAATCATATCATCATAGATATCGGCATGTGCTTTATCTCTTATTCTTTCAAGAAGCAAGGATTTTAGGTCTTCTCTATGTACTTCAAGCTGCATATTTAGCTTGTCAATGGTGCTTTTGACTGTACCTTCTTGCCTCATCCACCGTTTGATATCATCTTCAACTGTCTGATATTTTGCCATTGCAAGTTCTTTTATTCTGAGAATCTCATCATATATCAATTTGTCAATTTCTGTTTCATTGATTCTGTGAGGAGTACATTGATTTCTACCGTAGCGATGATATCCGTTACATACATACTCAATTCTGTCGGCTTGCCCCTCTCTTTTTCTTATTTTACAGGAGAAGATGCATCCACAGTCACCGCATCTAATCAACCCTGTGTATCTGTGACATGGCTTAGAAGTTGACGCTCTTACATGTCCTTCCGCTTTTTGATTTATTATATGTTGAACTTGCTCCCACTTTTCTTTGGGAATAATCGCAGGAACATAGTTCTCATGCACAAATCTATCTTCTTCGGGTATAGCAGTTCTTGTATGATTGATTTTGCTTGTAGCAGACTTATGACATATTAATGTACCCATATAAAATTCGTTCTGTAAAACTCTTTTTACTGTAGTAGCATTCCAAAGATACTTTTTACATATATCCGGGCGAGTATATGGGAGTTTCTTTTTGTATCTGAGATTTTGATAATACTGAGGAGCCTTTACTCCTTCATTGTTGAGAAGATTCATAATAGATTTCATTCCATAGCCTGATAAGTAAAGCTCATATATTCTTCTGATAATCTGAGCTTCTTCCTCAACTATCACAATTTCATCAGTATTTTTGTCTTTGTAATAGCCCATAGGAGTTGTTATTATGATACCATTTTTCTGTTTTTGAAGGTATCCTGCACGTATCTTCTTTGATATATCTTTTGCATATAAGTCGTTGACGATACCTTTGAAACCTACAAGCAAGTCATCGTTTTCATCACTTGTATCGATGTTCTCTGTAACTGATAACACCTTGACTTTGTGCTGTCTTAAGTAATCAATGAATACTGCAGTCTGAGTTCTGTGTCTGCCAAGTCGTGATAAGTCTTTAACTACTACAGCATCAATAAGACCCTTATCCACAGCTTCGCAAAGTTTATGTATGCCCTCTCTTTCAAAATGCATACCGCTTACATTATCATCAAAGGATTCTCCGACTATATCGTATCCTTTACTATCTACGAAGTCTACAAGAATTCCTCGCTGATTATTAAGTGAATTAAGTTCTACATCTTCATCTCTTGATAATCGGTAATATAACCATACACGTAAAGTTCTTTTTGTACGCAGAATTTCATTTACCATGTGCATTCTCCTTTCAGCTTAATTGGAATATTGTTGTCGCACTACCTTGGTGCAACAACAACATATCACAAGAGTTCTGTAATATCCAGCTTTAAATTGAACTCGTTCGAACAAAACTTTTTTGCTCATCATTTGCTACATAGTTTCCTGTTATGTAATCTCTAAAAATGCATTTTAAGAACTTAACAAACTGTTCGTCTGTCCCAACATATTCAAACTGTACCGATTTAATTTTTGTGCTTTCGTTTACTTTATTCATAGATGTCCTTTCTCTGTCATATAGGCTGACAGCATCCTCTTTTATTGTTCTGCGCCCCAATACTCTGTGGGCTTCACTTTCTCAAAGAACCTTCTTAAATCAGTCATATTTTCTACTTTGCCGAACTTATTTAGTGTCTGCAAAACCCTGTGGCGATATCTACCGCCACGAGCTACTCGTTCATCAAGAATCGTAACAACTCCTGTATCGGTTTCGCTTCTGATGAGTCTGCCTACACCCTGTCTGAGTTTAATCAGCATATTGGGCACACAATATTGTTCAACAAATTCATAAGTACTGAAGCAGTCTTTTTTCTTTTCTTCCATTAGGATACTTCTTTGAGGAAATGGCAAACGAACTATGATAACAGAAGAAAGCTTATCGCCTGCAATATCTATGCCTTCCCACATAGAACCTGCCGCAAATAAGATAGCATTATCAGCTCGCTTAAAACTGCTAATCGCTGTTTTATTTCCTCTTACCATTTTTATAATCTCATAGTCTTTGAGTTGTTCCTTCAATTCTGCATACACAGAATTTAAAGTTCTATAAGAGGTAAATAGTATAATCGTGTGTCCGTTGGTTGCCTGAATCAATTCCAAGCAAATATCGGATATTTCTTTTATATAATTCGGATTCTCCTTTAATTTAGGAAGCACACTTGGGATATATAGACGAGAGTTGTTTTTGTAATCAAAAGGTGACTCTGTGGCTGACTCTGAAATAAGATGTGTTGGCACATAGCTAAGACCATTCTCAAATTTGAAATATTCAAAATCATTACCATCAGACATTGTTCCCGAAGTCAGCACATGGCTTCTGCGTCGATTCCATATGTACTTATACAGCAATTCTGAAATATTCAAAGGAGTGCAATGAAAAACGATTTCTTCATCATCACTGATAGTTACCCAAGTCAGATTATTCTCATAATCAAGAAAGCTATTGAGTGTACTTAGAAGATTTATATATTGTCCAGCTTGTCCATTTTCATAAGGCAATTTCATATCCTCTATATCATTTAGCTTATCCAAAATTCTTTTGCAGTATAGCGAAAGACCGGAATCAAACTTTACAAGTCCCGAATGGTTCTCAGACAAATCATTTATATTCGACTTCTTTGCCACTGATTTCATAAACTCTTGACTTATTCTCATTAACTGTGAAAGCAAGCCATTATATTTAGCTATGTTTTTCTTAAACAGACACTTGCCTTTGCTGATTTCTAAATAGTGTATTATATCTGCAACAGAAAATGAAAAACCGAAGACTTCTTGAGCTGCTTCTTTAAACTTATGTGCTTCATCTATAATGGTAAATGAACTTGCTAAATGAAGAGACATATCATTAAAATCTGTAATCTTGAGCGATGTAAGATATAAATTATGATTTACTACCTGAAAATCCAAATCATGCTTACTATTAACTCTGTTAATCATAATTGCATAATCACAATTTTCTTTAATCTTACATTTATAACATTCTCCGATGTTGTTTATTTTCTTTTTTATCGACCTGTTTAACGGATAGTTATCCAAGTCTATACCAAGAGGAAAACCTTTCATATCATTGAGTAAATCCAATGTACGACTATATTTTTTCGGTTGCTGTTCAATCTTGGAAAGGTAATCGTTAAATCTATAAGGACAGATATAATTCTCCCTGCCTTTTCTGAGAGTTACACTGATAGGTTTTGGAATTATAAAATACTCCATCAGCATTCTCGAAAGGTTGGGTATCTCTTTATTCACTAAGGTTCTCTGTAGTTCTATACTTGAAGTAGAAATTGTAACAGGCTCAACCGATTGATACTGTTGCTTGTAGTAATACTTAGCAACTATTCCGGCAACTAAATACGCAAGGGTTTTTCCTGTTCCTACCTCTGCTTCACAAATAGCAACTTGTTTTTTCGTCAATCCATTGAACATATCGATACATAGATTTATTTGTGCCTCTCTGACTCCGTATCCATAATTTGGAAGCACAACTCTGAAAATTATGTTTATCATATCTATCGGCTCAATATTGTAATAAGCCATTGAGCATAAATATCTTCTATCGCCAGTGTGTTTTACCGAATATAGTATCGCGGGTATCATAGTATGGTATGTTTCATCTTTATAAACATCAGAGTGTTTCTTTGAGATAACTCTTGAAGATCTATCCGTAGTCATATCGATTGCTATATATGAAACTATCGTTTTTCTGTCTATATGATAAATCATGTATCTATTCTCAAATGTAAAGTCATAAACTCCGCCTTTATATGCAACACCTCTTTCTAAATAGTTTTCAAATAAATCCTCATGTTTACTTTCTATTTCAAACATTTTTCATCTCCTGTTCTTCTTATATGAACAACAAAATGCTACGCAGGAATACTACGAGTCCTGCGCAGTGTTTTTGCTGTCCATTCGACAAGCTGCCCTTTAGGGCGATATGTAAACTGTGAGCAAGCAATGAAATCAAACTCACAGTAAACTGTTTTCCAATTGCTTGAATGCAGTACGTTCATCTAATCGAAGATAAAACGCCATATATGTCGTAAGAGGCATCAGTTTTCATCAAAAAACAACATATCCCTTTTTCCTCTTTAGGGCTGTATCTCTACAGAAGTATCATTATCTGCACATAGGAGGAGTGCCGTGCTCAGGCAAAGGTTATCGCTCGCTCATTTGAGGTCTTGGCGGCTTCGCCTGAAAGCACTCCTTTATCCTATGAGTTAAAGTTTAATCTGCATTCAAAGTATTAAATTGTCAAGGTTCACAGCTGCTCTAAAAAATAGCCTCTATATGGTAGAGCACGAAAAAGCCTTTTTTATAACCAAAATCAAAAACTTTTTAATATTTTTTTAATTTTCTTTATTTTTTTGAATATTGAAGGCTGTGACACACCTTTAATTTTTGCAATTTCATATTGCTTATAGCCTTCAAATACTAAATATGTAATCACCTCCAATTCATTTACAGATAATTGCATCAATCCACTTAATAGTTCTTCATCTTCAATTTCTTGTAGCCACCAAAACTTTTCCGAAGTATGAAACTCAAAAGGTACAGAAATAATTTCTAAAAACCTTTTAAGCAAAGGACTTTTATCATCATCTGCAATATTATCCTCATCCGATGCTTGAAGGCTCTGTGTTCTTCGCCTAAAGGCGATATCTTCACAAAACTGCATTTTATCGAAATCATAAAGAGCATCTATTACTTCTTTGCTCATCCCTAATGATTCATAATACATTTTGAGCTTTTTCTGTTCAGCATTAAACTTATTATATTCTTTACCAAAATTAATCGACATGGTTATATCTCCTTTTTCGTTTTAATTTGCGCTTAATACAAAAAAGGATTAAGGATAACGAGCTATATAGCCTTGCCACTTAGATTTGTCATCTATGGTTAAAATAATGATTAAATAAAAAAAGTCGAACTTATTCTTTAATAACACAAGAACAAATTCGACTTTTCTTTTGATGTGATATTCTATTGTAGAAATTGAATTGCCTAATGGCCAGTAATAATATACTAATTGTAGCATGAAAGTTATAATAAAGCTTACACTCCTTTACATTGGAACGAGCAACAATTGTCGGTAAATCTAACCAATTTGTTGTATAAAAAGGAACCTTGTTGAATTCAAGTGCTGAAAAAGCTCAATTTTAGGTTGATATGAGCAATTAAGTAGAATTGTCACAAAAACAGTATATAAAATCTCACGGTAGAAAGTTATCAATTCTCTACTGTGAAAAAATCTATTTTTGTGTTTCATTGTCATATCAAGTAAATAAAAGTATTCTGCACTAAACCAAACAAGTCCCTTCTATCACTATTCATACAGTTTTAAAAAAGAAGAATCCCTGAAAACAGGGATTCTTCTCTGACATAGTTATATTAATTTTAGCAAAACAGATGTATTAGATATCAGAATTCAACCATACCTAATCTGATCTTCTGAAGTTTAGTCGAATCGTCCGTTGTAATTCTTCCGTCGTCGTTAACATCAGCTAAGTACAGTTGTTTATTATTAAATGTGTAAGTGTCCGCAATATATCTCTGTATATATAATTCGTCATTAGCGTCAAGGTCACCGTCTAAATCAACATCTCCACGACGATAATTAATTCGCTCAAGTATCCAATAACCATTTAAGGAAGAGGAAATATTTGATGATATGATCGCTTTGCTTTCATCGCAACCAAAGTACCATTCCGTAGCACCTGTTCTTGTATAGAAACGCACAGCACCATAATCGGCTGTAAGTTCTTCAAAATCCCAATCAAATATTGAAAAATTCAGAGTATCTGTACCTAGTACAACGGTTTTATTATAAGAGTCTATAATACTACCTACATTAGCAATTCCTTGGACAGAGTTGTATGCAGATTTGATGTTATGTGCTCCCGTTGGAATTTCCTGTATTATCCACTCTTGCTTTGTGTTTGTGCTCATATATCCTTGCATCAACAGTTGATTTGTTGATGTATTTAAAGATAAATATTCTTGGGTAGCAAGATTTCTTAAACGAAAAATTCCTTCAGTAGAATCTGGAGAAAAATAAGGTGAATTTGTACTATATGCATACCCATACCTAACTTCATCCGTACATGTAGAATTTCGTCTGACAACAACTTCATACATTCCACTTGATGAATTCATATCAACATATAGCATTTCTGTTGAACTATTGAGCTTTTCTGAAACAGCCTGTTGAGAAGCATTATAGTTAATAGATAAATCCAAATTAACATAATTACCCACATTCAGAGAATTGTTATTTATATTCTCTTCATCAACCTTACTATTATCTCTTAACCAACACAAACTTACATTCATTTTTGAGGCTCCATACTTAGGCTGAACAAATCTATGTATCTGCTGTCCTCCACTTAAAACACCTATTCCGTATGTACCTTGACTTACAATACAAGCCATTGTCCAAACATCTGGAACGCCAGCACCTTGTCTATCGGTAATTCCATCTTCAATATCTTCCTCTTGTCCACTAGCATAGGGCAAAACTTTCCTATGACAAGAAGCCATTACTATTGCTTTTATCGCTTGAGGATATGCAGACAAAGAAGGTTTCAATTCTAACATAAGTGCAATTGAACCTGTTAACATAGGAGCTGCAAAACTTGTCCCTGTTGTTTTATATTCAGTTTCACTTACAATATCATTGATCGATGCACCAACATAATCGAGAGTAGTGATATCACCTGGCATAATCACATCGGGTTTTTCTACACCTATATATTCGTCTCCCAAATTGATCCAATTTGAATACCCTTGCATATAATCATCGTCATGCTCTACAGTATAGTTTGTGCTGTATGCACCAACTCCAATTACATTGTGTGCCATAGCAGGCGAGCAAACACGCTGACCTGACAAACCACCATTTCCAGTGGCGGCAACAACAGTAATACTATGATAAGAGACAAGATGATCTACCCATTTTTCAGTAAATGCATATGAAGCTTCTCCAGAATTTAATGGGAAAATTCCATAACTTAAATTAATTATGGAAACACCTTTTGAAATTAACCATTCAAACTGCTCATAATCAAAAAGATCGTTAATCCCATACGCATCTGGATTTCTCGCGCTAAACAACTGGGCATTTTGGGCAATTCCATCAACATCTCCAACCATAATTCTTGCAACATTAACAGAATGATCTTTCATCATAACAGAATCTCTAATTGTTATATTTGCATCATCTATTAATTCATTTTGAACATCGGGACAACTTGACTCTAACATACCGATTTTAACGCCTTCTCCTGTTAAACTCAACAACCCCAATGTTTTTGATATTCCCATTGCATCATTATTAATTTGAATCAAAGCATCTTCTGATGCACTATCTGTTAATTCTAAGTCAGAACCGACACAAGGCTCCAAGTATCCTAATTCTTCGATTCTATCATCGTTCTTTAACTGATTAATATCACTTTTAGTAAGATTGGCAATTATAGCAGGAGCATATTCACTTTTAAATATGATATTTTCTTCTAAACTTGTAAAAGCAGAAATAATATCGTTTGCTTTTTGTGAATACTTTTCTCTTGACACATTGCGCCTTACTAAAACATATTTATCGGTAAATTCCTTCTCCTTTGCTCTTTCATCCTTGGTTCTTTCAAAATATGCATTCATTTCAACTACTGCATTTTCACTGCCAGTTCTATATGACATAATCAATTCATCAGAAGGCATTTCATAATCAACACTGATATTATCCGCTGACAATCCACACTCTGCTTTCACTTCTTTTTCTACTGCGTTTTGATCAATATCAGCATACCATATATATACAGGTATTTTTACATCATCCGTTACTAACTGCATCTTTTCGGCAAGTAAGCTATTAATTTTATTTTTTAAAACCGGTTTGATTTGTGCAGTCGCACTTGCTGATAAAGCAAAACATGATATAACTATCATTAAAATTAATATAACACTTATAGCTGAATACATATATCTGTTTTTCATAATCCATAATCCTCCTCTTATTTTAGTCTACAATTTATTAGTAAATTCAAATTACAGTACTTTAGTATAAAAAATTGCTACAAATCAAACCACTTGATACAAATATTCTGTTCCATAATTCGCTAAAGAAATCGGTGTAGAATAGCTACTAGGACCATTACGAGATATTGTAACAGAATATTCACCCAAATCATTTGAAGGTGCATTAAAAACTAATAACTGAAATGTATTTGTTACATCGCGAGATGTGTACACATTTCCATTTGGCGATGTAACGGTTATAAACATAAACGAATGCGAATACATTATTAAGTCATCATAGTTAAGATGCTCTTCATTTCCAAACATACTTTTACCTTGCCAATTTAATGCCATTCTAACATTTCCCGGTTCAGCAACATACATTTTTAAAGTAATACTAGAATTTATTGGAGCATATTGATATGTAAAAGTTTTGGGCACAGAGCTAGTTGACATACACATTAAAGATCGTAACACATTAATAACTCCGGCACCATACCTTCTATCCATATCGGTACCTGTTGTATCATCACTCGTACCTGATTTCTTACCGTCAGCACCAACCATAATCAAGGATTTTATTAGAGTAGGATTTGTTGCTAAAGAAGGTTGTGCATCTATTAACTGTACCACTGCACCAACTACCATAGGGGCAGAAAAACTATTTCCTTCATCACCAGCACCAGCAGGAGCATTACAACCTGGAATATATCCAGGATTTCCAGGCGCTACAACATGCGGAAAATACTTGCCTTCTTCAGAAGATGCGGAGTTTGGAAAATCTCTAAAAATGTAATTACCATTTGCATCACAATCCAGATAAACTGCACCAACAACAATTATATTATTCGAAAACGCTAAGGGAGAAACATTATACTTTCCATAAGATGACAAGTAACCTGCCGCAGCAACAACTGTAACCGAGTGATGATAAGCAACATGATCGATCCATTTTGAAACATCATTACTACTAGTATATCTTTCTTCAACCATAGAATGACTAATATTAATTACATTTACACCATTATCTATAAGCCACTCAATGCCAGCTTTCCAACCACCTGTAACATTAACAGATGTACTATATAATCTAGCATCAGGAACCATTCCTGTATATTCAAAGCCTTCATCTTCACATTTACCCACCATTAAACTTGCAACTGTTGATGAATGCTCCTTATGAAAATCATCGGTAAGACCCGGGGCATAAGTAATGTTGTACGTTACATCTTTTAAAGATCTGCATTCATCATCCGGGGTACCGCCTTCAATCATTCCTATCTTAATATTATTGCCAGTTAAACTACTATTAGAATCAATTGAATCGAAACAATGTGCAGGATTTATCTGTACTGAACTACTTCCGCTTGCAGAATAGTCATCATAACTTGTATCTAAATCAAGTATATCTTCGTCATAATAAAACAAGTTTGTTATATTCGTATAGTCATTTAACAAATAAATGTTCGACTTATAAGTTTCAATAACAATATTAGGTGCAAATTTGCAATTATATATCAAACTAAAATTTTCTAAGTTTTCAGAAATAGTTTCAAATTGCTCTGCATTATATTCAAGATATATTTCTTTTGCATTGTTTCTCTCAGCCTCAACAATAGATTGTATTTCTACTATTGTTAGTTCCGCTTCTGATTTTGAAACATCAACGATTGCTGTGCTTTGATTTATAGAATTCTTTACACCTATTGGTAATTGTTCACTGTCAATCAAAGTATCCAACGATTCTATAGTTGATTCTGCTAGTTCAGTTTTATCAATATCCTCAAACCATATTGACACAGGTATTATTTCATCATCTGAAGCCTCATCTAATATATTGATCAACATAGAATCCATCTTGTTTTCTGTCTGCGTATCGATTGCAAAAACTGATATACTAAAACAAGAAATACAAATAACAAATACTAATACAAAGCTCAATAAACGTTTAATATTATAATTTTTCATGATTAATCTCCTATATACATTAGTTTTAGTAATTTGTACAATTTTCACATATACATCGGACTCTCCTCCTTATTATTTGGTGAAGGTTTTTCACACTCCAAAGACATAGTATCATGTTAGACAATTATTTTCAACTATTTAATTTATATTTGTGAAAACTCACAACTAATTCTATCGCTAAAACATATAACTTTTCTCTTTAGCACAAACTATATCGACATATATCACCATATAAAATGAACTTTATATTGATATTTTATACAAATATGCTATAATTATATTAACAAATAACATTTGTAAAGGAAGTGTATCTATGAAATTAAAGAATACCATTGTAAGATTATTATGCGTAATAATATTACTTGTATTTTTCATTCCAAATGTTACTGCCGGTAATCATGAGATTGCATACGAACCACTCCCACAAGTAAAAGAAGGCTGCAACAGATACTTTTTCCTCGCACCTGACGATTGGTTCAACGAACAAACTGATTCCATCGGTATATATTGGTGGGAGGGGACAGATTCTCAAACCTCATTTCCCGGTATAAAAGCAAATAAAGCTGATGCTGAAAATGTATACTACTATGATGTTCCAGAAGATGTAACAGCAATCATTTGGAATAACTATATTGAGGTTCCTGATCCAATCGAATTACCTATGCACCAATTTGCCAGACGTACAGCTCTTATACACACTCAGGACAATATGGGGAAAATTTCGATTATTAGACCAAACTGGCAAGATGCTGCAAATTTCGATGAATGGTATCCGCCATGTGATTGGTACTATTATTATGGTGATGGTAAATACGGAGTTGAATCCCTCGAATACATAAACGAATTTGAAAAAGCTTTAAACGGATTGAAACAGATGTATCCCGACAACAATTTCTGTTATGCTGAAGAAATTGCTCCTAATTTCTACCCTGAAGTATTTGCTACCAAGGTTATGCCTTGGGGATATTATAATATGCTTTACGCACATAACGAAAATACAGAATCAACCCCTAACTATATTGTGTTTGTTGGTTGTTTCGGTGGTGCAGATCAGGCGTTTATCACCGAACAGTTTGGCGATTATCTTGTTACTCATCACGAAACTCACAGTCTTTATGAACTTGCTCACTTTGTATATGTGCCTGCCGAGCAAAAGGTTTATACCTTGAAAGAAGCTTACGAAAGTGAAAATCTTGATATATCAGATGCCTTTGCAAGCGGATGTGTTGGAAGACACAGAGGAGATGCAAACCTTGATAATGATTTTAACATCAAAGATGCAACATATATACAAAAATTCCTGGCACAGATTGAAGGATATAAAAATACTGGTTTTTTGAATTTTGATAATACAGGTAATATTAATATCAAAGACGCAACTGCAATTCAAAAGCACCTCGTTGGAATTGCCAAATAGCAACTATATAATCAAAACCACCCGTTGAACGGGTGGTTTGCACAACCCCTATAAGGGGGTTTTACAGGCTTAACCCCTGCAACAGGGGTATCGAATGTTTGACAACGCATTACAATCTCAAGCAGCCGCTCACGTGCGGCTGTTTATTTTTTGCTTAATTGTTCTTGCTACCCGTGAACGGGTCAATATATTCTTTTAGCGTTAATTGGTCGTTGGCACAATCTTCAGCTATCTGGTTCTTTATATACTCCGCTATCACCTTTTTGTTTCTTCCACTGTGTCTGCGTAATACCCTCTGCACCAGAAATGCCTTGAGCCATATTTATATTTGAGATTTGCGTGTCTATCGAATATCATCAAACTGCTTTTGCCCTTGAGATATCCCATGAACTGTGATACACTTAAATATGGCGATATGCTCACTAACATATGTATGTGGTCAGGGCAAGCCTCCGCTTCTATTATTTCTACTTTCTTTTGCTCACACAATTTTCTTAATATGTCTCCTATATCTTTTCTTAACTTTCCATATATTTCTTTTCTCCTATATTTAGGTGCAAAGACTATATGATACTGACATCTGTAGGTTGAGTTAGCTGTTGTTTTTATTTCATTGTTATTCTTTTTCATTATTGAAAGTCCTCCTTGTATTTTTGGTATTGCGTCGCCAAACACACTACCATTATACTCGGAGGTTTTCTTTTGCTAAAGCTTTTTGCTTCCCCCGGTTGAACCGGGGAAGGAAAGAAGCAGACCGAACACTTGCCTCCCCGTGTCAGTGGAGATGGATTCGGCAAAGCCGAAGATAGAGGGGTAGTCGTCGTTCTCTCTCCCTCTGTCAAAACCTACGGTTTTGCCAGTTCCCTCGTCAGAGGGGTCCGAGAGCAGCCTGAACATCTACCCGTTTCACGGGTGGCAGTGCGTGTGATGCTATAATAACATTTCAGTGCCCCTTAAGCCGGCAATAACCCCTTCTGGAGGGTGGTGCAAGCCACCAGTTTAACTGGTGGTTTTGATTATATTGACATTTGTATCAAATTATTGTAATAGCAGTTTAATTCAATATTATTAGTTATTATCTGAACATACATTAGAGCGGTATTGGAGCCCTAACATAAAATTCACTATATGTTGCAATTAACTTCTATCAACAGAAAGGATATCTGTTCATCCACCAAGATCACCTTATAAAAGTAAACACTTATTATGTAGACAATCATATGTTATTTTTGATTGTAAACGGTAATTCTTTTAAGTTGCATTCTCTAAGATCGTTTAAAAAATCATCATATGAGTATCCTATTTCAAAGTACGATATTTTTTTCACATCATAAAAATCTCGTTGTGTAGATACTAATTTCGGAATTTCAATTGCAAGTGCTTGAGCGGCGGTTGCGTCAATTTCTGAACTTAGATTCAAGTTGCAATACCCTTGTTCTACTAAATGACTTTGTCTTGGAATGGAGGCTCCTAGTTCTAAAAAATAATTTACTGATGTCATATTGTTGTAATAAGTCAAACTACTTACCGAAATATTTTTTATTAACTCTTTACGATCGGTTATCCAATCAATTGTTTCGTTAATAGTTTTATAAGTTTCTCCTGCATATAATAGCAAGTTGAATTTAACCCAAATACCTAGTTTATTACATTCATCAAGGACTTTTTCAGCCTGTTCTAAATATTTTTTTGGAGCTTTTGTTTTCTGCATTGCTAAAAGTTGTGTATGACTTGCACTTTCTAATCCTATATCTAAAACCTTTAAACCAGATTCCTTTAATTTTTTTAATTTATCGATTTTGATAGATTCAACGCGCGTAGTACATCTCCAAGAAACAGAGGTTTCTCTAAAGGTTAACATTTTGCATAAATTATCAGTCCAGGGATTCTCAAAAATAAAATGAGGAGCTTGAAAATAAACTGAATACTTCTCATGATTATATAATCTGTTAATATTATCAAGTTCGTTTGAAATTAATAAAATATCTTTGTTAGGAGTACGCTTATTTACCTTATCGGCGCAAAACATACACCCAGAACCACATCCCCTTGACACCTCAATACAGGGTTGGTATTTTTTATAATCAAATAACAAACTGTAATCAAACCAATCAAAACACTTTTTGCTTCCATCCAAATCATCATTCGTTATTTTTCGATCTGAAAACATATTAACAAGTGCATATTCACCAAAACCAGTAACTACATTATCTATGTGAACCAACGTCTCTTTTACCCAGTCAACATGGTTATCTACGACCCAACGTCCTCCTACAATGATCCTTGTGCCAAAATTCTCTTTAATAAGTTTGCAAAACTCCTTGCACCAAGATACAGAATAGAAGCTAGGAATGGATAATAAAACACAATAACAGTCTGTTGAAATATTGATACCGCAACTTATAATTTTTCTCAGCGTATCTATTGGGTGATCATATTCGCCCTGAAACATAAGTATATCAAAATCGCAAGTGTGTTTCAACAAAGTGCTTAAACCAAGCAATCCATAGTTTAGATAACGTATTTTTTGACGAATTTTTATATTGGGCTTTTTTGTCTCCAGCATACCGCCAGATATTGTTAATATTATCCTTTTCATTCTCTTTTACCTATAAGCAATCCAACTATAAATAAACCAGCAGGAATAATGTAGTCAACTCTGCTGCTGTTTGCATCAACCATATTAACAAATAAAAACAACTCTAATAAACAGTATAAAATTACCACAGCGATAAAACAAGCAATCGTTTTCTTGTTATGTTTTGAAAATATAATAAACTTTTCCCACGGGGTACCACTTCTTTTAATCTTTGCCTTGTAGTTTTTTTTGAAGTTTTTATACTCATCAGAATCTAAGCAAAAAGTAATTAATAGATCCTTATTATTTGCCCAGGGGTTATCATTCAACCAACTTCTGTACGAATTTTTGGTTGGCTCCTTTATTTTGTCAAGATGAGTTGGTGCCCATGTGTGTGAATCTTCTAGAATAGGCGATATCAAATAGTAAAACATTAAAGAAATTATACGTTCATTTTCAGCAACTCTTATCTCTTCGCCAGTTGTGTTGTGAAGAACAACAAACAATTGACCACAATAAAACGGATCAAGTGTTGTACTAATATGACCAATACCCCGTTGCAATAATCCTATACGAGAGTGACATGTTCCTCCAATTTTACCAGATAAGTAAAGTGATTCATTCGTAATAATACATGCTGTAGTATGTTTAGGAATGACGATTTCTTTTTTCGACTCATTGTAAAGAAGATTCCCCTCGGTGGAAAAAGCAAACTTGCTAGCAGTGAAATCTATTGTGTTCCCTTTTACATTGTTTTCTTTTAACGGATATATAAAGATGTTTTTCCCAATTTCCTTTCCTAAATCGTGATAGCTTAACATAACAACTCCCCATCATTTATAAAATTCTTTAAACATTTTACTTCTTTCTACACCTTCGCTATATTGATATTTTTTGCTTTCGCACAAATCAGCATCTCCACTGATCTCATTGAAGTATATTTGACATATAGGAACATGTGGATATATCTTTAGAGGCTTTATGCACGACAGTTCCAGCGTCCAATGTCCATCAAATCCCGCTTCACCTAAAGAAGCTGAAATATGCACAAACAAACCTAATCTAGCCACCGAAGATCGACCTTCTATTTTGGGTATATACTTAAGCGTTTTTGTTCTTTCAAAAGTCGATGCCAAATACAATTCCCCTGGTTGTAACATGTAACCTTCTTCGGGTATTATTATTTTTTTATATGGGTTGTCTACCTTCATATCAAGTGAAACACACGAATACACCAACAATTCATCGCTTATCAATAAGTTATAGCTATTAGAATTCAATTGTTCCTCTTTAAATGGATAAATAAATATACTTTTATTTATCTCTTTTAAAATCTTTGATTTTGAAAGTATCATTTTCCCTCCTATTAAACATGTATAGCATATTGTTTATTTGCTTTTATACCTAAAGCTATTTGTTACTATACACATCTTAACCTACCTAAGCTACTTATCCTTAGTCAAATGTGTATTTCTTTTTACTCACCCCTAAAAAAGACAACTGATGTTTTGAGTATTCATAACCCAAAAACAACAATTATATATCCAGCAACAACAGCAACAAAGGTATAACAAATAACACGGCAGCTACGATATAAGACAATGTGGTATTTTTTAATGCAATTGCAACAATGGCAACAACTATCGCAATGATTATTGATGTCAAAAATCTGATTAAAAACATAATCAAAATCATCTCTAATACGGTAATCGAATGCAAACACCAACTTAATATAGGAATGCTCGGAGCCGTATTGTTCGCACCAGATAATCCATAACAATTATATACCCTCAAAACAAACGGGAGATATACCCCTATATTGATTACACTGACTAAGATTAATACTACCCCTATTTTTTTTAAGATAAGTTTCTTATTTCCGCACTTTGCAGACGAAATAAGTGTGGTTGTCTTTTTTTCGTATTCTCTTGTAAAAACGGGTACCGCAACGGCAATTATTAATACATAAAGCGAAAGAGTATATAACGTGCTGTAATTATTATCAATTCCCATAAGCGTATTATATCCCCTGTAAAACATTACGGATACATTTCTGCCTTGTTGGTTTTGATTACACAGATGTTCGTAATATGGAATTACATACTTATGAAAATTCATCAAGTCTTCTTCGCTACCCGAGATATAAAGATTTTGCAAATCCGATTCAATCTCAGCCTTCTTTGTATCATCAAAATCACCAGCATAGTGTGTGTAATAAAACAACTCATATTTTTCACTATCATGTAGGCTAATTGGAAGATTAGCATTAATAAACAGTTGTAATATTATTAAGCCGATTATTATTAACCCCGACTTATTGCTGACCAAAGATTTATATAGTTCGTGTAGAAAAACACTTGTTCCGGCAAAGGGTTTACCAAACGCAAAAAGCCCAGATTTTGTATACCTGTTATATGCCTCAATCCTCTTATATTTATAAACAAGGAAGTTTGCAGTTGCCAACAAAGATATACCGATAACAGAAAGTGTAATAAACAAGGTTAAATAATTAACAGCAAACCCAAATATATTAATACTTCTGCATTTAGATAGCATACTATTTGTGTCAACGAAGCTAACAATATTAAGATACTTTAAAACCATAAGGTTGCTGTTCTCACTTATGAATATAGCGAGAAGTGTTTTTAATAAAGCGATAATACCACACGCAAAATAAACATCTGTGCGTGTTTTCGCAAGCATTGAGATAAGCATAGCAAGTAATGAAATAAAAATCATTATAGCAAACTTACTAAGCAAAAAAGCTATTAAATATTCCGTTATACTAAGCTCTAATACACAGTTCTCAAGGCCTCTGATAGATTGAATAGGACTAAAGACATCTGAAGCTCCGTATATTGCTACCGATACAATATAGTTGATTCCATAGAATAAAACACAAATTAGAAACGTCAGTATAGTTGAGCATATTATTTTAGATACAACAGACCGGCCTCTTCCACATTTAAATGATTTTTGCAGATTTGATATACCAATGCTTCTCTCAACACCTATAACCATATTTCCTACAAGGAACACCGATAGCACAACCACAAAATCCGTAAAGATAAACTCTGTCGCTGTTATAACATCTTCAGAAATAGTAAACGAGGGTTTTACTTCTAAAATATTCTCGTAATTTTTTGCTGTTAAAACTGCACTTTTATATGAAAAAGAATTCTCATCAGCAAAAATCGATATACTCGTCAGTTCATTAGCCGAATCTATTGCCTCCTGCACGTATGAATCATAATCGGATATTATCTTTAAATAATCAAGGTTTTTACTAAGCAATGTACGTTCTGTGTAGGTGTTCTTTGTATACAACTCTGCCTCAGCACTGTAAACCTCATCCAATTTATCATTTAAAAACTCCATTCGTTTATTATTATCAGAAAATGAGTTAAGGGCCGAATAAAGTTCAGCTTTTGATTGAGCCGATATAAAATCCGGACTATTGCCAAAATTTTGGCTTATATATAACAAGAAACCGTTTGATATTAGTAATAGCGATAATATTAGTATGAAGGATTTCTTTGATATTAAGTTGTATAATTCAGAGCATATATTTCGCCACATATTTAATTATTTGCATTTTGCCAGAGTGTAATCTGACTATTAGCCTCATCAATGATTTTGTCTATTCCTGCACTTTTCAGTTCAGATATAAAGGCACCTATAAGTTCGCTATAATTGCCCTTACCTATAAATAATATATCTCTGTAATTTTCTATTACTTGATTAGTTGCAACAATTTCATCTTTAACATTTGTAGGATCAAAAACAAACCCACATATTGGAGAAAGACTTGCATTACTCAAATCGTAATTTTGACTGTCAAGAAACTTATCTTCAGGAAGAACACTTCTACAACTAAACAAGTAGTATGGGTTTCTGTATTTTTCAAATTGAATATCTGATACACTTACACTACCATCAGAATTCAAACTATAATGCTCTCCTTCTATGCCATAGTTAATAAGGGTGGCAAGTTCTTTATTTGTGTTAAGCTCACAAATTAAATCAAAAGCCTTCTCTTTATTTTCGGACCAAGAGGCTATTCCGATTCCGATAACATCACTATTAACAAAGGTAGAGTCACCAATTGGGATATAGGTATTATCTGCATCAGTATATATTTTTGTATTTGTTAATACACACGGATACAAGTGCAAGTCATATTCACTTTCTTCTGTAATAGCATATGATGTTTCAATATACTTCAACATAAATTCATCTTCAAAAATACTAATAGCCACGGGAGTCTCACCATCAAATTTAACTCCGACACAAGAGGTCAACATATCATAGTAATAATGCAAATTATACGGTGGTAAGGGTGTATTGCTACCGGATGTAAAACCGAGCGCATTTAACTCTGCATATATACTCTTGTCCCTAAGCCTTACATCTTCTAAAATACTCCAAAGCTCAGCGTTAAAGTCATGAGCTTCTATGCCCAATTCTTTTATTTCCCGAGTCGGAACACACCAGCCTCTTGTAGTTGCTACTTTGTTAACTGGAACAATATATGTTTTACCATCTCGTTTCGAAGCTTTCCATGTAATTTCGCAAATTCGATTGAAGAAATTATATTCATTGTCTCCTTTCAGCATATCGTCTAACGCATACAGATATCCACCTTTATAAAAAGCATCGTAATCACTATAACCAGAGCTATCATCTATATTTGCCATCGCAATAAGATCAACCTGCTCGTTGCTCTCGTACATATCAGTAATACTGTTTTGATATTTCATACTGTATGCAGTATTTTTTAAGCCTTCCGATTCTTCAAGTTTGAGCTCTTCCTCCGAAGGTAAATTGTCAACAACCTTAATTTCCAAGTAGTAGTCCTTACCTAAGTTTCTTAACTTAGTATTAAACATATCGAGCATTTCATCATATTCAGCATTATAGGAATACTTGTCCACAACTAATACTATTTTTGTTAACTCATTAGGTGCTGAGTTATTGTTACAAGCTATACATTGCAATAATAATACGCTAAACACCAACAATATAGCTAATTTTCTTAAAATATACGTTTTCATACAATCAAAACCAAACCTTTATTGAGTTTATATTTCGGCAAAACAAACATTAACTTAATTAAAATCTACATGTGTGTTAACAGTCAGAGTATCCCCTGAAACCGTATACACGTGATTTCCTTCGGTGTAATCAACTAAATATAAGCCAGTTCTTGTAATTATACCGCCCGAACCGCCAAAACTTTCTCTAACACTAGGCTGAACCTCCATGTTTGAAGATGCTGTTGCCTGTGCTCTATATGTCATAGTATGATTTCCTGTTACGGATCCACCTCCTGAGTATAAAGTGGAACTTATCTGCGCACTAGTTCTTTGGGCATATGCGGTTGATGATACTGTCACACCATTAATTGATGACTTTTTATTGTAAGAGGAAGCACTTACAGCTATTATAGATGTCGCAATCAATAACACCATAATAAACAAACATACTACCTGCTTAAACATAAAATTTCTTTTGACCATAAAATTTTACCTCCTTATGTTTTGCCGAAATAATAAACTACTCTATCGTAACATAACGATATTCTGATTGAAAAAAATCATACTTAGATATAAATAACATCTTGGTATCCTCCAAGTATACTATACCATCAATACTTTCTTTCTCTTGAGAAAGAAAAACAAATCCGTTGTCTACAGCTTCAAGAAAAGATATTTGTTGACCGTTTTCGGTTGTAATTTCTTCTACTTTGAATTCTTGATTTGATTGTGAGTTATGGAGTTTTCTTAAATATTTATCTTCTCTGCAGTCATAAAGAATCATTCCAATGTCATCACTATACCTAGTGAGATATTGTGATGTCGTAATATCACCAGTGGTAACATCAATACAATACAGAGGTGCATCATTATTTGTGGCATCCTTGCAAAAATATACATATTCACAACAAACTCCACGAACATAGAAATTATTAATTATATTTTCATATACAACTTTTATACTGTTGTCGGATAGATCCATTTTTATTAAAGCACAGTTTCCTTCGTTGACATTAGAAACATTACCGGTATATGCAAAGAAATATAAATAACCATCAATTAGATTTAGAATAGAATACTGAGTGTCTTTATCATCAAAAATTATAGATTCATTTTTCTTATCTAAATCAACCAGTGATAAAATAGCTCTTTTTTCGGTTTCACCGCTGTACGAATCAAATACATCTACCTGATAAGTAATATACATTTTTTCTCCTATAGCAATACCTCCCGTTGGTATTGCTATACTGTTATTTGAAGAGTTGTATTGCTCACATAACATTAGGATTTCTGTATTGTTTGTTCCGTCCGCATTTTTACGGATAAGCGAATGTTTATCATTATCGGCAATATAAACGTAACCATCGTGGACGGTAAAGCAATTTGCATCAGAAGCAGCGTAACACTTATCATTATCGTGCAAACACTCCGGTTTGTTACAGAGAAAAACATATTTTTGAGTTTTAAAATCGAAATATTTGATGTAACCCTCGTCGTTTAAATAATAAAATCCAGCCTCTGTGGAATGACAACCTTTATTAATTAAATTAGCAGATGACTCATCAATACGTGCCGAATTGCACGAAGCTAATAAAGTACTCAAAACAAGAATAACAATTAAAAATATTGATTTAAGTATTTTTTTCATGTTATCACTTCCAAAACAAACAATAATTTACTCAGATTAGAAGCATCGGGATCTACTCAAATGCCATCTTCAAACTCATATAAATACAAATCTTCAAGGGTTGAAGAAACAGCTTTCACCTCATAATCCATAGGGGGAGTATCGGTGACGATTCGGACAACAATAGAGTTTTCCTTACGATAAAGATTTGATACACGATAATTTACTTGAAAATATGAAAGCTCGTTATTTCCCACTTCAACCTCGAACACTTTATTGTCAGTGGATTCGAGCAGTGCAGGTGTTGTATCACAAGCCACAAGTTTTCCGCTTTTTAGAAGTATAATCTCCTTTGCAATAAACTCGATGTCGGATACAACGTGGGTTGCAAAAATAACTATTTTGTTCTCTGCAATGTCGCTGATAAAGTTACGGATTCTGATTCTCTCTTTTGGGTCAAGTCCTGCGGTTGGTTCGTCAAGAATAAGGATTTCAGGATCGTTAAGAAGTGCTTGGGCAATAAGGGCTCTTTGCTTCATACCGCCTGAGAACGCACCCAATTTTTTATGGGCAGAGTCGGTGAGATTAACTGTTTTGAGAAGCTCGGTGATTTTATCTTTTGCCTCTTTTCGTTTAAGTCCCTTAAGAGCTGCCATATACCACATAAAACGATTAAGAGTAAAGTCATCATAAAGCCCTTGTTGCTGTGGCATATAACCAAGAATTGAGCGATAATTCTTGCCGAGCTTTTTTATATTCTCACCGTTATACAAAACCTCGCCTGAGTCTGCGTTGAGATTGTCGGTGATTATATTCATAAGAGTAGATTTTCCTGCACCGTTAGGGCCCAACAAGCCATACACTCCCGGTGTTAGCGTAATGCTGAAATCATCAAGGGCTTTCACTGCACTTTTTTTGTAGGTCTTGCTCACGCTATTTATTATTAGTTCATGCATTTTAATCCTCCTGGAAACACTCTGCATATAAAATATATCTATCTGTTACGCTTTTATTAGCCACAGAAATGTATTAACAGGATCCAAAACACTTTATTTCATTATAGCATTCAAGATTTTTTCTGCTATAACAAACATACTGTTAAGTATCATTGTTAACCCTATTATAGTTGCATAATTAGAGTTTAATGACATTAAAACAACTGATGCTATAATAAACAAAACACTTAATATAGCAGCTATAATTTTATATATTCGCGCTTCTTTAGAAGTAACTGGCTTATTTTTATTAGCAATAGGAGCAAATATGGCAATTACAAAAACAGATATAATCTCGAAGAAGATCATTATCAAATCATTCCCATACAATTCAAATAGCCAAAGCAGAATCAAAATCACTATATTTGACAATATCGAAATTAAGTAGCAAATAGCGAACTTTGAGGAATGAAGTCCACCAGAAAAATTTCTTAACAACTTTAACACAATCAGAAAACATATGTTTTCAAAAAAACATCCAAATAATAAGCCTATAATAAGCATGGATATTATGGTAATGGTAGATTGTAAAAACACTACTACACCATACCGATAAATTTCCTCATTATCTCTTGGAATGTAGTTGTTGCAAGCAAAATAAGCAACTATTTTGCTTGCAACTGTATTAATTATTTTATCCATTTGAATTTTTCAATTGCCTGAGGTTCATGTGGCTGATGAAAATAAAAACTACTAGATGTATTCGCAACACTAAACAATACAAGTGTCAATGCAAATACAGATGCTGTGGATAAATAACCAATTATCTTTTTCATAACAATTACCTCCTTTCCTTTGTTACTTTATCACTAATTTCCAAAAATTTTAACAATTATGGCAAAAACGTAGTTTAATTTGGCAAAATCGATATATAAATGACTATAACACATAGTTTTTCAATCTATTAGTGTATTTGTTTGCAAACAATCGAAAAACTTACGTTTTTAGTATATTATTACACTTTTGGATTGTTAACATCAACTAAATTTCCTGCTATGCTAATTTTAGGAGGAATCAAGTATGGGCATAGAATTTACGAAATTAGGAAAAAGAATTGCACAACGGCGACACGAACTTGGATATAAACAATGCTTTTTAGCAGAAAAAGCAAACATATCTAACAATTATCTCTCAAACATTGAAAATGGGCGTTCCATTCCAAGTTTGGAAACATTTATGGATATATGCACTGCACTTTCTGTAACTCCTGACTATATCTTACTAGGAACAATAAAAATAGATAGCATTCCGAATTCAATAATCAACAACTTGAAATTATGCAACGATGGTTCCTTACAACTAGTCAATAGTTTAATAATGTGCGTTTTAGATAATCAAGAAAAATAAGATGACAAACGACCTCCTTTTATGTATAATAAGGCAAAAGGAGGTTGTTTTTATGATTAAAGTTTTAATTTGTGACGATGATACAACAATCATCAATCAAGTTGTTTTATTGTTGCAAAGAATAGAAAACAAATACAAAATAAGCTTTAATATTGTGTCCACAACCAACGGAGACTCTGTTGTCTGTTCTAATGCAATCTACGATATCGCTGTTATTGATGTCGAAATGCCTGGTATAAATGGTTTGCGTCTTTCAGAAAAACTTAAACAAAACAATCCTGATATCCTAATAATAATCTTAACTTCTTTTTCAATATACTTAGATAAGGCTATGGATATTAGTGTTTTTAGATATTTATCAAAGCCTATTGACGAAGAACGTTTTTATAGAAATTTTGTAGATGCTATAAAACGATACAAACTAATCAGCAAGCAAATTATAGTCAGTACTACAGAAAAAGTAGATACCGTAAAAACAAAAGATATATTATATATTGAAAAAATTAAGCATGGCTCAATAATTTATACAAAATCAAACAAATATAAAACTAACAAAAAACTTGACGAATGGTTAACCATAATTGAACAACCAAATTGTTTTGTTTATTCGCATGCAAGCTTTATAGTTAATCTCCAAAATGTAATTAATTTCGATAAAACTTATGTAGTATTCCAATGCTATGATAAAACCCAGACAGTCGCTTGCGTATCACAAAGAAAATTTTTATCATTCAAAAAGTCATTCTTTGATTTTGCAGGAGGTCTAAAATGAGCCTTGCTTACTATGCATTTTCCTATTTATTTGAAACATTAATTTCACATATGTATTTTAACAATAAATTTTGTAAAAAAGTTAGTAATAAAACTTTAGTAGCGATTTTATTTTCATCTTTTCTTCTCCAATATACTATTAGCTTTCTTTCAATCCCATATTTAAATTTAGTAACATATATTGTCTGCAATTTCTTAATCTGTCTAATATGTTATGATACTAAAGTGATTAGCTCATTATTTAATTCTCTTATTTTAACTGCAATGATGTTTATAACGGAACTAATCATAATGTATATTACAAAGTTATTATTTGGTTTCGAAATAACGGAACATCTATCCAACAATATGGTCTTATTTGTTCAAGTTGCAAGTTCCAAAATATTATTGTTTCTTATAACTTATTTGATCTCAAAGATTACAACAAAGGAAGATCGACATTTATTTAAATTTTCTAAAGCTCTCTTATTACTATTGCTCCCTGTAGCTTCTATCGTTTTGCTTGTCGGAATTGTCAGAATTACAGAGTTATACAACACTCATGACACTGTATACTACACTTTTGTTACCTCAACTCTTCTTTTGATGTATTCCAACATAATAGTTTTCTGGGTACACGAATCAACAGTAAAAGCTCAAAACGAAAACATTGAGTTAAAATTACAAAAACAGAAAGCAGAGCTTGATACTGAGTATTACACTATTCTTCAAAATCAATATGAGAATTCAAATATTCTTATTCACGACATCAAAAGACATCTTTTGTCGATAAACAGTTTGGCTGACGATGATAATAACAGTCGCATAAAAGAATATGTAAAAAATCTCTATGATGAATATCAAATTAAATACATAAAGCAATATAGTAATAATAGTTTGATTAATGCCATTATCAACCGATATGCTATGATGTGCAAAGATCTCTCCATTGATTTTTATTGCGATATTAGAGATATAGATTTTTCTTTTATGTCAGATAATCATCTTACCACTATTCTTGATAACCTACTCGAAAACGCTATAGAAGCCGCAAAAGCATCTGAGGATAAAGTTATTGATTTAACTATAGTGTTATGCAATCAGAATTATATAACCATATGTTTGTGCAACTCTTGTTCAAAGTCCCCTCAAACAAAAAACGGAGAACTGCGAACAACAAAACCAAACAAGGAACTTCATGGATTTGGAATCAAAAGTATCAAAAGAATTGCAAAAATTTACAACGGAAACGTTGACTTTTCTTTTGACTCAGATAGCAAAAAATTCATAACAATGGTTATTCTAAAATCAATTTTATAAATAAACATACAGCAGACTTACATCCTTCATAGAATGTGTAGCCTGCTGTTTTTTCTTTTCCAACAGAGAAGGACTGTACGGGGGGTCATCTGAAGGATTTGCTTTCAGTTCTTTCTTCAGTTTCATATTCTGAACTAAGCATTGCAATATTAATTTTTCATTCTGTCATTTTCTTTGTAAAAATCACAGTAAGAATTACCATAGTTGATATCCTGTTTATGAGTATAGCTATACACGTCTTCTACTCTGTTGGGTAAAGTTAATGTGGGTACTTCTTAGGGTTGCACAGTGAAAGGAGGGTACTACCACCAAAAGGACGCACTCCCCCTTCACTTTTCACAATGAAAAATTAAAGTTTCCCACATCTGTTTTTAAACAACATAGTACCTATTGCTTGTATGAGAGCCGTTCTTTCTGTATGCAAACTCTTTGCGTACAAGCTTTGCTTTCTCTAAATCCTGTATAGCTCTGCGGACTGTACTTTGCGAAAAAGACAGCTCTCTTGCAATTGTTTTAATGCTCGGCCAACACTTTTTCTCTTTGTTGCATCGGTCATATAGATAAATATAGACCGCCTTTGCCCTGTGAGGCAGGTCATCGTATTCATAAAGTTTTCTGTAATATGACATCTGATCACCTCAATTTATTCTCACAGGAATGCTCTGTTGCAGTTCTTTGGGACTGTGTTCTTCTGTTTCTACGGGTTCCTCAATCTGACCTTCTGTGCGGATTGGTGTGTGGGACTGTGCCATATCATTGGGATTACCCGACTTTGATGTAGCTTTAGGTGCCGCTTTTTGAGAGACTACAAAGTGTGGGAATTTCTTTAGTATCTCATCCTCAATGATATCCTTGTTTGTATATTCAACCTTTCTTGCACCTTTGTCAGTTACAGAGTACGGCTCACAGTCAAAGTCAATACCCCATTTAAAGAAGAGTTTAAGCTTTGAGATGAAAGGATGGGTACCTGTTTTCATAACTATGAAGTTACCCTTTCTCATAGATTTAAGCTCGTCTGCTGTCATCAGAGGTCGCTCTGTCATCTGTAATGACTGTGACGGGTCATTTTTACTTCTCGATACAGAACCTGTCATTACCGTGCGTGTGCCAAGAGCTCTTGAGATAATCTCTGCGGTTTCGGATGTGGGAGCGAAACCGCCTGCAATGGTAATCTGACAGTTGTCCTGAATAATAGCTGCACCTTCTTTGCCGTAGTTCTTCTCCAACTGCTGATATGACTGGATGATACTCACAAGTGAAAGCCTACGGGAACGGGATGCAGAGTACATCATCTCGGCAGAACTTATGGGAGGAAGTGTGCCAAACTCATCCATATAAAACATTACCCTGTTCTTTAAAGCACCGCCTTGTTCATCAGCTACTGTAAGTATCTCTCGGTATAGCTGTTGCAGGAGTAGGGATACCATAAAGTAGGTTGATGGATTTTCTTCGGGAAGTACAATAAAGATAGCACACTTGCTTGAGCAGAACCTTTCAGCATCTATGGCTGTGTCAAAACAGAGTATCTGTTCAAGTTCAGAGTCAAGAAACGCATTAAGCCTTGAGAGTGCCGTTGACATAACCGATGCCATTGCCTGCTCACTTGTGTTAAGAGCCGCTCCGGCGAACCATCTTGTTTTGCGGTCAGGAGGCAGTTTCTCCATAAGCTGTTGGAATTGATTCTTTCCTCGCTTACCGCTCGGTGCTAATAAGTCTTGAATCAGTTTGAATACAGAGACAATGTGCCTTTCCTTTTTGGGAGCAAACTCCGCAATCAAGAGTATGGCTGATGTAATAAGCCCTTCAGCCGCATCGTAGAAGAATGCGTTTTGTCCATAGGAAGCAGCATCGCCATCGCTAAATATTAGAGTCTTGCCGATAATCTTTGCATACTTTTCTGCTTTTGCTTTAAGAGCAATGTTGTCGGGATTCTCTTTGTATGCATCCATGTACTTGTTTACAAGGTGTAAGAGATTATTTCCGTCAGACCGTGTGGGATTACGAAGGTCTATGACCGCTACATCATAGCCATAGTAATCTTTTGCTATGTTTCCGTAGTTACGATACAGGTCACCCTTTGTATCGGTTGTAAGGAAAGACATTCCGGATGCACATGCATATTCAAGGTTGGGATATAGCCAGTAGGCAGTCTTACCGCAACCTGCCGCACCGATCATCATAGTATGAACATCAGAGGTATCGACCATAGCATAGTCGATGCCTTTTCTTTTTTTCACACCTACAACTACGCCTTGAGGTAAATCTAATTTATTTTCCTTTGCAACCTTTCTCCAAGTCTTCGGCTCAAAGGGGATATGCTTATACACTCGCCTGAGTTCACCTCTGTTTGCAAATCGAGCAGTACCGTGCTGACCGTCACCAACAGTTTTGCTTTTGATCCCGTTTAGGTTATAGATATGTGAGATTAAAGTAATACCGCCTATGACGGCAAACATCACGGCGGCAACTATAATAACTATGTATGCGTTGTTCAAACACACGACACCTCTTTTCTTTTATTTAATAAATCCTCGTTCCAATCTTTGAGTTCGGGTTTGAGTATATATACTTTGTATCCTTTCTTGGATACATTTTGCGAAACCAGTTGAGCTGACAACTGACCGACTTCGTCATTATCAAATCCAATGTATATCTCTGTTATGTGAGGGTAGTCTTTGAGACATTGATATAAAACTTTAGGAGATACAGAGCAAGCTGATGCGTAACTGTGCTTCTGCCAATCGTATGAATACATGGTTATAAATGAAAGCATATCTATTGGAGCTTCGAAAATATACAATCGATTGCTTTTACCAATCCAATGAAAGCTGTAATCAAGTTTACTGCCTGCCTGATTGATTTTAAATGTACTGTTAGGAGCCGTTCCTCGCTTGTGTGCGTGACGAGCAGTTCCTTCCTTATCAAAACCTACAAACACCGCATCGTGATATACCGCTGACTCATAAAGCATTCTGTTGTGTGCGAAGGTATGAACCACCTCTCTGTCAATCCCTCTTGTATTTATCAGATAGGCATACACTCGGTTCATATTGTTGTTCCTCTTTGGTAGTACAAAGTTCTTTGGCTCAATAGACTTAAACTTACCAACATCGTGTTCCATTACGGTTGTATCCAGAATGAATGCAATGGCTTCGGGATAGTATTTGTTATAAAAGCGACACACAAAATCAACTGTGTCACCGCCCGTCTGCTCGTAGTGGTTATACCAAAGATTATCTCTGATTGAGATTTTGTCAGCACCTTCTCGCCATTCGTACTCAGAGCCTCTGCGTTTCACTTGTTCTCCGTTTCTCAGAAGCAGAGAGACAATGTCGGCTTTATGAGCCTTGAGTTTTTCTTCATTTGTAAAACTTCTTATATCCATTTGCATTCTCCTTAACTCATCTTCTGACCGTGTGCCTGTTTCTTCTCACGAATCACCTGTCTTAACTTGCGGTCAACAGTATCCTCAGATGCACCGTCATCGGTAATGCTGTCACCGATAATCTGTGATATTCTTGCAAACAATCTGAGCGTTGCGAGACCCACAGACCTTGAAGGGCGAGAGGTAATGTCTACAAATTTGCCAAAGGTAACAGGGTTATGTACTCGCTTATCCCACGATATAGGTTCGGAAGTTAGAGTGACTGACTCGTTTTCCTCTGTTGAAGCAGAGAATACTTTAGGCTTATCTTCCTCCATAAACTCTGTGTTACCTGACAGTTTGAAGGCTTCCTGAAGCACAGCATTTCTAATGGTTTTGAATTCGTTGTTTTTTGAGAGAGGTATTCTGTCAGGCATACTGTCCTGATAGATTTTAATTACATTCTCTCTTTGCTCATACCAAAGGTCATAGAGCCCTTTGATACGGCTATCCTTTGATATCTCATCCACGATTCCGTCCACAAGATTCTTGAGCCTTTTGGGAAGATAACCGTAGACCTTCTTACCCTCGTAGCTCTTGAGTTCCTTAGATAACTCTGTGAGTAAACTTTCAACATGATCAGTCTGATACTCACCGCTATTCATCTTTGAGACGATTTGAGCAATCCTTTCTTTACTTTCCTGACGGAGTTTATCTCTTTGAACGGTTTGCTCATCGTATATATGATATAGGTCTTGCTTAAATATTTCTCTTGCAAATTCAGATTTGAATTTCAGCAAACCTTCTTCACTCATATACGGAGTCTTGCCAACAGAATATGAAATCAGATGTATATGCGGATGACTTCCTTCGTTATGAAAAGCCGCATACCACCGAAGGTCATTTAGTGGAATACCCATGTGTTTTGCAAGAGAGTCAACTTTACCTCTGAGCATATCTTTCCAAGCCTTTGCATTATCAAAGCAAAGCTTCTCTGCATCCTCTCTGCGAAGAGACATTATTGTTGTCCAGACCAAGCCTTTATGTTCTGCAACTTCTTTGGCAACTTTTGAAAGACTTATGGCTGTATTGTCTTGCGAAAACAAACCATGCGTACCTTCTTTTTCTACACGAGGCCTCATAGCAATGTACTTTACATAGTTATTTCTTTTACCTATGAGGTCAATGTTTTCTTCAATGGCCTGGGAGATAAACTGCGAGGCGGTATATTTGTTAGGCTCTTTAAGGTAATCCTGATACTCAAAGGAGTCTGTGCTGTTAGGAAAGTCTTTCCTGATATTATCTACAAGCCTTTTCTGTTCAACAGTTGCAGGCTGAGTTTTCCACGATTCATCACACTTTTCAACTCCGTCACGGGTAGCAATATACTTTACAAGGTTACTGTTATGTTTCTTGCTACCCTCTCTTATGTATCTCCATTTCAAAATAAACCGTGCCATACTCAGTTACCTTTCTGATATCTGACGACATCTTCAAAGGAGATTCTGCCGTTAAGTCTTTTGACTTCGCTGACACATTTAGCACGGAGTTTATATAAAGTATCCTCGTCTACATTGTAAACTGCTGCCATTAAATTCATCATCATTGCTTGTTCCACCGCTAGTTTAAATACAAGCGAAGCATTTCTGTTTTCAAAACTATCCACAGCACCCTTTACAGCTGAAACAATAACTGTAGGATAAAAGTCAAGACAATCGCTTGCAGATACAAATCCTGCGTAGAAATTTATAGCATTTTCTATAAACTCAGAGCGACTTTTTGCCCCATCGAGTTTAAATAATCTGTCAGCTTTTTCTATGGTTTCGGGTTTAACATAAATCATATATTTGTCCTTTTTTTCGAACTCGGACATTTGCTTCACATCCTTTCATAATGGTTATATTTTTACTACGATACCCACCCAAAGCCTGTGTTCATCGGCTCTCACGGGAACTACGCAGTAATTTCTCTCAAAAGCCGAGTTTTACGACATCCTAAACTGAATGCTCAAAAACCCCTTTACGGTCGGCATTGCCGCCCGATGTGAGGTGCGAGGAGGGCGTTTACGCTACCCTCGCTTATTCCTGCAAAAAAATCGGACAGCTAAAGCAGACGATTTTCGCCCCGAAAGCAATGCAAAGTGCATTTGCAAATCGGGGCGACATTTCCCCAATTTCGCCTTGAGGGTATTCTTCGGGTGTTTACTCCACCCTTTTCTTAAAACCGCACACGAGGCGAAACAGGGGCTTTAGTTTGTGTTTTGTTTTAGATCGGAGCAGTATCCTTGTTAACCGTAGTTACATCGGTATCTGCTTTCAGGGTTTTCTTAGGTTTCTTTGGAGTCTTTGCCGTGTCCTCATAGCTCATGGTTAAGAAGTCACGCACTCCTGCAGGAACACTTTTTTCATACAAATATTCCAGAGCTTTTTTCATCTGTTCCTCGACTGTGGTGTCTTTCTTTTCGAGATAGATTTTAAGAGCCTTGATTTTGTATTCATCAAACTCAACTGATACATTTACTGTTTTCATTTTCTTCACTCCAAGATTATAGGTTTAAGTTCGTTATCCGAACTCCATTCTTCATAAGAGTCTGAAACGCCATATGTGTCAGCAACATCAAGATCCGTTTCATTCCATTCTGCTCTGGCAATACAACAATTTCTGAAAGATGCCTTTCCCACATAACAAGAATTAAACTCAGCACCTACGAAGCAAGAGTGAGTTGCCATAGCACTTTCCAGATTGCAATTATTAAAATGCGAATATGAAAAATCAGATTCTTCGCAGACCACAGATGACATATTGCACCCTATGAACCTTGCACCTGTTAAGTCAGCAGTACACAATCCTGCATCAGTAAGGTTACAGTTAATGAATACAGTGTTATTGAAAACTGCACCGTTAAGCTGTGCATTAGTAAGGTTTATGTTTTTCAAAACACAGTTTGAAAAATCAGCCTGTTCTCCACCTTCGTCATAAGTAAACAAAGTATGCTTTGCAATAATCACATCCGCTTCTTCCTGAGTAAGAACTCTGCCTTTTCCTTCACCGAGAGTAGAAAGCATATATTTTGGATTGATTGTAACTCCAATTTCAGAGGTGAATGTTTCAACCGTATCGAACTCCTCTCTTTCAGAAAGCATTTCGCCAAGGAGTGCGTAACTGAACATAGGATTATCCACTGAGATGGGAATATCCTTATCTCTTATGTAGTAATAACCGTCCTGCTGATTATCCAGAACCTTTCTTACAACCTCATCTGCGACATCTCGCATCTGCTGTGTAAAATCTCTCAGCGATTGATACTGATTAAGTTCTGCAAGCTGTCTGCCGTTAGGAACATGGGCTGTGTATCTTGCGTAATTGCAACCCTGAGTGTCAACAAGGATTCCTTCATCGTAACCTTCTCCGAGAATAAGAAGACATCTTCTGATGTTATCTTCATCAAATCCCATAAGGTCGATGTTATCCATAAGGAATGACTGAGCTTCAAGCAGATGGTTCTTGAAGTGGAAGAAGTTGTTTGTCGGCAATTCAATTATCTTTGCCACAATGCAGGGTTCTGATTCGATTTCAGAATCTTTCCTGTTCATAACCGCATCAAGTTCTATCAAGATATTTCACCTCACATTCCTAAAGACGGTTCTTCTGAAAAATCTTCATCTTCCGATTCATCAGACTCATCCATATCTTCGTCATCTGCAAAAGCATTTTCCATATATTCGTCATACTTGTCTGAGTATAACTGATATGTTTCTCCACCAATCTGTTGCAGGAATTTCTTATCAAACTCCCATAAGGGATATGTACAGTATCCGCTTTGCTTGGTGACACCCATATCTCTTGCAATACCAGTTTTAAGGATTTCGTTTGCAAAAGGACAGTTGTTTGTATCGATGTATGCACAGTTCTTCATACCGATAAACTCATGGAAGTTTACGGTTAAGTTTGCATAAGGTTCTAAGGTACCAGAATCTTTGCAGTAAAGACGGATACCGAGATTGAACTGAGGCTTACCTATATAATCAAGGCTGTTATACAAAACAACTTCGGGTGTAAGTTCAACAAGAGTTCCTGTTACACCTCTAACCACAAAAGACTTTGGCAAATCTTTCTGAGGTTTGTCATACATAGAATCGTCTGTAATGTCAGCTCCCAGCATTCCAAGCATAGCTGATGCTTTTTCACTTGCCGATAAACCTTCGGGAGCGTTAGCTACATAGATAGCCTGCTGTGCTAAATCTTCGCCTGTAATCAAGTCTGTAATTTCCTCTCGCTGATCTTTCTCAGCTTTGAAGTATTTATCCAAGGATTCAACATCGTATTTATGAAGTTCTTCTTTTGTTAATCCGATGTGTTTATGAAGGACTCTGTATAAGTCCTCATCGTTGTTGTGATGTTCGATCATCCACGAGAGAAACTTATCGATAATTTCATCTTTTCTTTCATCTGTCATTCCCAAACCGAGATATTCTCTGATACCTTCTTCAAGAGCATCAAATGACTCGTTCTCAATTGCATGACCGATAGGTAATTTGAAATCATCGAGGAGTTCTGTCATTTCCTCATCTGCAAAGACCTGACAAAAGTAACCTCCGCAGACTTCGAGGTTACCTTCTGCGTTCTCGTATGTCATTCCTCTGTCCACAATTGCGTTTACATAATATTTGCCAAATTTCAATTTATTGTACTCTCCTGTTCTTCAATATAATTAATGTAAGGGATTTTAAGCCAGTGTGTCCAACCTCTGTTATTGAGGTCTGTTGTAACAACACCGACTGTTGTTGTCATAGCTTCAACCACTTTTCCGTCACCCACATAGATTCCTATGTGTCCCTGTTGCCACACTGCAAGACCGGGGATATCGGGCATAGTTGAAAGCTCTCCTTTTTCGGTAGCCGCATCGTACATACCGCCTGCATCAACATCAGCCATGCCGTTTGAGCCATACTCAACTTCTCCTGATTCGGGGTTATACCAACCATAGCCTTTAATGAGACCTACACAGTCAGCGCATCGTTTGCCCATCCAATTCTCTCTGATGAATTCTTCATAAGGATTCACATCTTCGGGATATTGGTTTTTCTTGTAACTGAGCATATCTTCATCCAGAACTGTTCCGAACATTCCGTAGACATAACCCCACTGAGCATTTGAGGCATTCTTTGCCCAAGTGACCAAGTCGAGATTATTCTTGTTGCTTAAATCTACATAGTCTGATGTGTCGATATGAGTGCTTCTCATAGTTCCCATTAGATTTGTAAATTCTTCGACTGATATTTCTGTGCCGAATGTTGAGTTTACATTTTCTATAAGTTGTGCATCGGTTTGTTCCTCTGAAAAGCATCCCACAAGTTTTGATACAAAATCCGAGTCTGTTGCAAAGTCAGAAAGCGCAAGCACATATAGCACTTGTGCCTCTCTGACTATCAAAGCCGAATATCCTGCTGTGGTCATTTCATTTTCAATGCTAATCATTGTTTCTTCCATAGCTTCTAACGCCAGCACTTGTTCTTCTGACATATTCGCCTGAACAACTTGTTCAAACTGTTCCATATCAATTGAGAGGTCTGTCTGACTTAATCCCATTAAAATACAAAGGGGAGCCAGAACAATGCCTATCACTATACCGATAATGGTCATCAAGAACTTTCTGCCTTTCTTGTCTGATACTAAAGCTACTAAAACCTTCTTTGCGGCTACGGCAACGGCAGGAGCTGCCATTAACGACCACCTGCTTTACCGAAAAGTTCTGCTTTGTATTCGGGTGCTATTACCTGAAGGATATATCTCTCATTTCCGCAACGATAAAGGCAAGTACCTCTTTCGGGGTATTTGATGAGTTCAAACTCACTCGGCTCTACTTGTAAGGCGTCCATATATTCCTTGGGGTTAATCTGTCCGGGATTGAAAAGAAACTGATGCGTAGGAATACTAAATAGGGGTTTTGTAAACTCTCGAATTGAAGGAATTAAAAAATCCTCAATATTCTGAGAAGCCAGAATGATTGAGGAGTCTTTCTTACGAACACGCTTCATAGCGTTTCGTATGTATTCAATTGATGTCATATTCGTGAGGAACAAATAAAGCTCGTCTATAGAAGCTGCCGTGTTACCTTTGCCGAGGAGCTGATTGCTCATATACGAAAGGATATTAAAAAGCATAGCATCCTTAAGCTTTTTGTTTGTATCCATCAAACCTTTTACACCGAAGCACAAGAATTTGTCATCGGTTATATTTGTATGTCCATTAAAGTATGTACTTTCCGTACCTACACACATACTGTGAATACCGAGACAAACCTCTTGCAGAGTTTCTTCTGTATAGAGGTATTTTCTCTTATGATCGTATGTATTGAATTCTTCTTCACACAGCGTGTAGAAATCAGACATTATAGGAAAGTCGGAAGACTTCTTTTTACTGTAATCCGTACTGTCGGTAATTCCAAACCTTGCATATAGTTTTGCAAGGAGGATTTCAATCGTATCGATCTGTGTGTCTGAAAAATCCTTATAGCTTCTGAAAAAGTCTTTGAGAAAAGCAATGTGCTGACTGAGCCTTGTAGCCTTCTTAAATGCCTCAGGAGCGAAAGGGTCATATTCACCGCTACCGTCAGACCACGTCTTCGGCTCTAAAGGATTGATTGTATACTGTCCCGAGAGAAAGTCCACATAACATCCACCAAGGTTTTGGCAAAGTTCTTCATACTCTGCCTCGGGATCAAGACAGATTATGTTTTTGCCTGATTCTCTGATATTTGTAAGCAGAAGTTTCAGCAAATACGATTTACCTTGTCCTGAGTTGCCAAGGATAAGAGTGTTGCTTGTAGTCTTATCCTCAGCTCTGCGGTCAAAGTCTACAAGGATGTTTGTTCCGAACTTATCTCTGCCAATATAGATTCCTTCGGGATCTGTTTTACCTGAGAAGTTAAAAGGATATAGATTGGCTACACTTGATACTGGCAAAACTCGTTCATACTGTGAGCCGAAACAGTTATGCCCTGTGGGGACAACTGAGAGGAAGCCTTCCTTCTGTCTGAGGGTCAGTCGGTCAACTGAAATCTTCGATCTTGTTAGTTCCATAGAGATATCGCTCTGCAACTCCTTGAGAGCTGACTTGCTCTTTGCACTCAGTTCTATGAACACCGAACAATGGAGAAGACACTCTCTGTTCTTACGGAGATTTGCAAGCATATCAATTACATCCATGAGGTTTCCTTCAGCTTCAATGGTATCGTTCATATCGTTACCGCCCGATTTCATCTTGTTTCTTCGGGTTGCGTTCTGAATAATCTTTCTCTGCTCGATAGAATCAACTAAGCGATGATAAATTCTCAGCGTTACACCGTTTCTGTCTGCAAGCTGTGAGAGGATTGCCTGTTCTTCTGTCGAGGGCGGATATTCTCTGATTGCCCACACACACCTGTAACTATCTCCCACAATATAATAGTCCGACATAAACTTAATCGTACCGGGCAGCACACAGTCAAAAAAGCTTTTTGTGCGAATTTCTTCTACCTGTTCCGGTGTCATAACTTTAGGTTTTCTTCCCATCGGTTTCTACCTCCTGTTCGTAAAGTTTTTCTGTATCGAAGAACTGCTCTCCGTCTATATCAGGCATATGCTCGCCACTTAATGAAGCATCAAAATACAAAGCAAGAAATCTTTTTATTTCGCTTTTTGAAAGTCTGTGTACTTCAAAGCCTTGCTCAGAGATAGTCTTTTCAACACGGTTAGCAAGATTGAATACCTGAGGTGCTTTCATGTTTTTGCACCTTGCTATAAAGAGAAACTGACGAGCTGTTGCCATTTCCATCTGTATGTGGTCCAGAAATTCAATATCCTTCTTGATAATCTTGTTTACTTTAGGATTGAGTTCTTCACGAGTTCGCTCTGTGAGATATGCTTTGTTATCATCAAAGCATTCAGAGGAGTCTGTGCAAGTAATTTCAATATCGGGGATTGTTGAAAGCACCTGCATTAAGTGTCTGATTTTAATCTCGATGTTGACACTTGAAAGCACCGAGATATTTGTTGGAACTACCTGATAAAAGAGCAGTTCTCCCTTTGAAGTCTTCAGTCCATAAGTTGTAAAGGTTTTTATTCCGAGCAACTCCTGAACTGAGCGACCTTTTTTCTTTTTGTTATTTGCCATTTTTACCTCCACTCAAAGTATTGCTGTGTTGATATAAAGAACTTCACAGCATATTTAATAAAGTCAAGTATTGTAGTTTCATCCAGTCTTATAGTCAAAAAGCCGTAACACAAAGTGATTACGGCAGGAACTAAAAACCTTGTATTTACAAGTATGACTATTGAGAGGAGTGCGGCAATGCCAAGTATACAGAAATCCTTTAAGCTCCAAAGCCAAAGGTTGGCCGTTGCCTTAAGGTTCTGCGGATACAGATATCTTGTCATTCTATACCTCCTATTGTTAGTAATGATTCATCTGCAAATTGGTCACAAAGCTGTTGAGGAGTCATTTCGTACACCTCAGTGATTTTCTCAGTTATCTTATCTTTGAGCAGTTGTGCTTCAGTTCTTGTAGGCACATATTCAAAGTGTTGTATATCTGTGCCATTATCGATTTCGCACTCAATTCTCAGAGTGTCTTCGAAGGGATTGTATTTTGCATACATATTAAGCCATAAATCGTCATCATCTGTGTTTACATAAAATTTGCTGTCCACATCAAACCATGTTTCTATATAGCAAGTGATTTCCTGACCTATGTCGCAATCCACATCCATTTCATAGTCCACTCGAATATCATCTGATTCTAATTGCTTGTTTGTCATCATTTTCACCTCGCACGTGCCAGTGACCTTGTAAGATTTACTGCAGTTGTAGATGCGTGTACAACACTCATCATATTTACTCTTACACTTGTATCCAATCCGAACTGCTGTGCAATCTTAGGCACTTCATTTGAAGCTAGCATAATGCCGAGACCTAAAAGCATATTTATTGGGAAAGTTATGAGTCCGAGATACAAAAGAGTTGTCTGCATAAAAGCTGTAAGACAAAGTGCCGCTACTTGCTTTATCCACTGCACAAAACCGTCTGTATATCCTCTCGGGACAGAGAACATATATAGTGAACCGACAGATATCTGGACAAGTAAAATTCCACCTCTCTTAATGTTTTGAAAAAACACCTTGATTACGCAGTACGCAAAAGCAATCAAGCATAAAAGTGTCATAAGACCAATCTGAGAAGATACATTTCCTGCTCCAAAACTGCCTGTTAGTACACCGATAGCTCTTGTTGTGAGGTCATACTGCGGTACGGTAGTTCCTGCAAGCGAAGCCAGATTGTGTGCAAAGGTTGTTTGTAGTGTAATGCAGAATTTATACAGTTCTACAGGCAGTACACCTACAAGAGAACACGCAAAAAATCCTTTAAGAATATTTATCGCTGTGTTCTTAGGATTTGCTCTGCCGTTCTGATATTCAATGGCAACATCAAAAACAGCTACTATCATTCCGGCGGCAAACAAAGCCCATCCAAACAGAGTGAAAAGCTCTATTGTAGCCTTTACCCAATCAAGATCAAAGATATCAGTACCCATATTTCCCATCAGCGAGAAAAATTCTGCAATCGCACCATAGACCGCTTCATATATCCATTGGAGCATCATATCAAAAATCGCCGTAGTTATACCGCTTGTAACACCGCCAAAGATATCTCCTACAAAATCTCCGATTCCGCTGAATATGTCGCCAAGCCAATCAAACACGAATATTCACCTCCTGTTTGCATACAGCTCGGAGACGGGCATATCATCTCCGAGCATTTAGTTTGATATGGCTTTATGACGGCAGTACAGTCCAGATGTACATAGGTGCAGTAAGTGTAAAGATAAGGCAGGCGAACAAAATCGCAGGAGCTGCAAACTCAAACTGACCATGCTTTCTGTAGTCAAAATATGCTGTACCGAGTTTTACGAAAAACAGGATAGCCAAGATCATATCAACCACAGGAAATACAACATTGTTTACAACCGACTGAACCTGGCCTTTTGCCGAGTTCCATGTCTGCTCGATAGCACCCGAAACATCGCCTGCGGCAAATGCTGTTACCGAAAAAGCTGTCGCAAACAACATTACAAGTGCCACACAAAGCAGGATTTTAAGTGTTTTCTTTTTCACTAGTTTCTTCCTCCAGTCTTTTTCTTATTTCTTCTTCATTAATTTTCTTAATGGTAATGTTAAGGTTCTTGCAGAATCTGATTTCGGTTTCCATACCTTTGGTTATCTCATCGCCAAATATCCAGAGTTCGTCACAGAACCATAGTTTTCCGAGTCCGGCTGTTATACCGATTTCTCGCTCTTTTGGGATAGTATCGTTAAGGCTATAGGCATAGTAGTGCGGAACTACGGGAGCAGTTCCTGAGAGGAGAGCAAATCGGGCATATCGTTTTACTTTTTCGATATTACCCTCAATGTCACCTGAAAGGGGCGCACAGATGTACACCTTTTTCATCACATTATTCGTCCTCGTCTTCGTCTTTCTTTGCCTTAATGCCGATTACCGCTGTGGCAATTAAACCGCCAACCACAACTGCACCGATGCCTATCCAAAAGCCGTAGTTATTACTGCCCGAATCGGACTGTGCTTCATCGGGAGTTGTTGTGCTTGTTAACTCAGTTACGCATTCGGTAGTTGTAGTAGGCAAAGCCTCATCTGTTGTTGACGGGGCCGCACTTACTGATGTTACGCCAACTGTGAAGATAAATAATAAGGTCAGAAGCAAAGCCACAGCTTTGCCTTTGACCTTTTTAATTGATTTCATAAAATCATCCTTTCTAATTTTTAATCAAATGGGAGGTCAAGAAGTGTATAGCCCTCATACTCGGTTTCCACGACAGATTCTTCTGCACCACCGACTTTCTTGCGATATGCTTCAAGCACTGTTTCTTGAAGCATTTTGTATCCTTGCTTTGTAACAGGATGGAACTGATCTTTATAGACGGTTTCTCCCTCACGATTCACATAGGAAATAGAGGGCATTGTTACAAATAATCCTTTTTCATCGGACTTGAACACTTTAAGTCCATGTGCTGCATAAGTACCGCCTACAATAACTGTCGCAAATGCTTTAAGCTTCGATTCATCATCAAACAGCTTATCAATTCGCACTTTGATGTAGGGATTTGAAGATGTGTACTCTTTGCTCAAACTGTTCACCTCCCTTACATACCGCTGATTATGGTAAATCCCATATCAGTTTCAACCTCTGCCTGAGATATTTCTTCAGGCTCTGCAAATTCAGACATATATTTCTCCACCTCCTCGTCTGTGAGTCCTCTGAAGTTCTCTCCGTCATCTCCGCAAATAAAAAAAGGACCGGCAATGACAGTTCTGCCATCACCGATCCTTCGGTTTCCCTGCATGCCGTTGAGTTTACCTTCCTCGTTACATACGAGGACTGTGCCGTCTTCCATATATACAGGTTCTATAAGTCCGTCAACCGCCTGCTGTAAGCCTGCGAGATTGTTTCTTATCTCGGCTACAACGGGAGCTTTCATAGGTTCTACAAATACAACTCTCATCAAGTCATCGGGTTTCTGAGTCTTTGAAACATCAAAGTCAATCTCATCAAACCCTACAGGCTGAACACAGTTTGCTCTGCCGTTCATGACGATAACATCGGATACTGAGATTGAATGTCCCCTGAACAGAGGATGTCCTGCGTGATAGATACTAGGACTGTTGTTAAACTTGCGGAAGATTTCCTCTAAGTTTGAGCAGTCCACATCACCGTCAAACACCTCGTCATAAAGGCTTTCATCTGCCATGTCAATTCCCTTGAGTTTTCTAAGAGTCGACCTTGACATAAACTTGAGACCGTTTTTATCCCTGTCAAGGTTTATCTGATATACTTGGATACGCATTTTTATTCTCCTTCCATTTTCTTTGTTGGGGTTTGTGACTCTGTTTCTGCCTTATATATACTTTCGAACTTTTCTCTTGCCCAATCGGGCAGGTGTTCTTCTTTGATAACACCTATAAAGTCGGCTCGTCTGAACTGTGCAAATTCATCGTCTTTAAGAAAAACTCCCGAAATCGACGTTCCTATCTTAGTGGGATCGCAACCGAAGCCACCCATAGCATAAAACAACTGAAAATCGGGAGTTTTATATTCATCTTTTAATGAGGAAGGTTTAAGCACAAGGACTTTATCCTCGTAGTATCCTTCATCACTACAATGGGACTTATCGAAAAGTTTGAGGTTATCCCATTCACTGCGAACACGGTCTAAGAACATATTCGTAAGTCCTGAATGGGATTCAACGGCATAATGCCAACAAATATCGTCTTTGGGGATGTATATGCGTTTTGCCCATTCCTTATTGTCAGCACTTATCCTGCCGTCATCAGAGAGTCTTTGAACTGTATTTGCCAAGACAAAATTCACACGGTCAAATCCGTATGTAGCTATGATGTCACAAGCCGCATCTGTGTTTAATGAGTTATCAGAAAAGTTATTATTGATTGCCCTTTCTATAGCTCTTGCACAGTCACAGTTTTCTTTATAGCTTTCTCGCCACAATTCTTCCTCTGAGCACCTTTTGGCATCTTTGAGCGACCAAGGATAGACTGCTTTATGTTTATCTACCACGGAGTTTTCCGTCCCTTCGTCCGACTATTACACCTAAGTACATACAGGCTTTTCTCTGCTGTTCGGGAGTGAGGTTATCAAGGAACTTTTCAACCTCTTTGTTTCCGTGTTCGGCAAGGCACTTATGAACATCGTTTTTACAGACTTTCTCTCTTGTAACAAGAATAGAATCTTCATCTATCTGCTCGTATGAGATAAGTTCATTTGACTTGATGTCCATAGCCTTTCTTAACGCATAAGGAATTGTTGTGTTGCCCTTCTTGCCAAGGACTCTGAATATTTTCTTTTCCATGTTTTCACCTCTTACTTTTTATTCTTCGTCTTTAATGCATTCATTACATACAGGGCAGAAATGAGGACATTCATAACAGGCTTCGGGGATTTCAACGTCTTCCTCGAAATCATCTTCACCCTCGTCATCTGCTTCTTCGTCATCTTCATCATCAAATGTATACTCGGTAACAACTACCTCTCCATCTTCGACAAAACAGTACACTGTTCTATCTTCCTCCAAACGAGTTACGATAGAGTCACCTCCGACAATTGACAAAGCTTTGATAAGTTCAACGGGAATTCCAATAGTTTTTGTAATCATAAAATCTCTCCTTAATAATTGTATTTATAGTCAAATAGGTTGAGCTGTCTGTTAAGCTCTTTCAAGTATTTTTCATTCTCTCTTGCCTGTTTTTCAAGGTCATAGTTACCAATAAGCAATTCTTCAAACATTTCACCGGGTTTCGAACCCTGAGCCATATTATGAAGTCGCTCCTGCACATAGGTATAGAAGCCATACTTGGCTGCAAGTTCGAGTATGTATGGATCGTTGTTGTAGGTAATTAAGAACTTACACTCACCGTTAAACTTCTTATGAATTTCATTCATATAAGCAAAAAGCTGTGCGTGTTCGTCCTCATCAAAGTTTGCTTTCTGATAATAATTCTCTGTACCTTTGTACGGAGGATCAAGGAGAATGAAAGTATCTTTGCCTGCGGCATAGTTGATGCAGTCTTTATAGTCACGATGCATAATAATCGCATTTCTCAGTCTGCTACAGGCTGCCACAAGTCTTCCAAATCTTTTGGTCATATCCTTCTTTGCAATAGCAAAGGTCTTTCCCGTTGAGGAAAAACTAAAAATTTGATTTTCAAAGAATGCAACCGCAAGTTCTATGTCCTGCCAATCGGCATTTTCAATCATTACTGCAGTTTCCGAAAGGTCATCAAGTATATTTGGTACATCTGCAAGGAGTGCTTTGTTAGCTCTGAATAATTCTTCACAGTTGAAGGACAAATAAAGCCTTCCAAGTAAATATGCTAACTTTTCGCTTCTCTGCAAGACCCTGAAAAACTTGACAAGGTCACCATTGTAGTCATTGATTATTTCCTTTGGTACAGGAGCTTTTCTTAAAAACACCTCCGCACTGCCCATACAGGGTTCTACATAGGTTCTATGCGGAGGCATGAACGCATCTATAGTTTTATAGATGCATCCTTTGTTGCCTGTCCACGCAAGTGGACTTACTGAACCGGACACAATATAAACCTCCTTTTATGGAGGCCGACTGCGTACAGTACAATAGTAAAAGACAGACCGCCTGCTTACGCAGTCGGCCTGTTCTGTTATTTAAGCGTTATTTTTCTCAACTTCGGCTTTGAGTTTTCTGATTTCTGATTCGTAATCGTTGATACGGCGAATCTGCATTGTACACATTACAACCAGACCTACACACGCACCAAGGAAAACACCTGAAAAGAAGCAAATCACATTAACCATAGGTCATTTCACTCCCTTCTTCAAAATCTTCATCGAAATCTTCGTCACTGAAGTTTTCATCCTCATCTACTGAGGTAATGTTTACATACTCTGAAATAATACCCAGAGCTTCATGATAACTATGAGCATCTGTTGTAATACGATCAGTCATCTCCTTGGCTTCATCTCTCATTCCGTTTTCACGAAGAGTCCTTGAAGCAATACCCATAAGATTGAAGATATTACCGTCCTGTCCTATGAGGGGACAATCGGGTTTTATCTTATCGGGCTGCTCTTTCGGGTGAAAGCCTCCGAACTGATGATCTACAAAGTCGGTAAGCCAAGTACCGCCGAAGGTAGCGTGTGTACCTATTCTCCACATGGCAAGCTTACCGATGTTGAGTTTCGTATTATCGTTAAACTCAAATAAAATACAAGTTGAGCCTTCGTTATCAAAAACAGCAAGATCATCTTCCGTAAACTTTGTACCTTCAAGGAGCATATCTCCCTCGGTAAAAAGTTCGTTAATGCCGTCAAGCCATTCCTGAGGCTCACCACCGCATCCTGTGAGAATGAGACCTTCTTTACCTTCGTAGTCAAGAAGATCTCTCATATTGATTCTTTTAATACTCATAATTTAGGTTCTCCTACTCCTTCAGTTAAATCATCAAAATTACCGTACATATACATTTCGAAGCTCATATCTTGTCCTAAGAAATGAGGGTAATTATCATCTGTAAACTCAATGTATCCCTGCTCCGGGATTTCTATGGGTTCACTTGTAATTACGGTGCCGCCGAAATTCACGGACACCTTGGGTTCAAGTGTTGCGAATCCTTCTCCGTCATCCCTGTTTCGCAGATAATAACAGAACAGTCCTTCGGGGATATCTGCATCCGTCAGTTTCTCGTTAGCGAACAAGGCAGGTTGTTCACACACGAAAACCGCTTCGTATTCATTACTCCAAATATTGATTATGCCATCACCGCTTGCATTCTTTGACAGTCCCAAATCTTGCATACTGTCATATCCATGAACTTTGCAAGCAAACTCTACACTTTCAATTCTTTCTTCGGGGTAATATGTATCAGTACACTCACCGTTTTCGTATGTTTTTCTTCCGCAGTTATTGCCGATATCTTCATCAGCCCATTCATGCTCAAAGGTAAGGTCAGGGTAAAGCTCGGCTAATTTAGCTATAACAGGGTGAGGAGCTGACCACGCTGTGTTCATCCACAGGGTGTTATCACCGCTTCTCTCTGTTACAACCTCATTTTCTTCATAGCCGTAAGCATTCCATTTTGTTCCCCAATTCTCGATGCTCCATTCATACCAAGTAGGCGCACCGTACATGAGGATGTTCTGATATGCCTTTTTAACTAATTCAAAAACATCTCGCTCAATATCAGTTCTCTCCTGTAAGAATCTTTCCTCAACTTCGGGATTTATGCTCAGAAGGTCGAGACCTTTTCTTGTACCTTCAAGAGTATATACACTGATAAAATCACGATATGCTTTTAAACCTTTATCGGTATTTAAGCCGCATTCGATATCAAGAGATGAAGGCTTTGGTATAACTTTATTAAAGTCAATAGAACCAAGCCCGACATCATCGTATTTAACTGCTTCAAGAAGTTCTTTAATTCTCTTGGAATCGCCTAAAATCTTAATGTGATTTGTTACATGATTTGGCATTATTCTTCACTCCTTACAATGCCGTATAAGTTATTTATGTCTTTGATTTTCTCACCTATAGCAGATATGACATTAACCGTAACGGCATTACCGGCCATCTTATATAGATGTCCGTCTGTAAGTCCTGTTCCTTGAGCTTTATAGAACTGTTCATCCGTAAAACCTTGTAATCGCCAACATTCTATAGGCATAAGTTTTCGAATTCTGCCCTTATGAATTACGCCATGTTTATCTTGGGCAGTTATTGTAAACATGGCTTCGTCAGGCTCTTTAATGCGCCGACCTTTCTGTCTAACAGTTTCTCGGTCAGGTGTGATTATAGCTCTTGGTTTTTCTTCGATAAGCACCGCAGAGTGTTCGCCTCTGTGATTGCTTACTCCCGAATCCTGACGAGCTGTTATACACCTTGCAATGTCGGTTATGACGGGATCGGTGTTCATATCAATAAAATATAGCCCCGTTTTACCGCCCCAACCGCCTGCTCCGGCACATTGTGTGCAGGCTACTCCGTCTACTGAGTAAACCCTTTGTCCTTGTGAGCCTCCGACGATTTCATCGAGAGCTTTCGCATAGCTTTGTCTGAGAGGAAATACTTGTCCGGCACCTCCGCTATCAAGATGGCCGATAATGAACAGCCTTTTCCTCTGTTGGGGAACTCCAAAATGTTTGCTGTTACACACGCACCATTCAACACTATACCCCAATTCAACAAGCACGGAGAGGATGGTTTTATATGTCCTGCCTGAGTCATGCGATAGCAAGCCTGGGACATTTTCCAATAATAAAAATGGAGGCCGTTTCGCTTCAGCAATTCGGGCAATCTCAAAGAAGAGAGTTCCTCTCGCATCGTCTGCAAATCCGAGCCGTTTTCCAGCAACACTAAAACTTTGACATGGAAATCCTGCACACAAGAGGTCGAAGTCGGGCATTGTTTCTGCTTCGATTTCTCTTGCGTCTGCATAGAATACTTCTCCTTCTGTGGAATATATTGCGTTATACGCTTGGTTCGCTTTTGCATCTATTTCGCAATGACCTATACACTTAAATCCACCGATTTTTTCTAAACCACTGCGAAACCCTCCAATACCTGCGAACATATCAAAAAATCGGATTGGCACTTTGCATCCGACCTTTTTCTAATTAGGCTAAATCACTCCTTGGTTTTAAAATAATAGTCCAACAGTTCCTGCGGACTTGTAATTTTTACAGGTGTCTGACTGAATAGCGGATAGTAGTCTGCCTGTTTGCTCGAATACAAAAGCCACCATTCCAGAAGCCTTTTGTCATCAATAACATTACTGATTACCTTATAAAGACAATCAATAGGCTCATACTTTTCTTCCATATAATTCAGACCTGATTCCAAAGAACCTAAGTAAGAAACTAAGTTTTCTTTTCCGACACCTGAATCACGAATTGCAGTTAAAATCTCGCAAGCGGCAGCATTGCTGATTTCAATTGTGATTTCATTGCTCAACTTAAATCTCTCCTTTACATAGTCTGTGTCATGCCAAAATCTTCAGAGTCAATATCCTCATCAAAGTCAGCATCCTCTTTGGGTTCTTCACCCTCGTTTTCTTCAAGTTCAGTATCTTCCTTGATACTGCCTTCCTCACGAAGTTCTTCTTCTGTAAGTGTTCTGAAAGAGTCCACACCGGGTACTATAGCCAAGGTTCTGCCGTTATCCCACTGCATATGAATCTGACCTAAATCGTCAACATGTTTGACTGTACCTCTTGTACCTTCGGGTACGGGTGCATGAGCGTCATCCATATGAAGAAGCATAAGTCTTGTGCCTTCGGGATAGGCTGCTTTTGTTCTCTTGGCTTCTTTCTCTAAACGATCCCAATAACTCATCTTTTTCACCTTCTTTCCTTTGAGTTTTTTGATTACCCTGCTGAGTTTGAAAACAAAGTAGAGTAAAACAAAAAAAGCAGGCAGTATATATGAGTTTTCATTACTCACAATACTGCCTGCTTTAATGTCCGATATTATATTTTCTTGTGCGTATCAGAGTCAGCAGATGCTGTATTTACAGCTTCTGCCGACTCATCTCTTTCTGCGGTTACAATAAGCCTGTGTGTATTCTGTCCATAAGGATGACAAGTCACAAGAGATAGTAAGTCCTTATCTCTTGCCACCTGACAAGGACTAATATCCGAAGGCTCAACAATATGCCTTTCAAAGACTTTATACGCAAAGGTATAGTCAAGGATTTTTATATAAATCATATCTCCTGTTTTAAGCTTATCTATATCATCAAAGAATATCTTGCCTACATATCCTGTATGAGCTGCAAGCACACAGTGATTTCCTATACCGCCAACGGGGAATGCTGTGTTCGGGAGATGAGCTGCTCCCTTTGAGAGTATATCCTCTCCCGAACCGTGATAGATAGGCAAATGCACATTGATTGTTGGAATCTCGATGTAGCCTATAACGCCATCGTTAAAATCAAGCACATCATCATATCCAATAACATTACTGTATATGGAATACGAAAAATCATTATCAAGATTCTTTAACTGATTGTTATAGTCCTCTGCTTCGTGAATCATTTCGTCCTTTGAAGCAGTATCAAGTGTATCTACCTTCTGAGAGTAGTTATCAATCGTACTTTCACAGTATTTCGAATTGATATAGTTGCTAATAGACGGATACAAGCCTACGGCAAGTGAAACTATCAGCAACAAAATAGAGCATATTAAGAGTATCTTTACTTTCATAGGCTTAATATCCGTCCTTTGTTAGAATTTAGTTGTTGGCTGTTGCCTTTTTCTTTCTCATGTACATTACGAAAAAGAATGCAGAGCCTGCTCCTGCAATGATGCTTACTACTGAGAAGATTACTGTGCCTGTACCGCCTGTTGCAGGAAGTACGATGAGATAGTTGACAACATCAACACTTGCAGTACCATTTGTTGAGCAGTTTGTTACATATGTGCCGTTAACAAAGGTATCTCCATATGTTGCTTCGATCTTCACAGGGATGGGGTTGCCGTGAAGAGCGAAACCCTGAGGCGCCTTGGTTTCAACAATAAAGTATTCGCCGCTCTGAAGCTTGATAATATCACCATCTGTTGTCTTATACACTACAAGACCGTCTGCATCGGAAACACCTGTTGCAATGGCATTCTCCTGCTTTGTGGCATCTTCTTCTGTTCTGTAGAGAGCAAACTCTGCACCTTCAAGGGGAGTCTTATCTTCCTTAATCTTTACAATCTGGAGAGTATAAGTATAAACATAAACGGTGTTACCTTCAACTTCGGAAGTAACACCGTTCTTGTTTGCATATTCAAGTTTTACTTCCTTGTTGGGGTTGCCCTGTGTGCCAATTACAGAATACTCATTAAGGGTAGCGGAGTATGTAACAGATACATAGTAAACATTGCTATTATAAAGGCTCTCAGTTTTAAGAAAGGTTTCTTTAAGACTTACATCAAATGTTGTGTTGAGACCTTCGCCTTCGCTTGTAATTGTTACTGTGTAGTCTGCATCTGAGAGTTCTGAAACCACATCGCCGTCTGCTTCAAGAAGTGCTACATTGAAGCTCTCCTTGTCAAGAGTAAGACCTGCGGACATATCGTCATATACTTTGTACACTTTAAGCTTCATGGAAGAAGAACCTGCTGTTGTAGAACGAAGTTCGAAGTTTACTGTGTCACCGAGAGAAACATCTGAAAAGTTTACATTGTCCTTTGTAGAGTTTGTAATTGTCTTTTCTGTTGTAGGTGTACCATCTGCTACCTTTGCGGCAAGCTCAATATCCTCAATAGTGTACTGCCAAGTTGTGCCGTCATAGTAAGGGAGAGCTGCAACGGAGTTTGTAACAGCTTTAACACCTGCAGGGAAGTTAGTTGCTCTTACATAGTAGATACCCTGTGTCAGATTATCAAATGTCGCTGTATTGTCATCGTCACTTGAGTATGTACCAACTACTTTGGCTGTTGCAGGCATTGTATCCACTTTATCAAGAGCCTTTACGATTTCTGATGTATTACCTGAAAGGATTTCATCGGCAATCTCGTCAACGAGGCTGTCGTATTTGGTTTCGAAAGGTGATGTGGTTGTACTTACAAGGTCTGCTACCTTATACACAGTAAAGGTATATCCGGGTTTGTCACACTTAACCGTAAAACCTACGGTTGCTGATTTGTCGAGATGTTCTGCCGCCATAGCAGGCATCACGGATACTGCTGAAAGGATCATCAGCATAACTGCCATAACAATGGCCATAAATCTCTTTGAGTTAAACTTTGTTTTCATAATAAAAATACCTCTTTCTTTAATTAGTTGTTTTAGATTTTTTGAAATAGATTGTAGCCGCACAGCCCATGAGGGCAACGCTTAAAGTCAGCACACAGAGAGCTACCGCTCTGTATGCTCCTGTTCCTGTACCGCCTGTGTCCCAAAGTACGGAGTCGTGGTTCTTAACTTCGATTTCTACAACTGTTGCACCCGAAGCTGTGGCACTCGCAAGTTTTACAGTAAAGGGGATTTTTTCGCCATATACCATTTTGCCGTCTACTGTACTTGTTTCAACAAGATAGTATTCACCTAAAGGTATACTGATGAGGGCGACTCTCGGTCCTGATGACGGAATTGTGATTTCGCTCTTGGCACCTGTTTTTGAATAGTAATATGTACTTGCACCATAATTACCGAATTTTACAAGTTTGCCGTCTTTCGTATACATCTCAAAAGTAACACCCACTAAACCTTCACCAAAGGCATCGGTTTTTTCAAGGTATACTGTTCCCGATTTACTGTAGTTTATAACGGGAATTATGGGGTTCATATCTTCCTCTACATTGACTGTAACAATAGCCTTGTTGAGATTAAAACCAACGGGTGCGACACGTTCCTGAAGATAGAACACCTCGCCTGCGGCAAATTTGATGTCAATTTCTCCAAGTCCATCACTATCAGTTGTTACAGTTGTAAGCAGATTTGAATCAAGGAGCATTCCACTGCTATCCTTTTCATTACTGCTATACACACCGTACACAGCATCTCCAACAGGGAGATCTGTCTGAGCACAGGTTTTCTTAATTGTAAGGTCGATATCCTTGGGATCGTTCTCCACCTCAATAGTGATAACATAATTGTCCCTGTCAACGAACTTTACATATACTTCATAGGTATTAGGATCAAGGGTATAGCCCTCGGCCGCCTGATATTCTTTCAGATGCAAGGTCTGTCCGGGATAATATGTAGAGAGTGTCTTCGCATATCCTCTTGAGTCGGTTTCAAGCATATTACGGGTTGCCCACTTATTGGAGGGATCATATATCTCGTAAATCGCACCTTCAACTGCTTTACCTGTCTTGGAGTCTGTCTTATGGATTTGGATGTATGGCTTATAAATAAGGTCATACACTCGCACCCATACATACGGCTCATCGGGTTCTACAAGGGCAGGATGAAACAACTGCTTTGACTGCTCAATGTATTCGGGTGTTACCGTTACATCATAGATAATCTCGTTAAGTTTATATCCCTTGGCAGGCACAAGTTCTTTGATGTAAATGGTGTCGCCCATTCGATACTTCTTTGCGCTGATTACACTACCATCTGCACCTGACACAACCTTCTCATAAAGCTGTGTGCATTCCTTATTGGAGTAGAAACCGTATGTTGCTCCTGCTACACCTTTACCGTTAGCTTTAAGGTCGGGATCATACTTAAACAAGAAGATTCTTACCTTTTCGATATCATCTTTCACTGTTACCTTTGCAAGAGTTCCTGCCATTGCCTGATTTAGCGTGAGGGTAACAGAATACACCGTATCATTTGCTGTGTAATTAGGAGGTGGGGTGATTTCTTTTAAGTACATTGTGGAGGGTTTGTATGATTTTGAACTCTCCGCATATCCTTTGGAGTCTGTTGTCAGCTTTTCAAGAAGCTTTGTACATGCCTTGTCTGAATACAGACCATAGACAGCACCTTCAAGTAAAGCTCCTGTTTCAGAGTCTTTCTTCTCAATGGCAACTGAACCAAAATACGGAGGATTCTCAAATACAACTTTAATTACATTATTGGCATTTGCTGTTTCTGTAATAGTTACCTTCATAACTGTACCGTTGGGTTTGTAACCCGTAGCAGAAGAAAGTTCTTTGATGTATAAGACTGTACCGGGTTTGTATGCCTGAGTGTATGCATATCCGTTTTCATCGGTAATAACGTCTTCAAGTTTTACAGTACAATTTGCGTTACTGTAAACTCCGAATCTTACACCTTTGAGGGGGAGTTTTGTGTCCTCTGCAATCTTATATATCTCAATCTTTGTAGGATACTTTACATTGGTTGCGGTTACTTCAACAACATTATCCACATTTGCTGTCGGTACAACCTTTACGATATATACCTCATCGCTTAACTGACAGTTGGCAGGAGGGGTGATTTCCTGACAGTAATATGTACCTGTGCTGTACTTATTCTTGGTTGTACCCTCGCCACTACTGTCTGTGGTTACAGTTTCAAGAAGAGATGTACATTCTTTATCAAAGTAGATACCAAACACAGCTCCTGCTAAAGCCTTACCTGTATCGCTATCGGTTTTCTTGATTCTGATATATGAGGACACCGTATTAGTGACACTCTTGAATATAGTTTCAAGTCCTTCTGAGTGAGCTGCCTTAAACGCATCTGCATTGATAGATACCTCTACATCTGTGGGGGTATCATAGTATGCAGGTACTGCGTAATCATTTGCGTAATCCTTACCGCTTTCGCCTGACTTGAGCTGTCCCAATTCATGAATCAAGTAGTCACCTTCGGGCAGATACAACACCTTTGATTTTGTGCTATCGCTGTTAAGGTAAGCATATCCGTCTTTTGCAGTTCTTAAAAGATATACAGCACCCGACTGTTTATGAGTTGCTGTGAAGTAAAGGTTAGCAACAGAGGAACCGCATTCGCTCACCTTCTTGAACTGGAAGGGGATTCGGTAGATATTTGTTGCATGACCGATATTATTCAAGTCGGTTGAATTCAAGTCGATTCGAAGTGTACCTGAAACATAGCCGTTTTTATATGAACCATTCTGGGGAGAGCATCCATCGGGAAAGTAATAGTCGTTATCTAAATCTTTACCCGACTTGCCTTCTTTAAGCTTACCAAGTTCATAGATGTCATAATATCCTGAAGGTACATCATATGTCAGTCCGTCATCGATATTCTCAATAATGTACTCTGACAAACTCTCTGTGAAGCCTGCCTTATCAGTAGGGCCGAGAACAAAACTTTCGACTTTGTAATCTCTTACAAACTGAGCAGATCCTTTTACATAGAAGTACCAACCCTTGAGATTTTCCTCTGTAGATAGTGTTCCTTCGCCTTCCATAGTAGTGTCATCCTGACTTTCACTATACGTCCAACATGATTTCTGAATTCTGCCATCTCTTGTAAGGGTACCTGTTCTCTTGATATTAACCTTTACATTCATGTACGCAATGGGAGGGTCAATTGTACCACCAACAATTGTATCCTGAGCATAAGGAGAGCCATATGCAACCAATACACCTTTGTTAGTTTTAGGAATTCCTGTTTTCACGGAACTTGCAGACTTTGTTTTGCTTGAACCGGAAAGTTTGCCATTAGAACAGCTTAAAGTCAGTTTGTTACCATTCTGTTTTACTGTTACTGTAGCATTTCCTACATCGTATGTGCCTGCAAGTTCAAAATCTTCGAGTACACCATTGGAATCATTAAGTTCAAGTGAACCATATGTCCATGTACCCTTAATTTCATTGTATACGGCATCAAGAGTAATAGTAGGTGCATATTGCTCATAAAGATGTGTCATTGAAGGAACTAACCAGAACTTACTCATACCATTTGTAATTCTGTTATATGCTGTTCTGATGTTGGGATATGCACCGCCTGCACAAAACATAGAAAGATAACCATTTTTTCCTGATTTGAGCGAGAATGGTGCGACTGCATTTCTTTCACCGTTTACAATTTCCCAAACGACCAACTGTGTTGCAATATATGCTTCATCCGTGTTTACAGAACCTGCTGTTACTGTCGATACACTGCCTTCTAAACCATAGCAAAGTGCTGTATTTACTGCTCTCTGCTGATTCAAAGTCAGATTATCCCAAGCTTCAGCAGCACTGGCAGTAAGATTCACACCGCCTGCAAGATAAACTCCGGGTTCGATACAATATGCATTTGAACCATCTGCGTTTGCTTTCAGTCTATACTGTGCCCTTCCTGCTGAATGAAAGTAGGTTGACTGTACAGCTGTTATCTGATTACCGTTACTGTCATAACAGGGGGTAAGCGTAATTGTGGTTGTTGCTGCCCTCGAGAATGTAGAAGGACTATTAAGAACAGTTTCAAGCTGTTTCTTCGTAATGATACCTGATGTACTGATATTAAAACCGAGTTTCTCATTGGTGATTACATCACCATAGTCGTCAAGGTTGATTGTACTGATGTCATAAGCTTCTTCAGCATACACCGAAGGTATTAACGAAGTGAGACAGATTAACAAGACAACAATCGCTGATGTAATCTGTTTAATTATCTTTTTCTTCATATAAAACTCCTTTTGAATTAGTGTTTGGATATTGCCTACTAAGGTCGGTCACGGATACGCATTGTTATCACCCTTTCTGTTTTAATTAAAGATTGTGTGTGAAAGCAAAAAGGGCAGGACTCCATTATGGAATCCTGCCCTAGTGCCTATGATATAAAAAAGCAGAGGATTTAACCTCTGCTCTTATATTGTTGTTATTATGTTTTATTTGTAACAGTAGTAGATGTTATATTCTCCATCACTTTGAAGTTCTGCATAGCAGTTAAATTTCACGCCTGTGCTATCTACTCCATACATATCGTTCATCGCATCTACCTGCTCATCCATTCCTATGATAATTCGATTGAGATGTTCGTTATATGACCGTGTGGCTGTTTTATCAATTGCACCTTGATATGCGAACATCCATCCACTATTGTCTATTGTTAGGGAAGTGTCAAGTATCATTCCTCTGTTTGTGAAGTGGCTATTAAGTGCTGATGACACTCTCTGCATATTTTCAGTTGTGATGAACTGAGCGTGAGTCAGTTTTGTATGATCTGTCACGGTCTGACTGGTGTTGTTACTTGGTTTGTTGTTTGTATCCTGAGCAGGCTTCTGAGAGGAGGTTGTATTTCCACCGCTATTGGTATTACTGCTCGGTTTGTTTATTTCGGGTTTCTCAGTTTCAACCTTTGTTGCTTCAGTCTGAGGTTCTGTGACATATAACTCGGTTTCTGCCTCGGTTTCTGCTACTGTTGTTTCGCTCTCCGTTGTGAGAGTAACAGTCGTTTCTGTAGCCTGAGTTGTAGGCGCAACCGTTGTTACTACAGCAGAAGTTGTTACAGGTTCTGTATCAATTGATGTTACCTCTGTGTTGTTACATCCACTCATTAAGGTTGCACTTATCATTGCTGTTAAGATTGCTATAAACACTATTCGTCTTTTCATAGTTGACACCTCTTTCAGTATTTGTCAAACACATCTTAATACACAAAACTTCAGATATCAACTAATTTTTTGTCGAATAACATAAGATTGTTACAAATCAATCATAAGGCGGTATTTATACTGTGCATCTTACAATGAGTATCGGTCATAAGGGAACCTGTCAAACTCGGACACTTCGGGTGAAAACTCAAAAGTAAAATCAAAGCTTTCAATATTATCACATTCAGTTTCAAGAAAACCTTCCTGATTCTTACACTTTTCCTCAAACCACAGTATGTCATCACCTGATGCTATACACGATTCACCTTCTCCATAAAGATATGCTTCAACATGTACAGAGATTTCTTCATCCCTCACTACCAGCTCAAGAAAATCTTCTAAGTCTAAATCGAATGAAAGATCATCGTAATCTCTTGGTATACCACCTGTCAAATAATTAGTGTCATAACCGCCACCTTCTAAGGTTACTTTAGAAAACAAATACGCCATTATTCAAACTCCTTTCTTAACTTACTAATTAATAATTCCAGATCAATGGATGTAAGCACTTTAAAATATTCGGATCTAAAAAATGCTATAACTTCCTTAGTAATGTACATAGCCTCTCCATCCTTGGGTCTGATTTTCAATGTCTTACGTGCGGTTCTGTAATCTGCGACTGCCTGTATAACAATCGCATTTGCAAGTCTTTCATAAGGGCTTAAGTTCATTTGAATGTTCCTTTCTAAAATGTTTTAATATAAAAAGAAGCTCGATACGATTTGTATCGAACTTCACATTTGTTAAATACTCTAAAAAATTCATATAGACTTATTCAAGACAAATTGAGCTAAATGTTATCAATTTAGCCAAAATCAAAGTCGTTTTTGCCAAAAACCTTTTGTTGCACTTCAATTACTATCATACTAATAATAGATAATTTAATCAGTAAAGAGTAGACTTCTATATTTATCACATAATCATTTTTAGCAAATTATTAACTGTTAGTTATGATGACATCCTTTTAGTCTGTTTATTATTATCAACTGTTAATCTATACTAATAGTTATAGTTACATACTATAAGGAGTATTAAAATGAACTACGACTCTATAGGTAAGAATATAAGAAAATATAGATCCGACAAAAAAATGCGCCAAGAAGATTTAGCCGAATTGACTGGTTTATCTACCACCTATATAGGTATGGTAGAACGCGGTGAAAAAATCCCTTCGCTAGAAACATTCTTGTCTATACTCAATGCACTAAATGTATCTGCCGATATGATTCTCTACGAAGTTTTATCAACCGGATATGCTATTAAGGTTTCTTTACTCAACGAAAAACTCGAATCTTTATCAGCTAAAGATAAAACTCTCGTTTATAACGTAGTTGATGCTATAATCGCACATAAAATTTCACCCAAATAAATCTCAAGAAGTTCGCTATTTATGGCGAACTTTTTTATTCCTCTAAATTCCCCTAAATCCGACAAATAAGATATGATATAACATAACTGATAGTTGTTATATAATACCAACAGTTATTACGGAGGAAAACAAATGAGCAAGTTAATTGAACAAATAGCCTTAAAAAACGGTGTCACACCCGAAGAAGTTGAGTGCGAAATCAAAGAAGCGATTCACGCAGCAATGACAAATCGAAATGCTACACCCGAATCCAAAGCAATATGGGAAAAGCTTTCGCCCAATGGGGAAGAACCATCTGTAGAAGAGTTTATAAAATTCTGTGCTGGATTATTATAAATTTATCAATAAATTATTCGTAAATCTGTTACATAAACACTCTCATATTATTGCTTACATACTTAAGCAAAATTATCGTTTTTGCCAAATATAAGATCATTTTCGCCATAAATCAACACTAAATTGTTTTTGGTGTTATAATGATATGACATAATCATAAGGATGATTCACATGAATTATGCAAAATACTTTCATAACAATTTAATAAGTTAAGCACATTCGAAATGCTTAAGTGATATCAACAACAAAACATCTGCTATTATTTAAGTTTATCTTTTGAAACGTTATAGAATAAAAATTTAAGTTTTGAGATTTTAATATAAAAGTTTTTAATATTTTTATATAAAACTATTGACTTTGCCCCAAAAAGAGTTTAATATATAGATGAGGTGAGAGAATATTATGTTAAAAAATAGTGAAGAAGATAGCTTATCACTTTTATCTCGTCACAACTCAATACTAGATACTATACGACATTCGGATATATTTGACGTTAAGTCAATTTCACAAAACACAAATATATCTTGGCCAACCGTAAAAGCTTCACTTGACACGTTGTTGGAAAAGAAAGTTATCTTAGCAAATGATGACGCGTCAAAAAAGTATATAATTAACAAGTCGTTTTGTTACTCTTTAGGAATTGCAATTGGAGCTACTGAAACCAAAATTGTATTAATCGACTTATCATTAATGCCTGCAGATGTTAAAGAGCACCCAGAAATTAACGAATTTATTACTGCTATTGAAAATAAAATAGGCGAAAGCAGTGAAAGCGATTACCTATGCTATCCAACGAAAGCTGACTATCTTGGTATTTATGATTTTTGTACGTCTGTTATTGATGCAACTTTAGACTTCTTTAATAATCATGAAAAAATGAATCTATTTTCTATAGGTATATCTCTTCCTGGAATCATAGATAAAAATACGATGGAGATGGCCTTCTGCCCAAATATTCCTAGCTTAGTTGGATTAACTGTTACAAAATTAATTAGAAGCGAAACAATTGTCAGACTCAATACGCTTAAAATACCTTTTTATTTCTGTCATGATACTGTAGCAGCAACTGCATTCGAAAAAGAGTCACTATACCATCCTGAATTCGGTAATACACAATATAAAGACAAGCGTAACATCGCAGTGTTTTATCTTGGATTCGGTTTAGGTAGCGGATATATTATCGACAACAATTTAGTATTTGGTGCTTCAGGAGCAATTGGTGAGCTTGGACATGTTGAACTTGGCTCATTTGAAATAAAGTATCAGAACGACGCAGAACAAAGAGACAGCAAAAGATATAATTTAAACGACAACGAGGATAACTTTGAAGATAATCTTGATCTTAACACCAATGTCGCTCCTTGCGATTGTGGAAGCACATCTTGTCTTGAGCACCTTGTAAGGGTTTTAGTATTTAACTCTAATGATATTTCAAATTTTAAAAGAAAAACCACTCCCTATGAATTATCAGAGTTTGCCAAAAATCACCCATACAGGTATAAAGTTTTAAAAACTTTAATCGGCAAAGCATTAAATATAACAGTCAATATGTTAAATGTTGATCTTGTTATTCTTTCAGGTCGAATTTTAAATAGCATTCCAGAATTGAAGAGCGATGTTGAAGCCATTCTAAACGACAATTGCCTTAAAGCATCCTCTAAATACAGCTCCATAATCAACGGATGTATACGCCCCGATATAGTAGCTGCTGGAGCCGCTATAATAGCTTATCACAAAGCAATAAACATTGACAAAAACTCTACACCAAGAGTAAATTGGAATTAAAATACATAACTTCAGTCGTTTATAGCATACAGGCAATATAAAAATTTATAAGAAAGGATGATCTGTATGAAATACCCTGTAGGTGGAGTCTATTACATGAAAAGTAAGGTTGGACCCCTTAACGAAAACGAGCGAATTGTAATCGTAGCACGCAGAAAGGTTGGCAGACAAACCATCCTTGATGTTACTGACATTAATAACAACCGTGTTAATAATGTTAAGTACCATAAACTCAGAAAAAGACCTCGCTAAAATTCGAACTTTAGCAAATGTATTATGAGAAAATCTAACACATTCATTACAATCGGATTAATATGCATTATTTTTGTTTCTTTCTGTTTGTTTATTGCCGATAGTAACAAAAACGGATATGATATCTACATCGCTTTAGTAGAAGCCATATTTACCGGCTCGGTAATTGCATTACCTGGTTATATTATTTTGTTGTGTTCTGAAGTAAAAAAAAGCAAAGATGATTTACATGATGTCTATTACAATTCTCTTAGAATTATCGAAGATTGTATACCTTTTTTGCACAACGCAGACTTCAACAATTCAACAGTTCGTGACAGCAGAGTCCATCTCGTCGAATCATACTATAGAATAAACAAACTATCAACAGAAAACTTCTATCCTCGAAAGAAAACAAAGATGCATATAATCGCTGATGAGATTTTCAATTACTCAACATTTCTGATTGAATTATCGTCTTTGCAACCAGGAACATTAGAATTTTCTTCTAAGAGTTATGAAATTGTAAACTGTGCTGCTGAGATACAATTCAATTTGAAACAAGAAATATCAAAATTCTGAGTTTATGCTTTTGCACATCACCATCTTTTTACAATCGATCAAACCACACTAAACCTCTGGAAGTTGTCGCTCCAGAGGTTTATTTATTATAACAACTAAAGAAAGCGTTTCTAAAGGTTACCGCCTATTTATACGAGAAACCTCTGCTGCTTTAGACAGATTAAAAGAAAAGGCAGATATTTTAGCAAAAACCAAAAGAATACCTGGTATGTCCTTTTTCCTAAATCCGGCATTACATAGGCAGTTATTAAGGAAGCATCTGTTGATAATAGCATTGTACTTGTGGATTTAGAAAAATTGTAAAATAATGTAATAGACACAAACATAAATAATAATACGTATTAAAAAGAACAATTTAGAAGTTTGCTCTTTAAAAGCGGACTTCTTTCTTTTTATACGAATATATCGTTTTTGCCAAAAATTAAATCGTTTACGCCATAATACTACAAAAAATTACCATTTGTGATATAATTATTATATAAATTATATACAAGGAGAATTTATATGAGTTTTGGAGAACTTCTATCAAAGGAATTTTTTGAATTAACAAAAGACGGAGACTTTTGCGAAGTCGAACTGTTCACAAAGCTACAAGACTCATTTATTAATTTAAGCAAGCACTATCCTGGAGTTGTAGAAGTTATTCATGGTAGAAAAAGCTTTGTAGATTTTAAATGTTCCGCCACCACATATATGCCTACACTATTTGTTGGATTTGACTTCACACGAGAACTTTCAGATATGATGTTTATTGTGTTCAGTAGATCTAAGAACGACATTAGGTTAATGTACTTACAAAACAAGAAAGGGCTCACATCCACGAAATTTCGAGCTGAATTATTACAACTTAATCTGCTCAAAGAGCGCTTACCCATTATTTCTTCTAATTTGCCATCTTGCGTTTTTGGTAACGAAAACATTTTACAAGATGCAATACTACCATCAGTTGCAGCTTACGGTGTATTTTATCAAAATGCCATTGATAATAAAACAGATATGGCTTACTATCCAGCAAACAACCTTATGGTTAAACCCCCAGCAAAAACAGGAAAATACCGTAATGCCTATTATGATGAAACACTCTTTGAAAAAGAGTTTACAATAAATGGTTACAAAGAGAGCCAAGGGGAAGCTAATCTTAGTAAATTTGGAAATGCATTAATTGATATGCTTATCGGAACACCTGTTTTATCAATAGAAAACCCTTGTATTTCTCTGCTATCGTATTTACATAATTTTAGTCCTAATTTCAGAGAATCAAGAATTCCATATAATCTATTTGATAATTCAAATCATAACAAAAAAGATATTTCAGTTCCCTTTGTCTGCATAATTAATGCAGACAGGGCGAAAGAAGACATTATATATCCTAATTCCCAACAAAAGTAAAAGGAGAAATACGCTAATGAAATATGTCGCATTTTTAGATATATTAGGCTTTAAAGAAAAATTGAAAGCTATGACACATAACGAAGCAAGACAATTTATAGGTCACTTTTCTGCTACTGCATATGCAGTGTGGCGCGATAAAGATCCATCTTATTTAAAAGGATACATTGTCAGTGACTCTTTTATTATTTATTCTCTAGATACAAGTCAAGAAGCACTAATAGAATTAGTAAAAGTGATAGATGCTATTTGTAAAGCTGAATTTTCCGGACATAGTATTATCTTACGCGGTGCAATTTCCAAAGGCGAATTTGACAAACTCGAAGCTAGGGAAATGCACACTCTAGAAAAAGGACTTATTGTTGGACAAGCGTATGTTGATGCTTATCTTTTAGAGGGAACGGTTAAAACTGCCGGACTTGTATTAACAGAAAGTGTTTATCTTGATTTAAATAATATTGAGCGCTTCAAAAAAGATATATTTGCAGAAACCGATGAAGGAGCTAAACATCATATTTTGCGATACTTAACCTTAGATTTCTTGTTGGAAGAGAAAACAATAGATAAGTTTATTAAGTTAGCAAAAGATTCTCATTGGCTACCACATTTTTACAATTCTCTTTATTTAGCTCTCAGAAGTGAAACGAATGATAAAAAGTCCATCAGGTTTTCTTTAATATTTTTGATGTTATCTCCCAAGGAAACCCATCAGCAAATTGGCAAGATGTTGATCTTTTTATACAAAATGCTTTTAACGAAAATGTTTTTGGCAATTTCAAAAAACGTTTTCTTAAATATATTCGCAACCACATTTTCTAATAAAACTCATACCTATATAATTTTTATGAGTTTTACGCAACATTTCTGGGTAGGGATTTCTTGATAAAATCAAAACAGATTAACTTTTTAAACCATATGGAGACAATATGTTTTTATGCAACAAAACTCCCATTGAGAATCCTAATAAATACCATTATTTGCTCTTATAATAACTTACAAACATATACTCTTCACTATCATTCTTGAAAAACGAATCAAATTAAAACAGACTTGAAAAGATGATAAAAGCAAACACTTGATATTATTAATAAAAAATTATATAATTATATACAACGCTGTCGAAGCGCTGTTTCGTGCTTTGAAGGATAGTTATGATATTCATGCCCCTGTCAACACGATAGGGGCTTTTTTGCAAAAATATTACAATTGAGTAAATTCGGTGATATATAAATTTCAAAGCTTCTATTTAATGATTTAACTATTTTTGATAGCATTTTGTTGTATTAAAAATGCTAGGATCAACTTCTTTTAAGGATATTAAGGAGAGATTGTAGTGAGTGGAATAATGAACTTCATTGAAGGATATAAAGATGGAAACTCATGGGAAGAACTTTGTGTAAAATGTTATCGTATAAGATATCAAAATGACAACTATGTTGAAATTCCTGCTGCACATGGAGGAGATGCTGGAATTGAAGGATTTACCAACAAAGGTATAGTTCATCAGTGTTACTGTCCTGAGCGTTCTTATTCCGATAATGATCTCTATGAACACCAAAGAACAAAGCTCTCTGCAGATATTGACAAACTGAAAAAAAACGCAGATAGACTTAGAGCACTTGGAGTACCTATTATTGTTGAGTGGCATTTTAATATTCCTGAATATAAAGATGATCGAATTATCAAACATGCAGAAAACAAACGTAAAGAGGTTTTAAAGGCAAAAAAAGCCGCCCCTGATAAATACAAGCACATTTCCGAGAATTTTTGCATTGTAATAAAAACAGCAGATGATTTTGCACCAGAAATCAGTTCAATAATTCGTACCAACTTGACTGATTTGAAAATCAACTTAGCAATAAAAAATCAAGATGAAATAGATTTTTCAAAATGCGAGTCTATTAAAGTTGAGAACATACGAAGAAAAATTAAAGCCGTAATGCTTGTAGAAGATGATAATGAAGCTTTGAATAAAATTGTAGGAACCTTTGTTTGTTGTTATATAAGCGGATTGGAAATTTTGAATGAATTGCGTGTGAAATTCCCCGAAATATATGAAGATATCTTTCGTTTAGAACAAAGTTATAAACGTGAAGTTGAAATAAAAACCCTTATGAACACAGAAAGAACAATGAACAAATCGTTGTTCGATGAGATTCTTAAAGATTTTCAATCTAAGTTAGAACGAGATTTTTCGAACAGAATATCAGAGTCATCTATTAGTGACTTAAAACACGACTTAGTAGCCAGATGGCTTGCAGATTGTTCTATGGAATTTAAGGGGTAATTATTATGGAAAATACTTTTTTTGAATATACCGATATTGTTTTCGATGCAAAGCCTGACGCAGTTCCATATAATTGTCGTGTAAGTTATAAAGTAAGCCAATTATGTCTTATTATGCGATTGTGCGGTCGCGGAGACGTATGCTCTTTAGTTAAACTACACATGATTTCATACGCTTTGATTTCTCGAAAAAACATGAAACAACTTATTGAATTTGCTGAAGGCTCAGGTAGTATGCCTATTGTTCGTTTTGACCCATCGGTTAACAAAGCACTTATGTACGCTATAGCATATGGACTGGTCGAACAACAACAAACCGCTAAATACAAGTTGACTACTCGTGGACATCAACTTGCAGAACAAATAAAACTTGCAGGTGATCTTATGATAATCGAAATCGATAATCTAAACACTCTCGCAAAAAAGTTAACCGAAACTAAAGTTAATGAAATAGTTGAATTGTGGAGGATAAAAGATGCTGAGAATTAACCGATTAAGAGTGGAAATCAATACAGCTGATGGTATATATGGAATTGATGAAACATTTCAAAACGGATTGAATTTTATTGCAAGTGTTGAGAACACTTGCGGCAAAAGCTCTATTCTAGCTGCTATTTATTATTGCTTGGGATTCGAACAAATTATAGGTGGTGCCGGTGGCATTGGCAGTAAAGTTCTTACATCTACCTTCAAAACATCCATCGAAGTTAACGGAAAACCTTGTGCCGTTACAGAATCTGGTGCCTATCTTGAAATTAACAACGGATACGAAACCAGAACAATTTATAGAAACATTAAATCAGATAGCAAAGATAATCACCTTATAACAGTTTTTTACAATGATTATAATTCAATCAGTGATCCCAAAACTCTATCTGAAGATTACTATGTTAACATCCAAAATTCTGCTATAAACAAAAAGGGGTTCCATACTTTTCTTGAAGAATTCCTTCATATGGAACTTCCATTAGTTCGCACATCCGACAATAATGAACGAAAGCTTTATTTACAGTTGATTTTTGCCGCTATGTTTATTGAACAAAAACACGGATGGTCAAATATCCTATCTGGAATGCCTATATTTGGTATCCGAGAATCAAAGAAAAGAATCGTTGAATACATATTGGGTTTGGACACACTAAAAACCGAAAAAGAACGAGATCGACTTAATTCCGTAAAAACACAACTTGAAAGAAAATGGGAGCAATTAATTACTGATATTGAACGTTCTGTATATTCTGAATCTTGTGAAGTATTAAATCTTCCAAGACATCCGAAGATTCTGTCAGATATTGATTGCTCAAGAATCGCAGTTGCCACATCCAAGAACCTACCTATTGAAGAAGAAATCGAATCACTAAACACTGAATACGAAGATCTAAGACAATTAAAGCCCAAAGTCCTTGATAATTTTGAAGCACTTAATAAAGAATTATCAGAAACACAGAATCAAATAATATCCTTCGAAGAACTTTTGCAAACTATAAGAATAAGTATTATTAACCACAATGAATCAATTCGGCGACTAACAGCAGATTTAGAGATTATTAATTCCGATATCCTCAATAACACCGATGCTGCACGGCTTCAAAAATTTGGATCCGATGCAACCGGATTTGATATTTCGGCAAATATATGCCCTGTATGTAAGCATCAAATACAGGACAACTTACTAGATGCTAAAGCTGCATCCGAGTTTATGAGTATCGAGGATAACATACGACATCTTAAAGAACAAAGAAAAATGATAGAGTTCACTTTGGGAAGCCACAAAACATCTCGTGATAAGTTAAGCAGAGAAAAGGAAGATCTTGAATCTCGACTGCAAACTTTAAGACGATTAGCACAAACCCTCCGTTCTGACTTGTTTAGCAGTACAGATACAGAAGCTTCCGAAGCAATTATGCTTAAACGTATTGAGATTACTAATCGTATTGAACGCTTGTCAAAACTCAAAGATAGTATTGCGTCATTTGTGGATCAACTTAAAGAATTATCAGTAGAATGGAAGCTATATCTTGATCAGAAAAGCAAGTTGCCTAAAAAGGGTATTTCTGAGTCTGATTTAGAAAAAATCTCTCTCTTGAAAAAAAAGTTTATTGCCAATCTGCAACGGTACCATTACAGTAGTTTGTCTAGTTTTGATGGAATTGATATTTCTATTGAGTCATCGCTTCTTCCTACTATTGATGGTTTCGATATGAAATTCGACTCATCTGCGAGCGATGGTATTCGTATGATTTGGGCTTTTACAATGGCTCTTTTACAAGTTTCTCTTGAAAAAGATGGCAATCATCCAGGTGTCATCATTTTTGATGAACCTGCACAACAGAGCATAGTTCCAGAAGATATGAAAAGCTTTATCGAGTCAGTTGTAGAAATCAGCAAACCTTACCAACTCATCACAGCTATCACATTAAACAGCCAAGAGTTAATTAACATAATCAATGGTTTAGATAAATTAACTTATAAAAAAATAACGATACAGGGTAAGGCGTTTAAACTGTTACAATAAATTCTAAAATGCGATAATAAAAGCTACTACAACAAATTGAATTTCACTATTTTTAGTTCACTGTACTATATAGACATATTACCCTTGGTAGACATAGCACATTAGATTCTGATACCATCTCAAAAAATCATCAAAAAATATTTGGCAGACACAACATTCGTTTTGTTGTGTCTGCCATTTTAAATAAAACAATTAAAATGTTTATTTTTCAATAAGATTATATATAATATAGTTAAGTTTTAGTTTTTCAAAATCTTCGTCTATTTTTTTAGAAATATAACCACATAATTCAGTAGAAAGTCCCGATTTATCTTCAAATTGCTTTGAAATAGCAAAAACATGAAAATTGTGCTCAAGGCATAGATCTGTGATTCGATCTATCTCTCTTGCAACATTTTTATATTCATTTTCGTTTAATAAAACACTTTCTTGATTGTCAAAGTATGGATTATATCTTAAGATATACGATTCCCAAATTTGATCTACGCATTTTTTCGCTTTATATATATCATCCTTTTCTAATTTTCTTAACGCATCAAAACTGTTGTATGTTCGCAAAATTACATTAATAAATTTTATCGCATGTTCTTTGCATTTGTATGGTTCAAACAGCTTTTCAACATCGTCTATATGCACATCTTCATTTTTTAACATTTCTATAACTTTTTTTAAAATTGATGTAAACTTCTCAAGAACATCAACTCCTCTGTCATCTCCTGATTCATTATTCAATGTCTCCACAATAAGTTCATCCCAATTCGGATATTCGTCTGACATTCCTTTAATCAAATCGGTTATCAACGCTAACATAATTTCCTCCTATAATTTAAATATTGTTTTCTAAAATCATTTCCATTTTAAATATGTTTTTAGGCAAAGGGTTGTATCGAGTGGATTCTACTAAATCTACATCTTCCGTAAAAGGACCATTTAACTCAAACTTAGCCTTATCCTTAATAATATATCCTTTATCATCCACCATTAGTTTAACATCAATTTTACTGTAAACATCATCAATAGAGTTAAATTGAGACCTACAGTACGCCAACACCCTATTACTATCTAATAAAAATTTTCTATTTATTGTTGATCTATCATTAAGATTATGTGTTTTACAGTATTTATATCCGCTTGCTGTTAATTCATAAAAAACCGTTCTTGGACCTACTATTTTATTTACAAGTTTGTATTCTGATACTTCATCTAAAAGGCGACTTAGATTAGATTTATCGATTTGCAAAGCTAAAGCGATCTCTTTTTGACGCGATATACCATTATTCGCCAAATACTCCATTACAGAATTAAAATGCTTTTTGGATGCAATCTCCTCTATTTTTATACGTTGGTAGTATTCACTGACTTGTTTTAAAATAATTTCCTGGCTCTTTGCATAATATCCAAAATAAAAATACTTTAATGCCCCAGCTTGTTCACTTTTAAATTTGAGACCTCTATAAACTACACTAGAAATTCTTTTAAACCTATCATATGAAATAGATTTAATGAATTTTTCTATGCTTTTGATATAAAACGAAAGCAATTCTTTTGACTCTTCATCCGAAACTTGATCACATTTTTCTACAATATCCTTAGGTTTAATCTCTTGATCTGCTATTTTTTGAAATATCACTTGTAACTCTTTGTTTTCGTTCATTAATATCCCCTCCTACTATATTGTTTACATAAAGATGACTCTTATTAAAGATTATATAACCATCAACACTGATATATTACGTCACCCGTATGATGAATTGATTTCAATTATTTTTATACACTCAGAACACGCCTCACACTCGGAGTTAGAACATCTATATAACAATGTATAATCGTCCACTTTCCTCAAATTGGCATGCCCGAAAGGAAAATATGATACAGCAGGCTCTCTATTCTTGACAAATATTTTTTTCTCAGGATTTATATATGCAGCACAACAATTACACCACACCACGTCACACACTGTGTCTCTTGCAATTGAAATACTTCTCTCAAATCTATCTCTTCCGTCAGAATAAGAAAGTATTAGCAAAAGGTCAATATTATATGTTTTTAGCAATAATTTCATTAACTCATCACAAAAAAGATCAGAACATATACACACTCCTATTCTACCAACACCTTTATAATGTATAAGTGAAATTTTATGGTTAGCTTGAATTGGTTCAAAACATTTCACTTTAACTTCTCTATTTCCAATTCTTTTTTTAATATCCAATTGATATGGATGTTGTTTGCAACATTCAAAAATATCGCTTCCACTCGAACTAATAGCATATGTTTTATCCTTCCACTGTCCATCTCTATTGTGCTCAGAACTTGGTAAAAACATTATTTTAGGATATTCCGCATCCCATCTGTTATTAACATAATTCTTTATTCGCTTATGTAAATCTGGATCAGCAACAATCTCGGGGAACAAAACTACATCCGCCTCTTGTTCTGTTGCATATTCTATTACTCGCTCCACTCTCTTCGTAACAATATCTTTCATATCATCAAAATAATTTATATAAAAATACTTGACTGTATCTACTGTCTCTATTGTATAATCAAAATTTTGCATGTTAACTAGAGGTGAACAAATAATTCTAAACGGTGCCTTACCGCCATATTCCCATTCGTAACTATAAAAGTTGCTAACTTCCCAACCATTATCATCAGAATTCTTAATCCATAGATAATTAGTTAAAATCGAGAGCGCCTTTTCACCTAATTCTGAAGTGGAACGTTCCTTCGTCTTCTTCCATTTAGGAGTATATTTAGGTATTAGTTTACCAGCACAAACATCAAAATTATTATTAAGCGCCGTAAACTTATTAATATCATACTCTGAGGACGAAAAATATTTCCTCAAACCCACATCTAAATCCACTATACGGTCAAGACAGGCAAGCAAAGTCAAATCTATTTTGGCTGATTCCTCAATATACATCAACAAATCATCCCATTGGTCTTCATTAATATCATCAAGTATTGTATCCGATGGGTTATCTGGATTAAGAAAAGGAAATCGAATGTAAAGTTTTCTTGTGTTTTCCCTTACATTAGACCAATAACTTCTGTAAAGTTTTGTTTCCGATTCTTTATCTAGAGAGCAAATTTTATCGCACATTACAGCTATAGTATTATACAAATATTGAATATCCATAAACAGCTCTCCTCTCACAAGTTTCTATTTATTATTATAATAATAAATAGTCAAATGTCAACATTTGGTTGTAGTTTTGTTGTACTAATTGATTCATCCATTACCGAATTCATTATAGCACTACATAATCGAACCAATTTCATCTGTAATAAACCCCAACAAATCCAATACAAACATATAAATTTCATATATGAGAGTAAGTATCTTTAGCAGATACGAAACATTTTCTAAAAAATTATTAACGAAACAAAATATTCAATAGATACGCTAATTTGAATTATATAAACTGTATCTTCGCCCTATAATGTTTTTCCTTCATAACATTAATACAGAAGACTTACCACCATATAAAGATGGTACTATGTTTTCAACTATTTCGACTATAGCCTGACTTAAAACTATTTGCCTCTAACTGGATGATTATAGAAAGCATTCATAACTTACTTATCACCCTTGTATAGTTGGCATACACATAACCTATGTAAAAAACATATTTAATAAAGAGCAACTTCAACTGGCAGACATGAAACCATACCGAAACACTTATTATTCCAATTCAGAAAATGACCATGATCATCTAAAAACTTTAAAAATTAGTATTTATACTACGTTTGCGTTTAATGGCATACGTATCACAATATGTTCTGTTACCACCATTTAGTTTTATCGTTTTGTCATAGGTTGTGCGTATGCCAATAAAACATAATTTTCATTTATTATTCATAACTTGGTCTGATTATGTATTATGTATTATTATTATAATCATCTACAAATCCCAAGCCCTTGATAAACATTAGCATATCGCGAAATTTTATCCAGTTAACATAAAACATCTCCAAGGCTGCATTACCCTTAGGTTCTGGTGGCAACACCGTGCAGGTTCAAGTCCTGTCACCCGCACCAACTCTCGAGAAAGCCTGATTTAATCAGGCTTTTTTCATTTTTATCGACTTTTTATTCGCCCCTCAGGTGGCATACACACAAACTTATGTGGTGTTACCTTGATGTAAAAACGTCAGCAATTTATACACTATTCAACCAAATCCTATATACTTTTATAAATATCCACATCACCAATGGCGGACACATCACATTAGTTTCTGAAATCACCAAATAAGAATCACCACAAAATCAAACGGCAGACACAACATTTATTTTGTTGTGTCTGCCATTTACGCAAATTATGATATTCTTACTGACTTTCCCTGTTTACCGGTTAGCATTTTCAAAGAAGTTAACATATTCATCCAATGTGATGTTTTCTACAATACTCTTTATGTCAAACCCAAATTCATTGCAATACAAATTCAGAAAATCAACCGAAGTTCTGTATGCATCTCTCATATTATCCTCTTTATATAACACGGAGAACTCACAAAAATCTTCGTAACAAGCTGAATCAGCCGAAGCATCATCAACGAACATGTTTGGATTCATACCGCTTAATAATCTACCCAATTCCCCATCTTTTGTTTTATCAAATCTTGAATCAAGCAAATTAAACAAAGCAAGGTATGCTTTTCGAGTAACTTGTTCGGTCATATAACCACTCCTTTCTTTCCGCTATAACCGGTATCTGCGTTCCATATTTTTGGTGGATTATTTATTCCACCATTTTGAATTGTTCCATTACGAGTTGTTGCCCAAACCTGACTACCATCTGATTGCATTTGCGAGTACCATTCATTTCCGTATTTATCAGTACCCATATAGTTTTCCTTCTTATTTGCGACATTTTCTAAGAGTTTTCTATTATCTGGAGTATCAGATATATGACCCGTCTTTTCTCTGAAAATGTGCTTAATCTGTGAGTCGTTACTAGGCAGAGTGTTTTTTGGTGCAGCAGCAGGACCCATCCCTTTTTCGCAAGCAGGCAAAACATAACCTACTGTCTTTTTAATGAAACTATGAGATGTATCAGCAGTTTTATCAAGGTTGTTTGTTTTCGTATAATCTATTTCGATTATGTCGCCTTTCATATCTTCAAAAGACTTACCATAGCAAATAATCTTAGATGGTTTAATCCGCCTGAGCATTTCGTTATACCCTTGCATAAACAAGTCTTTTTCTGTTCTTACTCCAACTGTGGAAACTGCTACAACACTATTCTTAGGAATCCCATCAAAGCAAAACCAAAAAGTTTCAGGGCCGCCCCACGCAAGGGTCGGAATAACTTTAACACCATTTGACTGAAGATATGCCCCACACCACCTTGAACGAAAGGTGTTATAAATCTTCATAGCCATAGGCATTTCAGTATAAACACTAAAGTTAGGAGCTAGTACCGCTTTATGAGATTTTAACCTTTGAGCTCGAGGTAATGGGTCATTCCACATCACTTCGAACTTATAATCATCAAGAAAAAAGTGAACTATCTGATTATCTTTACTACTGCTGAGTTTATCATAACCTACAAGTTCAATATTTTCAAGGTCTACTTCTTCGTTTTTGATTTTTGGCATTTCAAAAGTGCCTTCACCCATAAAGTGATTTCGCAAAAACATAGGGTCATTTCTAAATTCTAAACTTGTCAAATACTCATCCTTCCAATATTTTATTAGAACATCTGTTCTAATTTTATTCTATATGATATTTCGCTATTTGTCAAGTATTTACTTGGCAGACACAACAAAGTATCCTATACATTATATCAAAACGAACCATCCAAAAATATGAAAACTTATATCTCGAAGTCGAAGAAAAACAGTACATTATACTCATAAATGAGCAACAAAAACACTCGGAATCCACAAAAGTAAATTCCGAGTGTTTTACACAATATACACCCTCTGTAACTGCTATTTTCATAGATAATTCAACCATATAAAATTACAATAAAAACAACTTATTTGAAAAAAGAGCCTCAAAAAATAATACGAGTTTTATATCTAATGGTATTCTATGCAGGAAAAATCTTTAATATCGAGAGAAAAGATTAATAAATTTGAAAACAAATAAAAAAGCGTATATGTTTTACACCACTAACTACATATTAAAGCTAGGAAAACTTAAAAATAGCTATAGCAAACAAAAACTTCCCAAATTGTTTCTCTTACTGTCTATTGTTTATCCATCTAGAGTATATTTTTCCCTCAGCCCATTAATTAGTTGATGATAATTATCAAAGACAACTTCATAAACATTAGAAATTATTTCACTTGAATACTCATCAAATAAATAGCTTTCTGGTGTTGGATACTCGATGTGAATATCAGAACAACATAGTTTTAAAAGAGCGCATGCAACAGCATGAAGTTTACATCCAGTAGGAGCAATAACTATTCTATAATTATAACAATTTTCTTTATATACTTTTGCCATATCCTCAAACACAGATATATAATCCTTTAATTCAAACGATGACAATGTATCAATTGCATCGGCCCCCATGTTATCCTCAATTAAATCCTTGTGAATTGTATACATTGCCTCTTCACGCCAATTATCTTGAGGACATCTGTGATTAATAATTTTTAATTTTGTAGGGCTAATTTCGTTAACTAAAACATTAATCAATTGCTCATTAAAGGACAAAAAAGCAATTAAATAAATGGGACAATTTTGCATCACTACACTAGATAACATTGGAGTTCTTACGACATTTCCAACGCCAACCGAAGATAAACCTATGCAAGTTCCATGCGTTCTATTTGCAATTATTTCTCTATATTTTTCTTCTGCCGGACCCCAGCTAACAGGTTCTGAATAAACAAGTGTTATCTTTATTTCATAGTCACTTAAACAGCAAAGAATTATCATTATAAGCATTTTGGACATTACACTAATGTCAATGATAATTTCCTCAATTCCATCAAGCAGTTCTAAGGACTCCTTAAAAACATGTTCAAACAAAGTCGGCTCAAACCGGTTAAATTCCAACACTCGTGGTTCGCTTATAGTATGACATTTGACAAATTTATACATTTCATCAAGTCGTGACTTTTTGCTTGGTGAATACTTACATATAATAGATTCACTAAAAACTGTATTATTATTGTTTTGAGAAATCCAATATGTCGATCTATTCTCAAAGCCTTCTGCTACAATAAACATTTTTTTAGTTGTAGAATCGTACGAACAAGGGGCTTGTCGTATTTCTGGAAGCAAAACCATTCCTCCTTTAAAATAATGACATTTGTGATGACTTGTTTTCTTCACTATTATTTGAATTCTTTATTTTTTTTATATATCGCTCTTTAAAAATATTAGGATTCAGTAATAAATCGTTAAAATCACTCCACTCTAAAGAAATACAATCTCTTTTAGAAAAAGTAATTCTACAATAAGGAATCAATAGACTCCTAATATATAGCCTAGTCGCTGCCGTTCCTCTAACGCTTTTTGCTCTATAGTCTTGAATAAATACACCGTATCGTATTAATCCGCGGTAATACTCTCTAGCTTGGTCACTAAGCTCACCTGTTGCAGTTACGAGCTCAATTTTACGGGCTTGTTTTGGTGGGTTAGTACCTTGATTCTTTGACGTTTTATATTTTAAGCTGTTATATGCCATCTCTTGAAACGCCGCAACTATATCATATAAATGAGCTCCATACACATTTGTATCTTCCGTATTTTCTGTCAAAGATTTTGCTCCAGATGGATTTGTTGCCACTGCGAGCAAATGCAAAAAACGTCCTCCTGCCTCCCTTAACACATGATCCTGTATTTTTTTATCAATAATATAGTCACAATTACTAAAACCAACAGCCGCTTTTTTAGATAATGAAGCATCTCCTTCTTGTGCTACCATCTCAGAAAAAATCTTAATTAATTCTCTTATATCACTTGACCAAACATTACAAAAATTATCAAATCCATAATAAATGGTTTGTTTGTCATTTTCTTTTATCTTTCTAGCCATCTCTACAAAAGAAATATCAGTTTCACCCAATATATCGGCAAGACTTAAATTTTTTCCTTTGAAATATTCGTTTCGTTCAATGCGCTTTGAAAAAATAGCTAATATAATTTCAGAAATCTCCGAATCCTTTTTACTTAGTGATTCAATTCCTAATTCAACTAGTTTATAGTCTGCACCTTCTTCTAAAACTTTACCATTTAATCCTCTTCTGCTAAAACTCTCCACACTTTCGGTAGAAATCTTAAAAAAAGCCAAAGACGATCTTCTAAATACCACTGGATTTAAAATTAATTGTGTTGTTTCAGTTACCATCGGGGTAGAATAATCATCCAAAAATAGATAAAATGCTTTTTCTTTAGCAAATGAACAATGTTTTGCTATGGTACCAAATAACGATTCTAAATAGTCATATTCTGAAAAGGGCCACTCAACATCAGCCAGATATCTATCTTCAAGTTTACTCTCATTTATTTTTTTATGACAAATACTAATAAGTTCGTTTAATGTTCCGTTGACGGAACTGCTAGTTAAAGATATATCCTTTATATATTTTTTCAAAAAGTTAATTAACCACGACACATCGACCATCGAATTATTTAAACATTTTGATTTTATCCATTCTAATGTCTCCACAGTCCATCTTAAATGGAAGTAATTTAAAACCTGTTTTCTTGCGTCTTTTTCTTTTTTAGATGGCAACCACGGAAAAGCTTCTGCAATACTTCTGGCATTTAAGTAAAATCCTATGAAGCTGTCTTCTCCTTGAATCCCAGCTTTTCCCAATTTAGAAACAAGCGGCTCACTTAAACGACGAAACATCATTGTTTTGCCGCAACCACGTAGCCCAGTTAGAACACATATATTCCTGTCTAACAGCTCACTAGATGCTAAAAATTTAGGCACAAATAATGCATCCCACTCGTCATATCGCTCGCCAATCAACTCTGTAGACAAATAATCCCCCACAGCTTTCGCATACGAGGTTGTTTCAGTCGGTTCTGCAAATAATTCATACATAATTTCCAACAATCTTTTAGGATTACGCACATATTCGCCTTCTGTTAGGTTTTCCTCATGTAAATACTTCGGGAATTCGTCTCTTAGGGCTTTATACTTATATCGTTCGTCTCGCTCTAATTTATGAAAATCAATTTTCTCAATAGACTGCTGAATTATTCTCGCTAAACCTTTATAATCATCCATTGGGGGTATATCATTTGAAAAAGTTCCATATCCAAAATCAGTAATCCAAACCTTTCTAATATCACTATTAATTGATAACGGATCAGGAACTTGAATTAATATATTACCTGAATGGAAGTCAGAATGTTGTATTCCAAGTTGAGCGCAAGCAAAAAAACATTTAATGCCCTGTCAATAACATTAATAAGTAATTGTAATGTAATCTCTGAATTTTCTATCATCTCGGCCAAACTATTGCTTTCTATATAATCCCACATTATGTATAAATAGTCTTCATTGCCAATTCTGATGAAATCATGTTTATGATAATGAACTACCCCTTCGGTTTGCTTTAATTTAACGACCTTTTTGATCTCCTGTGCCCAACTAGGTTTTTCATCAACTTTATCCTTAGTAATAAACTTTACAGCTCTAACATCATCCAAATCAGAATTTCTTGCTAAATACACTTTTCCCACATTACCTGACTTGATAGATTCTTCAACAACATATCCATCTATCACCTGTCCAATAAACAAATCCGTACTATTGGTTCTCATATTCACTCAGTTCCTTTCCAATACTAAAATAAGTTCTCTTTTTATGCTAGTATCACCTTTAACAACTTTTTTCTTCTCGGGTATCGGATCTTGATACTTTTCAATACAAGTATAATACTCTCTTGAAATTTCAATTAGTACATCTGATAAAGACACTTTTTTTCTTTCATAATTGATATATATATCGCCAATTACTATTATGCACTTATCCCCTTTTGTTTGAACAACAGACCATTTTTTAAAGCACTTTTTCATAAGTGTAATAAAATTCATCCTATCTGGAGATATTCTTTTATCAAGTTCTTGCCAATCGTTTTCTCCTAAAAACCAAAGTCTCAGTCGGTTGTCTCTAGCATATGTAAGTGATTTCATATAGGGAGGACTTGTTATAATTGTTGAAAAACGTGTTGATTTAAATCTAACTTTTGTTGCATCTCCAAGCACCATTGTTCTAGATATAGAATAATCCAACTGCGGTACACTGCGATATGATCTAGTAACTTTATTACTCAATTTTTCATAAACGTTTTTGTATTCATACATCTCTGGGAACTTATCTTTTGGGTATTTATTATTACGCAGATAAGGTGCACCATGACTTGAAGGATACGATAAAAAGCCTGGACGTTGATGATGCAGTATTCCCATTAGACAAGATAATAAAAACCACTCTTTTCTTCTTTTAAGACAATTCACCCAACAACATATTTCTTTTAGTGTATTGATATCATAAAACGATTTGACCCAATCAGGCACATAATCAATATTGTAAGTTTTTGCTTTGTTCTCGACATTCTTTTTGTAATTAAGTAATATATCTTGAGCATCCTCGAGTGTTTTATAAGGGTTAAGTTTTCCTAAAGATAAAATATAGGAGTAATAGTTTAAATCATTACCAAACACTTCATGTCCCAAAACCCATCCTTCAAGCAAAACTGTTCCAGAACCCGCAAATGGATCATAAACTATACTATCTGCTGTAGCATAGTTTTGTAAAAGGTATCTTGCTAAGCTTGGTCTCATTTTACCTATATAAGGTGATAAGGAATTTATTGAATTTTTGTACGATTCTTCGAAATTCAAATTTGGCAAGGTCATTTATTCCATCCCCAAATAAAAATAGTATTTATTAGCATATTATGTCACTAATTAGTATATTATCATATAACAGCAAAAAATTCAATTATTTATATTAAATGGTGTATAATAATCCTCATTAACTTTTATTTTCAAGCGGTATGCTTTAGTCGATATAAAAGCAATTTTTTATTAATTTGATTACACCAAAATTTTAATAAAATCCTTCAAAAAGATGTTTATATAGTAATCACATTATCGTGATTTCTAATAGTACAAAAAGCAAAAATCATTGGCAGACACAACACTTAGAAATAAATAGCTGACTAATTTGAGTGTAATCAACTGGCAGACACACGCCTATATTGACAACGATATTATGTTGAATTATTCTTTTTTAGGCATCAAGCGCACAATCAAAGTTATAGTATTTATCGCAATTTCAAGTCTGTTGGCAACCACATCACAATAGGTTTTGATAACACCACTCAAATCCAGAATATTTCCAAATGTTATGTGTATGCCATCAAGATACTTTTCATGTCTATCCTTCATAAGACATTATCGATATGTTATTTGATCTATCCTTAAAAGCATTGAAACAGTGATAAACCCTAGTCTTTTGAGACAATTCTGTTAGCGCAACCAAAACATCTCCAAGGTTGCATTACAATTAGGTTCTGGTGGCACCCCCGTGCAGGTTCAAGTCCTGTCACCCGCACCAAATTGAAAGTCCAGTACTTAAGCCGATAATTCTAAAAACGGCTTATTTACTGGACTTTTAGTTTTAATTTATTAAAAATCATTTCAAATATTTTAATGCTGTTTTAACTTTTTTAACAAAAGTATCACACAAAATATCACACGAAATTAAAACAATAAACCCAAATGACAATAACACCCCAGAGCTAATCACTCTGGGGTGTTATTGTAACTTATTACTCTTCTTTCTGCTGCACAAGCAACATTTCAATTTTATCTGCTGATACTCTTCCTGATTTAATCGCATCAATCACTTTCTGACCAGCTCTGGCCGCCGGGGTAAAGTTGTTATTCTTCCAGGCATTCCAGATTACAATACCAATTGTAACCGCTATGGAAATAATCTCATAAGCTATCTCGTCGGAGACAGGAATGGGATTTACGCCACATGTTGTAAGCACAAGGTTGAGGAGTGCAAACAACAGCGCTCCAAGCCTGATTATTGTATTCTTATCCATATGTATCCTCCTTAAACTTTCTCTGCATAATCAAGACAAATCCAGCCATCACGACCGGAGAGTTTGCCAAATCCGTTTCTGACAACTGTCACATCGACAATTAAGCCAGGTTCTCTGATAACACCAAGAATATCACTCTCCATAGAACTCTTCTTTCTGATATTGAGAGCTTTTGAGGTTATCTTATACTTTTTCGTTGCCATAGGTACCACTCCTTATTCTATGCCTGCGAGATGTTTCTGAATATCAGTTGCATCTCTGATGTTCACTGTGCCGTCGCCATTGAAATCTCCGGGGATGGCATATTTTTCTTTTATCGCTGTATAAAGCTCTGTCACAAACTCCGCATCAGCAACCTCGGATACGGTAAGTCCCATAGCCTTGCGACACTCCTTGATAGCGGTCCCCATACCGGGACCTGCGTAGTCGTTGCCGTGAGTCATACGAACTGAGCAGAGTCCCATATCGTGAGCAATAAGCAGGAGAGTCTTGAGGCAGAGGATATCAAGCCCCTTCTGACCTACTTTCAACTCGGTTCTGACAGTTTCATCTTCGGACACTTCGTCTTTGCCGCTTTCAATGATGGAAGCATTATAGATAATATTCATATCTACACTGCCCTGAATGCCGCTGACTTTGCCCGTGGAACTGTACTGCCAGATGTCGCACTCAAGCTGTGCCTCGGTGTGGTACTGTGCGAACCAAATCGGGTACTGCTTCTTCAGCACATCATAATCAAGGTAATTGCTGAACCAGTTAAGGTTAGAATACACACCGGCTCTGAATCCACCTTTGACAATAGCGTTACAGAAAGCCTTTGCCATATTGGTGAGAGTGGTCTTGCCGAACTTAGTCTGAAAACTCTCTTCCATATCGAAGAATATAGGCATCTCAAAGCTTTTACCCTTCAGCACCTCAAGGCAAGCTGCAGCCTCTCTCTTTGCATCCTCCACGCTGTCCGCATAGGAATACCAGTATGCACCGAGTTTGACTCCTGCCGCTTTTGCATTCTTGTAGTTATGCTCAAACTTGTTATCAACCTGAGACGCATCTCTGCCGAAACCTGCTCGGATAATTGCATGCCCATAACCAGCCGCTTTTACCTTCTTCCAGTCAATAACACCCTGCCAGGTAGACACATCAATACATTTGATAGATTTTTCCATTTTAACCCTCCACAAGATATTTAATTTATGCCAAGCCTAGCTTGATAAAGATATATCCCACAAGCCCTGCTACAACACAGAGGAGTGCCTTCTCCACAATGGAATCCCAACGTTTGCCGGGCTTGTCCTTAATCTGCTTGATGTCGGTCTTTATCTCACCAAGGCTTGACTCCATAGACTCCTGCTTCTGTGCGATAAGTGACACAGTATTCAGCAGTTTGTCCTGCTGCTCCTGATGCTCTTCAAGTTTCTCGATTCGCCTTGTGTTGGACTTGGCGCGGTCAATGAGTTCCTGCATTTTTACTTCCACATCAGCTCACCCCCAAAGCAGAATAAACTTTATCAACTAATGTGTTAATTGTTGCAGATCCACTTGCACCAACTAAATTAGCTAAATCTATCCTGGCTTTATTCAAATCGCTTAAATAGTCGGCAACTGTAACATAAAAGTCGTTCGGGACTTCTACTTTAACTATTTCGCCATAATCATCCTCCGTATAGGTTACAGTTCCGGGTTCCGGGTCACCTGATTTTCCGGAGATATTCATGTTTCCCGTCATTCCGGTTCCAAAGGTTATAGTAGTTCCGCTGTCGCAACGATAACCATTTTCGGAATTACTGTTTGAGATATATGCAGTTGCACCTTTCTCACTATCAGTATCATCAGACGAGTATTTACATACAAATACCTCACCCTTGAACTCGCAATTATCAAACCAACCATAACAACCATAACCATTATAGAGCGAGCCGTTTGAAGCAGAGCAAGTAGCACCAAATTCTTGATAGACGCCCGCAGCCCTTACGAATGTCGCACCATAAACATAAGCTTTAGCACCAATTTCAGTTGCGCTATTATCGCAATTATATAAACCACCATGGCCCGGCGCTCTTAAATAACCACCATCAATGTAAAGTGTTCCGTGGTTTTGTATTCCAGAAGTAACACCAAAAACATTAGTGTCCTTTAAATAAGCAGTTCCGCTATTCACAATGCCTATCGCTGAACCATCTCCAAGGTTTGGAGATAAAGCAATAATATCATTGTTCTGAATTCGTGCTATACTGCCATCTATCACAAGTCCCAAACAAGTAGTTAACGTTGACTCTGCTTTTACATAACAATCAATCATTGTTAATTGCTCTCCGTAAAAAGCAATTCCTTTTGGTGTAATATAGTTTTGGTCTTGTTCTGTATTTACCTCTACTTCACAATTAATCATTTTCAACGTTTTTGAAGTATCGTAACGTTCTATCCATATTCCGTCGCAAGACTGATAATAGTTTTCATTTCTAACTATTACCTGTGTATTAGAAATAATTATTTCAGAGTTTTTGTGGTTCAAATCATATACACCGGCAATAGCGCCTTTATAAGCCTCTCCACTCATTGTAATCGATATAGAACAGTCCTCAATTACATTTTTACTAATACAGCTCGATGTTTCGGAAGTGTTTCCAATTCGAATGCCAGTCACAGTGTTTGCGCCATTAAAACCAACACAATTACTATTAACAGTAAGTCCTATTACCGCTGAATACTCACAAACCAAAGCCAGCGTTGTTGTTCTATTGTTCGTTTGAATTGCTCCACCGTTTCTGGCATAAAAAACTACTCCGATAGGATTGTCAGTTATCCATCTGCTAAGCAAAAAGAAGGTATTGCTATAACCCTCTGCTTCTGTCATAGTAAATCCATTAAAATCAACTATGACGTTGTTCTTAATTGAGACTTGAGCCGTTAGGTCTATATCTTTTAAAAGTCTAATTACTGCGATATCTTCACCTTTAAACACTCTGACTGCACCGGTTCCGCTTGTTAAAGCGTTGGCAGTGGTGTTGGCGTTCACATCACTAACAGCCAGTTCAAAGGTTGCGTAATCGTAGGCATCACCAACAAAAGATAAATCAATATATTTCTTTTGTCTTAAATTGTGTTTTTCAACAAACTGCTCTGTAAATGTCATTGTCAAACACCCCCCACCATTAAAGAAAGCACTTTTTGAATGTCTCCGACCGTACCATCAGTACCGCCGTTTTGTTTAAGCGCAACGAGTTCTTCTGTGCCTTCTTTATACAACCACATCTCTCCTGTAGTCTGATTTGTGATTGTGAGTTCGCCACGTTCAGAAGATGCAAGGGCAGTGAAATACCCCTCACCAACGGTTGTATGGAAGGGACTGAGTCCCGACACATCAACTCTGTAAAGTGCTCCGTCAATACCGTTGGCAATAATACTGTCAAGGTCACTGTAGCTTCTGACTGTACTGCTACAATACTCCACATAATTCTTCGTGAACTTCTCGGGCGGTATGGAGTAATCGTCGATTTCTGAACCTTTTATTCCAACCTCTTCAATATCTGTGATTTCATCCTCGTCAAATGCAACATTATATGTTTTACTTGTATTGAGATTTTTAAACTGAAACCAACCTGAACCAACATAAAAACCAATACAACGTCCAACACCCGGTGTGGTCAGCACACCATCACCACGGCTAATAAAAACATGCATTTTCTTGTAAGGTTCAGCAAGTTCATCTGCATTTTGAACCAAGAAATAATGAAAGCTGCTACCAGGTAAACTTCCAACATTATTAAACCTTAAATATTCCCTATCAAGTATATCAGGATGAACTGAGCCATCTTTCAGGTGGTTGTAATCAATGCTGTTGTCCGCTATCTTTGTTTCTGTCACTGCGTCTTCTGCAATTTTTTCAGAAGTAACCGCACCATTTTTTATCTTTTCTGCTTCAACTGCGTCAAAAGCTATTGCGTCAGCGGTTACAGCATACTGTCCTAGCCTACTGGCCCTAACAGCACCGGAAGCGATTTGGTCGAATGTTACAGCTCCATCTTTGATATGATTTGAACTTATGCTGTTGTCCGCTATCTTTGTTTCTGTCACTGCGTCTTCTGCAATTTTTTCAGAAGTAACCGCACCATTTTTTATCTTGCTCGTGGTGACCACTACCGCATCAACCAACTTGGCTAATACATCTATAATTTTCTTAAACTTTACATTGTAAGTTTCATCCGCAGACGCCACTAAGAACAAATCATCATCCTGTACTTCCTCTATCGTGGCAAAATCAGCAATTCTTTTATCAGCCATATTAGTCCTCCTTTATTCTGTAGAATTTATGGTATTTTTTCTTAAGTGATTTCTTCCTCAGTGCCGCCTGTAGTACCTTCAAGAGTCGAAATCTTTTCAAGAATTTCAATAAGAGATTTCTCAATATTAGCGACTGAGGTTTCAAGTTTTAAAACACGTTCATCAAGAGCTTTTTCCGCCTCCGTGGCACGTTTTTCTTCCGCGCCTATTCTGTCATTTAAAATTTTCTCAACACCTAATGCACGTTCAATCTCGGCCTGTAGTGCTGTATCATCAACCTTGCCGGATAATTCCTTTGCAGAGGCTTCAATAGCACCGCTAAGCTGTGCTGTAGTCTGTTTTAATCTTTTAATCTCAGATAGATACGGATATTCCTCGCTAAGCTCCTCACTGTTGGGAGCCCCTATATCTGAACGGAAATTAAGGTCAAAATTCAATTTAGAGGTGAACAATACGCTATGTACCTTATCACCGATTTTAACCTGGTCACCAAGCTCTGTTGCAGGATCATACAGAGCTTTTGTTGCAGTGTAAGGAAAATACACTAAACCATTAAAAGCTGTGTACAGAGCATCACAAATACCTTGCGTTGCATACGGATTGCTTTCAATCGTAAGCACTGTTCCCGTATCGTCACCAGCTGAATAACTTGCGCCGTCATCACCGCCCATACTCACACCTGTAATAGTGACTTTTGTACCAGTGGTAATCTTTCCACACACGACGGGAATGTTGATAAGACCATCAACCGCATCCGCACTACCGTCAGCCGCCCATACAAGATAGTGACCCTCCGGCGTTACAATAACATTACCGTATTCGTCTTTGATGTAGTGAGTTATAGGCACAACGGATTCAGGTATTTCACCGCTTGCTTCAGGTAAAACATCATTAAAAACCTCTTGTTCGTCATAAATCAAAAGGTGTCCGTCACTTGTCATTATTTTTTCATAATCGTGGTCGATTACGTGGAAAGTTTCATCAGGAGCTGTAACCAAAGGCACAAGCCTTAAAAGATTTTCCTCCGTGATAATCCAGTTACCGCCATGACAAGCTCCAATGTCACCTAGCACCTGTACCATTGTCTTACCTGTCGGATAAGGCACAACATAATCAGAGCCGGTGTTAATCTTTGTACGTGGATCAACACCGACTCCGATACGATATGCTATTTCCTCCACTACAGCCTTCATAGTTTTAGGCCATTCAGCAGAGGTATCTGAGTTGTTATCAAGGTAAGATTGGTTAGTTTTTAACATTGAGTCAAAACAATCAATCGTTACAAGTCCCTCAAAGCTGGTATCACGCTGATTAATATAGAACGTACCAAACTCAAGCCATTCACTGGAGATATTGCCGTCCGTCAAACGTCCCATAATTACAACTGGACTTGTGGACTTAATCTCATCATCTGTCAGAATTGACAGTGACAGTGTAGCTGTTGAACAACCACCTACTGTCAACGGAGTAGACATAAGATTTCGCTCTATCTTCGGTGCAGAAATTTTCACATAATCCTTTTCACCAATACGAGCTTTAGCCTCCATTTGAAAGCGCCCACGAGCGGCTAATTTCACCCACCTGTCTGTTCTATGCCTCATGTCGTCACCTCTCTGTTATATTGAAGGTACAACCCTCATAATAAGTAAGATTTTGTGACCGGTCATAACGCTGCACACCATAGGTTAGTGTGGAGGTATAGTAAGTTTTGGTAAGGTGCCTATTGGTTTTGGGGTCCAGCATAGTAATTTTAACATACTCAGAGTTAATATCTGCAGCTATGGATTTGAGGATAAGCTCAGGTAAACGATTAAACTTAACCGTCCACTTGTCTTTTTGAGCAATCCTTGCGCGATACATCAGACCATCGAGAAGGTTACGTCCGCTACCGTCTGCGTCAAGGTCGTTTCGTACCGGGGCTAAGCCATCTTCAGCAAGAAAAGCAGTATAGTCATTTTCGCCTATCATAAAAATCGGTTTCATCCGCAATCCTCCTCCCTTATGTAGTTACTAGCGGAGATTTACCCATTGCACGGGTACGTCGGTTAATTTCCTTAATCGTGCTTGTGGCAATACTATCTGCATCAACGCTGACAACAGAGCCACAGTTTTCCTCAATAGCCACCACAATAGCCGTAGTTGCGTTTGTAACAGCCTGAATAATAACAGAGCCTAATTCGTCATTAGAAGCCTCAATAGCTCCTGTGACGTTGTTACCGCCTGCTGTAGAGGCAGATACGCTGTAAGGTACAACAGTGCCCGTTGCCATAGCAGGCATTGTGAACGTTACACCATCAGCTATAGCCTGTAAGCGGTCAAGCAAGGTACTAAAGCTGTTTGCAACCTTATCAGAGAATCCTGTGAGCACGCTGTTGGTATTCTTGCCTAGCTTGATGTTACCCATAACATAGTCACCGTTTTGAATCTCGTTTGATATTGCAGATGCCATATCAGATACTGTATTAATCACCTTGCCTTGATTCCGCTTAATACCATAAGTCATCAAGTCGATCATGTCAGGCATATAGGTATGAAAGTTCGACAGAGGACCAGCCTCAGGCTCAGAGAAGCCGAGGAATGATTTAATTTTACTTGCAACACCTTTTACTGCACTTTCCACAGTACTCTTTGCCTTGGAGATACCGTTTGCCATATTATCGCATAAGTCTTTACCCCAAGTAAAAGCATCATCTTTCAGATTGGTAAATGGGGTGCTGATAGTTGTTGTTATACTTGACAACTTACCAGCGATATCTATTTCATTGATACCCAGGAACAGGCCCTCAATAAGATATCTACCGATTTTCGCGAAAACAGTAGATGGACCATGAATACCGAAAGCATCCTTGAAGCCCTGCACGAAACCATCTGCAAAATCGGTAATAGCCGTTCCGATAGTGTTGAGTCCTTCGAAAATTCCATTCAGAATTTCTGACCCGACATCTTTAATTCCGTCTTTTACTGATGTAATAACTGCACTGAGTTTTTCGGGAAAATCCTCGAAGAAGTCAGCGGTATCCTGAACCACCTGAGGCAGAGTCTCGTTGAAAAATTTAGGTAAGGTTTCAGTAAATAGTTTCTCAAACCCATCCTTTACACTTGTTTTTACGTCTTCCCACCAAGCAGGTATGTTCTCTGTAACAATGGTATATGCGTTCTTAACAGCATTGCCGAACCACTCACCGATATTCTGTCCGAGGTTACTCCAATCATAGTCTTTAATAGGTTGCCACAAATCTGAAAACCAAGTTTTGATTTTTTTCTTTGTGTTAGTAAACCAATTTTTGATTTTGTTGGGTAACTCATCGAGAGACTTTTTCATCTCGTCAAGTTTATCGCTGACCTTTGTAGGTAACTCATCAAACCACTTCTCAATTTCGGAAAACTTTTCGGTTATTTTATCAGGAAGATTAGGTAAATCCTTAATGAAACCTTTAATCTGTTCAACTGCTTCTCCTATTCCCTTGATTGCGAGAACGATTGTAGCAGGTAATCCGATTACAGGGGCTACAAATAAGAGAATTATCGAGCTAATAGCGGCGGCGATACTGCCAAAGGTTTTAACTAAGTTCTGAAAGGGTTGAGGCAACTTATTCGCCCATTCTTTGACTGTGTCGTAGGCTTGCCAAAGCCAAATTCCAAAACTCGTAGCGATACCCACCGCAAGACCTATCAGCGCACCTACACCTGCTCCGATTGGACCACCGAGAGCACCGATTATAGCACCGATACCCGCACCTGCCGCTACAACACCGACGTTTATCAGTAATGTACTTAACCAGTCGATACCATTTTTACAAGCATCGTAGATACCAACAAAGTAAGCTGGAATACCTGCTATGATACCCATAAAACCCGCACCAAGTGCCGCACCTACTGCTCCTGCTGTACCAACGCCAAGGTTAGTCATAGCGGTGGATATAGCCGTAGCGATAGCACTGCCTTCAAAAGTAGTAGTAATCCATGTGGCTAAACTACTTCCTAATAGAGCTGCGCTGCCCGTACCAAGCAAACTGCCTCCGATAATTTCAGCAAAATTAAAACCGTTAAGCCCTACTTGTATAGAGTCAGCAATACCCTTTGCACCTATCGTGAGTCCTGTTATCGCCAGTGCAACGCCTACAGAAACGACTGAAGGTAAACCTACAAGGTTGTTTATTGCAGATAGCAATACATTAGAGATTTTCCAAGATGCAAAGCCCAAGCCGATTGTTTCTACTAACATCAGAATGTTTCGTAAATCTTCCGGCAAAGCAGACAAAAATCCTTCTCTGGAATCAAATGCTGCCTTGAAGATTTTACCAACAGTTGCACCTATTCCGCTTAGGTCTACATTCCCAAACAAAGAACCTACTTTTTCACCGAAAAGTGCTCCAATAGATTTCCAATCTCCTGTAAGGAACGCCTCTTTGAGCCTGCTTGTAAAGTCAAGTATTTCCGAATCTATCGGCACTTCCTCAAACATTTCAGAGGGAGAAACAGTACCACTCGCACCTCCACCTGCTGAAGATGTATCACTTAAAACATTAAGCTCATCAAAGCCTGCAAGTTGCTTTTGAGCTTTTTCAGCGGCAGCTCTCGTTGTATCAAGCGACGCTGCAAAATCCTCCTGCACCGCCGTTGCTTTCGTGAAAGTTTTAGCCCCGGTAAGAGCCGCAACAAATTTACCAACATAAGTAATAGCGGTTGCGAGATAGTTTATAAGCGTTTGAAGAACAGGTGTTACTACCGTTAGAATCGGTGCAAAGGCTGTTGCAAAACTGTTTTTCAGCTGAGTAAGCCCTGATTTCAAAACTGACAAATATGTATTTGTGCGTTTTGAATACTGAGATAGATTTTTTAGGCCGTCACCTATTGATGTCATAATACCCATAAATGCACGCATAACAAGCATTTGCTTGAGCATCATAATCATCATTCTTATTCTGCCTCCAAAGGAGTTCATAGAATAAGAAGCTCTGTTGGACTGCTTTGTGAATTGACGCAGTTTACTGGTACTCTTTTTTAGTGTTGCACCAAGTTTTGAAAAAGCAGTTTTTCCTTTTTTTCCACTCTTATCAAGGGTATTTCCTGTATCAGTGGCTTCAGTTCTCATCTGAGCAAGTTTATTTTTTGCAGAGGCAAGTGCAGCTTCAAGCTCTTTATACTGGATAGTGCTCTCCCCCGTCTTAAAAGCTGTGCCGTTTGCTCTCATTCCTGCCTGCTCAGCCTTATACTCAGATATTTTCCTTTTTGCGAGGTCAATATCATACTGTAAGGACTGCCAAGCACGGGAGTTTGTTCCAACTCCCGTATCTTCCATTTTTATTTGTTTTTCAATGAGCTTGTCAAGCTCATTTTCTGCCTTTTGGATTTCAGTAGTCAACCACTTATAATCATCCGTAGGTACCGGTATTTGTCCGAGGCTTCGCATTTTAGTCTCAATCTCTGAGATGGTTCTTTCCAATGATGAAGCCTTCGCATCAAATGTCGACAATGCAGTCGAGTTACCCGACAGGGCTTTTTGAAAGGTAGGGCCAAGTGATTGAAGTTTTCCATCAAGTGATTTAATTGCCCTTTGCAGTTCAGAACTGCCGGCTTTAAAACCCTGCGGGTCTATCTCGGTATCAACGATAATAGAGCCGTCAGCGTGTTCTGCCATAGTATCACCTTCCTTTATCAGCCGAGCATTGCGTTAAGCCTATCCTTTGCTTCCTGCTCCTCAGTCGTCAATTTAGGTTTGAGGACGCAAATATCTTTGTTTGCCTGCCAATATTCACGCTCCCATTTTTCAAGTTTTTTGTTTTTAGCCTTTTTGCCTCTGAGGCTAAGAACATGAGAAAACACGCCCTCTGATATTTCCATAAAGTAGCCTACAAAGGTCCACCAATGAACGTAATCAGCAGTGCGTGTTTCAAAACCTGCAACCTTATTGAGTGCCGGAAACATAATATTTTCGTCCTGTTCCCAATCCATAGTGCGAGGGGACTTTTTATTGTCACCCTTGGCACCGGCGTCAATGAAGTCTAAAGCGGCTTTGAAAGCCGCCTCATAATCAGATTTAGGTATGCTGTCAAAATCCTCATAGAGAATACAAAGACACACATAAATCTTTTCTTCGTTTTCGAGTTCAGGATCATTAAAAGCACAAACAATTTTGAGAATATCCCGAAAATCCGAGCGAATATCATATTCAGTATTGTTTACGCTCAAAGACCTGGGGAGTTCACCAATCATTTCTTTTTGCCGCCCTTATGCTTACCCGTTTTGTACCCGTGTGTGTAGCGGTTTACTCTGTTGTTCACCTTAGTAACCTCACGGTCAAACTGACAGGAAATATACTTGCCTACTGCGTCAAGTGCATTTTCGCAGTAAAAACGTCCGTTGACAGGAGAGAACGGGTGCATCTTACCAAAGAACGCTTCACTGAAATTGCCGTCAAAGAGGTAGTTGCAGGCGTCATACAAACGCTTTACCGCTTCCTCCATAGCAGCCATTTCAGCCTCATTCTTTTCATCAACAGAGCCGTCAGGGTTGATGTTCACATTCTCCAAAGGAGCTGTGATGTTATCGAAGTCTGCCGCCATTTTGTTGTAGCGGTCAATCATACCAACGTCAGTAGGACGGAAATAGAAAACGCCGATTTCTTCTCCGTGCTTGTTAAGAATAGACTCTCTGACACTACCGTCATCAACAACAATGCCGGTAAAATTTTGATTTTTAATATTTTCTGCCATAACAGATTACCTCCAAATAAAAAAAATAAAGGCAGCCCTAAACTGCAATTAGGGCTGCCTTGTAGTTTGCCCTTTGTTAGCTTTTAGCCGGCAGGCTGCTCCTCACCTTCGTCAGAAGTAGTCTGAGCAGCGGCAGTTTCAGCGGTAAAGGTTTTTGTTGCTACGTCCCATGTACCCTTAACACGTTCACCTGCATTGTAAACAGAGAACGGAATCTGTACACCGGAAGTATCACCGCCGATAGAGTTCGGGATAACATAAACCTTTTCACGATAAGCCCAAACGCAAGTGCCGTCCTCTTTGAGGAGTACGTCAACCTTAGTAGTAATGCAGGCCTCGCCAGTAAGACGCTCATTTGCGATTTTAGAAAGCTGTTCAAAAAGCGGATCGTCAAAGTCAGCATAGAACGGATCAACCTCAGACTGCACTTCGTAGCCATTGTGGGAAACGTTCTGCTCACCGAGTATGTTTTTCTTGACTTCTACATCAGGTCCCAATTCCTCAATGTATTCCTCAAGGTCTGCACCGAGGCGCACATAGGAAGGCTTTTCGCCGTTAAAAGTGGAGTCAAGATAGTGTGCAAGATATTTACGCTCAATTTTAGGCATAATATTCACTCCTTGTCTTATTTATTAAATTCATTTTCATATCTGAGAGTAGCCGATATAATCCAATCCTCAATGCCGTCATTGTAGGTAGCGTTGAGGTGTGCGGGATTTGTACGGCTGACAGACTTAATTACCCTGTTACCTGAGGCAATATCAGGATAGTTAGTCAGCTTATAGGTTTTTCCGTTAATAACTACAGGCTGAAGCTCTAACCACTTACCGAGAGCATCCAAAAACTCCTTGATACGGATTTTCTGTGTTTCAGATTTCGGTGCGGCTCTATAAATCACACTAAAGGGGTACAAACAAACCTGTTTTACATGGCCTGTTATATCCTCTTTATTGGATAAGAGAGCTGCACCTGAGGTAGGATAAAAGCCAATACCTGAAGTTTCAGACAGTGTAGAAAACTGCACCTTTTTACCGTTCTCCAAACCGGGGAAGGTATTAAGAAGTGCAAGCAGCACCTTACTTACGGCTTCTGCACCGTCAACATCAACCATTTTCTGTGTTGCCATTATCCACCACCTGCCCTTTCTTTCACGCCTGCTATCCAATACTCACCGTGTTGTGCCTTTGCGGTATCAAACCAGTGGTCTGTAGCTTGCGGATTTGAATAATCCAAGCGCCTGTTTGTAGGCACAAGTTTTGCGCCCTCTCTAAAACGCAAAATATACTCTCCTGGGCCTGTTGGGATTTTCATGGGTCCTTTTCCAGTCACAGAATCAACCATAACTTTACCACCATACTGAAAGCGAGCATACGGTCCGGGGAAAACCACCTTTCTTCCGCCATCTTCAGTATGGGACTGTTGCTCCATAACACCTGCGCGTTTTGGCATAAACGACTTGCAATCCCACAAAACTTCATTACCCAGCCACCACTGAGCTTCCGTGAATTGCCTTGAGAATCTGTCGAGGCTCAAATTCACCCTAAAATTTGCTCCAACATAGGAGAAATTAGGAAAGTGAAACATATCAGACATATTTATCTACCTCCGATTTCAAAGTGAGGTAGCAAGCCGTAAAATGCCGCAGAGCTTATCATGTAAACGCCGTCGTGTTCTTCATTCATAGTGTGGTAGAAGCTGGACTCATACTCTTCATCACTGATAGGAGTTAAGTCAGCCCATTCACCCTCATAAATAAAATCACATTCGGGCTTGAACGTGATACAGGCGGTAGGATTATCACATTTTGCATACGCTTTAGCTCCTGTGTAGCTTTTCTCTGTACCGTCTGCCGTTGTAAATACCTTATCCCCGGTGCAGTGGATAATGATGTTTACAGTATCGTTGCTGTTCTTTCCGTCCTTAGTGGAGTTGCTTGCGTTATTCACGCCTAAGTCAACGCCCTTAAAAACAGAGGGATACCAAAGCCCTGTTGCTTCGTGGAAGTTAAACAGTGTGATTGTGTTTTGGAACATATCGCACCTCCCCTGCATAGAGCAGGTTAATACCGTTAGCGTCAGGAATGTTAGCAAGGTATTTTACAGCAATACTGCTCAACAGCTTTGTCTGTTCATCAGCGTTAGCTGCTGCTGCCGCATAGGTGGATGCAGAGGCACTTCCTACAGCATAAGAGACTGACTCTCTGCCGGAGGAAACAGAGGCTACAGCGCCTCTGTAAGAGCCATCTGCGGTCTGCTGTGCGGTAACAGCTTTACGCTGAAGGTCAATATGGTACAGTGCTTCTGCAACGGCACACACAGCCTTTTTTACCTTTTCAATGTGAGCCTCAACGGTAGGAAATGCAAAAGTAAGTCTGCCAAAAGTGAGAGTGTCTATTTCATCACTTGCAAGGCTGAGCCACTTGTTGGCGTTCTCATCCGTTAAAACATCACCGAAATAGCTATCTTTATAAAAAGTTAAATCTGCGTATGCTGCCATTTGAAGCCCTCCTTACTCGGACTCGCCGCCATCAGCTTTCTTATCGTCCTTCGCTTTACCGGACTTGCCGTCCTTTACCGCAACGTAGTTGTCGGACTTCTCCATAAGAGCAATAGTATCCTTGTTGTCGGTGCTCAGGATATTACCAGTAATTACGTTTTTAAACTTTGCCATAATAATTACCTCCTTTATTAAGCTGCAACGCCTTTGAAGATAAGGTCGGGTGTTACAGCCTTAGTACCATAATGATAGAAAAGCTCAACGGCGTATGCATCAGAAAGATTTATCTTCTCTGCAGTATACTCGTTTGCATAAGCAGGCTGAGCAACGGCGCCTGTAACCATAAGGATATACTTAACACCTTTAGGCAGATTGATGCAAGATTTACACTCTACACCGTGCCATGCATAAAATTCCTCTGTGGAAGTGTTCACATTGGAACGTGTCTGCTTGTCAAGGTTGTTTCTAACCTTGCCATAATACTCCGTATTAAGAACAAGATGCATCATAAACCTGGGCACACCGTTTACAAATTCATTCTTGGTGTTTTCACACTCCTGAATAACTGCCTCAAGCTCATCTTCGATAGTAAGGCCTTCCGCTACCTCTACTGTTACCGCAGCATCGGAAGCTACCTGGAAGAACTTTGTATCGAGTTCAGTATCCATACTGAGAACATGGTTTTTTGAGCGACGCTGGAGAAGACCGTCGACTCCGTAGAGACGTGTGTCTTTCTCCTCGATTTCCTCAACAATTTCTTTGTCCTGGTCAATAGCAACCACAACAGGCTTTGACTTAACCTGGTTACCTTTGCGCGCTCCGCGTGCTGTACCATAATCCTGAGAGGTAGCATTAACAAAACGCTTGGCCTCTACAGAGCCGGATTTAGGGTCGCCGGACAGTTCTGTATTCTTCATACTTGCAGAAACAAGAGTTTTCTGCACATTTTCGATAACCCCACCGTAAAGTTCGGAGAGGAATTCCTTACCCTCATCCTGAGTAAGAATGCTTAACGATTCAATTCTGGGCATAGTTGTTTAATCCTTCTTTCTTATATTTTAGAAAATTTTAGGGGGCGTGTACTTTTCCTCGGAACCGCCGGTCTGATTACCTGTAGGACCGGTAAAAGAAGCCGCCTTATCCTTAAGTTTTGAGGCCTTTTCTGCCTCCGCCTTTTCCTCCGCGGTCTGATATAAACCGGTATCTTTTTCCTTAGCTGACTTCATATAATCGTCAAAGCCAAGGAAAGCTCCATCCTTCCACGGTAAGCCGTCTTTTTCTGACAGAATTTCAGAGATAAGCTGCTTACGTGCATAAGGAGAAGATACACCGTATTCATTCAACTTTTCCTCAAGCCAATCACTCTGTTCTCTCTGAGTAAGCTTAAGGTTGTAATTCTTTTCAGCCTCATCAGCTCGAGTCTTATGAGCCTGAAGTTCCTCCTGAATCTTATCGGGATCAATTCCGTCAAATCGCTTCAGGGTTTCATTGGCTGTATCGAGCTGAGTCTTGTAATTGTCACGCTCACCCTCAAGGGTTGTAATGCGTGTCTTGTGCTTCTCAATATCCTTGCCATGTATAACAAGGACCTTGTCTGCCACTTCTTCCGACAAGCCAATAGCGGTAAGTTCTTCTTTTTTCATAGAGTTACCTCCTATAACGGTTAGGCTTTTTAGGACGTCGCCGTGTCCTACCGTCTCTGCATTATTAGGACCGCAGATAGTCCAATGTTGTACCCCTTGCCCGAATCGAACGGACTGATTCCAAAAGGGGCATATAAAAAGCAGAGTCATAAAAAACTCTGCTTTCACTTATTGATTATTTAGTTTTCGCACAGCCGCCGTAGCTTTAGCAGCCTCTGAACGGTTCCATTTTGCTACTGATATGCGGTCAAATAGTTTCTTGAGGCCGTTTTCCTCGCAAAAACCGTTGTATGCTTTATTATAACGTTGCAGTTTTAACGCTTCCTTACTGTATTCATCTTGTAATTCAGCTTTAACTTCCGTGCTATCCGCTTTATCTACAGCTTCATGTAAACCGAGCACCTTTAGTTTTTGTCTTCGAATGCGAGCCTCGGCCGTCCTCTGTTTCTGTGAGAGGTCATAAACCCTTTTATTTTCCTCTGCATCAAAATCAGCATAGGGATTATGGTTAGGTTCACCCGGACCAAAAGAGTGCCGGCAGTTCCAGCCACACAACCCCTCACCTGTGCCGTAACCTGTAGCCTCTGTGAATAACAGATAACCGGGTGTCCTTCCTGTACGGGAGAACAACTTACCCTGCCACCAAAAGTGGTTAGATGGATTTTCTCCACCGTCACCATATCGGGCGCCTATATGAGCTGAGGTGCGTATCAAGTCCCAGTCTCTCTCAATCATACCCTGTAAAGCCATACTTCCACATGCCTGACCAACGCCTGTGCGCACCGCACGAAGCACCGCGGTTTCTATAGTGTCAACGTGACCTGTGGGATAGTATACTTTTGCCTGATTGCTGATAATCTCATTTACTGCTCCTTTTACAGCCTGAGTGTAAGACTGTGCGCCACTCATAACCTTAAAATGTGCAGTATCAAGAGTATTGATAAGCTGTTGCTGACTTGCTTTAGCAGTGGTACGGGTGAAGTTGTGGATTTCACCGTTGGTGCGTTTGTATGTATCAGTGAGTAGCTTTATCATGCTTTCAGATTGAGCAAGAGACACGGACTCAAAGCCGTGTGCAGTATAGAAAGCGTTATCCGCTTCCCAGGCTCTAATGCCTATATCCTCAAAAACTGCTTTAACCTCGGCATCAGACTTTTTCGTGAAACGTTTAATTTCCTTCAGCAAATCCTCATAATGGCCGCCTGCTGATTTAAGCACCTCAATCTGCCACTGGTCCGTACCTGTGAGCAAAAAACCTTCTCCACGCCCAAGGCGAGCCATAAGACGGCTTATTAAGTCAGAAGTTATCCACGCATTAAGAGTGTCAAGCAGAGGATGCATCGTATCAACGATTTCTAAAAGCTCCTGAGGTGTTAGCATTGCCACCTACCCCCTATATTACTTTTCAGCTAAACAGTCCCTTTTCTATATTAGAATCTTTCGTCTCTGCTGTAAGAGCTTTGGCTTCTTCTTCAGTCATACCCTCGAACTTAACCAAGTACTTCCATGCAGGGACCCAACCTTGCGATACATAGTACTTCCAGCTAGCTTTATCCTCCTCATAGTTATAGGTGATATCACCGAAATTAAAGTTAATCTCATACTCGCCAAGGGGAGCCAGATTATAAAGGGTGACAAGTGCATCTGCGGCATAGAAGGCCTGCTCAAGAGCTGTCTTAAGAGCATCTCTATCATCTTTTATGGTCTGTATAGTATCTCGGTCATCAGATTCAACTTGAGTTGCCGTTACAACTCCAGTTTGGCCGTTCATTACAAAGAAGCCCGCACTGAAACCACATTTCACACCAGCCATAGAAAGATTAAAGTCAATATCCTTGATACGAGCTTCTGTCTGAAGCGTAGGCGTGTGTTCGTGAATCGAGGAGGTGTCGCCGTCATTGAGGCCCACTCCTAAACCTTTAACATATCGAGGTAGAGTAATACCACTGTTTTGAGCACCCTTAACTACAGCCTGTCCAACAAAAGTGATATGTTTACTATCTTCAACTTCTGTACCTTTGCGGCTAATTCCGATATCAATATCCTTAAGTTCAGTAATAGCGTTTGCAAAGATTGATAAACCAAGAGGAGAAGATGAATCAACTGTATTTGAACCAGGAACACGGTAGTATGCAAAGAGAGGCTTTTTCAGATTTGTTATTCTAACCTCTTCCTGTAAATCTGCCCAGGCCTTTATACTTTTTAGTGAAACCTGTGCACCAAGCACACTTGCCTTTCCTTCGACTCTGTTCTTGAATGCTTTGTTTGTAACTACATAAACAGGTCCGTTTTCGTCTTCTCCCTCGAACCTGTGATATTCAAGCCTTGTATATTGAGAATTACCCTGAGATGTATACGAGGCAAAGATAGCACCTACAATATCTCCATTACCATCCTTTGCAGTTATGCCGAAATCCTCAGGCATAACAAAATCCCACGCATCACCGTTCCACTTGATTATCATTCCTCCAAGCCTATCAGCATCACACATTTTATCAGGTAACCGCTGGAGCAAACTGTTTGCAAGGTTCTGCAGATATTCAGCTCTTACCGAACCTGAAATAGCAATACCGATATCAAGAGTTGTGAGTTTCGCGCGGGTATCGGCAATGAATTTAGCCATATTTACAGTAGATATATCATCTTCTGTGTTCTTCCACGGAGGTTTACCTGTGGAGATATTATCCCATAATCTCAATGCACTTTTCATTTCTGACGATGTAATAAGCTCAACACCGAACACTTTGCTAATATCAGAGCTACTTACAAACATATTTTTCAACTTCCCCCACAGGCGTGTAAATAAGTTCATATCATCCCGCCTTTATTATAATATCCATCGTAATTCACCACGCAGAACCGTCCTGCAGAAATAGCGTATTTGGTCCATACTATGGTCATTTTCTTTGATTACAGCATCTTCTATAGAATCTTCATCCCAAGAATATGTTTCAAATTCCTCAAAAGTATTTACACAACTTCTATGAAATTTAATCTTACCAGCATTGAGATATTTGGTTACATCCTGGATGCCGTTAATGACATCGTTATCAGCACCAATAACATTGTATTGCGCGTACTTATGTATCGTTTCTATCATCGACGAAGCAGAAGGATCCATCACTATGTACTCTATCGGATAATCACCAATAAGTTTACAGAGCATTTTATAATAAGCTTCATTATCTACACGTTTGGTACTTCCGCCTTTGTAGTAAAGCTCTTTAAACATTAATGCTTCTTCATTGAAAGGGTCATAGTCCCATAAACCTGCTGCAAAGGGATTTACAGTACCATAGTCAACGATTACATAATAGCGATGACGTGGACTGTACTCGGGAAACTCGTCAACAACATGAATGTTTTTATCAAACATCGGATAAACGAGACCTTCGGCTTTCACCCATAACCCCTGAATATACCGGCGATAGAAAACACCCGAATACATATTTTCATATCTTTCTCTGATTTTCTTGGAAAGACTTAAATTATCATTCATTGTGAAGTGGAGGTAGATAACATTACGCTGTTTAGCTTTCTTAATCCATTCCACATAAAACCAGTGCCCCGGGCTTTCGGGGTTGCAGTTAAACCAAAACTTTGAACCTTCTACAGAGCAACGGCCCATAGCTTGCTCAACGAATGAGCGCGGCATCAGAGCAACCTCATCAAAGAGGGCTCCTGCTAGAGTAATACCCTGTACAAGAGTATAGCTTGATTCGTCTTTGCCGCCGAAAAGATAATAATAATTAGTTGTATTTCCAAATGTGATTATCAGCTTATTATCACTTCGGCATTCCACAACATTAAAAATACCCTCCAGCCATTGAGGCATGAGGGTAATAACGTTACGTCGAAGTGATGCTATTGTCTTTCCGCAAATTGCGAAGCTTTGCCCGTTAAAGCAACTCATACTCCACAAAACAAAACCAACTGTCATGGATACAGTTTTACCGGAACGGATAGAGCCGTCACAGATAATACCGTCACATTCTTTATATCTTGGTCTATTCCACCACGTCAGAGTCAAATTCTGCCTCTTGCTGAAGCTCTGGTATTTCATCTGTATCAATATCCTCCTTCGTGCTGTTTATTATTGCATCAAGAAGATTATTCTCCTTTTCAAGCTCGCTTGGAACGTTTTCTCCCATAACGTCAAGATATATCTGAATGAGATATGAGTTTCCCTTCTGAGCACCCTTTATAATAGCATCAGCTATCAAAGCTTTCTGAGTTAAGTCCTCCTCATCAAACCCGAGAGCTTTTAACCGCCTTTCTGTCTTTTTGTTATTGATTGGAAGATTTGAATATAGAGACAGTAGCTCACTCATCTGCCTTTTCTTCCTAAGTTTATCTTGAGCTGCCTTACCACCGGCGGAGCGTATAGCGCGAGCTTCTTCCGGGCTTCTCTCTGTGAGAGGAATTAGGTTATCATCTTGCGGTCTGCTCACGTTCTGTACCTCCTGTCGCGAAAAATAACTTTATCCTCCTTGCTTAAATTTGGGCATAAAAAACCGCCAGCACATATAACTGGCGGTAGTCGTTAACATACTCAAATGAACTCTATTTCGTTTTCCTTGACAGTGATAACGCAATCACGCGCATCCTCACTATCGCACTCACTGGAACAATCCACAGTATATAAATTAAGTCCATCTACAAAACGAGCATCACATATGTAACCAATCTGTTGTTTTTCAACAATGCACACTCTATCACCTAATTTATATTTCATTTTTCTTCCTCCCAACTCTATACGCCGTAATAAAGCGTGGATAATCTGAACCCTTATCTATTTGCCAGATAGTCTTGAAAGGAGCCTTACGTGTAACTCCCAACTCAGTCTCTACCTCAAAGGACCTTTCCCCATGTTCATTCACTTCATACATTTTAGCTTTACTACTTGAGCGTACACTATCAAGCAAGTCACGCTTCAAACGCTCTGGGTCCTCTTGTGAATACCCAACAGCAGTAAACTCATGATAATGAGCTTTTTCTGGATTTAAACAATACTTAGTAATCTTACTCTCTGCTATTGTGGCTTTTTCTGCATTTGGTACTCGATTTACAAATCCACTTACCGCTCCTCTACCACCCATTATATCACATCCTTTGGTTTATTGCAACGATCTTTTAGGTCGTCTTGGAATGTAGATATCTGAATGATATTACCCTCGCATTCATTAGGAACCTTACCGTAGAAATATATCAGTGAGGGCTGAAGCCTTGTAAGCATCTCATTATATCCGTCAATAAACAGTTTGCGGCTGTCCTTATTGAGCTGGGTACCCACAGAAGAGACTGCTACCGTTCCGCCTACCGGCTCACCATCAAAACACCAGGCAAAGCTTTCTTTATCGCTCCAGCTGATGGTGGGAATAACGGCGATTCCGTTTGCCTGCCAGTATGCCCCGAGCCAATGCTTGCGGTAATGATTATATATCTGTACAGCTCTCGGAAAATCTGTATATGTAGAAAAGTCAGGTGTGCATACACACTTAAACTCACTGAGCATATCTATATACGCATCCGGATTATTCCATATCCGTGTAAACTGATAGTCATCAATGAAAAAGTGAACACCAACATCACTTGGTTGTTTACAGGTTTTTGCAAAATTAAAGCCTATAAAACTATCAGCTGTACTATTCTCAGAAAAAAGGCACGGAATATCATAAACACCCGCGCCTTCGAAGATTCCTTTATTTAAATTTTCATAATTACGTCCTTGTCGGTACATAATGGCCATGCTCCTTTTATGGTGCAAGTTAGCCCACACAATCCGAAAGACGAAGAACTGTGTGGGCTAAAGTGGCAAGGGAGGCTGGAGGTAATCAAAACCACCTACCTACTAATCCACAATATCATTATAACACGGAAATTTGCAAATGGCGGGACATTTTCTTTCATTTTCATAAATTTTTCAGAATATAACGATAGCATCGTTTTTTTACACTGTCTGATGTGCTATTTTTTCCGACAATGTTAGCAATTTCATCCCATTGCAATCCCTTTAAGAACCGATTTATGAAAATTTTTTGCGTTGTTTCATCAGGTATATCGGCTATGTATCGCTTAATGTGATTACACATAAGTTGTTTTGATTCTATACTCCTCTGAAGGTCAACGATTTTAGTAATATACTGCTCAATTTTGTTATTGCCGCTTCGTAGTTTGCCGGATGGCATCCCGGTCAGAGCAGGAGAAGAAATGACAGAGAACTCTTTTCTGATACCAGCAAGCCTTTTTTGTTCTTCCCATATTTCAACTTCCAACTTCTGATATTGAGAAAGTTGTTCTAACGTCATTCTCTCACACCCTTCCGTTGCTAAATGCCGATTCTTCTTTGCCGTCTCTTTGCTTTACGAGAGACTATTCATCTCAATTAGATGTATTTTTGAATATCTCCGGATTATCTACCACTACCTGATATAGCCCTTTTGAAAACTGTTCCACAAAATTCTCATCCTGCTTCGCATCAGATACGTAGCAATCTATAATGGCATGACATATCTCATGCAGAAAAACGACCTGCTGATACTCGGCGCAGCCGTTCGTGCCTACCTTTATGCTCTTTTGAGAAAAGCAGTGTTCACCATCTAATGCGGCTCCACTATCCCCAACAAAGGAGCCTTTAGGACGCTCAACGTCATATATAAATCCACCGATTTTAACTACACTTGGTATGTTCATGTTGTTTTTTCCTTTCTCCATAACTGCAAAAATCAACTTTTTTATAGGTTGATATGTTCTGCTCTAATACATAATCCCTTGTTGTATGCACCATTTGTCTTGCACAATCATCTTGATATATGCAATTCTTACACCTGACCACCTCTGCAACATCAGCGGTGGGGATGTTGTCAAGTGTATATTCGATTTCTTCATCTGTCGGGTCTGTGTCCCAACCCGTTAAGGCTTCCTTTGCCGCTTCACGCTCTATGTATTCTTTTTCAGCCATTGTCAGCTCTCCTGTTCCACATTGCAATTGCCGTTTCTCTTGCAGCGTATTTTTTTGTCAACCTTCCGCAACAAGATGTTCTTTTACATCTTGGCGTATAATCATAGTCTTTCGGAATATGTTTTGTTTTTATCAATTCAGCTTCGCCCCCACAAAAGGGACACGGCTTCAACTCATTCGGCATAATAATTCTCCTTTCGGTGGTTCGGGTAGTGGCATCCAATGGGTAATACCTTTTACCATAAATTGACCGCTAAAAAAGCACCTATAAAAATCACTGTATTCTGCAACCGTTTGGCTTCCGTCCGCATCAGCACACAATACAACTACACCAACATCAGGTAATCTTTCTTTAACGCTTATCCATTCATTCGGCATTGTTGTCACTCCTTTTAACACCATTCAACTCTTCCGTGTGTAAGAAAATAATGAGATTTACATTTGTATTGAAAGTTTCCGACTGACGGAGTTAATGTCACACCGTCCTCGTCATAAAACCATTGCCACCCATTAACCATTTCAGGCAGTAAAGGTGTTACAACTGTTTCACCGCAACTGCACATACATTTATGTATTGCAAGTCCTAAATGTGGCATTACATAAAGAATTCCATTTTCAAGTGTTTCGGGTGTTCTCTCTACAAATTGAGTTCTATATTCTTTTATTCTATTTGGCATTGTTGCCACTCCTATCTTAAAATTGGCACTCCGCAATCACTATCTTTTTTATTTGCGAAGTAACTCATATTATCCTCAAGCGGAAAATCAGAATCAAACCTCACTAATCCACTTACATCTTGTGCAAATCCACCACATTTACATCTAATAACAAATGGACTGGGCTTGTGATTTTCTCCACCTTCTTCAATGCCTTTTTCACAATACATCTTCCATTGTTTGCCACAGCCTCTACATCTGTATCTCATATAAGCGTGTACAAATCTTTTTTTATTTGATGTTTGTTTAATAGGCACAAATTCACCTGTTAATCTTGCTTTCACACCCTCACCCCATTTCTTTTAAGAGGTTGTCAATTTTTTCTTTACTCGTATTGTCATTTGAATCACGTCTCCCGACTTTTCAGTGTTTCTTCAAGCTGCCTGATAACATCCCCACCAAAGGAATTCTTTGTTATATTGATGAACTCCCATACAGTGAAGGTGTCATGTTCAAGGTCATAGCCGCCATTTTTTACAAATGTGTTTCTGCCCATTTCACAAGAACCTGTCAGGCGGTTGTGCCAGATGAAATAATCTTTTGCAGGATATTTCTTGTCAGGGTCAGCAAACTGTTTTATAAACCTTTCAATTGCTTCATCGGTGTCCATATCCGCAAAGATTTTGTTTTCCAAATCCGCCATAGCTTTTTCAATAGTTTCACCATGTGCAAATTTGTTGTGACCTTTTACAACATAGCAAGGTGTCAGGGTCAAATCATCGTTCAGAATAAATCCCCTTGCAACACTTCCTCTGACATGGGTGATAATTGTCGGAACTTCATCAATCTGATGGACATCCTTGCCATCAAAGGATTTTATGCCAGAGCCATCGCCAGAGCCATAGCCATAGCCAGAGCCATCGCCAGAGCCATCGCCAGAGCCATAGCCATAGCCAGAGCCATCGCCAGAGCCATCGCCAGAGCCAGAGCCATAGCCATAGCCAGAGCCAGAGCCATAGCCAGAGCCATAGCCAGAGCCATCGCCAGAGCCATAGCCAGAGCCAGAGCCATAGCCATAGCCAGAGCCAGCATCAACCTTCAGAAATTCTTTTATCTTTTCCATTCTGCAACACCTTCAATTGATTCAATAGCCTTGTCAGTGCAAGGGATGATTTCAATAACACCCAGAATTGTCATTTCAGGAACTGTCACTGTAAATTTGCAGTTTCTGGGGGCAACAGTGCCATCAACAGCCAACTGTGACAGGCTTGCAGCTCCATCCCAGTACCACAGGCGGCGGACATTGTTCATGACAACTTCATTGCCGTTCTTCTCTTTGAGTGTGCCAAAGAAGGCACCTGCTCCGTTTGCTCTGATAATTACTTTCTTGTTTTCCATGATAGTTTCTCCTTTAATTTTATTTATCGTCTTGTTGCTAATATCGCCCACTTACGTTGGGCTTGTTTTTTTCGTGCAATACGGCACCGTTCACAAATACGGTTCTCCACCCTCTCGTAAAACGTTCCTCCGCATCTTGTGCAGTACTGTGGCTTAATTCTTACGAACTCACTGCAAGAGTCGCAGTCCGAACAACCCGCTTCGCACACACTATCCAGAGGATTCCATCTAATACACTGTGCTCGCATAAAATAATAATCATAATCTTCTTTTTGAGTTCAAGTGTTCTACTCATTAGAACACTTGCCAGTTTCTCAATGAGGTTTTTTGTCTCTGTGCGGGTTCTTGAGAGAGACACTGCCTGTTTCACAGTTGGAACGGGAGCTCCATCACCCCAGTTACCGTCTCCTATCATCGCTCTAACCTTATCGAGATTCTCAGTCAAGTACACAAAGTAAACCTTACCTCTGATAGCCTTCTCACTCCTGCCAAGAGTTTCAGAAAGAAGCATATAACTATCTCCGTTCTTAATACCTTCTGCAAGAATTTCAAAGTGTTCCTTGCTCCAGATGCTTTCCTTCGAATGATTATCCGCCTTAACGGGTCGTTCTTTGAGGTTCAAATCCAGGCATCTCCGTTGGATAGCACCCGCAGAACGTTGAAGCATTCTTGAAAGTTCCGCATATCCATATTTCTGCTGTTTCAGATAAAATTTCAGTTTGCCATCCTCATCAGGAGTCCATGCGTCTTTTCTCTGAAGCGCAAAGGATTTCGTATCCTTTCTTCTCTGCAAATCAACCCATTCAGGTTCCTTGCCAAGTGCAAATGGTTCCATCTTTGACAAATCAAGAAAGTTCCTGTTCTTCTCCGCCCACTCCCAAAACTCATCAAGATTTACAACTCTGACCACCGACGAACCTCTGCGTTGCCTACGCATCGGAAAACCTCTGTCTCTCCACCAGCTTTTTAGCTTATAGGAAGATGAGCTCACCGAGTATCCCAATGCTAAAAGTAGTTGATTAAAAGTAACATACTCTCCGCTCTCCAAAAATGGTGGCAGATGAAGTCTCTGTACTCTCACATTTATAGCATTCCGTGAACGATTAAGCTGTTTACACAGAGAATCGACAGAAACTCTACCCCAATTTTCAGAGAGAAACTCTTCCTCTTCAGAAGTCCACACTCTATTTCTGCTCATTTTTAAGTTTCCCCTGCATCTCAAGCATCTTATACTTACCGTAGCTTAAGTTTGTTCCGTGGCTCTCGTTATAAGCATCGACATCTTTTAGGACCTCATCAAAGGTCTTCTTATTTGAACCGCGTTTCTTGGATTTTGGTCTTTCGCTTACAGGTATATTCTTGAGTGTGTTATATGTTTTGCTTTTGTGGTTCTTGACGTTTTGGCGATGTTTTAAGTTATAGCTCTGTTGTATCTTTCTGCATGTAGGACACCACTTAAATCCATCGGCAGGCTTTACCTTCTTGCACTTAAGACATATGTTATCTGCCATGTTACATCTCCTTTTTTAGAGGCTGCGGTCTCGTTTTATTTCAAAGTCGATAAGGCCGTCTAACGTCTTAATTCCACGTTGCTTGTAGTTCTGGAATATTCCGCGCACATAAGCAATAAACTTTTTGTCTGCACTAGCTGCAGCCTCGAAGCTGTAAGAAAGCAACTCAACATCATCTTCCGTCATTTCCACAGGCTGCCATCCGTTTTCCTTGGAATAGTGCATCCAACGTATGAGACTGTATATCTGTGAATATTCAAACTCGCTTGGAGCTCTGCCCCACATAGAAGAGAATAAGCTATCCACAGTTTGATAGAAACGTTCTCTGACATCTGCCGGGAGAGCCTCTATCTGTTTCATTGTTTCATAGTGCTGCTGAACATTCTCTGGGAACTCAGATACATCTTCCTCAAAAGTAGCAAATTCTTCCTCGCGTGCGCGTGCGCGCGCGCTATCACCACCACCACTATTATTATCTTGTACTGTACTGTAGTGTAGTGTACTGTAGTGTATATGTGCGTGACTCACGTCATTGTCACGCGTGACACACGCGTTATTTTGCGTGACATCTGCGCAACTCTCTTCGGTAGCTTTATTAGCCTTTAATCTCTCTCGGCGCTTGGCTTGACGTACCCGGGCTTGTTCTTTGCGGATTTCACGGCTTTCCATAAGACGTCCCGTATATTCGGACCAATCATGGATTTGTTTCTTCTTGCCCTTTTTATCGATAAAACCCACATCAACCATTGCTTTTAAAAACTGATTTGGATCCTTTTTGTATCCGCAAACCTCGGAAAGCTCCTCGGCAGAAAACTCTGTCAAATCGCCATCGGGAGCATTATCGACAGCCCAAAGCCAAAGATTGCACACAAGTCCCATAGCGTGCGGTGCTTCAACTTTCAATACATTCTTCAGCCGAATTATCTTTTTGTGATTCATTAAGGACTGGTGTAACTCTATCCAAGCCATAGGCTGTCCTCGCTTTTCTATATTTTTATCAGCAAACGTAAACCTCGCACCCAGCTACAGCTTGTATCCTTGCTTTGAATTCCGCCTCTCTGCTGTTGTTGTCAGAGAGGTGCAAGAGATAAATCTGCTTTACCTTTGAGAGGTCATTTGCTTTGAGCATTTCAACAAGTGTATCAATGCCCATGTGCGACTTGACCAGCCGCTTTTTGAGTGTTACCGGGATACGCCCTTCCCGGATGCTTTGGTCTATTGCATCCGGGTCATAGTTGCACTCGGCCATAATATAATTGAGATTCGGAAACACCTGCTCAACATAGTAAGTATCTGTAAAGTAGAGCAGGTTCTCACCCGTCTTATTACTGTGAATATAAAATCCGAGATTAGGAACGTCATGGTGACAATCAAAGGGCAATACTCTAAAGGAGCCTACTGTTACCCAGTTTTTTGCCACACTGTCTACTATACCGTTCTGAACAGGCTTGCAATGGTACCCGGATGCGCTCTTTGCATCGAAAACATCCTGGGGTGCATACACATCTACCCCAGCATTTAAAAGCTCACAAACAGCTTTTGCATGGTCGTTATGGCGGTGTGTGATAAAAGCTCCAACAACAGACGACAATTTAAAGTTTATCCCTACTCGGATTTGCTTAAGGGGAATACCTGCATCGAGCAGGATTGAAGACTCACCATCACTTATGTAATAGGAGTTGCCTTTACTGCCCGATGCAAGTACTTTGATAACCATTACGGCAAATCGTCAACACCTGAGTCAACGGTAAAGCCGTTGAATTCAGGTGGCGTTACACCCACATCCACCGCATCGGGATTTGTTACTTCTCCCGTGGTGATATCGACGTTAATAAACTGACTGTTAGCTTTTGCTGAAATTTCTTCTTTCGCTTCAGCTTCGGCAATATCAGCCTCGGTATGACGAAACGCTCTGATAAGAAGAGTATCGTCACCCGAGCTGTTTATAATCGGTTTACATGCACGGTTGATAACCGTTTTCTTTGCCATTTCTGCAGTGAACTGTCCGTGAGTAGATGCGGACTTAACGTTACCGTCTGCATCCAACGGATGTGTAGGGCTCTTGGTCCAGGCCGCCTTAATCTCCTCAAAAGACATAACTGTAGTGTTCTCTGAGCCATCCTTGTAAAGGACCTGACAGTATGCGGCGACAATAGGTTTACTATCATCACCGAGCTGCATCAGATGCTCTGTTACGATAATTCGGCCACGTTCTTTCTTATATTGGAACTTCTGACCTTCATACACTACTTCGCCCACGATATCCTCAATATTAGGGTTAACTGTCTTTGCAATGTGCATAGTACCGAAATAGGAGCGCTGCAAAACGAGCTGGTTTCCGTAAACGATGAAATAACACTGTTTCTTTACCGGATTCAACCCCTGCACCACCATATTAAGCAGCGCATTAGCAACGCTGTCTCTCGTGCAAACTTCGAGGGCAGGCTTATTAGATTTATCCTTTACCTCTTGGATAGCAAGCCACGCCGCTTTCATTGCATTTTCAGGACTGTAGTTCACCGGGAAGTGTAATTCTCCGTTCTCCTGGAACGAGCGCACTTTTTCGGCCACCACGTCCACAGTGTCCCTCTTAATAAGGGTAAGTTCTGTTGACATTTTAATTCCTCCTGTGAGTTTGTTTTTGTGCCATAATGGCTGGTGGGAGTGGTGGGACTTGAACCCACGACCAACGGATTAAAAATCCGCTACTCTGACCATCTGAGTTACACTCCTATATAGCGCGGATGGTTGGACTCGAGCCAACGACTGTTGACATATAGCGTCCTTTCTACCACTGAAATACATCCGCTTATTTTATTGGGGATAGCGGGATTCGAACCCACGTCTTCTATGTATGAGAGTACAAAATAAATATGAAAAGGAGTTTTTTGAATTCATCAAAGACATATACAGGCAGGATTTTTTCAGAAGACCCACCAAAGGTATCCCCATATGTGCCGGTGCTGTTCCCCGGCAGTCATCCGAATAGGCTTCTTACAGTACTTTTATCGGAGTCATTTCTAAACTGGAGGTTCAGCTGTCTCTATCTTCCTCCAGAATCTGCTTCCTGAGAGCAAAAGCCAGAGTAGTGAGAAACTCACTATTTGTGGGTTTCCCTTTAAGGGGATTAACACAATTACCAAAAAGTTTATTAAGGGCTTCATAATCACCTCTATCCCATACGGTTTCGATAGCGTGTCTGATTGCCCTTTCTACTCTATGGCTTGTGGTCTCCCAGTGGTTAGCAACGATATTATAAACGCCGTTTGCCCCTGTCATCTTATAACCCATAACACCAGGTTCTCTAGCTATCAGAGGTATAGCGGTGCTTAAATAAAGATACCCAGCGATGTTAGGAGACAAACCTATCTCCTTAAATGTGTCTAATACACATTGAGGGATTGAATCCAAATTTCTGTGTGTTATTTCATTAGAAAACGTCATTATTAAATTACCTCCCTGTTTAGTTACTCAAAAAGAGACATCTGCCTCTTGTCAAACTCCTTCTGTTCTTGCTCTGCTTTCACTTTCCTCTTGCAGGTATGGCCGTAGCCTTCCTTGACACCAAATTCACTGGTGAGCAAACCACCGCAACGTTTACACCTGCGGGCTTTGATTACAAAAATTTCGTCTTCAGGTTTTGCCACGGGGAATCACCACCTCTACAACATTCGCTGTCATATTTTTAATATCTGCAACAGGTGCGTCGATACCAGGAAGTTTCACTCTGATTTTCTGCGCATACATTTCAAGCAACGCAACAACAAAAGGGGCAGATATAGGGTTTATTCCACCAATAGCAAGTGCAATGTCCTGTGATATAATATTTGTATATTCACACATTATCGATTCCACGGCTTTATCATCTGTAAGAATAGCTTTTGCTAGTCTTTTCTCTATCTCGATACGATTACTCATCCCTCTACCCCCATTCTTAAAACATGGTCAGATGCACTGACAACCAGACGAATAACCTGGGGAGCAATCGGATTAAGAGCAACTACACTCTCTGCGTTGTCAACAAACACCGGCATCTGAATTTCCCAAGCACAGGACAGGGTATCAATAATCTCTAATCCTGCATTGAGCTTTGCGGCATTGTTCGCATCCGAAAAAGGAACCAATCCTTCATTAGAAGGTACCATTACATCACAGCATTCTTTAATACCACCATTAATCTGTGTCTCAAAAAGGCGGAAGCGCACGTTCTGGAATTTGGTGTTAATATGCTCATCAAGCATAGAAACCTTGGTTTTGATAAACTCCTCGCAAAGATGGAGACAGTATTCGTTGTCTTCAAGCTCGCTCTGCAGATTCTTCTCCTCTACCTCCAAATCATTGATACGCTTATACTGTTGCTCATTTGTCTTCAGAACAAGAAGCTTCTTCTGATTGTTTTCGAGTTCACCGCGAATGCGGTCTATTTTTACCCGTACCGCATCTTTAAGAGCGGTAATATCAGTTGTCCCCTCTGCAAGTTTCTGCTCAATCTGGGCAACTTCTGCACCAAAGGCAGCACTCTCATCGGTATTCTTATACTCTTCACTCTCAATAAGAGTGATTATATCTTTTGCTTCCTCGATTGCTGCCATGAGTTCTTCTGACTGCTCCGTCAAGATAGAGAGCTCGTGTGTAGCTTTGCTTATAGCATCAGAGTGTGTAGAAATAAGCATTTTTGAACATTCAGTCTCCAAGCGGTGCCTGATGTTCTCCAGTTTAGTAGATTTTTGTGAATTGAATTTTGCCTTTGATATTTCAATTTGCTCTATAGGTAAATCTTGTCCGCACACAAGACAAACCGTCTCACCGTTCCATCGGACGGATTCTGTACGCTTGTACTCGGCAACGAGTTCTTCTCGCGTGTTTTGCATGCTCTCAAGCTCGTTATTAAGACGAGAAACGCTCTCATCAAGATTGGACTTTTTAAAACAAATGCTATTATATTCTTTTTTCAAGGAATCAAGTCTGTTATGAGCAACAGAGAGTCGGCTGTTCTTGTTCTGAAGGAATGCACTCTCTCCTTCCGCCCTTTTCGTTTTAACTTCAGAAAGTTTCTGTCGAAGTGCAGCTGATGCAGAGTCTTCAGTTATAGCTGCCTTCTCTGCAATAGCCTCATCTAAATCCGCTTGCAGTAACGCTATTACACCCTCAACAATATCCTTGTCTATTCCTGAATCATCCAATAAAGCCTTCGTAGCCTCATCAATGCGAGAGGGTACTTCCTCAAGGCGCTTACGGATATCCTTGCAACGTGCAGTCGCAATTTTGTTACATTCATCTACTGTGTAGAACTGGCCATCGGTACCGGGCTTTAGCAAGAAACGGCGAAGCTCCTCCATTTCCTCACTGCTATCTATAACCTCGGTGTCAGATACATCTCCGCATATCTCGAGGAGAATTTTTCTTCGGGTTCTCCAGTCAAGCATCCTGGAAAAGAATAGAGGTTGAGTGAGAAGCTGAGCCTTATCTATAGGACAGATGTCTGCAATTCGTGCATCATACTCGATCTTTTTGACAGGAACCCCGTCTATGTAATAGTCGGTTGTATTACCGGCAAACTCCGCATCCGAGTAACCGCGCTTCTTAACCCAATTTTCGCTCTGGTCCTTAGAAAAGGTGATAAGCTGACCGTTATCTAATCTGAAGATGCCATCCACGCGGTTGTTGATGTTGTGTAACTCTTTACCGTCGGCACCAATAGACTTCGGACTGAATCCGGGCTCTCCTGTACTTGCTTTATCAAAGAGCAACCAGGTAAGGGCATCAAATAAGGTTGTCTTACCACTGGCATTGGTACCGTACACACTGGCGTTATTGCCGTCAGGTTCGAACACAAAGGATTTTACTCCTTTGAAATTCGAGAGCGTGAGTTTAATAAGTTTCATTGACATTTCTCCTTTTTAGTGATAATATTTTTTTAGGCGGAGTAGTGACCGCCTATCGTTGACATTTTTGGGGCACCCTCGGTTGTGAGTATCCGAGGGTGCTCACTTTTTATGCCTTTTTCATCGCTAAACAAGTGCGTGTCCCCCTCTATCCTCATTATCATTCCAAAACTCCACATAGTGAACGGTGGAGTTAGGCTTACCGAGAGGCTTAGTCTTGTCTATCCTTACCGAGTAGCCTGCTTTAACAAGCAGTCTGGCAAGCTCAAGCCTGTCCTCTGCATTAAGCGCACCGGTTCTCTGGCTCGTGATTCTGCATCTGCCCATTACCTCACCTTCTTCCTTGCTTTGTAGGTGTTATAAGCAAAGAGTACGATTATAGGTAACAGCCAGATAAACGCCTCCCCACCTACCGCTTCATATCCTCTGCTTGCATATGCAGCAGCCTCGATGCTCGGATAAATAATTGAAGTAATCAAGTTCATGAGGCTATAGGCAAGTAGGTATTTAAGACATTTAGGTATTCGTTTTTTAACCTTTTTCATAAATCTACCCCGCAAATTTTCTTTCAGTAAGTAGTTGTATAACTGTTACATTCAAACGCTTGGCAAGTTTCTCAAGTTCACCGAGCTTAAATGTTTCGGGCTTTGCTTTCCGACTGCAATAAGTAGCCGGAGACATTCTGAGGATAATCCTTTGTTCCTCAAGACTAACTCCTTGTAATCTACAAAGAGACTCGATGTTATCCATCAAGACCTTATATGTGTCGGGTGGTCTGATTACCTTTGGCAATTTTCAAGCACCTCCTGTTTATCCGTATGTGAATTGGCCTTAATCCCAGCTATAAATACACCTGGAAAATTCTTTCTTGTATGGTCGTCAGCTCCTATGATTGCCGTCATATTGGGATTGGCGGCTATGATTTTTTCAAACTCATTCCCATTAGCAAAAACTACTATTTGGTTATAAGCACAAGGTGAAAAGCCAAAGGAATAACCGCATTTCTCACCTTTTAAACATTTACTCAAATAATTCACCTTCTCTCAATCACACCCTTCACCAGATTTTGTCACCTTATGTGACATTTGTTTTCAAAAAAAATAGCCTCAACTGTAGTATGATAATAATTAGCTAATCTCACCTTAATCTCATCTCTGGGTACGCGGTTACCTAGTTCATACATTGTCAACGCTGAAACACTAATTTTTACATCGCCGGCTACCTCTTTAATCGTTTTCTTTTTGTCACTGCGTAAATCTCTAAGGTTTTTTCCAATAATGGCTGGATTCAAATACCACACCTCCCTTCGAAGCTGAGTTGATTATATCATATGTCACGATACGTGTCAACACTTTTTGTGACATTTTTATTGCATTTTATCACAATACGTGATATTATGTAATCAAAGGATGGTGCAACCGATGAAATTTCCTGAAATATTAAAATACCTAAGGACAACTCACAACCTAAATCAAGTTGAATTTTCAAAGGTTATTGGTGTTTCAAGAAGCACGATAGGTATGTATGAAACTGGTAAGCGTGAACCAGATTTTGAAACATTAGAAGTAATTGCCGACTATTTTAATGTATCTATGGATTACTTACTTGGAAAAACAGATAACAATTCTTTATCGGTAAATAACAACAACTCCATCGAAAGTAATGAGGTTGAAGAGGAATACTTATTGGCATCTCGTTCCAAAGACGGAAAGCGTGGCATAGAGATACTGACTAAAACAGAGTATGAATCTGCAAAGGCGTTCATTCAGACTCTACGCAAGAATACAAACGATGAACTATAATCGATTTTGAGCTATGTAATCAGCAAACTGTTGCTGTACGGTCCTTTCCAGAGGATGCAAACCAAAGCAAGGGCGTCCATATTTCTGTATGTGCTCCTCCTCCCTTTTATACAGTAGTTGTAACCGTTGCCATCGAAATTCGGCAGCCTGATTACTTATGTTGCATATCTCGGCAATCTGTTCTGAATTTTGCACATTCAGGTCACGCAGAACTATTGCCGGGGCAAGCAACCGAGCCGCAAACACATTGGCTTGTTGCTCTACAGGGTTATCTTCAGGCATTGGCTCTCTATTAATAAGCTTGTATTTTCCAACGTGCCCGAGGATAATGTGCCCCAGTTCGTGAGCCGCGGTAAATCTCTGACGTTGCACCGAGCATTGTTCGCTTACAAGAATCGCAGGACGACCATCAATTATTATTGATTTCCCGTCGCTATCTTGTTCGGTCGGTGTGTAAAGGTAAATATCAATACCTAAGTCTTCGCACAGCTTACTTACACGCACAGGTAATTTGCTTACCTGTTGGTCCACAAGGATTTGCCAAGCAGCATTTCTTGAATCCTTATAATCTTGATAGTTCACACTATCACCTCCGGCTATATTGTAAAAACCTTACAGCCGGATGTCATCAGGTAAATATTGGAAGTGATTATTTATGACTGGCTTAGAATACGAGTACACAGTAGCGGACTATTTACGAAGTATGGGATATACAAACGTAAGTGTTACTAAGGGTTCTGGCGATTTCGGCATTGATGTCATCGCATTCAAAAACGGACATAAATATGCCGTTCAATGCAAATATTACCGTTCACCGGTTAGCTTAGATGCCGTACAAGAAGCTGTCGCAGGAAAAGCTATGTACGGATGCGACTGTGCTATGGTTGTAACTAACAATACCTTTACAAAATCAGCTAAAAAGTTAGCCAATAGAAATAATGTTGTGTTATTATCTAATATCACCGACAACCACGAATACAGAACCCCGAAAGAAAAGTCTCTATGGATAGACAAATTCAATAGGGTTAACTCTGAAATTGTAGAAGAGGAGAAACGCTACTATCAAACTGGTGAACACTATAAAAAATTAGATGTTTCATCAATATCTGGATTACCACACAAATTCACTATAATGGGTGAATCCTATGATATTGATAAAGTATCTGATATAGAGCGAATGCCGCTTAACTTCAGTGCTTTCTCTGTAAACGGTACAAAATATTATTTCAACAATTATTTTCGTCTGTGTGCAAAACTCTATCATCAACAAGGAAATACCGACGTTGCAGATGCATTGATAAAGAAGGCCATTGAAATTGAAAACGACCCTCTACATGGTCAATTTATTAGAAAACAAACAAAAACAGTTATCAAAGCACCACAAAAAGTATCTAAAAGCAAGCTTGAATTCTATAACACATTAGAGAAGAACTTATCTGAATACAAACCACCGGATCCCAGTGAATTCAATCCTTGTACAAACATCGACATTGTAAAAAAGCATATAAAAGAAATAAAGCCTGGTGTAGCTGATTCAGTAATCGAAAGGATATGTGATAACGAGCGTATATCAACCACAATTATACAATGTCGTTTAAAATGTGGATACGCAGAAGCAGAAAAAATCAGGGATTTTTTGATTGAACATAATTTAATCAAAAAGATTTCAGGATATGATTACACATGGATTGTTTAAAGAATAACATAAAAAATCCGCTCCTCTGAGGACCAGTCAGAGAAGCGGATAAAGATACAGGGAGTGTGCATATACTCACCCATAGCACATATAGTATACCACACTCCCCTTAATTTAACAAGGGGTATTTTTATACCCTTTTATAGGAGTGTGTTATTATGGCTAAAGCAAAAAAACTACCGAGCGGTAACTGGCGTGTTCAGGTCTATGATAAGAACACAGGCAAATACAAATCTTTTACCGCACCAACAAAAAAAGAAGCTGAGTACAAAGCAGCTGAATACTTACTATACAGAAACAGAGAGGAAAGCTATGAAAATATAACTTTAAAGGAAGCATATAAAAGATATATAGCAAGTAAATCATCCGTTCTCTCCCCCTCTACCATTCGAGAATACACCCGAGCCTCAAAGTCAGACTTTCCGCAACTTATGCCTATGTTGTTATCAAAGATAACACCACAGTTAGTTCAAACTGCAGTCAACGAAGCTGCTGCAAAGTGTTCCCCGAAATCTGTCAGGAATCAGCACGGATTACTTTATTCAGTGTTAAAAGCTTATTACCCACAACTTACATTAACCACACGATTACCCCAGAGTAAGAAACCTAAATACAACATTCCGACCACCGCCGAAGTTCAGCTTTTAATTGAAAATGCAAAGCCGCGATTAAAGGTGCCCATTCTCCTCGCTTCTGCAGGTAGTCTAAGGCGTAGCGAAATCAGTGCCTTAACCCCCGATGATTTCAGCGACTTCGGCGTATCCATAACCAAAGCAATAGTAATGGATAAAAATCATAAATGGGTATGCAAACCTCCTAAAACCAAAGCGGGATATCGGTTTGTGCCACTACCAAAAGAAATAATAGACGAGGCACTAAAGTGGGAATACTTTGGTATCTCTCCCGGGGTAATAGATGACCATTTCAGAAAACTCAAAAGAAGCCTACCTGTTCCCGACCTTCGTTTTCATGAGTTAAGGCATTATTGGGCATCAGAGCTTCATGCCCAAGGAGTTCCCGACCAATATATCGCTAAAATGGGCGGTTGGGAATCTGTTGATATCTTGCAAAAAATATATCAACATACTCTGCGTGATAAGGAAACTGAAATGTCGGACAAGATAGTTAATATATTTGCTAATAATTTCACAGATAACAAGGCAACAAAAAAGAAAGCTACATAAAATGCTGTGAGACAAAAAATATCACACGAAATATCACACGAAGATTTCGGCGCTCACTATTTATGCGGTTCTTAGGACTATTATGTGCAGGTTCAAGTCCTGTCACCCGCACCAAAGTTCGAGAAAGCCTGATAAAATCAGGCTTTTTTCCTTTTTTATCGACTTTTTATTCGTCCCTCAGATGGCAGACACACAAACTTATATGATGTTACCTTGAGGTGAAAACGGCAGAAATTTACACACTATTCAACACAACTTTGCAAATACACTGCATTTTCTACAACACCTTTGGCAAACACGGCGCATTAGGTTCTGATATCACCAAATAACAATCATCACAAAAAACAAATGGCAGACACAACAAAACCAATGTTATGTCTGCCATTTTAAACGATATTATAATCAAACAAAATAATCAAAGCACTTTAAATTCAATATGTTTATCAATATACAGCTCTTCAAACTTTTCTTTACCGTATATATTTATTAAATTTCGAATATGTGTTGCTACATCTTTATCATTATAACAATAAACGATAACATCAGTAACCATATCAACTAACTTTTTTATCACGTCTTCATCAGATTTGTCTAGAGAATGTCCTACCACATATAAAATTATAGGTACACTACATGAACTATCAATCAAATCTATATTAGAAAACTCCATCTCATCTTTAATTTTTTCCTTTAGTATCAAAAATTCTCTTTCAGTGTTATGATACACCCTTTGATAGTATTTCTTGAATGCTAAAAATCGTGTGTTAATACTTTCAATTTTATCCTTATCGTCCGGATTAACTCCTAATATTATATCTTTTTCAAGAAGTCCGTGGATATGGCACACCTTATCATTAGAAAGACCATATATTTTTTCACATAGATTTGTATAATTAAAGGTAACCGCAAACCCTCGTTTTATAAAACTCAGTTTCTGTAGAGCGTATTTACTGTTATCATCACCCTCAAACAACGCTTCGATAAAAATAGATAAATATGTTTTTAACATTTTTGAAATACCTAGAAGATAATTATACAAGTCTCCTATTATTTTTTCTTCTTTATATATATTATCAAAAACATAATGCGTTACATATGTATCACGAAAAAACAATCGTCCTCTTGTGTTATCAAAAAAGCACTTAAAACATTCAAGTATTTTTTGTTCAACACCATACTCTCTATAATTTATCTTTTCCTTTTGCTCAAAAATCGTTTCAAATGCTGAAATAACCTTTCCTATCTCCTGCTCAAAGTCAATCCATGTGCCATCTTCTACATTGTTTATAAAATAATTATACCAGGGATTTTGATTTGCTTCTTCAACCAACCATTTAACTTTATTGATGTTCAGTATAATGTTGTCATACTTTGTTTTATATATATTATAACTTTCTAGTATTTCTTTATCTCTATCATACAGTCTATGATCCCTAAACACATCCCCTACTGTGATTATACTATTCTCATCATAATTATTTCGCAAAAACTCTATAGTGTTGAGGAAATTAATATATTTGGTTGGCAACTTATGATACAAATCAAATCCATTGCCTAACAGAAAAATATTCATTATATATTCACCTCATCATCCTTTAGTACATTCAAATAATCATCCAATCTCTGGTCTACATACTCTGCAATCAATGTAATCATCGGTTCGGCAGTATTGTCCCTATAAAAAGAATCAAATGCTTCATAATACCTCTTACGGTCGGTGTACTTAATATTAATTGCAGGATATCCACTTCGAATTAATTCCAGATTTAATATAAGTCTACCTGTACGCCCATTGCCATCTACAAATGGATGAATCCCTTCAAATTCCAGATGAAATCTTGCGATACGTTCAATAACATGCATTGTTTCTGTACGCTCATCATTTTTTCTTATCAGGTCATTCATTTTAGGTTCAATAAGGTACGGCTGAACCGGTTCTGTATATGCACCCATAATTCTTACGGGTATTCTTCTATATACACCACGGTCATCAGGCTGATTCATCAATACAAGAGTGTGAATATTTTTGATAGTAGTTTCATTTACAGGAACATCTTTTGTTGCAATATCTCTGACATACATAAAAGCATCTCTATGACCAACCGCTTCAAGATGATCTTTAAGAGGTTTCTGATCAATAGTCATTCCCTCCAGTACCAAAGCCGTTTCCTGAAGTGTAAGCGTGTTACCCTCAATTGCATTAGAGTTATATGTGAATTCTACCATAAACTCCTGACGCAAACGATTAAGCTCACCATACGTTAAGGGACGCATTGAAGATAACTTTGCCTTTTTATCATCAATTATCTGAAGCAAAGTGGGTTTTGTGCATCTTCCATCTGCAGGCTTTTGAGCATTTTCAGGTATCATATATAAGTTACCTTTGCGAATGACACCTTCTATTTTACCTTCTGCACATAACAAGCGAACTCGTCTGGCTGAAATGCCCCACTTTTCTGCCGCTTTTGACACCTTGATATATTCCATAAATGTTACCTCCAAACTATTTTGTTCCTTATTTACGGCAATTATACACTATATTAGGAACAATATCAATACTTGCGACTATATTTATCGGTCATATTATTCCCAATACACACAATAACAATCTACATTTCGTTCCTTTTTCAATTATCAAATCCAATATTCAATTTTATATGTATATCAAGTTTATCTTCACATTCTTGAATAATTATTTTATTGACCAGAAGACGCAGATTCGCATCACTTATTTCTCCTTCCTTCAAAATAGTTTTTAGTATTTGCGCGGCACTTTGTACTTGAGATTTCCTCTTAGTCATTTGTGATTCATAGCGCACAAGATTTTCTATCTCTTTTTTCAGTTTCTTGATTTCATCTTCACATTCGACAAGTAGCTCCGAGTATATATCTGCATGCTTCTTATCTCGTAGACGTTCACGAACAATAGCTTTTCTATCACATATTCGTGACTCAAGGTGACTATTCAATTTCTTCAATTTGCTTTTAGTTGTTCCTTCTCTTTTCCTCCATTTCTCGATATCTTCTTCGATTTCTTTATACTTTTCAAAAGCTTTCTCTTGAACCGCTCTTAACTCATCATATATTAATTTATCCAACATAGATTCATCCACTCTATGTTGAGCGCAAATCTCTTTTCCGTATCGATGATAACCGTTGCAAACATATTCCACTCTAGAGGTATTATCTTTGTGCTTTCGTGTTTTGCAACTAAAGGCACTACCACAATCCGCACACTCAATCAGACCGGTATATCTATGGTGTGGCATACTCGTGGAAGCTCTCACCTTACTTTCCGCTTTCTGTCTAATAATATATTGTACCTGCTCCCACTTTTCTTTTGATATTATAGCTGGAACAAAGTTTTCGTGTACAAATTGTTCTTCTATAGGCACAACTGCTCTATTATGTGTTATCTTACTAGTGGTGCTTTTATGACAGATAAGCGTACCTTTATAAAATTCGTTTTCCAATATTCTTTTCACCGTTGTCGCATTCCACATATATCTTTTAGCTAAATCAGGTCGTGTATCAGGCAAGTTCTTCTTATATTTTATATTTTGATAATATTGCGGTGATTTCACTTCTTCTGTATTCAGAATATTAGTAATAGACTTCATTCCATATCCCGATAAATAGAGTTCGTAGATTCTTCTTATAATCTCAGCTTCATCTTTGACTATCAAAATTTCATTTGTATTTTTGTCTTTATAATATCCCATTGGAACTGTTATGACGATACCTTCTCTTTGCTTTTGAAGATATCCTGATCTGATCTTTTTAGATATATCCTTGGCATATAAATCATTGATAATCCCTTTAAAACCTACAATCAGGTCATCGTTCTCATTGCCGGTATCGATGTTTTCTGTCACAGATAATACTCTAACATTATTTCTCATCAAGTAATCTATAAACACTGCTGTTTGTGTACGATGTCTTCCAAGTCTTGATAAATCTTTTACAACAACCGCATCAATCTTTTGGTTTTCTACTGCATTGCATATCTGATCAATTCCTTCACGATTGAAATGCATTCCACTAACGTTATCATCAAAAGACTCGCCGATTATCTCATAGCCTTCACTGTTAACGTAGTCTACTAAAATATTTCTCTGGTTCATTAGAGAATTCAACTCAACATCTTCATCTCTGGACAATCTGTAATATAACCACGCTCTCATAATTTAGCTCCTTTTCAAAAAAATAAGGTTGCACTCAACAAGTACAACCACATTAAGACTTTTCTATTATTGTGAATTTAGCAGCATCTTCATCAGACGCCACCGCATGATCATCGATATAATCTCTTACTATCGATTTAAGAAACGTGACAAACTGTTCCTCTGTCCCTACATACTCAAATGTAACCGACCTGATTCTGCTCTTGATTTTTTCTTTTGTTTCCATAATTAATCCTTTCTATGCCAATTAGTCTGGCAAAAACAATAATATCAACACCTTGTAACAAACAAAGCATCTCCTACATAATAACATAAAGAATAACGTCCCAAATGCTGAAACGATATACTACTATTTTAATGTTTAAGCTCCAATTGTATGTATATCTTTTTATTAGGTATCAGTGAAAGAGTTTTTTTAGAATAGCACAATGATTTTACACTCACCACACATACTACTATTTTAAAAAAGAAAAGGTGGTGTCGGTTTTTACCGACACCACGAAATTGGTTTGTGCATACTATTGTGGGTATTGCTCACATATAGAAACATATCTAATCTCTAATCCATATTCATTCTGTATACTGTTTATCCACTCTGAATCACAAATCCATCTAAAAAGAATTGGCTGACGAATATAGGCTTCTTGTATTGTTTTTCTCATTGGAGAAACTATTCTTTCGAACCATAAAACTTCTTTTCCTTGTTGATTAACCCATATATAAGGATCATTGTCACTTGGAAAACAATTTAAACTTTTTCTCCAAAAAGCAGAAGGTACCATCTGACTATTACCAAAAATAATCTTCATACTACCACCAACACGATTAAACAAACTTACACCACCAAAATTCACCCCTGAATAATTTGTTTCAAAAATTGTTCCTTCGTTTGCTAAAACACCAAAATTACCTACACTCCAATCCATTTCCTTCAGTATATCATAGATAGAGAATATAGAATCAATCTTAGAGGTTAACAAACATATAGCACCATCTTTTTGCCTCCAAGGATACCATAGACTTCCTGCAAGAACAACTTTATTATCAGGTATATTATTTCTGATAATTTCCAGCAACTGTTTGTTTGAAACAACTTCTTCATCAGATTCTCGATGCATATTTGTTGTGTCAGGAAACCAATTTTCATCAAAAATAACAGTAGGCATTTCTGTCAACAAAAACGGATCCTCTGCTAACATGACTCCTGATTTTTTATGTATAAGAGGTATTGAGTCAAGTTTACCTTCTTTTTCTACGCTATAAAAAACCTCGTCTAATTCAGTATTATATATTGGGATTCTGCTATCCCCATCTCCAGAATACTTATCATCAATATACTGTGTTAATGGTTGTTTTTCAGCAATAAATCTCTTTATTGAACCAACAACTTTTGGTTCTTCTTTTGATACTAACGAAAGAAAAAAATCACAATAACTTTTAATATCATTGTCTCCACATGCAGTTAAATCGATATCGACAGCATCAGCTTTTACTGATATTTTGTCTACTTCAACATCTTGATCGGGGAGTCTCAACAAGATACTATGAAGTAAATACTTCTTAGAAAGTTCAGAACAGGTAATATATTTGTCATATAACAAATCACATAGTTTTTTTGAACAAAGATTTTTCGATGCCCATTTAACAATAGTTAACATAAGAATCTCTTCTTGCATTTGTGATAGATTTTCCCAAACACCAATCATTACATCAATCACCTCAGGATACAATTCACCTAACAAATACAAAGAAAACATAGCAGATTCTATTTTCCTAGCATTTTGAGAATCAATTTGTTCAAAAATTATATATAATACCATTTCAGCAAGAGTTGTAGGAGTCGGAAATCTCCTTGGATTTTCACATATATCAAAATCAACTTCTATGTGATTATTTCCATTTATCCATAATTCTTGTGTTTTTATTTCTTGAACCAAAAACTCTTGTAAAGAAGAATTCACTTCGGAATATAGTCTTAACAACATATGCATATTACGAGTTGAAGTCTGATAATTATAGTCTGATAAATTTTCAGCGATATAATTAGCAAAAACCCAAAAAGCTTCTTCTCGCAATTCAGTTAAAAACAAAACGATTAAAGATTCGTTTTGATAGTGCCTCCACTCTTTTCCAATTAAGTATTCACAAAAATCTTGCAAAAGACATTTTAAATTATCACATTGAGCCTTTTCACAGGATTTAATCCTTCGATAAATATATTTGTAATATTCTAATGGATAAGAAAGCTTTTTAATTGTAGGCAAAATTTCAAGCACATCAGCTAACTCTAATGCATCGTATTTTTCTATGAAAAATTTTAATTCTTCTTCTCTTTGCTTTGTATATTCGTTCGATTCTTGGGAATATGTAGATTCGTTAGAGTTGTTTTGGAGTATTTTTATCCATTGAGGTGTAATCTTTGATACGGAAGCAGTGAAATCCACATGTAACTTATTGGATTGTTCCACGCAAGCATCATATATACATTTTGCTCCATTACGTCCTTCATCAGTGTACCAAGAATTTAGCGCACAACTAAAAATCCATATCAGTATTAAATCAGATTCATTATTTGACTTCTTAATAAACTCAAATAAAGATTGATATATCAAATCAGGATTTTGACTAAAATCCTGATCCCAGCTACCTAACTCCCAATAATCAGAAATCCCACAACTAACAGCAGCTTTGCACAATTGCTTACTTATATCATAATCTGCCCGATTACTTGAAAAATCTGCAATCCGTGATTGTTTATACAAAATAGCACCCAAATCTTTCCATCGGTTTGGACTATCTTCTATGATAGTTTCAAAGCAATTTAACGGGTCATACATAGCATAGTCTTTATAGCTCAAGTAACCAACAACATCCCACTTAAGCTCATAAGAGAACTTTTGCATCATTTCTGGTTCCACAAGATTACCATATGGACAAAAAGACTTATGCGTTTCCACCTTGTTTTCTTGTAAGCTTATTAAACTGCAATTTTCTCCATACAAAGCTTTTATATAGGAACGTATCAAATCCAACTGATTATTTTGTTTTAAAAATTCTAAAATATGAGTTTTATAATACATTCCTAATTGGTCGACATTAAACAATGTTGTACTAAGTGCATCTAAAAACCATGGCTCACATTTAAATGAATTCACAACTTGACTAGAAAGGAGTGTATATAGTAAGAACAATCGTGCTCTTGAATAATCGAAAGAACGACGTAATTTTACAGTTAATAGCTCTTTAATAAATTCAACCAATAAATTCGAAGAATTATCAAGCCAATAATACTTTCCTACTAAACCAGCTATTTTTGAAAGTAAAATCATTTCAGCTTTTGCACGTTCATTTTCCTCAAGCTCGCTACAAAAGGTTGCTGTTTCTTTAACAATATCATCGTCATCACAATCTTTTTTAGAATATCCACAAACGAATGATTTAAGAACTACCGAAAAAGAAGCTTCATCGTATATTCGTTTAGTATTTTCCGTTCCTAACACTGACAAATCTATGCTAATTGTACCATCAGATATTATTTTTAATGCTGTTGCTAATAACTTAACCAATAAATTATCAGATTTTGAGATTATCGTGTCTAAGGTGTATTCAAAATGTTTTATAGAACCTGAATAGTATATTTTTTCAAGTTTGTCAGAAAGACTATCAATGTGAACATAATTTGCATCTATCGCTGAGATAGCAAGTTCTATTTTATTCTTTTTTATACAATTCTCAAAATATTGTTCGCCAAATATTGAAATCGCCATAGCTTCAAGCAAACTATCTGGCTTTGATATTATAGGAACATCCACATCAAGTTCCGACGCAATCAACCCCCAATATTGTAAAAAGAATCCAATTTCAGTTGATTTGAGCTGCCAATACTCCTCCTCCGAAACCGAATCATCACAAATTGCTAAGAAAGAAAATGGTGTTAAACTATCAAACCATTTTTTATACAAACTAATCGCCCTAGAACGATGATCAAAACTTGGAGATTCATACAGTTTTTTACAAAGCGATAGAACTTTTCGATACTCTTCTAAGTTTTGATTCGTAATAGGTAGAGTTCGCATTTCTGAAATGTCTATAAAACTGATTTCAGGATAATCATTACATATATATTTTCTATCATAATCTTCAAAAAATATATAATGCTGATGTAATGTCTTAATTGCAAAATATGTATTATAATAACCCTCTATATCTCGATTTTGACATGCTGCTTCATAGGATTGATGTGTAAACTCATCTAATCTTTGTAAAGAAACACCTTCAGCAAGAGCATTAATTACAAAGCCTGCATTAAAATACCGAGGAATCAAATCGGGTCTATTGGCACATTGTAACAAAGGTATCCCCATAACATAGGCAAGTAAGCCTTCATCATTCTCGAGGATATCTTCGGCTAACGCCAATGCTATTTCCTTATATCGTGCCTGGTATTTACATATAATATTCATCAAAAACACACGAAAATCATTATGAAACAGTGCAAACTCATACTCATTTTCAGTGGGAATGATAAGTGGATATAACATTTTTAGTGTCATAATCCAATCACTTTCATTCATTCCATTTAATGCTCTTGCTAATTTTTTTACATTAACCCGTCCATTCATTAAAAGTATCGGACAGGCCACCATACTTTCAGGAAATGCAACTGAAGGAATAGCCTTTGAAATCTCACCAGTCATATATCCCCATATATGCTTGTAATACTGTTGAATGTCTGCAGTAATTCTGCTAGACTGAATTTTTCCGACAACTTCATCTAAAGATAAACAATTCTTTATTTCTTCAACCATAAACACTGTCGAAAGATTATTTCCCTCTGTTTTTTGATGAATCATATTAGCTAATCCATCTAAATCATTTTCAAATTGTGTCATATATTCTGAAATTAATTGCTTAATATCATCTATACACAGTTTTGGAAGTTCAATTTGTTCTACTTCTGTATCCGAAGATATCCACAAAGGATATTGATTTTGGTATAAAGCTGGTGCCTGTCCAACAACAACTAAACAAACCCCCTCAGGAAGTTCCTTGGGCAAAGGCAGTGAATCCAAAAATGAAATAGGATTATTAGAACGAGCTGCATGATCTATGCCATCAATACAAATATATATTTTTTTATTATCTTCTTTTGACTCTTCAGATAATACCTTTAATAATCTCATCACGTGATTTCTCATCGTATCTACGGATATCAATTTATTACTTACAGGGATACCACACTCAGCTATTCTTCCTCTAAACTTTGTTCGCAATTGATTTAAAAGTGTTCCCCAAAGATTCTCTGCTGTACACAAGCCAGGATCCGCATTGTAAAATCGTTGCTCGGGTGAAATGGGTCTAAATGTATGATATCGAAGAAAAAACAAATCTGTATTTGCTTGCATGTAACTTATTATGCTTGTTTTTCCGGAACCTGGCTCTCCTGAAACAAACACAACACTCTTATCCGTTGTCTGTATTTTATGCTCTAACTCTTCACAAAATGCTTTTCTGCTTTTAAAGAATGGATACGGAGGTGCCAACCTATGCTGACTTTCATCAATATCACCTTCAATGCTTAAAGCAGTATAAACATCTTCTACTGTAACACATTCATTACTTCGTTCGGTTGTTGTCCAAACACTCAATCCCCCAAGAAGTCTGTTAAACAGTTCCGCAGCAATACTTTCAGCGCAAGTAAACTTTTGCGATAAATAAGAAACAAGAGTTCGCTTCATATCTGATAAAGTTGGTTGATTAGCTTTAATAGTTAATACACTTAAAAAATCTATTAACTCTACAATATCACTCTTATCAAATTTACTACGTAACTCTTGCCACTGAAGACGCAAGTCTTTATCTTCTATATCCAATATGTTGCCTTCATCATATTGTTGAATAATAAGTTCCAAAAATTCACTTATAGGATAGGCACTATATGATTGTTCTTCGAATTTTCTTCCAGCACGTCTATCAAGTGATTTTCTATTGGTATATAAAACAGGTTTTATTAATTTACCTTCATCTTTCGCTTTTTTCCAGCCTTTAAATAAAGCTTTTATTAAACATGGTTTACCATCTTTAGACTCCAACAACTTACCAAATGTAAGGTTGTTATTATTTGAGGTTGATATTTCATGTTTTACTTGATAGCAAACTTCTGTATTACCATCAACATACTCTACAACCACATCATCAATAGTATCATATACACTATGCTGAAAAGTAACACTCATGATATTTGTGTCAGGATCAAGCATATTAATCACTTGTTCTAATCCCACGTACCATTCATACCAATAGGGATCTCCTATTCCAGGTGTAGGCATTATATCATTCCTTTCATCTATAACAATTTACATTTATTATCTTTTTAACCTTCATCTTAAGAATATCATATCTATACAAATTTTTCCACTCAATTTGCATCAAAGATGGACACACTTTCACCAATGTTTTTCTTATATCACTCAAAAAGCGACATCAAGATGTGATGTCGCTTTTATTGATTTATACATTTGATGTTTTAGCATAACAGCAGATTCATACTAATCAACTACAGTATTTTGATTTTATGTATTCTGCTACATAATCTATTTCTGGAAACAACGTAGATTTATTTATAGAGAGTATATCTAATTCTTTTAATATTTCTTTTTTGTTAGTGATTAATATTAAGACGTTTTTCTTGTTGTGTGTTAACCTCAATGTTCCATTGATAAAACGTTCAGGATGGTTATTAACTCCGCAGATTATGAAGGCACCATCTTGTTTGACAATTCTACTGTTATCTTTTTTGGGTAAAACAATAAAACACCCTTCTACATCTCTATAATCTATTTTATTAACAAACCCTGGTTTTTCTGTTTGTACTTCATGAACAAACCTCTGGACAATACTATCATACTCAATTTGTTTCATATATAAATTATCCATAAGTGTAATTTGATCTTCATAAGAGAACAGTGGTAAAGATGCTAACATAGAAACTGTATCACTATTTTCGTATTTTACCTGCTTTTTGTTAGGAGAAAAAATAAACACCTCGCCTATATCATTAATATTAGAACAACAGGCAAAATATAGCGCTACTAACGGATTTCTTGTTATATCCAATAGCCTTGTTGGCAAACCATAATGCTGCATTTTCACAAGATAGTCAATATGATTTTTGTATCCTCTAAAATCATCTGGACAACTTATAAGTAACTCCTGATAAATGAGATTTTCGTTTTCTTGCAATTTCGCAGTTCTCATAATAGAAGGCTTCAGCTGGTATGTTGTTTTTGAGTGACCTCTGAAATACAGAGTTCCGTTTTCAGAATATTCGTTTAAGACAGATAAAAATTTGCTAACTGAGTTAACAATGTAAACTATCGATTCGTTATTGTCATATATTATTGAGTCATAGTATTCATATCGAGTTTCTTGCAATGTATCATTAACATATAACATAAACTCTTGTAATATTTCATCTTTTTTAGTTTTATACTTTTTATCATTTTTAAACACCTTTAAGCACCAAAATAAAACCGCAAACGCTTCCTGGCTATCAATGTATCTGTTTATTAAAACATCATTATACAAATCGGAAAGTATGTACAAATCATCCTTTGTTCTAGGATACTTTTTATATAAGCGATTTATAGATTCAGAACGAATTTCAACCCGTTCCTTTACATCTTTTTGCGTAAGAGAATCAGAAAACAACTCAGAAACATCACAATATCCTTTAGTTTCAATGCTATCCCTAATGTAACTATTTAGGCATATTTTTATAATCTCATTAACAGTTTCAGAATCAAAAAAGAAAAAGAACATAGGTAACATCTCCTTTCATAAAATCCAACAAAAACAAATCCATAAAAGTACTAACTATAAGGTTAAACTTGAGATAATTTATAGTTTCATATCAACTCAAATTTGTAATCTTCAAGAAATAATCGTATTATCCAATCATTAACACTTATTCTCAAATAATAATAGCTCACAAATTCGACATTATCAAGTAAAATTAGATATTAATTGATCTTTTGAAGCATCATCTCTTATAAAATAACTTTGCAAAATACACAAGAGCGTTCATATGCTCCAAGTTTATTAAACCCTCACCATCTTAACAATAGAACATTTATTATGGTTTTTGTGTATAGTATTTTATAAAGTTCTATATGGCAGACACATCACCTATGCAAAAATCTTGAGAAAATTTGCGTGTAGTTAATAGGCAGACACGCTACTTTATAAACATCGATATCACTCTATTCTTGAGCTTTGATAAAATCAATAAAGCAAGTGTTTATGCGGCTTATTAGCTTAGTGGCAGACGCATTACAATATGTTCTGTTATCTCCCGAAATTTTCAAATTTTTCTCAAGGTTGCGTGTCTGCCAACATATAGAATTTTATTGTATATTTTAATGGCAATTTATGATGCAATATTTGTCCACACTAAAAAACTCGCAAACCCTAATAAACACTAGGTTTTTGAGAAGCTAAACAATCTAACAGAAACATCTTCAAGGTTGCATTACAATTAGGTTCTAGCGGAAAAATCCTTGCAGGTTCAAGTCCTGTCACCCGCACCATTGAAACAGAGGGTACCTCAATAGGTACCCTCTGTTTTAATTTCCATAAGTTTAGTGCAGGGGGACAGGACTTGAGGCGACTGTGCCGAGGCATAAGTGGAACACTGAAGCCGAAGGTAAAAATGCTCCTGTGGAGCATTTTTAAGGAGAGCGTTGATGAACTTCTGAACTACACACGCCCCAACACGCGAGGCAGGTGTTTTCACCAATAAACAACCACTGTCACCCGCACCATGTTGAATGTTCATAGCGGACTTGACCGTTATGAACATTCTTTTTTATGCACATTAGTGTTTGAGCAGGTTTTGCCTGCTCTTTTTTGTTATGCAGGTATTGAAAACAAGCATAATTTATGCTACACTTAATTCATCAGATCAGCGTTCTATATTTTCATAACAGAAACGAGTGTTACTTATGAAAAAAGTCGGAAAAACTATATTGACTGTTATAAGCGGTCTCTCTGTTGCAAGTTTGATATTCTGGGCAGCACAGTATTATCTTGGTGCTTTGTCACATCTTTACTATAGTCGGGATGTTGTAGTCAGCGCATATCTCTTTATTGGTATTTCCCTCATTTCACTTGCGGTTTTTACGGCTATTGTAATTATGATGTACAGATGTAAAAAAGTAATCAGTCTTATCTGTACAATCCTGCTTATATTATTTATACCTGCCGCTCTTTTAGGTTCGTTTGTTAATATGCTTGCTTTGGGTATTGTAGGTCCTAACGGATGCTCATACACTACAGATATAGAGAATTACGGAAAATATGATGATAATATGTCAGTTTCCTACTTTCCTGATTCCATCACCGAAGATATGACCGTGGTTGATTTTTCATATTACTACAAATATGTAGATATCTCTCAAACAGATTTATTCCTTGAAGTACGATTCAACAACAAGGAAACAATGGATAAATACTTAACAACAGCAAAAAGTGCTTTTTCTAAAAACGGAACTCTGACATATCAGAATCCCTATAATCCCATATATACAGACATAATTGAAAACACATGGGTATCATTATCCGCCAATGACGGATACCTGGCATCTTATATTGAATTTGGTAATTTTGATTCTTACAAATATGTTGATATGAACTACAGCTCAATTTCCTACTCTTATGAGGAGCTTACAATAATCTATAACTACACATATATCGCAAGCGATATAGAGGTAGGTAACAATCCCGATGATGGCGAATACTATCCAAAATTTCTTGAACGATTCAACGTAGAGTGGAATCCTGAACACACTTTTAAATATGAATATATTGAGGAATAGTTTTACTTTTGCAAGCATAAAATATCCGAAAAAGTATACTGAAAAAATCCCCTTGCCGCAGTTCACCTATAATCTGCAACAGGGGATTTTATTATTTGCGTATAACGCATCCTTCAATATTGCTTTCGCAAGAGAGGGTACCTTTTATTATTTCTATGCTTTGGGCGGGCTTACGGCGTCAATTATCATATCTCAGCTGAAGGATGTGCTTCACTGAACAAATAAGTAGAATTTAAACAAATTTCTATCATTTTTTGTTGATTCCTATGTTAATATGTGATAATATATTCACATACTTTTTATTTTCGGAGGCGAGAGTATGGCGTGGTATAACGAAGCCGTATTTTATCATATTTATCCTATTGGTATGGCCGGGGCACCGAGGCAAAATGATTACGGCAAACCCGTGCAGAGACTTGCCGCTATTATCGATTGGATACCTCATATCAAGGAAATCGGCTGCAACGCCATTTACATCGGTCCGCTTTTTGAATCTGTTGGTCACGGATACGAGACCACCGACTACAAAAAACTCGACTCCAGACTCGGTACCAACGAAGACCTTAAAAACTTCGTATTCCGATGCCACAAGGAAGGCATCCGTGTTATTCTGGACGGTGTCTTCAATCACACGGGACGCGATTTCTTTGCTTTTCAGGACATCAGAAAAAACAGAGAGAACTCCCCCTACAAAGATTGGTACTGCAACGTAAACTTCTACGGCAACAACTCATATAACGATGGCTTCTCCTACGAAAACTGGGGTGGCTACGACTTGCTCGTAAAGCTTAATCAGCGCAACCCCGCAGTCAAGGACTATATCTGCGATGTTATCCGCTACTGGATAAGCGAATTTGACATTGACGGAATACGTCTTGATGCCGCAGACGTTATGGATTTCGACTATATGAAGGCGTTCCGTCAGGTAGCAAACGAAGCAAAAGCCGACTTCTGGCTTATGGGCGAGGTTATTCACGGCGATTACTCCCGTTGGGTAAACGACAGTACCCTTCATTCCGTAACAAACTACACGCTCCACAAAGCGCTCTATTCCGCTTTCAATGAGCATAATTTCTTTGAAGTTGCCCATACAATCAAATATGTCAACAATATGGTAGGTGATTGCTCCGGACTTTACTCTTTTGTTGACAACCACGATGTGGAGCGCATCTATACAAAGCTCAACAACAAAGCACATTTTGCGCCTGTACATATAATGCTTTACACCCTGCCGGGAATCCCCTCCATTTATTACGGCTCCGAATTCGGTATTGAGGGCAGAAAGAACAAGGATTCAGACCACATACTGAGACCTGCGCTGAATCTTGATGACTACAAAGATGCTGTAAAAACCAACCCCTGCACAGCCCTTATTGCGGCTCTGGGTAAACTCCGCCGCAATGTTCCTGCACTTTCAAAGGGTGGTTACAAGGAGCTTGAACTTCAGACCACTCATTTTGCTTATGAAAGAACTTATGAGGGCAAATCTGCAATCGTTGCCATAAATAACAGCGACAGCGATGTGACACTCAGTCTCCCCTGCGGCAATTTCAGCCGATACATCGGTGCCCTTTCGGGAGAAACCGTGTGTGTAAACGGCGGACGAATTCAGATAAAAGTGCCTGCAAACTACGGCGAAGTGTGGATTTCGGACGCATCTCTCAGCGAAATACTCACCCCTGTGAAAACAGTGAAAATCGAAAAAGCACCGCAGCCGGTACCGACAAAAAAAGAAACACCTGCACAACCCGTGAGTGCTTCCCAAAAGTCAGAGTCTCCCAAGGCTGAGGCTCCCAAGGCTGAGGCTCCCAAGGCAGAAGCTCCCAAGGCAGAAGCTCCCAAGGCTGAAAAAGCACAGGAACCCTCTCCAGACAAAAAAGCCGCTCCCGACCTCAACAAACCTTACGAAGAAATGTCCATAGAAGAACTTCAGGAGGCAATACTCGAGAAAATGAGGAAGAACGGTCCCGTCACCGACTATATGCTGGGCACCGTCCGCGACAACACTCACCGCGGCTCCTTAATCACCTGGGTCAGAAGTTTCAACTGACCACGCACAGAAGCCTGCTTTGCGCTTCTATAATCTTCGGATTAACCGGTTTAATAAAAAAACAATATTCCCTCTGTTCAAACTCAAAATATATGATATAATGACAATATGTTACGTTATTTGCAAAGGGTGATTTCCGATATGGATTTTATTATAGAAATTCTGAGAGAGTTCTTCGGCTTTGGCGGGTACACCCGCGTGCCCGAGGGCAATATGTCTGCCGAGCATCTGATTTTTGTTTCGTCACTTATGGTGCTGATGACCACCGCAGCGGTGTTCTTGGGAATCAGAAACAGAAAGAGAGACTACAAAGAGAAAAATCGTGTTCTTATCTGGGCAGCAATTCTCATTGACAGCATTGAGATATTCAAAATCGTTATGATGTGTATCATAAATAACGACCCTATGAAATGGATTCACGAACTGCCTCTTTTCCTGTGCAGCATTCAGCTCATCGCCCTGCCCCTTGCCGCTTTTTCCAAAGGCAGAATCAAAGAGGCATCTCTGGACTTTGTGTCTATATTCGGACTGTTGGGCGCAGTGCTTGGCACCTATGGTGCAGGCCAGAATTACGCATCTTATCCCGTACTTTCCTTTGATAATGTGGTGTCGGGCATCACCCACTCCATCTCGGGCTTTGCCGCACTCTACATCTTTATCTCAGGAATGGCGAGTATGAAAAAGAAGAATATGCCCATCACCTTCTCAATTCTCCTTTCCTTCTGCGGCGCGGCATATCTGGCAAATATCATAATTGATTACAACTATATGTTCCTTATGCGCGGTGACGGCACACCCTATGATATTTTCTATAACCTTGTAAACGGAAACCCCATCCTCTATCCCCTTATTGTTGTGATGTTGTTTATTGTTTACATATCTGTTTTCTACGCCGTATACTTCCTTATCACTGCGAAAAACAAGAAGAACACGGAAAAATAAGAAACGCCCCGCGGTATGCATCAGCATACTACGGGGCATAATTTTTAAGTTTTATTATTCTTTATAAGAACATTTCGATTAATCAAACAGTTTTTTCGGAAAACACATCAGAAGCTTCCGCCGCCTTTTGAGGCACCGCCGCCGGAAGAAAAACTCCGTCCGCCGCTGCTGTTGTTATTCTGGGGTTTCACAACCCTGCTGACGTGACGATAGAGGAAAATGTCCCTCTTCTCTGTAAGTTTGAAGCTTCCGTCCACCACATAATCACGGGCACCGGGTTGTCTTCTCACAGATTTGAGCTGGCCTCTCATTACTGCGGTTACAATAAAGGCAATAACAAAACCGACTACCAATGCAATAACCAGACTGATGCAAAGGCTGAAGGGCTCTGTGTAAGGTTTGCCGTTCTTTGCCATTTCGAAGAGTTCGTCACAACCGCTTATGAAAGCCTCAAAAGCCTCGTAGTATTCGCCCTCGGAGAGGAGAGGCTCAAACTTATCGGCAAGGTAATTGAATCCGTCTTCGTTTACTGCTGTGTGAGCAAGACCTCTGCCGTAGAATTCCCAATTTCTGCTGCCCATATCCACCAGAAGGACGCAGGCATCGTCATCTTTACTGTATCCACAGTCATAGAATGTTTCCTCGGCATAGTCGCCTTCTCCGTCTGCTCTGCCCTCTTCAGTTGTGAAAACAAGCACATCGCAGGAATACTTTTCTGATATCTGTGCCAGTTGCTTTGAGATTTCTGCATTCTCTGAGGGGCTGAGAAGTTCTGCGCTGTCCACAAGCATAGTTGTTGACATTGCCGATGCGCTGATACAAACAGGAAGTGTCAGCATCAGCATCACAAGAATAATTGACAATACTTTTTTCATCTTCGCAACCTCCTCAACCAAGCAGATAGATAACATACAGAGCCGCAAGTGTCAGGGCAGATGCAACCGAACCCAGTCCCAGAAGCCATCTGAAATATGCGCCGTTATCCACAGGAAGGTCGCCAACGAATTTGCCTGTCTGACCGTTCATGGCGAAGGTGTACTTTTTGCCGTTGTAGGTGGTGTTGAGGAGCCATACGGGATAGAGGGCATACTTTGCCTCGCTGTTTTTGAGTGTGATGCTGGAGGACTCGGTGGTTACTGTGGCATAGCCCTTCACCGTGTCTCTGAATGCCTCCTCGGCAGAATACTTGATTCTCTGATTTGCTCTGCCGATACTGCTCTCGGCATCAACGTCGTATCTGTCTGCAAGGTAGCCTGCAAGATACGCAGTCTGAAAGTCCACCGCATCCCTGAAATCAAAAGGCTCGATAGACTCCATCAGGGTGTCGTCCATTTTTGCGCTGCCGTCTACGGGTACCTGCGAAAAACCTATCTCTCCACCGCGCACAGCCGCAAAGTGGCTTGTTTCGGTATAGATAAACTTCGAGTCGCTCCATGTACGGCTTCTGGTTGCCTTGTATCTAATGTGGGAATCGGTATCTGCACCGAAGAGCCACACTGGCACATACACACCCTTTATCTCATCAATATGATTGCGATCCTTGAAGAGTTTGGGCAGGAGAATTTTTCCTTTGATATGATTCAGATACTTCTCCTTTGCCGCCTTCTTATCCAGTTTGAAGGGGATAACGTAGTCGGGCTTCAGCATTCCCGAAACCTTACCCATCATTACAACGGGATTGTCGCAATATGGGCAGGAAGTTGCTGCCGTGGTGCTTTCGCAGACAATCTCGCCGCCGCAGGACTGGCACACATAAGAGGTAAGATTCTCATCCTCTCCCTCCGACCACTGGGTGCCGGGGGTGGTGTCCCATTTCATATCCTCCTGAGGCTCGTTTTTAAGAGCATCGTCGTATTCTTTCAGAACATCCATCTCGAACTCGGTGTCACAGTAAGGACACTTCATCTTCTGGACGCTTGTATTGAATTCGATGGCACCGCCGCAACAGGGGCACTTATATTCCTGAAGCACTGCCATACAAATCACTCCTTTACAGATTAGTTCAAAACTTGACTTTATAAGCAACACCTTCCGCATTATGGGAAGGTGTTGTTCTTACTATGATAACAATTATAATTCAGAAAACCTGCTTATCAGGTGATGTCGTCATCATTGAAGAGGTCGCCGCACTCGGGACAGAACTTGGGAGGATTATGGGGGTCCTCGGGAGTCCAGCCGCATTTGTCGCACTTATAGAGAGGTGCGCCTGCGGGCTTCTTTGCGCCGCATTCCGAGCAGAATTTAGTCTGGTTTACAGTGCCGCACTGGCAGGTCCAACCCTGAATTTCGGGCTTTTTCATACCGCACTCAGGACAGAAGTTACCTGTTGCAGTAGCGCCACACTTGCATTTCCAGCCATTTGCAGGCTTAGGCTCGGGCTTCTTCATTCCGCATTCGGGACAGAAGTTACCTGTTGCAGTTGCACCGCACTTGCATTTCCATGTATTCTGGGCAGCTGCCTGCTGTGCCTGTGCAGCCTGCTGTGCCTGTGCAGCCTGCTGTGCCTGTTGCTGCTGATTCATCTGGAAGAAATTCTGTGCGTTCATTCCGCCGCCTGCATTCATAGCCATACCCATGCCGATGAAGCCGTTCATAGCACCGCCCTGATTGGATGCC
>JAZOMY010000006.1:0-3109 GCA_045654185.1 Ruminococcus sp.
GTATGCTCTATGACAATGCTCCCGCATCCGCACAGACAGCAGGTGCAAACCAGCCCGGCGCAGGTCTCCTTAAGGGTAGCCTCAACCCCGGCGTAACATACTACGCAAAGACATGGGTTATCTACAAGGATGCAAACGGCGTAGAGCAGATTGCATACTCTGATCTCCTCGTAATTGATAAGCTCTGATAAATCAGAGAAAATCAATAAATGAGAACAGATTAATATAATCTGAACTGAAAAACCCCCGACAGAGAAATCTGTCGGGGGTTTGATTTGTTTTCAATCATTTACTCAGGAACATGAATAATAAAAAAAAGAAGCGCCATAGGGCGCTTCTTTTTCATTGATACATTCAGAAAGATTAAGCCTCTTCCTCGGGAATGTTATCATCAACTACGGGAGCTGTAGTCTCAACAACAACAGCGGAAGCACAGATAACCTCCTCAGCCTCGAACATAACGATGTTCATCTCAGGTGTTGTGTATTTCATTCTCATTTCACCTCCTGTTAAAAACTATTATTATAGTATCATATCAATCTATATAAGTCAATGTTTTTTTTATAAAATTTTATGAAAAATCATATTAATATTGTATGTTTTTATTTCTTTTTTCAGTCATATTTCAAATCATAAATTTAGTTTAAATTATTAATTATAAAGTAGTTGAAAATTGTATTATTCTGGTGTATCATAGTGATAATATGTAAAAGGATAGTGATTGTATATGAATAAAATCCGGACAAGGATGCTTTCTGTTATTATGTGCATAATAATTATGGCGTTATTTGCTGCTTGTGGAGGTAATGAGGTTACCAACACTCTGCCTGAGGACATTACCCCCGACACAGGTCAGTCTGCTACAAACCCCGTAGAAGGGGATAGCAGTAATACCCCTGTAAGCTCTTCATACTTTGATGATGCTGCTTTTGTAGGAGACTCTGTAAGTCTTAAGCTTAATTATTACTGTGCAACAACAGGCGACCTGGGCAAAGCACAGTTCTTTACATCCGGTTCCCTGGGTGCAGGTAACGCCCTCTGGGAAGTATCCGATGAGTCTGTACATCCCTCTTATCAGGGTGAGAAGATGCTTATTGAGGATTGTCTTGCAGCTTCAGGTGCTTCTAAAGTATATGTTATGCTTGGTATGAATGACATCGGCCTCTACGGTGTGGATGAAACTGTGGTGAATTATGAGACTTTAATGGACAGAATCCTTGAGAAGTGTCCCGATATCCAGATTATCATCCAGTCAATGACACCTATGACAGAGACATCAAATATTCTCGGCGACAGCCTTAACAATCAGACCATCAAGGAGTACAATGGCAGACTCAGGACTCTTGCTGAAGAGAGAGGTTGGGGATATATTGACGTTGCTTCTGTTATGTATGATGAAAGTGGCAGTCAGCTCAATGCTGATTATTGCAGCGACCCTGTTGATATGGGTGTTCACTTCACCGAGGCAGGATGTGCTGTCTGGGTTGACTATCTCAAGACCCACATTGTTTAATTGAATCTCAGGAGGTAAAGCATGAATATTAAGAGAATTATTGCACTTTTATTGGCAACTGTGATGCTTATGGCACTTGCAGCCTGTAATGACAATGCAGGAGACACAGACACAACAGATATAGGCGGAAATACCGATAACTCTGTTGTTGATATTGAAACCGTCAAGGAAACTATTATTACAGAACTTTCAATTACTGATGCAAGAGGTCTGGAGGCACCAAGACTCCTTGACCTTTACGGCATTAAGGAAGAGGACATTACAGTGACTTCCAGCTTTGTTACAATGAATGCCATATTCCCCCACGAGGTAATTATGGTTAATGCAGTAAACAGCGACAAAGCAGAGGAAATTGCAGAGAAGCTCCAGACACATCTGGATGAGGTGAAAGTTCAGTCCCAGAGCTATGATGCAGAGAACTATGCAATTGCACAGAAGTGTGAGGTTATCACCGAAGGTCTCACTGTGGCACTCTTCTTGTCACCTGATCAGGATGCTATGGTTGAAATTTTCAACCGTGTAGCTGAAAACGGATAAAATTCCATACAAAAAATCAAGCGACCGATTATCATATCGGTCGCTTTTTTTGTAAGTTTTAATTGTTGAAGAATATCAGGGGAGGGTGTTTCCTGCTGCCAGGTAAATATCGTACCATTCTTCTCGGGTCAGAGTTATATCCGCGCCTCTGAGACATTCCTTGAGCCTCTCTTTGTTTGAGGTACCTGTGACGGGTTGCATTTTTGCAGGATGACGGAGAATCCAGGCGAAGGCAACTGCGGTTTTGCTGGAGGAATATTTGTTTGCGATGTTTTCCAGAGTAGCGTTCAGCTCAGGGAATTTCTCGTTATCAATAAAGCATCCCTCAAAGAATCCGTACTGAAGAGGTGACCAGGGCTGAATGGTGATGTTCTTCAGGCGGCAGTAATCAAGGATTCCGCCGTCGCGGTTTGTGGCAGAGTCTGTTTTCATATTCACATTTATGCCTGATGAAATCATAGATGAATGCATAATACCGAATTGAAGCTGGTTGGCAACAAGGGGGATATCAAGGTGATTTTTCAGTAGTTCTATCTGATATGAATTCTGATTGGAAACGCCGAAATGACGGACTTTTCCTGTGGCTTTAAGATGCTCAAAAGCTCTGGCTACTTCCTCAGGTTCAAAGAGTGCATCGGGGCGGTGCAGAAGCAGGACATCGATGTAATCGGTATCAAGTCTTCTGAGGCTTCCTTCAACGGAATTTACGATGTGCTCATAGGAAAAGTCATACATCTTACCCGGCACAATTCCGCATTTTGTCTGAATAATAAGGTCTTCTCTGTTGAGGTGCTTTGAAGCTTTTGCGAAAACTTCTTCACATCTGCCTCCACCGTAAATATCAGCGTGGTCAAAGAAATTTGCACCTTCCGATAGAGCGGTATTGATAAAATCTGATACTTCATAATCAGTCATATTCGAAATCCGCATACAGCCTACTGCAATAGTGGGGACATTCAGTCCGCTTTTGCCAAGTTCAATATTATACATATAAACACACCTTCCTGATTAATAGTTACACTTTGATTCTATCATATTTTCGCAATGAAGCAAGAAAAA
>JAZOMY010000007.1:0-41997 GCA_045654185.1 Ruminococcus sp.
CATGCCGCCCAGAGATACACCAAGTACATTAGCGGAGGGGATGTTCAGGTGCACCATGGCGCGGGAAATATCCTCTGCCATGTCTCGTGTGGTGAAGCCCTCAGGCATGACCGTACGGCGGCTGAACATATACACGCGGAATTCCTTTGCCAGCTTCCGATACAGCAGGGCAAAGGGGATGGCGGTACCGCCTACGGTTTGCAGACCTTCCCCCAGACCGGGAATCATAATGAGGGCTTTGCTGCCTTTCCCGAAGGCAACATAGTCCATTGTGGTGTTGTCCAAAGAGACTTTGCCGTTGACTGCGTTGTAGAACATGGTACGCACCTCCTGTGTTTGATTCATTATATAATAGGCGGCAAATAATGTCAAAAAGCACCGAAAAAAGGAATGGAAAAATTTTTAAAAATTTTGGAAAAAGGTGTTGACAAATGCTGATGCAGGTGTTATTATATCAAAGCTGTCAGCGACACCTCGGGAGCATAGCTCAGCTGGGAGAGCATCTGCCTTCCAAGCAGAGGGTCACAGGTTCGAGCCCTGTTGTTCCCACCAAAAATCGACAGGTTTCTACCTGTCGATTTTTTATCCATTGCGTAAGCAATGGCATATCGTCACGCGGTACGCGTGTATCTCATCACCGAAGGTGCATATCATCAGCCGCAGGCTGTATTTTTCCTTCGACTGTTGATGCACAAGCCTCGAACCTTGAAGAAACCATTCTTTATGTTTACAAACCCTCACGCATTTGCTACAATGATATTATCAAAAGTGAAACGAGGAATGAAAATGAAAGTAAGCGAAAGATTTTTGAAATACATTTCATTCGGAACTAATTCCGACGAAAACTCCGAGTCCTGCCCATCAACAGACAGTCAGCTTGTTCTCGGAAAGTACCTTGCCGAAGAACTCAAAGGTATCGGCCTTACCGATGTGGTACTTGATAAAGATGGCTATGTATACGGCTTTATTGAAGCATCTGCGGGCAGAGAGGCAGACCCCTCTATTGGTTTTGTTGCGCATATGGATACCAGCAACGCTGTAAAAGGTGACGATATCAAACCGCAGGTTGTAAAGTATAATGGCGGAGATATCAGACTGAACGAAAATGTCAGCATCACCCTCAAGGATTTTCCCTTCCTCGGAAAATATATCGGTTGTGACATCATAACAACAGACGGTACAACTCTTCTGGGTGCAGACGACAAGGCGGGAATTGCAGAAATCTTCACCGCCTGCGAGTATATTATAGCACACCCCGAAATAAGCCACGGCAGAATAGCCGTTGCAATTACTCCTGACGAGGAGATTGGCAGAGGTGCCGACAGATTCGACCTTGAGCGCTTTGCTTGTGATTGGGCATATACCGTTGACGGCGGCGAGCTGGGGGAGATAGAGTACGAGAATTTCAACGGCGCATCCGCGATAATTACTGTTCACGGAGTCAATATCCACCCAGGCAGTGCCAAGAACAAAATGAAGAACGCAAGTCTCCTTGCCGCAGAGTTTATATCTATGCTTCCCAAGGCTGAAACCCCTGCACACACCGAGGGATACGAGGGATTTTATCACCTTTGCGGTATGGAGGGCGACGAAACAGAAGCAAAACTCATCTACATTATCCGCGACCACTCTATGGAAAAATTTGAGGAGCGTAAGGCGTTTGTGGCAAACCTCGTAAATTATCTCAACAGTGTCTACGGTGAGGGAACCTTTGAGGCAGATATTGAGGACAGCTACTACAATATGAAAGAAAAGATAACACCCTTTATGCATATCATCGACAATGCGGTGAGTGCAATGAAAACTTCGGATGTTGAACCTCTGATAGTTCCTATCCGCGGTGGTACAGACGGGGCAAAGCTTTCCTTTGAGGGACTTCCTTGTCCCAACCTTTCCACAGGCGGCGCCAACTTCCACGGCATCCACGAATTCATCCCCATACAGTCTATGGAAAAAATGGTAGAAGTGCTTGTAACCCTGATGAAAAACCAGTATTAATCAAAAAAGCCAAGTCACCCGACTTGGCTTTTAGTATTATTTTGTTTTGGCTGATGTGATATGTGTATTGAACTTCAGACTTTCAGATGATATAATCAAACTGAAGGTAAATAATAAAAGGAGGATAAATTATGAAGAAACTGGTTGCTTCAATTCTTTGTCTGATTCTTGCATTTTCCATGTCGGCTTGCTATTATTCCGAATCGGAGCAGGAAGAAATAATCTCAATGTTTGATTCCTTTGATAATAATAAAAATTTTGCACTGCTTACATATTTTGAGCTTGTTGTGGGCGATAATCATTATGATGTGAATGAATTGAAGTATGACGGCAAAATATGCAATATTGTTTATTTAGACAAAGACGGATTTTATTCGGTTACATTTGACAGCGACACCGAAGTTAATTTCTTGTTTACATCCTATGATGATTTAGAACCTGTATTGCTTGGTGAAGAAACACTACCATCCCATATAGACAGCGAATATCTGTTTTTTGTTGACCGATGCTTCGGAATCAAATTGCGTGTTGGTGAAACAGAGGAACCTGATTTTATTAATTACTTTTGGAATGTCGATACACACGAGATTACAGTTGAAGAAAGTCCCGATGAATATGGTAGATGGTATAATCGTTCTATAGACAACAACAGATCAAAGGATTATTCGTACAAAGTACCTAACGGAAGTAATCATTACATTGAAATTACCCATAATGAAACAGGTGTTACAAAAAGAATAGATGCATCGGTGCTGAATACTTTTGATGAAGGAAAGAAAATCAAAAAAGCCTATGGGCTTTTATCGTTGCTTTTTGGTGCTGATAATGTGTATGAGCAGAATGGAGATATATATTTTGTCAGCTATTTTGAGGTGGGATTCTTGGGTGATCCGTCTTATTACTATATAACAAAATGGAATTTTGAAACTGAAGAAGCAGAGATTTTTACATCTGTTTATTTTGAGACATACCCCGAAGGGGTAATTGATATGTGTATAATTTGATTTGTTTTATATATTAATTTCATGTGTTTATTATTACAAAAGTGAAATTTGACTTTTTTTGTCGGGGATTTTATAATGTTGTCAGAACATTATGTAAGGAGTGGGTTTGATGAAATTCAGGAATATTCTTGCGCTTTTGATGGGCGTTCTTATGGTGCTTTCCCTCTGTGCTTGCGGAGTGGATGGGGTACCCGTAACCGACGAGCCGAAGAAAGCAGTGGTGCTTACCGAGGTGCTTGATGCAATCAATGCAGAGTTCGGTTATGCCGACGAGATGAAGGCTATTGAAGACACAGACACCCTGGAACTTTTTTATCAGATTTCACCCGATGATGTAAAGCAGTTTGCCGCGGAGACCACCCGCAATTCCGCCGAGGATATCACCGAGATTATTCTTGTGGAGGCAGTGGATGAGGAAGCCGCTCTGCGTGTATATGATGCACTTATGGTGCGTTATAACTCCCAGCGCGACTTGTGTGCAAGCTATTCTGCCGAGCTTCTGGCTATAATCAATGAATGCTCTGTGGAGAGAGAAAATAATTTCGTCACCCTCATTATGAGCGACAAGGATGATGAAATTACAGAGCTTTACAAGTCTTTCTTCTGATTATATCTGAGAATAAAATTTAAGCCGCAACCTGTGGATAATTCTCCTATGGTGTTGCGGCTTTTTTATATTTATGATACAATATCAGTGTATTTTTTGAAAGAATAGGTATCGGATATGGATATTGAAACTATAAGAAGCAATTACAGCAAAATGAATGAAATGCAGCAGCAGGCGGTTTTTCATACAGAGGGGCCTCTGCTTATTCTTGCAGGTGCAGGTTCGGGTAAAACTACCGTGCTTGTGAACCGTATTGCATACATACTCCAGTGCGGCTACGCAAAGCCATGGCAGATTCTTGCCATTACATTTACCAACAAGGCCGCCGCGGAGCTAAAAGAGCGAATTTGCCTTAATGTGCCCGACGGTGGCGCGGATATCTGGGCGGCAACATTCCATTCGGTTTGTTCCCGAATTCTCCGTCGCTTTGGTGACAGAATCGGCTATGATGCCCATTTTACCATTTATGACACCGACGACCAGCGCAAGGTGATGAAGGATATTCTGAAATCTATGTCGATAGATGAGAAAATCCTGCCTCACCGCTCGGTGCTTTCGGCTATTTCTCAGGCAAAGGATGAGATGAAGACCCCTGAGGATCTGGCTGCCGAGGCAGGCTTTGACCCCAGAAAGGTAAGTATTGCCAAAGCATACAAGAAGTATCAGGAACAGCTCCGTTCCTCCAATGCTATGGACTTTGACGATATGCTCCTCAATACAGTAAGACTCTTTGAGAGTTGCCCCGATGTGCTGGAACTTTACCAGAATCAGTTCAGATACATAATGGTTGACGAGTATCAGGATACCAACCGCGTCCAGTATAAATTTGTCAGTATGCTGGCGGCAAAGAGCCGCAACCTCTGCGTTGTGGGTGACGATGACCAGAGTATCTATCGTTTCAGAGGTGCAACTATCGAGAATATTCTCTCATTTGAGCACACATTTGAGAATGCAAGGGTTATCAGACTGGAGCAGAATTACCGAAGCACAAAGAATATCCTTGCTGCGGCTAATGATGTTATTGTTAACAACAAGCAGAGAAAGGGCAAAACTCTCTGGACCCAGAATGCAGAAGGTGACAAGATAACTCTCTATACTGCAACCGATGAGCGAGACGAAGCTATGTATATAGCCAAGACCATTCTCGAGGGTGTTGCAGGTGGAATGAACTTCTCAGATTTTGCGGTGCTTTACCGAATGAATGCACAGTCCAATGCGGTGGAAAGCGCCCTGACACGCTCGGGAATTCCCCACAGAATCATCGGCGGACACCGATTCCTTGACCGCGAAGAAATCAAGGATATGCTCTCATATCTGCAGATTATCAATAATCCCCGTGACGACGTGCGTCTTACCCGAATTATCAACAAACCCAGACGTGCAATAGGCGACACAACCATAGCGAAAATCGCTTCTATCGCATCTGCGCTTTCTCTCAGTATGTATGACGTTATCCGCGATGCAAAGGATTTCCCTGATTTGTCCAGAGCCGCTTCAAAACTTTCGGAGTTTTACACTATGATAGAGGGACTTCGTGAAGCCGCTGAATCAGGTGATTATTCTCTCGGCGAAATATACGACCTTGTCCTTGAGCATACAAATTACAAAAATTATCTCAAAGCAGAGAAAGAAAACGCCGACGAGCGAATCGATAACGTTGATGAGCTTATGTCCAATATCGTGAAGTTTGAGGAAGACTACGGCGAAGAGGCTTCTCTCTCTGCTTTCCTTGAGGAAATCTCTCTTCAGACCGATATTGATAACTATGATTCAAATGCAGACTGTGTCACAATGATGACTATGCACAGCTCAAAGGGTCTGGAATTCCCTGCGGTTTTCGTGGTTGGAATGGAAGAGGGAATATTCCCCTCGTACCAGTCAGCATACGAGCCTGATGCTCTCAATGAGGAGCACAGACTGGCTTATGTTGCCATAACAAGAGCAAAGAAAAAACTTCATCTTCTCCACGCCCAGAGCAGAATGCTCTTTGGCTCAACCCAGCACAATATGATTTCCCGTTTCTGCGAGGAGATTTCTGATGAGTATATTGATAAGAAAGGCAACATCAAGAAGCAGAGTGTCAGTGTGGGTGTAGCTTCAACCGGGACAAAACACTTTGATCCCTTTGCTTTTACACAGAAGCGTCCCAAGCCCGCATCCCAGCCGACTTCTTCCTACTCGGTAGGGGACAAGGTTATGCATAAGGTGTTTGGTGTTGGTATGATTGTCAGTGCCAAGCCTATGGGTAACGATACGATGCTGGAGGTTTCTTTCGATAAAGTTGGTACAAAGACCCTTATGGCAAATTTCTGCAAAATGGAAAAAGTTTAATAATTTCAAAAAGCTCCCTTCAAAGGGGGCTTTTTTTCACACATTTTATTCTCTGCCATATTATATCAGTAAGCCGACCCATTGTGTCCGCTATTAGGGTATCCGCAGATGGTATACACAGATGCCCGCGGTACAAGGTGCTTTTAAACTATATTTGGAGGTAGTTATATGGCAGAATTCACAAATGCCGCCGACTGCAATACATCTGCGGCAACCCCCGAAAATCCCAATTCTCAGGCTGTTTGTATTGATGCACTCAGAGTGTATGACAGTTGTGGTGACAAGGACTGTCTTTCGGATGTCAGGGTTTATTTCACCGATGCAGTACAGAGTATTATCGACTCAGCTGTAAGTGTTCGTATCAAGGATGCGGACGTTATCTCCGTTATGACGGATTTGGAAGCGGTGCCTTTCCATAAGGGCTTTTTCTCCGTTGATATGACCTACTTTTTTGATATAAGCCTTGATGTGTTTACCGCTCCCGGCGGAAATCCCACGGTGGTTAACGGACTGTCGATCTTCAATAAGAAGGTGATACTCTTCGGCAGCGAAGGCTCTGTAAAGGTTTTCTCGGCTTGTTATAGTCCGGATGATATAGACATACAAAACTCTCCCCACAAGAATCTTCCTAAGGTTTCTGTTCAGGTTGCAAAACCTATTGCGCTTTCTGCGAAACTCTGTGATTGCTGTAAGTCGGTAAACCTGCCCTGCCGAATTCCTGCGAAAATCTGTCAATGCTATGGTGGTGAGTTCATTCCTTCTGCACAGCGCACTGTCACGGTATCTCTGGGTGTTTTCTCTATTGTGCAGATAGAGAGAAATGTTCAGATGCTGATTCCTTCCTATGATTTCTGCATTCCTGAAAAAGAGTGCCGCAATTCATCGGATAATCCCTGTGAGGTTTTCTCAAGACTTGAATTTCCCACAAATGAATTTTTCCCGCCCAACGTCTGTGATTCCTCGGGTGAGTCGTCCTGCGGTTGTTGTAAATACTGATGCTTCCGTATCGGAGACAGGAAAGCTCCTGTCTCCGATTTTTATTTTTTAAAAAATAAGGTCGCAAATAATAAAAAATTGTATTATTCGCTGTATTTTTTTCGAATCGGTTGAGGTTTGCGAGTATTGATGGTATAATGATAATTGAGAAATGTTTACATTTTATTTAAATTAATACAGTAATTTGTTTATCAAAGATTAATTGTGGGGTATATAATTACTGTTATACATTGAGGAGGTAAACTTATGCTTCAGATTAAAAATATAAGCAAGCGTTATGTCACCGGAGAATTTGTGCAGAAAGCTCTGGACGGCGTCAGCCTTAACCTTAGAGATAATGAGTTTGTTGCGGTGCTGGGACCTTCCGGCTCGGGTAAAACCACTTTGCTGAATATTATAGGCGGTCTTGACCGTTATGACAGCGGTGACCTTATAATCAACAACATTTCTACCAAGAAATATAAAAATCGCGACTGGGATTCTTATCGTAACCACACAATAGGTTTTGTTTTTCAGAGTTATAACCTTATCGAGCACCAGTCTATTCTTTCCAATGTTGAACTCGCACTCACCATTTCAGGTGTCAAACGTAAGGAAAGACGCAGAAGAGCAAAGGAGGCTTTGGTTCAGGTAGGTCTCGGTGACCATGTCCATAAACGTCCTAATCAGCTCTCCGGCGGACAGATGCAGAGAGTTGCCATAGCCCGTGCCCTTGTGAATAATCCTGATATTCTTCTTGCGGATGAACCCACAGGCGCACTTGACAGTGAGACCAGTATTCAGGTTATGGAGCTTCTCCGTGAGGTTGCAAAGGACAGACTTGTTGTTATGGTAACCCATAACCCCGAACTTGCCGAGGCGTATGCCAACAGAATTGTCAGCATCAAGGATGGCAAGGTAGTAGGTGATACCAACCCCTTTGATGGTGAAGAAATCAAGGAAAAAGAGGCAGTACATAAGAATATGGGCAAGTCGTCAATGTCTCCTCTGACTGCACTTTCTCTGAGTTTCAACAATCTGCTGACTAAGAAAGGCAGAACCTTCCTTACATCTTTTGCCGGTTCCATTGGTATTATCGGTATTGCTCTCATACTGTCGCTTTCAACAGGTGTCAATAATTATATCGATGATATTCAGAAGGATACCATGGCATCCTATCCCATTCTCCTTGAGGCTCAGACTATGGACCTTTCGGACTTTATTACACTTTCACAGAACGCGGCATCATTTGATGAAATCAGCCACGATAGGGATGCAGTCTACTCTGACGGAACTGCCATTGAGCTTGAGTCAACGATTATGACAAGTTTTACAGAGAATAATCTGACTGATTTCAAAAAGTACCTTGATAATAAGGACAGCGAAATCCATCAGTATATCGGCGAAAACGGAATTGTATATTCCTACAATACTGCATTCTCTGCTTATTCCTATGATCCCGACGGCGTTCTTGTCAATACCGACGGAAGTAATCTCTACATTACCAAGTCAAATCAGATGGTAAACACCGAGCTTCAGATGTATAACGATATGGGAATGTCTATGGATAATCCCATGATGGCGATGTATGCCCAGACCAATTTCGATGAACTTCTGCCTTCCCAGAACGGCAGCGGTATAAGCAGTATTGTCACAGATAACTACGAGATTATACACGGAGAATGGCCCAAGGAGTATAATGAGGTTGTTCTGGTTATAAATGAGAAGAATGAAATTCCCATTAATGTGCTCTACGAGCTTGGAATGCTTCCCAGCGCAGATTATGAAGAGCTTATGAAACGTGTTGATGCAGGTGAGGCTGTCAAGGTGGACACAGAGAGCTTCTCCTATAAGGAAATTCTTGATAAAGACTTCAGCCTTATTCCTGCCTGTGACTTCTACGAAGAAAACGAAAACGGTACTTTCAGCTATATCGGTAATGATGATGAGAAACTCGAAGAGATTGTGAAGTCTGCCGATAAGCTTAAAATTACAGGTATTATCCGACCCAAAGAGGATGCGGACAACCTGACAATTACAGCTAACCTCGGATATACACGCGAACTTACAAATTATCTCATCGATTATACAAACAATAGTGCGGTAGTTAAAGCCCAGAAAGCAGACGAGAACATCAACGTTTTAAATGGTCTCAGATTTGCTCCCTCCGATGATGCAGAGAAAGTTGAGGATGCAAAGCAGTATATTGCTTCTCTCGGTATTTCCGATAAGGCTCAGATGTTCCGCGATATGATGAGCGTTATGTATATGCAGAATCCCGAGGCAGCAGCCCAGATGATGCAGATGGGCGAGGCTGAACTTGCCGCGATGTTCGACGGATATATGCAGAATCCCGAGGATGATGTTCTTCTCAGCATATATGACCGATATATTTCGACAGGTGAATATGACGACAATATGACCGCTTTCGGTGTAGTGTCTCTTGATGCACCTTCTTCAATCAGCATCTACACAGACAGTTTTGAGGATAAGGACGGCATTTCTGAATGCATCAAAAAGTATAACGAAACTGCTGCTGAGGAAGACCAGATTACATATACCGATTACGTTGGTCTTCTTATGTCCTCGATCACAACAATTATCAATATCATTTCCTACGTGCTTATAGCCTTTGTAAGTGTATCTCTTGTAGTTTCCTCAATAATGATAGGAATTATCACTTACATTTCTGTACTTGAGAGAACAAAGGAAATCGGTATTCTCCGCGCTATGGGCGCTTCCAAGACAAATATATCTCAGGTATTTATTTCCGAGACACTTATTGTAGGACTCTGTGCAGGCCTTATCGGTATACTGACAACCCTTCTGCTGCTGATACCGGGTAATCTGGTTATCCATCTCCTCGTGGGAAGTACCGCGATAAATGCAGCCCTGCCTCTTGCAGGAGGAATTGTGCTGGTAATTCTCAGTGTGATTCTCACTGTTATCGGCGGACTTATTCCCTCAAAGAAGGCTGCAAATATGGACCCTGTTACAGCACTTCGTTCAGAATAAATAAAAATAACCCCATCCGGTTTGTTGCCGGATGGGGTTAAAGTGTATCTGCGGTATCAGAAAGGCCAGTCGGTTATTTTATCACCTTTGACCATAAACGCTTTCTTTGCAATTTCTGCCATAGGGGTATCACTCAGACTGTCGGAATAGAATTCGTCTACGGAGTCTCTTGAAAAGAGCTCCTCAAATCTTGCTACCTTTTCTTTACCGTGACAGTTGAGTCCCGTGAATTTGCCTGTTTCGGGGTTTACTCTTGAGCAGATAAGGTGCTTTATTCCCAGTTCTTCGCAGATGGGTCTGAGAAGAAATTCAGGGGAAGCGGAAATGATGACATCATCCTCTTTCTGCTGCTTTAAATAGTAATCCTTAATCAGATGCTTGTGGGATTTCCAGAAGTTATGTACATCCTTTTCCAAATCGGTGCAGGAGGCAAACTTCATTACCTTTTCTTTGAAAGCGGTTTTTGTGCCTTTTTTGAAGATATAGAACTTGGCATAACCAAGAGTCAGAGCGGGAAGATACAGGAGTACCTTGGGATGACGCATCAGAGAGTAGAAATAAAAATCCGCTGTGCTGTCATTTTTGTATATTGTTTTGTCAAAATCATAAACATTCATAGTTTTTCTCCACAGATTATTTTATTAGATTATAACTTATTACTTTTTATTTAGCAAGATATATATTGCATAGCATAGCTTTCAAGAAAGGAGATATTGTATGTTCGGCTACGTGAATATCGACAAAGGCGAGCTTAAAGTCAAAGACTACGAGAACTACAAAGCTGTTTATTGCAGCCTTTGCAAGACTCTCGGCAGGGAGTACACTTTTCTCTCAAGATTTCTTTTAAGTTACGATATGACATATTTTGCCATTCTTCTGCTGTCTCAGGAGGAGTCGTGCTTTTCGCTGAAAAAAGGCAGATGCAGATTCAATCCTGCCAAATCCTGCAATTATCTGTGTGGATTACAGCCCGGTAATGTGCTCAGCAGAGCTTCTGCGCTGACTGTTATAACTGCATATTACAAGTTGCTGGATAACATTGATGACAGCGGAATATTCGGAAAAATCTTCCTGAATCTTTTGAGACCGTATTTCTCACTTGTAAAGAGAAAGGCTTCGCGAAAGTTCCCCGAATACGTAAAGCTTAGTGAAGAGATGTACCTTTCCCAGAGAAAAGCCGAAGAAGACAGACTCTCAACGGATGAATGCGCTGAGCCTACGGCACACTTTCTGTCCGAGGTGTTGGCACTTTCAGCGAAAGATAACAGTACAGAGCGGATATTCAGAGAGCTGGGTTATCATCTCGGAAAATGGATATACCTGATGGATGCAGCAGACGATTTTGAAAAAGACATCCGTAAAAAACGCTTCAATCCGCTGGTGGCGAATGTCAGTGAGACAAGAGAAACAGCGGTAAATTATGCCGCACAGCTGATGTCTCAGTCTGTATATATGGTCACAACCGCTCACAGACTGCTTTCGTTCAGTTGTTATGGTGATGTACTGGATAACATAATTCTCCTGGGGCTTCCGTTGAAGCAGGATATTGTTATCCGTCGAGAGAAAGGAAAGTGCAAATGAACAAGAATCCATATACCATCCTGGGCATAACAGAGAGTGCCACAGATAAGGATATAAAAAACGCATACAGGGAACTTGCAAAAAAATATCATCCTGATAATTACGAGGACAGTCCTCTCAAGGACCTCGCCACCGAAAAGATGAAGGAAATCAACGAGGCCTATGATGAGATTCAGAAAATGCGTAAGGAAGGCAGAAGCTATTCTTCGGAGTCTTCACAAAACAGCTATTCTCAGTCAGGCAGTTATTATAGCGGAGGTAGTGCAAATGGATACACATACACCGGCTACCCCGAGGTGAGAGAATTTATCAAAAGCGGCAGACTCCAGGAGGCCGAGAATGTTCTCAAAGGCGTACCTGCGGACAATCGCAGGGGAGAGTGGTATTTTCTCTACGGTATGATTTACTATCGCAGGGGCTGGACCGACCAGGCATATAATTACTTCCGGATAGCCTGCGAGATGGAGCCTCAGAATCAGGAGTTCAGGAGTGTGTTCGACAGAATGAACAACCAACGCACCTATTCTTCACCCGAATACCGCAGAGTGCATCATAGTTCTGACTGTTGTTCACCCTGCGATATATGCACTGCTATCTGTTGTCTTGATACTTGTTGCGAGTGTATGGGCGGGGATTGTATACCCTGCTGCTGAGGTCAGGATATGAAAAGAACAATGAAACTTGCATTAGCAGCTGTAATAGCAGCGCTCTCTGTGGCGTTGCTGATGATTACATCCGTTATCCTTGTGGGTACTTATGCGGCACCTTGTATTGTAGGGATGTTCCTGTGCGTTGTGGTTCTGGAGGCAGGATATCCCGCAGCTTTTTCTGTGTATGCCGTTGTGACGGTGCTTTCGTTTCTGATGTCTGCGGACAAGGAAGCAGTTCTTTACTATGCAGTGTTTTTCGGATTATATCCCATACTTAAAGGACTTATCGAACGTATCAGCAAGATATGGATTCAATATATTATCAAATATGTTGTTTTCAATGCCTCAATGATTATATCTTTTTATATCGGTATATCGGTGCTGATGATACCCAAGGAGAGTTTTGAAATCTTCGGAGTATATCTGCCATGGGTTTTTCTGCTGGCAGGCAACCTGATTTTTATACTTTATGATATCAGCGTTTCGAGAGTTGTGACGCTTTATGTGAGCAAATGGCGGAAATTGTTGAAAATACATAAATGACAAAAATTATGATTTGAACAAATTGCAATAATATGTTATAATATATCGGATAAGAAAATTTTATGGGAGGTGACCATTTTGAAATTATCGCGTTTCAGATTGTTATCGCTGATTCTTGCACTTCTTATGCTTGTTTCATCTGTATTTGTAACGGGAGTTACTGTATCTGCGGCTACAACCGAGGTGGTGACTACGGATGCCGTGCGTCTTCGTTCGTCAAAAGTAATTGCTGATGACAATGTGATAACCACTCTTTCGGTATCTGAGAAGCTGACACTCCTTGAGAACACCTCAGGCGGTTGGGCCTATGTTTCAAGAAGCGACGGAACCAAAGGCTATTGCTCCCTTGATTATCTTCAGCTTTCCGATTCTTCCTCTGCGGATTTCAGAGGAGTTACCACCGATGATGTCAATTTCAGAAAAGGTCCGTCCACAGAATATGAGAGTATCTCTGTGCTTTCGAATGATACACAGTTCAAAGTTGTGGATAACAGCAGGGAACTCTGGGTAAAGGTCAACGTGAATGGCACCGAGGGATATATTTACCGAAGTTATACAAGCCTTGAGATTGTTCTCAGTACTGTTACAGTAGTAACTCCCGACTGGTTTGAGTCCTCCCGCCTTGACGAAATCACCGGCGGCAGCTACGACGCAGGTGATTATGAGGGAGCGCTGAGTGCAAAACTTTCTGACAAAAAGATTACTCTTGATGAGGGGAAGATACATACTCTTTCCATACTTGTGAGCGACGGAAATCCTCTTCAGAACGCTACTGACTTCAAGTCATCAGACAATTCAGTGGCAACAGTATCTTCCGTGGGCACAATTAAAGGTGTAGCCCAAGGTGAAGCAGTAATAATTGCGATTCTGCCTTGGGGCGAACAGCTTTCCTGTGCTGTTACCGTAAAAGCATCTGAAAATATTCCCACAGAGCCTACGGAGCCCACAGAACCCACGTTGCCTGAAAGTGATATTGAGCTTTCTGCTACAACGCTGACTATGGAGGCGGGTACACACGGGGTGCTTACTGCGGACAGAGAGGTTACCCTCAAAAGTTCCGATACCTCAGTTGTCACTGTCAGCGGTTCTGTCATTACCGCAAAGTCCAAGGGTGTTGCTACAATTACTGCCACTGCAAACGGCAGGAGTGCAGAGTGTAAGGTGACTGTTGTTAATGCCACAAGTGATGTCACCATAAAGAAATCAACTGCCACAGTAACTGTGGGAAAGACATATTATAATGGTGCGTCTTCTCTTGATTATGTGAAGTGGTCAAGCTCCGATACCTCTGTTGCAGAGGTTGAAAACGGCTTTATCACAGGCAAGTCCCCCGGCAAAGCAGTAATCAGTGTGTATAATTCTCTGGGCAAGAAAACCTGTCTTGTCACAGTAAAAGAGGCAGAGCCTGTCAGGTTTGCCTATTGTATGCCAAATACAGCTGCGATTTCAGAAACCGTAACGCTTTATGCTGTAACCGACAAGGAACGCACAGATGTAAAATTTGAAGTTGCTGTCGGTTCGAAGACTCAGACCGTAACGGCAACAGATAAGGTTGCTGACGGAAATACCTATGTGTTCAGCGGCACAACCTCCATTGATGTTTCGGGAACCTTCAAGGTTGTCGCTTATGCCAAGGGCAAGGACGGGGTATGGAAGACCTGCTCCTCGGGTTGTGACGATGCAAATACTTCCGTTTTTATCCGCAAGACTGCTGATAAAAAAACCGAAACCCAGGAGGACAGACGTGCTACCGACGAAGCGATAACACTGATTTCTCAGTTTGAGGGTTATTCCTCCAGCGTGTATTTTGACAAAATAGCCAACAATATCCCCACTCTGGGATACGGAAAGGTTATTTATCTGGGTGACAGTTTCTACAATGATATGACCAAGCGTGAGGCTTACGCTTACCTTGTGAAGACTGTCAACGAAGACGGCTATACCGCCCAGCTCAACAGTTACCTTAATAAATACAAGCTCAACAGAAATCAGCAGCAGTTTGACGGACTGCTGTCCTTCTCCTATAATCTGGGAGCATATATGATATCAACTGACACCGATTTCAAGGACATATTCCTTGCTACCGGTATCGTGGAAGACTCTGCTGCTAAGGATACAGATGCCTATATTAACACCAATGATGTTAATTTCAGAGCAAAACCGACTACATCTTCTTCAATTCTTGACTGCCTGGCTTATGGCACGCCGTTGACTTTACTGGAAAAGGAATCGTCAGGCGGGTGGTATCACGTCAAAACTTCTGCCGGTGTAGAGGGATATGTGTACGAAGATTACGTGACAAAGGGTAAGCTTCAGCAGACAGGGGGATACTCTCTCGGAAGAGTAAACAAGGATGATTTCAATAAGTTAATGATGCAGTATCATCATGCGGGAAGCACCTGCGTATGGGGTCTTCTTTACCGCAGAATTGACGAACTCGATGTTTTCTATCACGGAGAATACACCCGTAACGGCTCAAACAATATATACGGATACAGATTTACCTGTGCGGTTAATTCTTCTACAACCACTTAACAATAATTTGTCCGGAGGTTTATATGAAAATCGGATTTATAGGTGCCGGTAATATGGCAACCGCTATAATAGGAGGTATGATATCTTCGGGATTTGCCCCGGCAGATATCCATCTCTTTGATACAGACAAAGAAAAACTCACAGCATTTGCTGAGCAGGGAATTACTGTTGAAGGCTGTGCCGTGTGTGTAACAAGAAACAGCGATATAATAGTTCTTGCAGTCAAGCCTCAGAATTATTCCGAGGTGCTCGGAACTGTGAAGGCTGTGGCTGACGAGAGCAAGACATTTGTATCCATAGCAGCAGGTATTACCATTGAGTTTGTCAGACGCGGACTGGGGATTACCTGCCCTGTTGTCAGGGTAATGCCCAATACACCTCTGCTTCTTTCCAAGGGCGCAACCGCACTCTGTCCCTCTGATAATGTGAGCGATGATATTTTTGAGGCAGTAAAGGGAATGTTTGCCAATGGCGGCGTTGTAGAAGTGCTTGAAGAGGACAAAATGGATGCGGTTATTTCCGTAAACGGCTCATCTCCTGCATACTTCTATCTTTTTGCAAAAGCTATGGCAGACTATGCCGAAACTCAGGGTATTTCCCATGAGGTGGCGATGAACCTTATCTGTGCAACAATGGAGGGCAGTGCCGCAATGCTCCGTAATTCGGGCGATACCCCGGATACTCTCATAAAAAAAGTAAGCTCCAAAGGTGGCACAACCATTGAAGCTCTGAATGTTTTCTATAAAAACGATATTGAAAAGATTATAAATGACGCTATGTCTGCTTGCACCGGTCGTGCAGGGGAGTTGTCGTCAGAAGCATAATTTTTAAAAATATTTCATAAGCATTACTGAATACGGACAACCGTTTAGGAGGATGCTTATGAAAGGTTTGATACTTAAATTACCCATTGGTCGCAGTGGAAGCGGTCGCGCTGTAAAGCGATATCCCCCTGATGTAACAGGGTTTCTCAGGCGCTACGGAACAATTACTTTTTACATTGTGATTTTTGCATCGGGAGTGCTTGTAGGAACATTGAGAGCAGGTCGGATAGGGGAGCAGACCTTGTCGGCGTTGGACTTTCTGTTTACCACAAACCTTCAGTCAAGGCTCTGTGCTCCTATGTATATGACCTTTGTATCCAGCTTTGCATCCAATTTTCTGTTTCTTTTTGCGGAGTATCTGCTGGGTCTTACCGCCTGGGGAAGCTTTGCTCTGTTTGCGGTGGTTTTTTTCAAAGGTTTCGGTACCGGTATCTGTGCAGGGTACTTGCTTACAGGTTACGGACTTAAGGGTCTGGGTTTTTACCTGCTTGTAATGCTCGGGGGATTATTCCTGTTTTGCTTTTCATTGATTCTGGAGGCTACACAGGCACATTCCATGAGCCTTAAAATAGCCGGACTTCTGTTCTTTTCCAAGGAGGGCGTTGAACCGTTAAGGGTTTTCCTCAAAGGATATTCTTTGAGAAGTCTTTATATGCTTGTTCTCGCAACCGTAGCTTCTGCCGCGGATATGATTTTATGGACCTTGTTTGCAAAGGTTTTCTTTTGATTAAATAATTTCTGATCGGACCTTGATGTTCGCAAATATTTTATTAACTGGTGAGATAAATATCCGGCTTGATATTATGCGGATTTTTTCTTGCTATGGTAAGGAAGTGTAATATGACAGGAGAAAGAAAGAAACTCGGTTTTGAGATTCTGCTTTCAAAACTGGGTAAAAACGCAGGACAAATGTTCCTTATAAATCTGATGTACGCGGTGCCTTTGGGACTTTCTTTTGCGCTTATGTATCTTGTTAACAGTTTCGTTAATATGTCGCCTGTGGTTTATCCTTTTGCGTTTGTGTTGTCTGCTCCTTTTTTTGCGGGAGTGGTGGTGCTTTCCAGGGATTTGTCTCAGGAAATCAAGCCTCAGAAAATGCTCGGTCGTTTTCTGAAAGCTGCGAAAGAGAACTGGCTTAGATATATTCTGCTCGGATTAATGGTGTATGTCAGCGTTGTGATCTGTTATTTCAGCGTGATTCTGTATCTGAGTTTTGCACAGAGTATGAGCTGGGTGTTCTACATACCTTTGTTTTTTTCGGTGCTCATTTGTGTAGCTTTTGCATTCTTCTTTTTTTCGGCTTTCCTTATGGTGCCTTCATTTGAGCTGAAGTTTTCTGCTGTTTTAAAGAACAGTGCCCTTGCAATTCTGGGCGAGGTGAAGCAGAACTTTTTCGCTCTTTTCTCAAGTTTACTGTACCTTATGATTGCACTTATGCCGGTGGTTATCCTGTTTAATCTGGCAGGTACATTGGGCGTCGAACTTGTCACTGCGCTGGTTATTGCATACCTTGTTGCGGCAATACTTCTTCTTATTCCTTCACCTGTCGCTATGATGGTGAGTCATTATCTTTATCCTTTTATGCTTACTGTAATCGGAAAAGTAAGCAGTGAAACAGAAGAAACTACCGTAGCAGAGAAGAATATCGAAATTGCAAAGAGCATAGCCGAAGAAGCTGGTGACAGAGATAATAACCTTGAAGAACTGCTTCAGGGTGACGACGATGACTATGTGTTCTATAAAGGTAAAATGATAAAAAGAAGTGTTCTCAAAAATATTGTTGAAAAGGAGTAAAAAACATGAAAAAAATAAGCGAATCTAAAATTTTCACTCTGATTCTGATATTATCTTTTGTGGTGATTTTTGTCTGCCTCGGAGCTTGTACTGCCAAGGAGACTAATATTATCCCCACAGATACTTTGCCCGGTACAGAATCCTCATCCGAAGAAACCACTGCTCCCGTTACAGAAGCAGAAAAGGAAGTTGCATTTAAGTCTGAGTATAAGCCCTACAAGGCAATTGATGCTGAGGGTTCAGAGGTAGCTCTTTCTCAGGTTTACGGCTCCTCTTACGCTACGTACGGTGGTTCGCTCACCTTTGAGGGAGACAGATTCAACCTGAGTGTGGGCGTCAGCAACGGCAAAACCGCAGGAACCATTGAGGTGGGTGCAGACTCACAGCTTACTTTCAACTATGACAGCGGAAAAATTGTTTCGGCAGAAATCGTTTCTGCTTTTGATGGTGTGGTAGAAGAGATTATGGTTGAGCAGTCTGATTATTTTGTTTATTTCAAATAATCATTATTTCCCGTCTACAAACCAACGGTTATCTTCAAGAAATAAATATCTTTCGTGTCCTGCTATTCTGCAAAGATAACGAATACCTGCGCCGCCCGCTTTCAGCGAGGCGGCGTATCTTATGTCCAGGATTCGGTCTATATCAAAATTTCTGCCGTCTTTCCAGTGGAGTTTGACGGGCAGAAGATTTCCGTCGGGGTCGAAACGTGCGGTAACGGATACGTATTCTTTCATTTTTATGCTCCTATCTTTTAGTGGAAATATCCTACGGGATGTACAATGTTATCTTCTTTAGGAGAGAATGATGAGAGCTCCCTGTCCTTAAGCATAAGCGCACTTCGGACACAGTAACTTCCGAAGCGTTTTTTTAGTGAATCTACGGAACAGTCAAGCTCATAGAGATTCCGGCGCTTTTCCTCGTTGGTAAAGAGCGAAGTTTGCTCAGCTTCGCCGCTACTGCGAAAATCCGACAGAGCTACTCCGATACTGCGTATAGCCTTGCGCCACTCATAGTTACCCTCGAATACCGACATAGCCGCTGCGATAATCTCGCGGTTTAAGTTTGTGTGGCGGCTTAATTTTGTTTGTCTGTTTATGATGAAAAGGTCTTTGTCGCGGATATTAACCGACACAGTACCTGCAATGAGGTTTTGCTCTCTGGCTCTGCGGCATACGCTGTCACAGAGTATGGTGAGGACTATTTTTACATCCTCCAGGTTTTCCATATTTCTTGATGGGGTAGTGGAGTTTCCTATGGATTTTGGGAGATTTGAATACCCCAGGGGTTTTACGGGCGATGAGTCATATCCGTTTGCAAAAGAGTAGAGAGTATCGCCGTTTTTCCCGAAATTGAACTTCAGGATATCACGGGGACAGTTAGCAATATCACCAATGGTATCTATACCCAGAGTTTTAAGTTTTCTTTTTGTGGCGTTGCCTACCCCAAGCAGACAGTCAGAAGGAAGAGGGAAGACCACCTCGCGGAAATTGTCGGGAGTAATTACCGATACAGCGTCAGGTTTTTTCAGGTCGCTGCCCAGTTTTGCAAATATTTTATTGTAGCTCACACCTATGCTGACGGTTATTCCGAGCTCTTCTTTCACTCTCATACGGATTTCATTGGCAACCTCTGCGGCTTCTTCAAAATTTTTTACGTTTCCCGTTATGTCTATCCAGGCTTCGTCAAGTCCGAAAGGCTCAATAAAATGTGAATAGTCGGAGTAGATTCTCGATGCCATCTTGGAAAAACGTATATATCGGTCATAGTGAGGCTCGGCAATATAGAGTTCGGGGCATTTTTTCAGAGCCTGCCAGATAGCTTCTCCTGTTTTAATCTTATATTTTTTTGCTATTTCGTTTTTTGCAAGCACTATTCCGTGGCGCTGATCAACATCTCCGCATACCGCCACAGGTCGGTGGCGTATTTCGGGGTTGTAGAGGCACTCTACACTGGCAAAGAAGCCATTGCAGTCACTATGAAGGATTATTCGCATTACTCATCATTCTTTCTCTTTTTTTGTGTCCGAAACCGGATTGTGTGCTTTGATAAGTTTCGGCGCAGTTGCATACATTCGATAGAACAAATGTTTTGTATAGTTATTATAGAACAAGTGTTCGCAAAAGTCAATAGCCATAAGCATAAAAAAACAGCCCTCCCGAAAGAGGACTGTTTTATTTTTATCAAGTATGTGATTATACACCCAGAAGTGCCTTTGCGGCAACCTCAAGCTCATCCATAATTCTCAGGGCGTCAGCCTTATCTTTGCCAACAGATGTGAGGTAAAGCTTGATTTTAGGCTCTGTGCCGCTGGGACGAACAATAGCAGCATTTTCACCCTTCAGGGAATAGGAGAGTACATTGGACTTGGGCAGGTCGATTTCTGATTTTTCACCTGTCTCAAGGTCTGTGGCGACACTTTCCAGATAGTCACAGACACCGGTAACATCAAAACCTGCGATTTCAGCAGGAGCATTATTTCTGAGAGCTGTCATAAGCTCGCTCATCTTCTGCATACCCTCAGCGCCTTCAAAGTAGAAGTTGAGAGTCTTGTTGTAGTAATATCCGTATTCCTCGTAAAGGCTGTCGATAACCTGAGCCAGAGTTTTGCCCTGCTTCTTATAGTAAGCTGCCATCTCTGCAATGAGCATAGAAGCAACAACTGCATCCTTATCACGCACATAAGAGCCTGCCAGGTAGCCGTAGCTTTCTTCGAATCCGAAGATATACTTATTTGTTTCGTTCTTTTCCTCAAGACCCAGAATAACTTCGCCGATATACTTGAAGCCGGTGAGAACATCCTTCATTACAGCGCCGTACTTCTTGCAGATGCGCTCAATAAGTCTTGTGGAAACGATAGTCTTGACAACAATGCCGTTTTCGGGGAGAGTACCGTTTTCTTTTCTGCACTTAAGGATATAGTCGGTAAGCATGATTCCTGTCTCGTTACCTGTGATAAGGCGGTAGCTTCCGTCATAATCAGGAACAGCGATACCAACTCTGTCAGCATCGGGGTCAGTAGCAAGGAGAAGGTCGGGCTTGAGCTCGTCGCAAAGTCTGAGACCATACTCCAGAGCCTCCTTGATTTCGGGGTTGGGGAAGGGACAGGTGGTGAAGTTGCCGTCGGGGAGCTCCTGCTCCTTAACTATCGAAACATTCTTGACTCCGATTTCAGAGAGAATACGTCTGACAAGCTTGTTGCCTGTGCCGTTAAGGGGAGTGTAAACTACGGAGAGGTCAGCATCCTCAGCGATGGAGGTGTTAATCTGCTGTTTCTTTACCTCAGCCAGATACTCTGTGTAAACGCTGTCATCCACATATTCAATGGTGCCATCCTTTACTGCATCTTCAAGGTTGCAGAGTTTGACACCTGTGAACATATCAATGCTGCAAATCTCATTGTATACCATATCGGCAGATACGTCGGTCATCTGGCAGCCGTCTTCGCCGTAAGCCTTGTATCCGTTGTATGCAGCGGGGTTGTGGCTGGCGGTAATCATAATACCTGCCTTGCATCCGAAGTGACGTACAAGGAAGCTTAAGACAGGAGTGGGCTGAAGCTCACTTGTGATATATGTCTTGATACCGTTAGCGGCAAGAACACGTGCAGCCTCGTTCATAAAGAGATCTGCTTTGTTTCTGCTGTCGTGAGAAATAGCAACAGCACCGCCGCCAAACTGTTTGTTGATGTAGTTTGCAAGTCCCTGAGTTGCCTGACGGACAACATAGATGTTCATTCTGTTGGTACCTGCACCGATAATTCCTCTGAGTCCGGCAGTACCGAACTCGAGCTGTCTGTAAAAACGCTCGTGAATCTCCTTGTCGTTTCCGTCAATGCTCATAAGCTCAGCTTTGAGGTCCGCATCCTCTACTGCATTTTCAAGCCACTGGCTGTAAAGTTCAAGATAATTCATAGGTAACCCTCTTCTATAAAATAAAATTTAAATGTATTTAATCGCATAAGCAATAATTATTTAGTATTTTATCATAATATTCCGGAAAATTCAAGTGATATTTATTCTCGAAGATTAAACGGAATATAAAAACTCAAATCTTCACACAAACATCATAGAAAATCTATTGATTTATTTAATGAAAAATAGTAATATAGAAGTAACTTTTTGATTTTGTTTAGGAGGAACTGTTTTGGATACAGAAAATAAAGAAATTTTAACAGAGGAAAACCTTACAGAGGAGACCTCTGCGGAAACAACCACAACTCTGGAAGTGGATACTGCTGATATTGAGGCGGAACTTCAGCGCTACGGAGTGGATACCGAAGATTCTTATGAGGTGGAGGAAGAGGCTCCCAAAAAGAAAAAGCCCTTCATAATCCAGACTCCCGTGATTATTGCGGCTATCTGCTTTGTGCTTATGGCGGGCGTGGTTTTCGGAACCCTTGGTGTATATAACCTTTTCTTCAGAAAAGGAATAGACGGTGCCTGGCAGAGCGACGTTTTTTCAGAGGGCGTATACTTTGTTTTTGACAAAAAAGGTACTGTGGCCATTGATGCAGGCGGAATGAGATACGAAGGCACATATACCTTTGAGGAATCAGAGGACGGCACATATTCTGTCAAGAGTGATTTGTTCTATGTTGTTCAGATGTACACAGACCACACAGTGACTTTCACAAAAGATAAGAAAGCCATGACTTGGAGCAACGAATACTATACTATTAATTTTACCAAAACCAAGTTGCCCCAGTACAAACTGGATGCAGAGACAATAACTCACGCATCTGCTGATGAAGTTGGTATCAGCACACTTAATATTGATGATTCTCTGGTGGGCGAGTGGACAGAGCAGCTTGACGAGTCCAGTATTCAGATGGGTTATCCCAAGAGAACTCTTGTGTTTGAAAAAGATGGTACAGGAAGCGAAAGATATCATTTTGATTTGACTGTATCCTATGGCTTTATGTATGATGCTGTAAGCAATTTCAAATATACCGTGCACAATGGTTCGGTATACATCACCAGCGAAAATTATAGCGGAGATAAGATGGATTCTGTAATTGAGGGCTACTCCATTAACGGAAACACATTGATAACTCCCGACGGAAGATATACAAAAGCAGATAAATAAAATTAAAATGGCGGCAGATTATTTCTGCCGCCATTATTTTATGCGAAAACTTTGAGAGTGTCAGTACATTTTTGAGAGTAGAACCAGGTCTTTTACTGAGATAACGTTGTCGCGGTTGAGGTCGGCGGCTTTGGATAATGCACTGTCAGGGGTTTGTTCGCCTGTGATGAATTTCATCATAAGTTTCAGGTCGCGGGAGTTTATGTTGCCCTCAGAGGTCAGCTCGCCGTGGATTATTATCGTGAAACTTTGAGATTTATATCTGATTTCCATACCTGTGCCGAGTTGTCCCGAGGTTATCTCTTTAGAATTCTTATCAAATATAGAGAAACTGTCCTTATGAGCTCCCAGAGAGTCTCTGAGTTTTGCGAAGGTGATGCCCTGAGGCACTATGCAGTATCCGTTTTCAAACGTGATTTCAGGGGAATGGGAGGGAGGAGTTTCTTCCAAAGCGAGAGTAAGTGTGCCTTCGGAGAAAGAATACTCTTTGCCGTCATAAGCTTTGAGAGTTTCGCTGTTATTAAAAACAAGAGGAACTTCAGGGGAAAGGTCGGAAATCCTCTGAATCTCGGAATTTTCAAGAATGTATAGTCCATCAGAGGTTATTATATTAACAGTTTTACCATCATGGCAGATAATCTGATTTATGGTACCTTTGAGGGTTGTGGATTTAAGTGTTGAGTCTTTTGAGAGGGAGTAGAGAATTTTATTCTGAGTTCTTGATACAAAGAAGCAATCTCCGTTTTGTGAAACGGCAAAGTTGTAAGGCGATAGGGAAACTTTTGTGTTTATCGCCGTGAAGTCGGTATCACCATTTGTGATATCATAACGGTAAATGACAGCTTGTTCGTTGTTGCTGTTTTCCATAAGGGTGTATCCGAGAAAACAGAAGATACCGCCATAGACATCGCAGGTGTAGAGGTGGTTTGCGTTTTCAAAACTTACGTTATAAGTATCGGATGAGATGCTGACATAATTATCATCAAAAGATACTGTGTAAAGAGTATTGTCGGCGGGGTCACAGACCACAATGTTTTCAGCGGCACCTGTATTAAGTGCAGATAGGGAAATGAGCAATATAACAAGGATACATGTCAATATAATCTTCTTTCTGATAATAACCACTCCCTTCTCCTGAGTCTATAATAAACCCAACAGGGGAGAATAGGAGCAAAATGAGAAAAACCTTCACAAAAAAAGATAAAAATAAAACGCCGCTTTCTCAGCGGCGTGTTTTTGATTGAGTTAATCTGGTATTATTCTGTCATTTCCCAGTTGTGCCATACGTTCTGGATGTCATCGTTATCCTCGAACATATCAAGCATCTTCTGGAGTTTTTCCTGGATGTCCTTGTCGTCAACCTTTACATAGGTGTTGGGAACCATAGCAACTTCTGCTGTAACGAAGGAATAGCCCTTATCTGCAAGGTCGTCTCTGATAGCGCCCATATCGGAAGCCTCGGTGTAAACGGTGAATACATCCTCGTCAGCCTCGAAATCGGAAGCACCTGCTTCAAGTGCTGCCTCCATAACTGTATCCTCGTCAGCCTCAAGGTCTTCTCTGTCGATTACAATAACACCCTTCTGCTCAAACATAAAGCTTACGCAGCCGGGAGTACCCATATTGCCGCCGAACTTGTCGAAGTAGTGACGTACATCACCTGCGGTACGATTACGGTTGTCGGTGAGAGCCTCAACGATAACTGCAACACCGGAAGCACCGTAGCCTTCGTAGGTAACGGATTCGTAGTTGGTGGAGTCTGTGTCACCGGCAGCCTTCTTGATAATTCTGTCGATATTGTCGTTGGGAACGTTGTTTGCCTTTGCTTTTGCGATACAATCACGGAGTTTGGAGTTGACAGAGGGGTCAGCGCTGCCGCCTTCCTTAACTGCTACGATAAGCTCTCTGCCGATTTTTGTGAAAATCTTTGCGCGGGCAGCGTCGTTCTTACCTTTTTTCTGCTTGATGGTACTCCATTTATTATGTCCTGACATTAAAATCATCCTTTATCATAAAAAATTCGCTGATATTATAACACATCAATACAATATTTGCAAACATTAAAAGTTACAATATTGTTACAAATCTATTGTATATATAATACATAAGTGCTATAATATTCAGGATGTTTATCAAAGGCTCAGGCAAGGAATAAACACGAGCATATTTTTCAGAGAGGATGATAGTTATGATTAAGTCCATGACAGGCTACGGCAGAGCTGAGGCTGAGGTAGGCGGTAAGGTTATCACTGTTGAACTCAAGAGTGTGAACCACCGTTTCTTTGAGTTTTCCTGCCGCACAACAAGAGGCTATGCTTTTCTTGAGGAGAAGCTTAAGTCTTATGTCAATTCCAGAGTGTCCCGCGGCAAGATAGATATGTATGTATCTGTTATTACCTGCGACGAGGATGCTGATGCAGAGGTTATTGTTAACCACAGCCTTGCTTCAGGTTATGCCAAGGCTCTGGAAGAAATCGCCGCCCGTTACGAGGTTACAAACGACGCAACCGCATCAATGATAGCACGTTTTCCCGATGTGCTGACTATCCACAAGGCTCCCGAGGATGAACAGCAGGTGCTGGATGCAGTGCTTCCCGTTGCCAGGGAAGCTGTCGATAAGTTTATTGCTATGCGTGAGGTTGAGGGCAAGCGCCTCTACGAGGACGTGCTCTCCAGAACAAAAACTATCCTCGGCATAGTTGAGATAATCGAGAAGGAGTCCCCCCGCATTGTGGAGGAGTACGAAAGACGTCTTCGTGACCGCATTGAGGAGCTTCTGGGCAACAATACATACGACCCCCAGCGAGTGCTCACCGAGGTTGCTGTTTTTGCCGATAAGGTGGCGGTTGCCGAGGAGACAGTAAGACTTCGCAGTCATATTGACCAGATGGCATCATTTATGAATTCCAACGAGTCTATCGGTAAAAAACTCGACTTCATTGTTCAGGAAATGAACCGTGAGGCAAACACCACAGGCTCAAAGATTCAGGATGCAGAACTTGCACATCAGGTCGTCAATATCAAAGCGGAAATTGAAAAAATCCGCGAGCAGATTCAGAACATTGAGTAAGGAGCAGTTATGAAGCTTATCAACATAGGATTCGGAAACGTAGTTTCGGCCAAGCGTCTTATTGCTGTTCTCAGTCCGGACTCTGCACCTATCAAAAGAATTATCCAGGATTCAAAACAGAAGGGTAACCTTGTGGATGCTACCTACGGCAGACGTTGCAAGGCGGTGCTTTTCACCGACAGCGACCACATTATCCTCTCTGCAATTTCTCCTGAGACAATAGCCAACAGAATTGAGGAGGGTGACAAGAATGAGTGATAATGTAAAAAGAGGCAGACTTTTCGTGTATTCCGGTGCATCCGGTGTAGGCAAAGGCACAATTATGAAGCGTCTTCTTGAAGAGGACAGCACTGTGCGTCTTTCCGTTTCGGCCACTACAAGAGCCCCCAGACCCGGAGAAACCCACGGCAAGGAATACTTCTTTGTCACAAGGGAAGAGTTTGACGAAATGGTTCGCGATGACGGCTTTATGGAATATGCCACCTATTGCGATAATTCCTACGGCACACCCAAGAAAGCCGTAGAGGACGAACTTGAGAAAGGCAACAATGTTTTTCTTGAGATTGACGTGAAGGGTGCTCTGAATATAATCAGAGATTATCCCGACTGTGTCAGCATCTTTATTCTCCCGCCGGATTTCGAGACTCTTGAAAAGCGTCTGCGTAAGAGAGCTACCGAAACCGAGGAGCAGATTCGTTTCCGTCTGGATACCGCCCTCAGGGAGATTTCTTTCTCTGACCGCTATTCATACAATGTCGTAAATGGTGACATTGATAATGCAGTTGAGGAAGTCCTTTCCATTATCCGCAAGGAAACAGGCAGAGAGTAATTTGTCTGTAAATCAAGTTTAAAAACCCGATAATTCGGGTCTGAATAAATCTATCATTATTTTTTAAGGAGAGTATATAAAATGATAAGAGCATCTATTGATGATATGTTAAGCGGCAAGGAGAGCCGTTACGCACTGGTAATCGGTGTAGCAAAGAGAGCAAGAGAAATTGCACAGGGTTTTGAGGATGAGGGTGTAGTTACCACCGAGAAGCCTGTACTTCTTGCTGTTGAAGAGTTCAAGAATCACAAATTCAACATTTTAGAGCCTCAGGATGAAGACTGAGGATAACCTCATTGCCTGTGTTGCTGTTGAGGGGACAGTCTATCATTTTGACAAAACCTTCGACTACGCAGTTCCTGAAGAATATTCATCTGTTTTAAAGCCGGGCTTCAGGGTGAAGGTACCCTTTGCCCGCGGTAATGCACCCCGTCAGGGTATGGTTATGAGCCTTCACACAGGCGATGCATCGGGGCTTAAATGTATCAGCTCGGTACTTGATACCACGGCTGTTCTGCCCGAGAATATGCTTCGCCTTGCAGAGTTTATGCAGAGAAATTATTACTGCACTCTTTTCGATGCAGTGAAAGCAATGCTTCCTGCAGGTATCGGCTACAACATTACCACTCTGTATGAGGCGGTAGCTGATGCGGACAAATCCCGGATGTCAGATGAAGAGGCAAGGATTTACACCTACCTCTCGGTTTCAAAGAAACCTGCGAAACGCCGTGAACTTATGAGTGAGTTCGGTTACGAGGACTATACCGTATTTGAAAGAATGGCGGATAAAGGATATCTGCTGAAATCCGACGACGCTTTCAGAAAAGTAGGGGATAAGTCCCGCAAAATGTTGCGTCTCACATCTGCGGCAGATGAGGTGAGCTGTAAACTTACCGACAAACAACAGTCCGTTATGGATTTGCTCTGTGTGGCAGGTGAAGCTTCCCTCAAGGAAATCTGTTACTATACCGGTGTTACAACCGCTGTAACGGACGCTTTGGTGAAAAAGGGAATAGCCGAGTATTTTGACAGCGAGGTTTTCAGAACCCCCGTCACATATTCTGATATGAAAGGCGAGTTCCCCGTACTGTCACAGGAACAGCAGAAAGCTTTTGAGGGCCTTGAAGCAATATATGAAAAGCATACGGCTGCTGCGGCACTTCTTTACGGAGTTACGGGTTCGGGAAAAACATCTGTTTTTACCCACCTTATCCGCAAGTGCGTGGATGACGGCAAGGGTGTCATACTTATGGTGCCTGAAATTGCCCTGACTCCTCAGCTTATAAGACACATCAAGAGCCTTTTTCCTGATAAGGTAGCTGTTTTTCACAGCGGACTTTCCTTGGGTGAGCGACTTGATGAGTTCAAACGTGTCCGACGCGGTATGGCAAAGATTGCGGTAGGTACCCGAAGTGCGGTGTTTGCACCTTTTGATAACCTAGGTCTCATTGTAATGGATGAGGAGCAGGAGCATACCTACAAATCCGAGAATACCCCCAGATTCCACGCCAGAGATGTAGCAAAATTCCGTTGTGCAAGTGAGAATTCAATGCTGCTTCTCTCGTCGGCTACTCCTGATGTGGAGAGTTTTTATCACGCAAAATCAGGCAGATATTCCCTGTTTACTTTGCAGGGAAGATATGGCGAAGCACAGCTTCCCACTGTGCTTACGGCGGATATGAACGAGGAATTTGAAGCCGGTAATACCACAGGTTTTTCATCGTTGCTTCTGGGTGAAATCGAAGAAAATCTTAAAAACAAGAAACAAACAATACTTCTTCTCAACAGAAGAGGATACAATACCTTTGCGGTTTGCAGCAAATGCAAAGAGCCTGTTACCTGTCCCAACTGCTCTATTTCCCTTACTTATCACAAGGAGAACAACAGGCTGATGTGTCACTACTGCGGACATTCGGTGTCGGTTTTCGAGGAGTGCCCCTCCTGCCACGAGAAGAGTCTCAGATTCTGCGGTGCGGGTACTCAGCGTGGAGAGGAAACTCTGGCTGAATTGTTTCCTGAAGCACGTATCCTGAGAATGGATACCGATACGGTAATGAACAAAAATGCTCATGAGAAACTGTTTTCTCAGTTTGCCTCAGGGGAGTATGATATTCTGATAGGCACACAGATGGTGGCAAAAGGCCTTGACTTCCCCAGGGTTACTCTTGTGGGAGTAATGTCTGCTGACCAGATGCTTTACAGTGACGATTACCGTAGCTTCGAGAGAGCCTTTTCAATGCTCACTCAGGTTGTGGGCAGAAGCGGCAGAGGTTCCGACACGGGCAGGGCCGTTATCCAGACCCACACCCCCGAGAATCCCGTAATCGAACTGGCGGCATCTCAGGACTACGAAGCTTTCTATCAGGATGAGATAGAGCTCAGGCGAATGCTTACCTATCCGCCTTTTTCCGATTTGTTGCTGGTAGGATTTTTGAGCGAGTCAAAAGCGGATGCCGTGAGTTGTTCCAATGAATTTCTCAGGCGTCTAAGCGAGCTTTGCACAGGGGAATTTACCGATGTACCCATAAGGGCATTGGGACCGTCTCCTGCACTTGTTTCAAAGGTCAACAATAAATACAGATATAAAATAATAATTAAAAGCCGTAATTCAAAGAGACTCCGCGAGCTTATTGCAATGCTTCTCAAAGAATTCGGCAAGGATAAAAGATTTCGGAGCGTTACGGTTTACGTGGATGTAAAGCCGATGAATTTTTAAAAGCTCTGAATATTTATGTTCCGTTTGGAGGAAAAATAATATGGCAATCAGAAATATTGTGAAAGAAGGCGACGAGGTTCTGCGTAAAACCGCACGTCCCGTCACCGATTTCAATGAAAGACTTCACACACTTCTTGATGATATGGCAGAGACTATGTACAAAGAAAACGGATGCGGACTTGCCGCCAATCAGGTGGGTATCCTCAGACGCGTGGTAGTTATTGATACAGGGGAGGGTCTTATTGAACTCGTAAACCCCGAGATTATCAAGAAGTCAGGCTCTCAGCAGGAGGTTGAGGGATGTCTCTCCTGCCCCGGAGAGTATGGAATCACCAAGCGTCCTATGAGAGTAACAGTCAAGGCATCTGACCGTTTCGGTAAGGAGAAAATCTACGAGGGAGAGGGTCTTCTTGCCAGAGCTTTCTGCCATGAACTTGACCACCTCGACGGTGTTCTCTACAAGGATAATGTTATCAGAATGCTTTCGCCCGACGAAATTGAGAACTGAGGAGATTTGCTGTGAATATAGTATTTATGGGAACTCCCGACTTTGCGGTGGAGAGTCTTCGTGCGCTTTCTGAAAGCGGTCACAACATATCTGCGGTGTTTACAAAGCAGGATATGCCCCGGGGCAGAAAGATGGTAATGACACCTCCTGAGGTAAAGGTGCTGGCACAGGAACTTCAGCTTCCTGTCTATCAGCCATCCACTCTTCGTGATGCTGACATTCAGAACACCCTCAAAGAACTTGCTCCCGATGTAATCGTTGTTGTTGCATACGGAAAACTCCTTCCTAAGGAAGTTCTTGATATTCCCAAGTACGGATGCATCAACGTCCACGGCTCAATTCTGCCCAAATACCGCGGTGCTGCGCCTATTCAGTGGACAGTTATAAACGGCGATGAATATGGTGGTGTCACCACAATGTATATGGGCGAAGGCCTCGATACCGGTGATATCATTGAGATTTATAAGACCAAGGTGGGGGAGAGTGAAACCTCAGGCGAGCTTTTCGACAGACTCGCAACAGAGGGTGCAAAACTCCTTCTGCATACTCTTGAACTTATAGAAAACGGTACTGCACCCCGCATTACCCAGAATGAGGAGGAGGCAACCCACGCAGCGATGCTTTCAAAGGAAATGTGTGTGATAGACTGGACAAAATCTGCACGCGAGGTTCATAATCTTGTGCGCGGTCTCAATCCCTGGCCTGTTGCCCTGACAACCCTTGATGGTAAAAAGGTTAAAGTTATCGAAACCCGACTTTCTTCACACAAAGGTAATGCAGGAGAGATAGTTTCCCTTGAGCCTCTGACAGTTGCCTGCGGAGACGGTTCGGTGGAGATTCTCACTCTCCAGATTGAGGGCAAGCGCGCTATGGACTCAAAATCCTTCCTTTTAGGTCACAGACTTTCAAAAGGAGATAAATTCGGCAACTGATTATTGGAGGATATTTTATGTGGATCGATTATTTTGCAGGATATTTCTCATACCTTATCTGGATGCTTCCCGCCATTATTCTGGCAGGCTTCGCGCAGTATAAGGTAAGGTCTGCGTATTCGAAAAATTCAAAAATCAGAAATTCAAAGGGCATCACAGGAGCCGAAGCGGCACGTCGTGTCCTTATGAACAATAATGTTACCGGTGTCAACATCCTGCCGACCTCCGGCAAACTTACAGACCATTTCAATCCATCCAATAACACTATATATCTGTCCGAGGGAGTTTACAATGAAGCGTCAGTTGCGGCTGTGGGTATAGCATCCCACGAAGCAGGTCACGCAGTACAGCACGCAGAAGGTTACCTTCCCAATAAAATCAGAACTGTGTTGGTGCCCATTACCAACATCGGCTCAAAGCTCGGCTGGATACTGATACTCCTCGGATTTGCATTTTCAGGTTTTTATTCATATTACAACAGTGCTGTTGATACTGACTCCTTTGCTTATGAGCTTGGCGGAGTATTCATTGTTATCGGAATTCTGCTTTACAGCACAGCACTGCTTTTTACCCTGATAACTCTGCCTGTGGAATTTGATGCTTCAAAGAGAGCACTCAATACCATAAAGGCAACAGATATGCTTGCGGGAGAGGAGTATAAGGGTGCCAGGCAGACCCTTACTGCTGCGGCAATGACTTATGTAGCGGCGGCATTTACTGCGCTTTTGCAGCTTCTGAGAATTATTACAATCGCAAACCGCAGACGCCGGTAAAATCACACTGAACGGAGATTACCCATGAAAAACGCAAGAGAAGTGGCTTTTGACGTGCTCAAAGGTGTTTTTGCCGAGGATGCATATTCAAACCTTGCACTTGATAAAGCGATAAAAGAGAATAATTTAAGTCCGCAGGACAGCTCTTTCTGTACGGCTCTTGTTTACGGAGTGTTGGAAAGATGCATCACTCTGGACTACATAATCAGAAAACTTTCATCTGTACCATTCAGAAAAATTGAGGTTTCAACTCTTATTATTCTGAGACTGGGAATTTATCAGATACTCTATATGGACAGAGTGCCCGATTCTGCCGCAGTCAATGAATGTGTAAAACTTGCGAAGGAAAAGAAACTTTTCAAGTCGTCAGGATTCATAAACGGTCTTCTGCGCTCGTTTTTAAGAGCAGAGAAGGAGTATCCTCTTCCTCCTGAGAGCGACAAAAACCGCAGATGGTCGGTTGTTTATTCCTGCCCGGAGTATCTGGTGAAACTCTGGAGAGAAGCTTACGGAGATGAAATCACAGAGGATATTCTCAGGTCGCTTTCAGGCAGACCCCCTCTGTGCCTTCATACAAATACATTGATTATCACACCCGAGGAGCTTATAGAGAAGTTATCCGATGAGGGAGTCAGTGCGGAGAAGTCAGGGGTGCTTGACGATTTGCTCAATGTGACTCACAGCGGTGCCGTGGACAGACTTTCTGCTTACAGAAGAGGAGAATTTTTTGTTCAGGATGAGTCCTCCGCAATTTGTGCCGCTGTTGCAGGAGTCAAAAGCGGAGACACCGTGTTTGACGTTTGCAGCGCACCCGGCGGCAAAGCCTTTGCTATGGCGATGCTGATGAAGGGAGAGGGTGTGGTGCGTGCCTTTGACATTCATCTTCATAAAATGAAACTCATAGAGTCAGGTGCGTACAGACTGAGAATAAAGAACCTCAAGGCATCTATTCGTGATGCGGCAAAGGATAAGGAATTTGACGGGAAAGCCGACGTAGTGCTCTGTGATGTGCCTTGTTCCGGATTCGGAATTCTCCGCAGAAAACCCGAAATCCGTTACCGCAAGGAGCAGAACTTCACCGAGCTTCCTCCTCTGCAATACGAGATTCTGTCAAATAGTGCCCGACTTGTGAAAGAGGGCGGTACACTTGTTTATTCCACTTGTACCCTCAACCCCGCAGAGAACGGGGGAATATGCAGAAAATTCCTTCTGAATCACCCCGGATTCAGAGCAAAAGAGATTACTCTGCCAAAGGGGATAGAACACAGAACCGACGAGCCCAAAAATGAGCTCACTATGTTCCCGAAGGAGTATGGCGGTGACGGATTCTTTGTTGCAACATTTGAGAGGAGCTGAGTGAATGTCGCTCTCTGCAGAATATATCCAACAGAAAACTGACATAAAATCTCTCAGCAAGGGAGAACTCGAGGAATTTCTCAGACCTATGGGAGTGAAGTCCTTCAGAGTCACTCAGATTTACTCCTGGCTTCATCAGAAGCAGGTCCTCACCTTTGATGAGATGACAAATCTTCCCGCAAATCTTCGCGAGGAACTTTCTTCAATATGTTACATTTCTGTTGCAAATATTGAAAAAAAGCTTGTTTCAAGTTATGATAATACAATAAAATATTTATTTTCGTTTCAGGATGGAGAATGTGTTGAGTCTGTGGTTATGGATTACCACCACGGACGCTCAATGTGTATCTCCACTCAGGTAGGCTGCAAGATGGGTTGTACCTTCTGCGCTACTGGTAAGGCGGGTTTTGTCCGCAATCTCACAGCGTCGGAGATACTTGCCCAGATTCACGCGGCACAGAGAGATCTCAATGTGAGGATTTCTTCGGTTGTCCTTATGGGAATGGGTGAGCCTCTGGATAACTACGATAATGTGATTAAATTTTTATCTCTTGCGACTGACCCCGAGGGTCTCTCACTGGGTGCCAGACACATTACCCTCTCAACCTGCGGTATTGTCCCGAAGATTTATGAACTCGCAGAAAGCGGAATTCCCGTAACACTGTCACTTTCATTGCACGCACCAACAGATGAGATGCGCTCAAGGACAATGCCTGTCAATAGAAAATATCCCATTGACGAAGTGCTAAGGGCATGCAAGTACTATGCATCGGTTACAGGCAGGCGTATTACCTATGAATATGCCCTTATAAGCGGCGTAAATGATAGTGACACAGATGCACTGAGACTTGCAAATCTTATAAAAGGCACTTTGTGTCACGTAAATCTCATCCCTGTCAACCCGGTAAAGGGAACAGGATATACCCAAAGTTCGGATAAAAGACTCAGAGCTTTTCAGAAGGTGCTCACTGACAACAGAGTAAATGCCACCGTCAGACGCACTCTCGGAAGTGATATCAATGCTTCTTGCGGACAGCTCAGAGGAAGTCATACAAAATAAAGGTAATACATTGTATTACATCAGAAGGAGGCGTACAACTTGGAAGTATTCAGCAAAAGTGATATCGGTTTAGTAAGAACATCTAATCAGGACGACTGTCGCTTCGGCGTTTTCTCTCCCTGTTGTGCTTGGGCTGTTGTTTGTGACGGAATGGGCGGTGCCAACGGAGGTAATGTTGCCTCTGCGGCGGCAGTTGAACTCATCAGCGAGCAGATTGAGCAGCTCTACGACGAAAAACTCTCAAAGGAGCAACTTGCAACTCTGCTTACAGATATTGTGCAGAGAGCCAATACTCACGTTTTTGACCTTTCTCTTTCAGATCCTTCTCTGGAGGGAATGGGAACAACATGTGAATTGGTGCTTGTTAAAGAACGCACAGTTCACGTTGTCCATGTGGGTGACAGCCGTACCTATGCTATCCGCGGCGGCAAAATAAAGCAGCTGACAGAGGACCATTCCGTTGTTCAGGAAATGGTTCGTCGCGGCGAGATTTCTCCTGATGATGCAATGCAGCACCCTAATAAGAATATCATTACCCGTGCTCTCGGAATCAGACCTGAGGTTTGCCTTGATTATATCGAGGCGAACTTCACCTACGGTGATGTTCTGCTTGTCTGCACAGACGGACTGACCAACTGTGTATCAACAGGAGATATTGTCAAAATCGTCCACGAAAACCGTGGCGAGGATATGACCAATAAGCTTGTTGATAAAGCCAAAGAAGGCGGCGGAACCGACAATATCACTGTTACTGTGATTTATTAAGGAGACGACTTATGGATAAATACGTAGGCAAAAAGCTTGACGGAAGATATGAAATACGCGAACTTATCGGAATCGGCGGTATGGCTAACGTTTACCGCTGCTACGATACTGTTGATGACAGAGAAGTAGCTATTAAAATTCTCAAGGATGAGTACCTCAATAATGAGGAGTTTATCCGCCGTTTCAAGAATGAGTCAAAAGCTATCGCCGTGCTTTCGCATCCTAATATCGTCAAGGTTTACGATGTAAGCTTCGGCGATATGATTCAGTATATCGTAATGGAATATATAGACGGTATTACTCTCAAAGAGTATATCAACCAGCAGAGAACCCTCACCTGGAAAGAAACCGTCCACCTCATTACCCAGATTCTTAAGGCTCTCTCTCACGCTCACAGCAAGGGAGTAGTCCACCGCGATATCAAGCCTCAGAATATGATGCTTCTCTCTGACGGTACTATCAAGGTTACCGACTTCGGTATCGCACGTTTTTCAAACTCTACCCGTACAATGACCGAACAGGCAATCGGCTCTGTTCACTATATTGCTCCCGAACAGGCAAAGGGTGATATCACCGACGGAAAAACCGATATCTATTCTATCGGTGTAATGATGTATGAGATGCTTACCGGCAGACTTCCTTTTGACGGGGATAATGCTGTATCCGTAGCACTTATGCACCTTCAGGTGGTTCCTGATGCTCCCAGGTCAATTAATCCTGATATTCCCGAGGGAATTGAGGAGATTACACTCAAGGCAATGCAGAAGCAGCCCATGGACAGATATCAGTCCGCAAACGATATGATAGCTGACATTGAGCGCTTCCGTATGAATCCCAGCGTGCGCTTTGAGTATAAATATCTTTCAGATAATCAGCAGACAAAATATATGGATGCTGTAAATAAAGGCAAAATCAGCCGTGCAGAGGAATTCTCACAGAATTCAAAGAATAAGGATGACGACAATGTCCGCCACAGCCTTGCATTCTCCATAATCATCGGTATTCTCATTGCGGCCTTTATCTCTGTTGCTGTTTGTGTGCCTTACGGAATATATAAGGCATCCCAGCAGAATGAGGTTCAGGATGTGGATGTGCCCAACTTTATCGGCATGACTGAGGAACAAATCAGGTCAAATAAGGAGTACAGTTCCTTCAATCTTATATTCGAGCCCGTCAATTCAAAGGAATATGATATTGGCGAGGTAATCGACCAGCAGCCTAAGGCTAATTCCAAGAAGATCAAGGCAACAGGTACCATTAAACTTAAAGTCAACAGTGTTATGACAGAAGAGGAGATTCCTGTTGTTGCCGGTGTTTCTGAGGCAGATGCCAGAAGAATCCTTGCACAGAAAGGTTTTACCAAAGTAGAGTCTGTTTACATCAGCTCGAACTATGATGATAATACCGTGGTTCACAGTTACCCCGAACAGGGTGTAACCGAATCTGTTTCAGAAACAATTTACCTCTATGTTTCCGGGGCAGAGAAAACTGAACTTGCAAACCTTCCTTGTGTAGTGGGAAAAGATATAGAAACCGCTAAGGTCATTATCGAAGATGCCGGTTTTGAGGTTGAGGCTATTGCAAAAGACAGCACCGTACCTAAAAACCAAGTATATTCTCAATCACCTCAACTGGGTGGTAAACTCAGAAAAGGTGCCACAGTTACTTTGTATTACAGTAAGGGTGCAGATGTTTCAATTGAATTCAAACTTCCTAAAGATACATCCTATTACCCTCTGGAAGTTACTTATATAGTTAATGGTGTATCTGCCACAGAAACTGTTCAGACCTATAAGAACAGTATTGTAATTCCGGTTTCAGGCGACGGAGAAATTCCTGTTGAAGTGTATATTAACGGTATGCTTTGTCTCAAGTGTAATGTAAATACCAACACAGGCGAATATGAGATTATCGAAAAGCACACCTATGTTCCCGTACAGCAGGAAACAAATGCGCCTACCGAGGCAGTCAACTGATGATAAAAGATATGAATGATAATTTTGTTTTGGGAACTGTGACAAAGCTCACAGGCGGCTTTTATTATGTTGATGTCAATGGCGAAATACTCGAATGCAAGGCGAGGGGTGTGTTTCGTAAAAGAGATGAATCCCCGGTGGTCGGTGACCGCGTGAGAGTATCCCTGAAAGAAGAAGGATACCATAGTATTGAGGAAATATTAGAGAGAAAGAATTTTCTGGTAAGACCTGCACTTTCAAATCTTGATGTTCTTGTGATAGTGGTATCATCAGTACAACCGGTGCCCAATACTTTGGTTATCGATAAGCTTACCGCTGCAGCTGCAAGCCTCAATATAATGCCTTTTGTTGTTTTCTCAAAAACTGACCTTAAGGAATGCGAAGCGCTCAGTCAGGTGTATGCAAAGGCAGGCTTCCGTACCTTTGAGTATTTTGACGGCGACGAAGCTACTGTTGATGAAATCCGCAGAGCTCTTTCCGGAAAGCTGGTAGCTTTTATCGGGAATAGCGGTGTGGGCAAATCAACTCTTATCAATAATCTCTATCCCGAGCTTCAGCTTCAGACAGGCGAAATCAGTATGAAGCTTGGCAGAGGCAGACACACAACCAGAACCGTAGAATTATTCAAAATCAATAACGGATATATAGCGGACACCCCAGGGTTTTCAACCGTAGACCTGGAGAGATACCATCTTTGGGACAAAGAGCAGTTAATGTATTGTTTTCCCGAGTTTGAGGAGTATCTGGGTGACTGCCAGTTTACCTCTTGTATGCATATATGCGAGAAAGGCTGTGCCATTCTCGATGCTCTGAAGGAAGGGAAGATTTCTCCTTCCAGACACGAGAGCTATAAACTTATGTATGATGAAGTAAAAGATATCAAACCCTGGCAACAATAAAACCGAGAGGGGATAAAAGCCAAGTGATTTATTCAATTTGTGATTTTTATGTGGAATATACACCTCGTTATCCAAGACTCACAAAGCGTTCGGAAAAGTATCTTGTGAAGAATCAGGATATTACCCCTGATTTTTCATTTGAGATTACCGAGGAAGAAATTGACGCTCATATGCAGAAATATCCCGCAGACAGGGATCTCTCCGAGTATGTGCTTGCAGGTATGAAGTTCTATGAGGAGATAATTTCAAGAGGTGCTTTTATAATCCATTCTGCTGCTCTCGGCGTTGACGGTAACGGCTTTGTATTCACAGGTCCCTGCGGCGCAGGAAAGTCAACCCATGCATCCTTATGGAGAAAGTATTTCGGCTCAAAAGTTATTTCCATAAACGACGATAAACCCGTAATTAAAATTGAGGGTGATACTGTATTTATATGCGGAACACCTTTTTCCGGAAAGTATGATATTAATGCTAATGTCAAAGTGCCCCTCTGTGGTATTGCGATTCTTCACCAGAGTCCCGAGAATTCCATTGAGCGCACAATGCCTGCAAATGCAATACCTGTACTTCTTGAGCAGACGCTTCGTCCCAAGGATATGAAGAAAATGTCAGAGCTTTTCAACCTGATGGATGAAACCCTGATGAAAGTTCCGGTGTATGATTTTTATTGTAACATCAGCTTTGAAGCCGTAGAACTTTCGCACAGAACTATGCAGGGTGAATTTAACTGATATTGTACTGTGTGCTTATCCGTAACAAGTGAAAAATAATAATAAAAAACACTTGCTTTTTTTCAAAAGTTATGATAACATATTATTCGTTCGTGGGGGCGTAGCTCAGCTGGGAGAGTGCTTGAATGGCATTCAAGAGGTCGTGGGTTCGATCCCCATCGTCTCCACCACGAAGAAAACCGCACTATTAAGTCTGCAAACGACTTTGTAGTGCGGTTTTGTTTTGTTGCTATGCGGTTTAAAATTTTTAAATTGTTTCAGTTGTTTTCAAAAAAAGTGTCGTAATTCTTGTCGTAAATAAGCCTCTTTCCAGTGTTCGGAAGAGGCCTTTTTATTTTGTGAGAAAATATTTTGTTATATGAGTTTATTCAGATTCGTAGGGGAGCATAGAATTTTTTGAGTGACATTCAAGTATTACGTCATGTTCGGGCATAATGAATTCAATTACAAATCCTTTTTTCTCATCGTATGACCAATCCGCAGGCTCGCCGTCAAGGGTAAATGAGTAGTCTGTGTCGGTAGCGATGAGGTCAAAGTAAAGGGTTACTTTACTGCCTGCCTTGTAACTCTCTTTTGCATTTGAATAGCAGATTTCCTGTCCGCAGTAGTCCACCTTGTATTTTTTGCTGCTGCAACCGAAGAAACTGAAGGGAATAGCACCTATGATTAGCAACAGGGAAAAGGTGATTAGCGATTTTTGCATTAAATTCCATTTCATTATATGTCACCTGTATAAAATTTATCAGCCTTCGTTCAGGATAACGGAGCCGTCCATTCCGCTTAAGCTTATTGTGGCACAGTGTTCTGTGCCGTCGGCATCGGTAAAGAGTATGCCATAAGAGGGGATATCGCCCCAGAAAGTCATTGTAACAACAACAGGCTTGTCAAAATTATCGGTGGTAAACATAGGTACAAATTCAAAGTTGCTTTCACCCGAGTCTTCATTATCTAGCCAATTAAGACTGCAAAAACTAAAACTTTTAACATTTTCATTTCCGGTAAAAACAATCTCTGTTTCATAATCCGAATTATCAGCAGTAAATCTCTGTGAGTTGGTAAGATCAATGTCGGTATCTTTCGCAAAAGTTGCATAAACAGTAGCGGGCTCGTTGGTGTTATTAGTTGAAGTTTCAGCAACGGTTGAAGTTGTGACCACAGATTCAGATACGGTTCCGGTGGTTTCAGGTGGGGTGGTGCCTGTATCTTTCCCTGAAGTGCAACCTGCGAGCAGACAGATTAACAATACGGACAATAAAATAAAAGCGGGGATTTTTGTTTTCATGATAATTCTCCTCGTTATTAAAGTAAATTTCAATAACATATTATCACAGCCTTTTAGTAATTACAATAGCGAAAAATAAGCGTACCGCATTTTTGCGGTACGCTTATATCAGTTTACAGTAGAAGTGTTTTTCAATGTATTTGCTACTTCTATAAGTTGTTTTCTTGAGGATACACCCAACTTTGAATAAATGTTTTTGTTATGGTATTTAAGGGTGTTTTCGGTGATGTTGAGCTCTGCCATTACATCTTTTGTTCGTTTACCCGCAAGGTAAAGTTTGTAAATAGCATTTTCGGTGGGGGTGAGGGTATAAAGCATTGAGTTCAGGTGTTCTGCTTTTTCCTGCATGGATTTTTCAATGGGAATGGCAGGATTGGATGCCTCAGCCTCAGCAGGTGCTGTTTCAGTTTTGGTGGTTTCCGAAGATTTTGGTGTAATTCCGACGGCACTCTGAAGGCTTATTTCGTTTACAAGCAAACTGATACCAAGTAGGAAAAGCTCGCTTACTATATAGGAAACAGATAGAAACTCAAAGTCAATGTCAACAAACTGTTCCATAAGCCAGACACCGATATTAACCAACACAGCAGTAGCAAGGAGAATTGCGTGGGTGCTGGACTTGATTTTTCTTCTGGCACGAGCATAAATAATTGTACCTACCATAGCTGCAAAATGGCAAAGCAGATAGTAAAGATATATACTGTGCAGGGGACCGTAAACCTTTTTAAGTGCAGAAGCACCGTTTATGGTTATCAGTTCAACTTTCTTGTAATAGATGTCGAGATATCCGGGACTTGCGGCAATCAGGAAAACCACAATACTTATTCCCATAAGGACACCAATGGTCCATTTGGGAATTCTTATGTTGCAGGTTTTTATGATCGTCATAAGCATAGACACCGGCAGGAACACCGAGCCCAGATATGCTATTCTGTTGGAAAGCAGTGCCTCGTTTAGCGTGGAGGAAATAGATAGCGATAAGTATCCTATGTTTACAACCACAACTGCTGAAAAAAGAAGCACAAACCATGGTTCCCGTTTCTTTATAAGCAGACAGTAGCTGGTAAGAAGTAACATTGACATCACAGAGGTTGCTATGTATATTACTGACATAGTGGCGGTTTTGTTGCCTACGGCAGAACATCCGCCAAGAGAAAACAGCATTAGGATCAAAATGCCTATGCCTGGTAGTTTTTTTATCATAAAAGAGCTCCTTTAAGGTTTGTATATGGACTTTATGGGTGTTCCCACCCCTTTTCCCACACTTTTCGGTAGGGAAAATTTTTGTTTTCCCACCCCTGAATGTGCTTTGGGGTGGGGACTTTATTGTAATAAATCCATATAATTATACTTGCAAGAGTTCTAAGGAGGGTATAGACCTTGCTCTCTTAAAGCCTCAAGGGTACCCTATTCACACAAAGTTTTTTATGTGAAGTCTCTGATTTGCGCCAACAAAAAACAGAGACCGCCCTGATTTCTTATTAAGTAAAAACATATATTGTTTATTATATAACAATTAGGACTTTGAGTCAAGGGAAACGTCTGCTATGTTCAAGGGGAAATCTTACCTTGAACGGGGAGGTTCTGATGATAATATTCAGACGAATAGGAAAGTTTATTCTGTGTCTGTTGCTTAATATGATTATGACTCTTGAGTGGTCGATTCCCGCCTGGGTATTTCTTGTGCTTCACTTTGTCATAGGACTTCCCTTGTGGGTTTTCTTTGTTTCACTTGGCTTGTGGATTTTTGGTATTATTCTGTGGATGAAGTTTATTGGCTTTGCTACTAAAAGCAGCAATACCCCCGACCCTGTGAAAGAAAACAAAAATCCTTATTCATCAAAGAATAAAAAATAATCAGAATGTATTCTGAACTGTTTATATATTATTTTGAAAGGAGTTCTTGAATATGGGACTTATTAAAGCAGGAATCGGTGCAGTCGGCGGAGTGCTGGCAGACCAGTGGAAAGAATTCTTCTATTGCGAGTCACTTTCAAACGATGTGCTTGTAACCAAAGGACAGAAGAGAGTGTCAGGCCGCTCATCAAACACAAAGGGCAGCGACAACATTATTTCCAACGGCTCAGGTATTGCAGTAGCAGACGGCCAGTGTATGATTATTGTAGAGCAGGGCAAGGTAGTTGAGGTTTGTGCA
>JAZOMY010000008.1:0-39303 GCA_045654185.1 Ruminococcus sp.
CCCCCATTGCGCAATATCCCCCACTGCTGCCTCCCGTAGGAGTCTGGGCCGTGTCTCAGTCCCAATGTGGCCGTTCAACCTCTCAGTCCGGCTACCGATCGTCGGCTTGGTGAGCCGTTACCTCACCAACTACCTAATCGGACGCGAGCCCATCTTCGAGCGATAAATCTTTGATATCAGTGTCATGCGGCACCGATATGTTATGCGGTATTAGCGTTCTTTTCAGAACGTTATTCCCCTCTCGAAGGCAGGTTGCTCACGCGTTACTCACCCGTCCGCCACTAAGTAAGACAAGGAAATCCTGCCGAAGCTATCAATCCAGCGTCTTACTCCGTTCGACTTGCATGTGTTAGGCACGCCGCCAGCGTTCGTCCTGAGCCAGGATCAAACTCTCTAAAATCTGTATCTCAACACCCTAGGGTGTTAAAATCAATTTCAGAGCTTTTTTTGTCTGCTCATTAAAAACACTTGCGTGTTTACTTGATGTTTGTTGTGTCATCTTCACTGTAATTTATTGAGTACTTTTCCTCAATTAGAATTACGGGTTCTCATTTGTTTGTTGTTCAATTTTCAATGTCCTTGCATCACTGTGTTTGCTCACTTTCGTGTGCCCTCACCGGCGGTGCAAGAGTTATTCTACAACAACAAACCCGAAAAGTCAAGCATTATTTTTAATTTTTTTTAATTTTTTTTTGAAATTCTTTAAAAACCGCATCAGAATCACGTTTTTTAAATAAAAAAACTTTTAAAACTCCCTCGGAACTCTATTTTATTATTTGCATATTTAATGTACGCGCGTGCGTATACGCGTCATATATTATAATTTTATACACCTTGTTTTATATATGTTATACAAAATTCACATCACAACGTAAATTATTAGTGATTTTTTATTTAATGTGTGATAAAATACATATTATTATACAAAGTATCCTTCAGGAGGCGTTATTATGAACCAAAAATTCATTATTACAATTGCCCGCCAGTTCGGAAGCGGCGGTCATGAAATCGGAAAAGCTCTTGCTGAGAAACTTGGCATTCCCTTCTATGATAAAGAATTGATTTCCATGGCAGCAAAAGAAAGCGGCATCGACGCCGAAGTATTTGAAAACGTTGACGAACGTGCCACTAACAGTCTCCTTTATTCCCTCTCTATGGGTCTTTACAGTTTTGGAAACAGTTTTTCTGCCATGGGCGACCTGCCTGTTAACGACAGACTCTATATTCTTCAGCACAAGATCATTCAGAAACTTGCAGATAACGGTCCCTGTGTTATCGTAGGAAGATGCGCTGACTATGTTCTCAGAGAACGTGAGGACTGTATCAACATCTTTATCCACGCCGATATTGAGCACAGAAAAGAAAGAGCAATAACCCTTCGCGGCGTCGACAAAGCCAGAGCTGAACAGGTTGTCAACAAAACCGACAAGGTACGTGCAAATTATTACAGCTTCTACTCCGGTCAGAAATGGGGATTTGCGCAGAACTACGACCTCTGCCTTGACAGCACCAACCTCACTATCGAGCAGGCCGTTGCTCTCGTGGAGTCATACATTAAGATAAGAAGCAACTAACATACAGGGCAGTCGTTTAAAGCGACTGCTTTTTATGTAGACTTTTTTTGCAAATTGTGATAAAATTAACGCATCATTCAAACAGGAGGATACAGATATGAAAAGTGAACCTTTGATTTCTGTTATCATTGCAATATACAACCCCGGAAAATACCTGCGCCCTTGCCTTGAAAGTATTGTAAACCAGACTTACAAAAATCTTGAAATCATCCTGGTTGATGACGGTTCTACCGACGATAGTCTCAGGATTTGTCAGGAATACGCAGAAAAGGATAGTCGCGTAATTGTTCACCACAAAGAAAACTCCGGTGTATCCGCCACAAGGAATCAGGGTATCCGCCTGGCTCACGGTGACTACTTCAGTTTCATTGATAGCGACGACATACTGGAAATCAACACTTTTGAATATCTGATAAACCTAATAAAAAGACATCGTGTTGATGCCGTTAATTATGAGCACTTCATATCCTATCCCAGCAAAGAAACTATTCACAAACTCCCCGACGAAAACTATGGCTTGTTCGACAAAAAGGGAGCTATGAAACAGCTTGTTTACAATGTTCCTTTCGCATGGAATAAACTTTTTTCCAAGCAAATAATCGAGGATGTATGGTTCGACGAGGAAATTTGCCGAGGTGAAGACAGTTGGTTTGCAAGGCAAGCTTTTGATAAAGCTGATTATGTTTGGTTTGACTCTCGCCCTCTCTATCACTACATTCAGAGCGAAGAGAGCGCTGTCAGAGGAAAATTCAGAAAAAGTCAGCTCACCGCCCTGAACCTCACTGAAAAATACGATAGCTTTTTCAGCGAAAAATATCCCGAACTTCACGAGCATGTTATGTCAATGCTTCTGTCTCTTATGGCGATGCTTTACTGGGATATGTATAATGACAGCCAGAATCTTGAGGCAGAAAAAGCAATGATAAAAACAGAGTTCAATAAATTGTATCCGAAAATCAGCACCAGCACTCTTCCGATAAAGAACAGATTACTTCTCTTCTTGTTTAGAATTTCTCCCAAACTTTTCTGTATGTTCAAAAATTTATAAGCGCCAAAACCACAACATTTCTAAAACACTCAAAACGGCTGCTCCGGTTAAAAACACCGAAGCAGCCGTTTTTTGCCCCTGAACGTAACGAGGGCAGGAAGAAGCGCAAATGCAGCGTAGCACCGAAAAATCCCCGGCGACATCGGATTTGCCGAAAATACGGATTTAATTCTTCAAAAATCCGTATAGGCAAATCAGATGAGTTGGTGGATTTTGAGGGAGAAGCGGAGCCAGCAGTTGCGTGACAGTTAGAAGCGCCGAGGCACGAAGCCCTGAAAAATCAAGCACGACGCCACAAATTACCGAACAGGCTGTGAATGCGGTGCATTCGCTGGCAGGTGATTTTAGGGAGTGCGATGACTTTTTCAGGAGTTGCGTAGTGCACACGAGGCGTGACAGTTAGAAGCGCAAATGCGGCGCAGCCCCGAGAAAATCAAGGTTGTTAATCATCCCCGCACACCGTCGCTTAGCAGTTTATTATTCGTTATTAGAAATAACCGCAAGAGGGTCTATGGTCTTGTCACCCACCCACACTTCTATATGCAGGTGCGATGCATCCTTTGCCTCAGAAGGCACAACCCCCACCTTGGCGATAATATCACCCCGGGAGATTTTCGCACCCTCAACACAGTACATCACATCTGAAACACCACAATAAAAAACTGAAATATTTCCTTCCGTAACCTTGATTACATTGCCAAGCATCTCGTCCTGACGAATGCTTTCTACCACTCCGTCAGTCATAGCAACAACATTCTCATCCGGTTCAGCGGCAAAATCCACGCCTGTGTGAGCCCTGTAATCCCCCATAGTTTCACTATATACAGCTTCATCGGAATACATTCTCAGAATTTTTCCTGAGGAAACAGGATAGTCAAGACTTTTCATAACCTGAAGAATTGTCTGCAATCCCTCACTGCTTCCTGTATACGGCTCAACATTATCCCCGGGCAGAGTCCGATCTGCATTCTGAGTCGCAGTTTCAGTTGCCTCCGTCACCACAGTTGTTTCATTATATACGGTTACCCCTGTGACGGAATTACTCACTACACCAGTTGCATCAGAAGCTACCGACACATAAGTTTCTCTGGTATTCTCGCTGAATCCTCCGATACTCACATACGTGGAACCCAGAGCGAGACCGATAGCGATAATGCAAATAGTGAACGCCGTCAGGAAATTCACCTTATCTTTACGTTTTTTTCTGTCTTTCTGATAAGTATATCTTCTCATTCAAAAAGCACCTCCGTCAGTATTATTGACCGGGGTTTTTTTATTATGCAAAAAAACAGAGAGTCCACAAGGAACTCTCTGCAGAAATTCTTAAAAACCTTACCGCCATTAAAGGCGTATATCTTGATTTAAAAGCTGTATTATGATATAATTATCTAAATATGTTTATATTTCCTGATTGTCAATCGGATTCAGGTGTACTCTTTTTCACAAGTCCCGTAATCTTGATTTTGCCCAAAAGTTCAAAAGGCAGATAGAAGGGATAGAGAGAAAGCACTACGGTTATCACAAAAGCAACAAAAATCATAAATAACCTGAGCACAAACACATTGTCTCCGGGGAGCCATTCAAGCTCACACCACTCAAAATTGCGGTACGCCTGATAGATGCATCTGTGCAGAATGTAAACTGCAATGGTGCGGGCGCCGAAACGTGTAAAGATATTCTTCTTCCTGGGTGCCCACGCAAGGAATGAAAAACTCAGAGCCACCGCACAGAGATAGAAACATATTCTCGGCACCGCCCAGAGAATCGGGCTCACACCCGTATCCTCAAATATTTCAAAGTAATCCACATTACAAGTAATGAACTTGTTGATGCTGAAGCTGATAACCCCTGTAATCTCCTTGAGGAATATACTCAAGAACACCACTGCTGAAGCACCCAATGTCAACGGAATCGAAATCAGTTTTGCTTTTTTGGTGGTTAAGAACTTCATATTCTCAGCAGAAATATAATAACCCAGAAGGAAGAAGGGGAAATGCACTACCGTTCTGGAAAGTGAAACAAAATTTCCTACCTTTTCATCATAGCCGATAAGAATACCTGCCACAACTGCTATTATCAGCATCCACTTGGGATTGATCCTGTTAATTACGGGAAGCAGCAAGTGCCACCAGATAAGGCACACCAGAAACCACAGGGATGACCTGGGGTCAAGGAGTGTTTTTGCTACCGACTTGTCCAGCACAACTGCATCGAATACCATAAAGAAAAGCTGTGCTGCCACATAGTACATCGCATATGTAAAAGGTCTCTGGACATTGATTGTTCCATCGCGGCGGATATAACTCTTGGCAAAAAATCCCGATATAAAAATCATACAGGGCATATGCAAAGTATTTATCATCCTCCACAGAAAAAGGAAGAATAAACTTCCCTCTCCACCTTCACTAAAAGGAGAGATTGTATGTCCGAGAACAACCAGGAAAATAAGTATGAATTTGGCATTGTCATAAAAATACAGTCTTCCTTTGCTGTCTGCATACTTATTCTCAATTACATTCCTCGGATTTGAAGTGTTACTTTTGGCAATCGTCAAGAGCATCACAGTCCTTTCAATTTTTATATAGCATAATTAATTTAACAAATAAAAATATTATTGTCAACATCACAGACATTTTCGGAGGTTAATATGAGTAATTTTCAGTATACGGTAATTGCCGTTGCAAGCCGCGACGACGGTTTTGACAAAACCGTTGACAGCATACTCAAATCCACCAACAATCTAAAGAACACTCAGCTTATCATAGCAGACTGTGTAACCTCAGGTATGACAGAGTCTGCAGCCAAGAAAGCCGAAACCGCAAACAGCGCCAACACACAGGTGCTGTCACTTGCAGGCCACACAGAAGCACAGGCTCTCAACAAAGCGCTGCCTCTCATCAAAGGTAAATACGTTATCTTTGCCGAAGAGGGTGTCACCTATACCGGGAAAGAATTCTCATCAGCAGACAATGCTTTCAAAAAGCATCCTGACACAACTCTCACCATGACAGCAACTTCTCTTGCCAAGGATGAGAGCATCAAGAAATATCAGAATTTCCCCTTGGAAACAAAAGGCGTAATCGACCTTAATGAATTCCCCTATTTCGGACAAGCGGCGCTGTCAACATATTTCTTCAGAGCAGAGGATATCAAAGATCTCTGCTTCGACGAGGAAATTTTTGATGAGTGCAAAAAGAAATTCATTATAGAAGCACTCCTTAATAACCCCCGCGTGTTTGTGCTGAAAAACTGCTCCTGCTTCTATACTCACGCTCTGGAAAATGACAGCAACCTTTTCTCTCAGCAGTACAACAAGTGGTACTATTCCCCTTCTCTTGTGAACTTTATGATACCTTTTATGGAGAGTCTCAAGGAAAAGTACAAAGAAGTACCGAAATTCGTTCAGTTCATTTTATCACAACTCATCTGTGCAAAGTATGCAAACAACTACTACGAAAACGACAAGGGTGTCCTCACCACCGACGAAGCATACGAGTTTTACCATAACACCTGCAAAACATTGAGTTATATTGACAATGAGATTTTCACCGAAGCTGCCATCGGATGCAAATATATACTCCGCTCACTTTGGTTTCAGCTTCTCAAAGGAAAGCACGAAAGTCTCGGACTTCCCTACGAAATCCGTCTTGACGACGAGCTTATTTACCTGAAGGCAGAAGGCAATACCAACGCGAGAATTTCCACTCTCCAGAGTGTTGTGCTGACCGTAAATGTTATCAATTACAGCGATGGTATGCTGGAGTTCGATGCAGAATTTACAGGCAAGGATTTTCTCGAAGCAAACGATATCAGACTCTTCGCTGAATACGGCGGCGAGAAGCATCTCCTTGAGGAATATCCCGTGTATCCCCTGCTCAAATGCTTCGGTGTTCCCTACACAAAGAAATACAGCGTGCACTTCTTTGTGCCCGCTGATAATCTCAAATCTCTTAAGTTCGGATATACGCTCTGCGGAACATACCAGACTCTTCCCATCCGTTTTGCAAACCAGTTCTCCAGACTGCGTCTGAGATTCGGCAAAGCCTACTGGAAGTTCAACAAAACCCACGCACTCGCTATCAGAAACGGCAACACACTCTACACCTTCGAGTGCCGCGGTCTCAAGCATTTTATCCGCGAAATTGAACTTTACATTTCAATGTTCCTGCGCACACCTGACAAATTCTTTGCCATTCAGTGCATCGGACTGAGAAGTATTTTCAGACTCACCCAACCATTCTTCAAAGGCAGACGAATCTTCCTCACCTTTGATAAACTCTACAAAGCAGGCGACAACGGAGAGTACTTCTGGAAATACGCAAACTCTGTAAAGGATAACGTCGAAACCTATTACATCGTGTCGGACACATCCCTTGATTATCCCCGACTCAAAAAGTACGACGATAAACACACCGTTGTTCACAATTCTCTCAAGTGCCGTCTGCTTGCACTCAATATGGAGGCAATTGCCGCAACCCATACTCTGGTTATGCAGTACTGCGGCTTCCCAAAATATCTGCATCCCTATTTCCTGGATTTGTGGAACGTAAAAGTTATCTGCATTCAGCACGGTCTCACCGTTCAGCAGCTTGCCCAGTATCAGCGCCGAACCTACGACAACACAACCCTCTACTGCCTCGCATCAAAGTACGAGAAAAAGAACCTGATGCATCCTGTATACGGCTACGAAGAGGATATGCTGAAACTTAACGGTCTTGCCAGATATGACGGCCTTAAAAACAACGACAAAAAAGAAATTCTCATAACCCCCACCTGGAGAAGAAACGTTGTATCCCAGGGTATCGCATACAAGAAAAAACCCTACAACGAACTTTTCAAGCACACCGAATATTTCCGTCTTTACAACAACCTGATAAATGACGAAAAACTTATTGAGTGTGCAAAGAAAAACGGCTACACCATAACCTATCTGCTCCACCCTGCAATGAGCCCTCAGCTTGAGGACTTTGACCAGAATGGATTTGTAAAGGTTATCGCCGCTTCCGGTGATATGAACTACGAAAAAATCCTCACCGAGTCAAGCCTTATGGTTACTGACTATTCAGGCGTACAGTTTGACTTTGCATATATGAGAAAGCCCATCGTATACTACCATCCCGATACCCTCCCCCCTCACTACGAGGCAGGCGGAATCGACTATCCCACTCAGGGATTCGGTCCCATTTGCACAGACCACAACACCCTGGTAGATACTGTTTGCCGCTTTATGGATAACGGTTGCAAAGCAGAAAACGAATACAAACTGCGTGCCGACGATTTCTTTGAGTTTGACGATTTCAGAAACTGCGAAAGAATCTATAACGAAATTCTCGACTCACTGAAATAATCATCTCTCATCAGAGAATGGAGGAATACTCTGTGCCTGACAATACACCCGTAAATACCGAAACAATCATCTCTGCCGCTGCCCGATGTGCTGTGAAGCACCTCAGAGACACCGAAGGCAAAACCGCCGACGAAGTCACCAATGCTATCATAAAGGAAATCAACGAAAAACTCTCAAAAGAAGAAGAACGCAACCGCACTCTCAGAAAACTCCAGCTGGAAGAACTCGGTATTCTCAAAGCATTCGATGAAGTCTGCCGCAAACATAATCTCAGATACTACATTGTTGGCGGATGCCTCATAGGTGCTGTGCGCCACGGAGGGTTCGTCCCCTGGGATGATGACATTGATGTTTCAATGCCCAGAAAAGACTTTAATAAACTTCTGAAAATTGCTCCCGCAGAATTCGGTGATAAGTTCTTTTTGCAGAATCAGAAAACAGAGAAAAACTGCTATTTCTACTATGCAAAGCTTCGCAAAAACGGCACCTATTTCGGCGAGGACAAGTTCGAGCATATTGACATGCACAAGGGAATCTTCATTGATATTTTCCCTCTTGACTACGTCCCCGATGTTTCTCTGCTTCAATGCTTTTTCTTCAAAGCATTCAGCTTACTCACAGGCTTTATATGTTCCAAAGAGAAAACCACAGAATTCCTCTACAAGAATATGAGTCTTCCGTTTATCGTCACCTTCCGTCTGCTTCAATGCATTCTGCCAAAATTCCTGCTTCTGGCTCTTCGAAACCTTATGGGTAAACTCTCAAATCTCCTCTCGGGCAAAAAGCACGTTGCCTCCCTCAGCGGATTTCACGGTTATCCCAAAGAGGTCGCTCCCGCCAAATGGTGGGGAGACGGCACCGACATTGAATTTGAAGGTGTTACCGTCCGCGCCCCTTCGGAATACAAAACGCTCCTTACTCATATGTTTGGCGACTATATGCAACTTCCTCCCGAAGAAGAGCGTGTCAATCATATGGTAGAGAGCGATAAAATCATCTTTTCGGGATGCACAAAAGAGGATTACAAGGCAAAAATCATCAGAAAACGCAGTCACCGTTACTACGGATGCGACTACGACGTATATCCCGTCAAATAAAAACTAAAACTGTCTCCTTATCAAAGATGATAAAGAGACAGTTTTTTTATAATCATATAAACACATTTCCTTTTTTGAACACATAGCGCTTGTAGGAATGCATATTTGTGAAGTCCCGTTTTTCGGCATAACCCATATTTATAAGTTTCTTTGCCACAGGAGTATAGTCTACTGTTTCGCTTACAATAACAAAATTTTTCCTTCTGTTCTTGCGAAGTTTTTCCGCACAGTAAACAGGTCTTCCCAAACACTCGCTGCCAACAAGAGCCGCGTCGTCACTGACAAAGTATTCCACGTGTTTTTCAAAAAGTTCCCTGTTCAGTTTTTCGCTCTCCAGATTAGGCAGACCGTAGCAAACAAGTTTTTTGTTTGTCAGGTCACGGCGTCTGTACTGAAGAAGATTTTCGGAGAAAGGTACAAAGTATCCGCTGACACTTTTGTACGCCGAAGTCTTTTCTCTTTCAAGCACACCTTCCCCATAGCCATCTCTCTGTGCCTTCAAAAGAGTATCCACCACAAATCGGGCATCAGAAATTTTGTCATATTCCAGATACCTCTCACTGCATCCGATGCTCTCACCGAAGAAGCGGAGTTTATCATTCCACACAAAGGCAACCGAAGGTATCCCCAGAGAAAAGGCGATAATATTCGCGTGCATACGGGTTGCGATAATCGAGGAAAAAAATGCGATATTCTCCACCAATTCACGCGAACTCTGTGCCGACGGGAGCGATATTTCCTCTCGGTCAGCCTCTCTGCCCAGAAAGGCAATCAACTCAGTGAGGAAGTCCTCATCCTGCCTGAGTCCGTTGGTAAAAAGTTTCCACTTGATACCCTTTTCATCAAGGGTCTTAATAATACTGCTCCAGATTTCAAGCAAATCAGTCCCCGTCACGGGAACACCGTGGTCAACAAAAAGCCCTGAACGTGCGACACCAAGCCCCACAACATCAGAAGTCTCATCCCGCTTGATTTCATAAACCTCACCGCAGAACACCGCGGGGTCTGCTACTCTTTCGGCAGAAACCGCAACATTTTTGAGATAAGTTTCGTTCAGCAAATCTGCAAAATCTCTGCTGGTAATATATCTGTTGGAATAACTCTCAAGCAGTTTCTGCATTTCCACGCAACCGGGATGGCCGGCATCATAGTCTTCAACACCCATTGCATTGTACATCACAGGTATACCGTAATGCTCTGCACGGCTTATAATTCTTCCCATTTCCTTGGGGAAATTCTCCTGCTTATATTTGATGAAACCGCCACCGGGAAACACCACCAGGTCACTGTTTCTGACTCTGTTAAGATTTTCTTTATCCTTCTCACGCCTGATATCAATGGTAGAGAGTCTGAGTTTTCTGATATCTGTTTCCTTTGCCGCTTTTTCAAGGAGGTACTGTGTGCAGTCCGAAATAACCACATCACCTAAATTGCGGCACATCATAAGGCCTGCTACCAATACCTTTATCTCGGGATGCTTACCGCGGGCATAGAGTTTTCTACTGAGTGGCGGTACAAAAGAAACCGCCTTGTTTTTTATTCTTCTGTAAATGCTCACGGAACTCCCCCCTTTTTACCTCAATAAATCAGTACAAATTATTATCAATCAAAGCTCAGCACAGTCTTTCTGAGACCGTCTGCAAGTTTAACCTCAGGCTTCCAGCCAAGACTTTCAAGTTTTGTTGTATCCAGTCCCACGCGGGCATAGTTACAGTATCCGCTTGTGTCACCTGCTATTTCAAAGATAACTTTTATATTTCTTTCAGGGAACATTCCTGTGAGCATCTGAGCTACGTCACGAATGGGAGTAGGCTCTGTCTCGTTTGCAAGGTTATATGCCTCACAGCAGCCGCCCTTGAGCATTGTCACAAAAATAGCAGCAACTGCATCGGTTACATAGCAGAACGCTCTCTCTGCAAGGCCCTCGCTCTTGAGAACAATATTTCTCTTATTTACAACATCGCTGATAAAATCCGCCATAACGCGGCCGTCACTCTCAATTATCATACCGGGGCCGTAGGAGTGGGCAATACGAAGCACAGTAAAAGGCACACCATACTGCACGTTGTAACTTCTGAGAATAGTTTCAGCCATACGCTTGCTTTCAGGATAGCAGGAACGCGCCTCCAGAGGGTCAAACACACCCATATCGGTTTCCTTGATAAACTGCACACCCTCAACTTTGCCGTAAATCTCTCTTGTAGAGGGATAGATAACATTGGTAACCTTCTTATCTCTGGCGAGATTAAGGATATTCACAGTACCCTTTGTGTTGGCGGCAATAATGCCCGTGGGATCATTTTTGATAAAGTAAGGACTGGCGGCCCCTGCTGCGTGGAAGATATAGTCCACATCACCCTCGATGCTAATTTCCTCGCAAACATCCTGAGCCAGAATCTCAAAACGGCTGTCAGAAAGAAAACCTTCAAACTTCTTCTCTGCTTTTGCCTTGTTTCTCACCAGAGCAATAACGCGGATATCGTAGTCCTTTTCAATGTTCAGATGCATAAGTGCCAATGTAAAATAATATGCAAGCATACCTGTGGCACCGGTTATCAGTACAGTTTTTGAACGAAGCATTTCAAAGGGGATATATTCCCTTGAAGTAAGCTCTGCCATATCCTCTTTTACCATAGGTTTGTTATATAAAAACATAAAAATGCTCCTTTTCTGTTTATTTGCCTTTTTAGTATATCACGAAGTATAAAAACTTGCAATACGCCTGCCCTTTAATAATTATTTAACAATTAACGGTATTGTATTTATCAGTTGCTTTATGGTACAATTATTGTGTGTAAAAATCACAATTAAAAGGAGGACCCAAAGATGAAAAGACTCACAGCCATACTTCTTTGTCTGCTTATGCTGACAGGTATTGCCACCATCTCAACCTCTGCCGCGGCACAGGAGGATTTACCCTCTTACTTCAAAGCAGATATGCTTTATGCTCACGCCGTTGACGACAGTGCTGAGACCGAGGCATGGCACCACTGGCAGCACGCAGATATTTACCGCGACTACGACGAGGAAGACCTTGCCGACCTGGGACTTACCGCAGGCGAAGGGGTTTCAGAGGAAAAGTACTTTTTCCTTCCCTCAAGCGTATCCGATAACAAAGTTATCATCCTCAACACATATTCAACAGATGTAAAAATCGGAGACGTAACCATCGCACCTTCTGAATTTGCAGAGATAAGCTTCAACACAGGTGTTACTTACACCGTAACCGCAGGTGGCGAGAGCCATAAACTCAGGTTTATGTTCTCCACAGCCGAGGCATCCGTATTCATCAACAATCCCGACCCCGACGGCAACGGCACAGATTTGATTAAATATCTCAGCGAAGATAAAGAAAATGAGGCCAAAGCCACAGGCGCCATTGTTGACCGCGATGGCAATGTTGACAACACACCCGTTAAAAAAATCAAGGGCAGAGGCAACACCACTTGGGATAAAAACAAGAAGCCCTTCAACGTTACATACGATTCAGCTGTTTCCGTTGCAGGAATGGTAAAAACAAAGAAGCTCTCTCTCCTTGCAAACTATCAGGACAGCGCTCTTGTGAGAAACCGTTTCCTTCAGGATCTTTCCGATGCAATCGGAATGCCCTATGCTTCAGATTCAAGATTTGTTGACCTCTATATGAACGGCGAGTATCTGGGCTCATATCAGCTCACACAGAAAGTTGATATCGGCAAGAACAACCTCGTTCCCGAGATTGACGACGACACACATCTCAACGAAGACGGCACTCTCAAGGAGGAATTCCCCTTTATCTGTGAGGTTGATGCATCCGCAGGCAGCAGCGATTACTATATCAAGACTTCCTCCGCACGCTGCAAACTCACCCTCAAAGGACCCGAACTTGATAAGGACGACCCCTATTACGATGAAGTATTGAACATCGCAAAAACCAAGTTTGACAATATGTACAACTCCATCCGTCTCAACTCCGCCAATATGGCAGAGCTTGTGGATATAGACTCCCTCACCAAAATTATGCTCATCAACGAACTGGGCAAGAACTGGGACGTAGGTGTTTCTTCTCTCTACTTTGTCTACAAAGAGGCAGAGGACGGCACATATAAGTTCTTCGCATCTCCTGTCTGGGACTATGACAACTCCCTGGGCAACGCCACAGGTGTTGTAAGAGACCTTCAGGGTATGGGTGTCAAGGACTACGAAGAACCCACAGGTTGGTGGGTTAAGTTCAAGCCCGGCGCCTCCCCCAACAATAAGTCTTCAAAATACACCATCCTCGGTTATGCTGCCAGAAATGCTACAATTATGGATTATGCTGCCGATGTGTGGTTTGAGGAGTTCCTCCCCGCCATCAACACATTCAATCAGAGAGGTGTTACTGAAGGCGAGCTTTACTCCAAGGATGTATACTATGATTATCTTAAGGGTACCGCTGATATGAACTACGAGCTGGGTTGGCTGATGACCACAGGCAGCTGGATTTGTGATCACTCGGAACTTCTTGGCGGAAAATTTGATTACGAAACAGGAAAATATGTTGAAAATTCCAAAATTACATATTATAATGTAAATACATTCAAGGGTCAGTATGATTACACAATTGACTGGCTCAACTCCAGAACCGCATGGCTCTCCGCTCAGTTCTATGAAAGCTACGACGGAGTTATCACTCCTCCCGAAGTAGAACTCTTCCTGGGAGATGCCGACTTAAGCGGTGTCGTCAACGTAAAGGATGCTACCCTTATCCAGAAGCACGCAGCAGGCCTTGACACTCTCACAGGAGACGCTGTCAGTTGTGCAGACGTTGACTTAAGCGGAGACATCAACGTAAGAGATGCTACCGCAATTCAAAAATTCGCCGCAGGACTTGATATTGATTTCCCGATCGGCGAAATTATCTGATGAATTTTCACGCCTATTAGTATCTCCTAATAAGCACGGAAGCCGCCCGGACTAATCCTCCGGGCGGCAGCTTTTTTATCAAAAAATGACAAAGAAGACCACAGCAAGTTTATGCCTCAGAAGCATAACTCTGTAAAAAGCATATAGTTTTTGATAAGTTCAGCGTTATTTTTACAAGGTTTGTTGATTTATTTTTTTCACTATGATATAATCAATTACAGTCGATCGGCGGTGTTTATATGAACAATAATTCAATAACTGAATACGGAAGATATCTTACCGAACTTATTTCATCGGTTATTAATTCAACTGCTCCTCAGAAACCTTTTAAGGATATGGACTGGGAGCAGCTTTATAAGCTTGCGCTTTTTCACAATGTGGCAGCTCTTGTTTATCCCGCCGTCAAAGCACTTGGTGCCCCTGAAAACATCGTCCGTGAGTTTGAATATTCCAACAACCGCACCTTGGCAAGAGAGGCTCGTCAGGAGCTGGAGGCACGCCGTGTTTTTGAAGCACTTCACAATGAAGGAATCAAATTCATCATTCTCAAAGGCACACACCTTAAAAATTTCTATCCTCTCCCCCATATGAGGACCCAGTCAGACGTAGATATATGTATGAGCAAAGAAGACCGCAGCCGCAGTATGAAGATCATGCATGAACTTGGGTATCTGCTGGACGCAAGCATAGATTATAACGACGAATACTCCAAGGATAACTACTTTATCTACGAACTCCACTCAGATATTATGAGCAACAAGTCTGAGTTTCACGATGTTTTTACGGATCCGTTTTCAAAGGTACGACCCCTTGATAATGGTAATACCTTTGTATTTACAGATGAATACTTCTACCTCCACCTGTTTTTCCACCTCTACAAGCATATCATTTCAGGCGGAAGCGGAATAAGACACTTCTGTGATTTATATATTTTTGAAAAGCATCATCCCGACATCGACAGGGATTTTGTTCTGGATGTTATCAAGAAGTACAACGCAGAGGAATTTTATGGTCACTTGAACGAACTGCTGCTCTGTATGTTTGAAAACAAAGAGCCCGACAACGACCACGCCCAGATTCTCAACTTCATCTTCAAATCAGGTGAGCACGGCAGTTTCTCTGTATATCGCACATCATCACTTTTTAATAAGAAAACAACAATTACCGCCTTTGACCAATTCAAGTATCTTATGGGTAATTTCTTCCCGGGAATTGAGGTAATGAAAAAGCGTTATCCTGTTCTTGAGAAAGCACCCGTTCTTCTGCCTGTATGTTGGGTACGTCGCGGATGTTACAGTGTTTTCTGTAACAGAGAGGTTCTCAAAAGGCAGAAAAAAGAGCTTGAAATAATTAATTCCGACGAAGTCAAAGAAGCACAAAACGCCCGCAACCTCATCGGAATCAAGTAATTTCAATTATTCATTTTCGCCCCGCATCTCAAGCGCATTGAAGTCCACCTTGCCCACCTTTGTTCTGGGCAGTTCACGCAGAAACTCAATTTCTTTCGGCACGGCATAACGTGCAACGCTGTGTCTCAGATGTTCAAAAAGCTCCTCCCGGAGTTTTTCCTCATCCTGAATCTCACCTTTTTTTACTACGTAGGCTTTGATTCTTTTCATACGGTATGGGTCGCTGACACCTACAACGCAACTTATTTCAACACCGGGATGCGACTCTATCACTTTCTCTATCTGCGAGGGAAAAACATTGTAGCCGCTGGTTACAATAACCCTCTTGATTCTGTGACTGAAATACACAAAGCCATCCTCATCCATCTTTCCGATATCTCCGGTGTGAAGCCACAAACGGCCGTCACCGTGAACCTTCAGCGCCGCTTCAGTTTCGTCCCGATGGTTCAGATAACCCTTCATCAGAGTCGGACCCGAGATACATATCTCGCCGTCACTACCAAAGGGTACCTCCTCCTCGGAATTTACGCGGCAGATTTTAAACAGCATATCAGGAAACGGTATCCCGATGCTCCCCTCTTTTTCAAAGTCCACGGGAGTTAAACAACAGGCAGTTACGCACTCCGTACATCCGTAACCCTCCCTGATTTTAACCTGTGCACCGTGTTCCTTCAGATATCCGTCGAACTTCTTTTTGAGAGTTACCGGCAAAGTATCCCCGCCGGAAAAAACTCCCAGCAGACAGTCCAGACTCACGTTATCAAGATAAGCATTCATTGTGAGTGCTTCAAACAACGTGGGCACGCCTGCAATGAAGTTAGGACGGTATTTTTTTATGAGTTTTGCGTATTCATTCATGGTAAAACGCGGCACCAGAATACTGTTGGCACCGGCGATAAGGGGTGTATGGACGCAAACCGCCAGACCGAATCCGTGAAACATAGGCATAGCGGCAAGCATTGATTTTCCGCATATATCGAAGCCGCTCATCTCAGCCGTCTGCATAGCCATGGCATTGAGACTGTAATTAGACAGCATAACTCCCTTGGGTACACCCGTGGTACCACCCGAAAACAAAACCACCGCAGTATCATCAGAAGACACATTATCGCAATCAATTTCTGCTGCGGATACCGCCTTGCCAAGTTTTGACAGTCTAAGAATATTATCCTTGGGTTTGGCTTTTGTTTTGCCTTTTCTTTGTGTCAGGCAGTAAACGCTCCTTTTCAGCAGGGGCATAGACTCTGCTGCTGAAACCACCAGAAAAGTAAGGTCTTTTCTTTCTCTGGTTTTTTGGCTGAACTTTTCATAAAGAGAATCAAGGGTAACAACAAATCTTACGCTCAACTCATCAAGGTAAAGGTCAAGCTCTGCTTCTGCAGAAAGCGGATGCATAAAACTCGCCACCGCCCCAATTCTGTTAATGCCGTACAGAGTATAAACCGCCTCGGGGATGTTCGGCAGACATACCGCTACATTCTCACCTTTTGAAATTCCGAGAGCACTAAAAATCTTTGCAAAATCCAGAATTTTTCTGCAAAGTTCATCATAACTCACCCGTCTGCCCATATAAACAAGGGCAGTGCCGTCGGGATGTTTTTCCGCAGCAGAAAAGACCGCCCCGCAAATACTCGTGTCAGGGTAGTCCAAATGCTCTCGTGTTTTTCCGTAAAATTTGGTCCAAGGGGTTTTATTCTCCATAATACTCCTCTTTTTTCATAATAAATCCATTATAATAATCTTGCACGCTTCGGTCAACCTTTTATCCGATAAAATATATTTATTCTATATCATTGCTTCTAAACCACGGAGGTTTCAAAAATGAAAAAGGTCAATGTGTATTATTCCCCTGTAATCTGCTACGAAATCACAGAAGAAAACAAAATGTTTTCTCTCAACGCCTACATAGTCGGCGCGGCACACTCGGAAAATACAAATCTCCACACTGTTATCCGGGACTTCACCGACAAGAGAGACCGTGCCGAAAACTTTGTGCGGATACTCTCGGAAAGCGCCGCCCTGCCAATACACATCCCCGAAATTTCCGAAGCATTTATGTCAGAATTTTGAAATTGATGTTGTTTTTTACAAGAAATATGATATCATATCCTGTGGAGACTAAATTCATCCCACGGAGAAACAAAATGAAAAGAATTTTATCAATCTTAACAGCTTTGATGCTTATTATCCTCTGCCTGACAGGATGCACCGACAACACATCCTCCGAGGACGAAAGACTCAAAGTTGTCGCAACTATATTCCCTCAATATGACTTTGCAAGGCAAATCGCAAAAGACTATGCTGATATCCGCATGCTGATTCCTCCGGGAGGAGAAAGCCACAGTTTCGAGCCCACCACCTCTGATATTATTGCCATATCAGAATGTGATGTCTTCATCTATACCGGCGGTGAATCCGATACATATATCGATACCATTCTCGACACGGTAAAAAATGATGATATGAAGGTAATCTCCCTCCTCAACAGTGTAACTCCCTCAGAAAGCATTCACACTCACGAAGAAGAGCATCACAAAGATACAGATGAACACGTCTGGACCTCTCCTAAAAACGCCATTGCCATCTGCGAAAAAATATATCAGGTTTTTGCAGAAAAAGATGCGGAAAATGCCACCTTCTACAAAGAAAATCTTGATAATTACATAGCAGAGCTTAACTCTCTGGACAAAGATTTCAGGAACGTTACCGAAAACTCAGAGCGAAACACCATTGTTTTCGCAGACCGTTTTCCTCTCACATACTTTGCCGAAGAATACAACCTTACGTGGTATGCGGCGTTCTCGGGTTGCTCTGATGACACCGAAGCCTCTGCTTCTCAGGTTGCGGCACTTGTTGATATCATAAATGAGCAGAACATCCCCGTTGTCTACAAAATCGAACTCAGTTCAGGTACTATTGCAGATACAATTTCCGCTGAAACAGGCGCAGAAATTATGACTTTCTATTCCTGTCATAATATCTCAAAAGACGACTTTGAGAGCGGCGAAACCTATTTAACCCTTATGGAAAGAAATCTCGAAAGCCTGCAAACCGCATTGAACTGAACAACAAAAAACATTACACCCCCCTTTCAAAAAAGGGGGGCTTTTCAATAAAAAAAGCGAAGGCTCTTTTCACTTAAGCAGCCTTCGCTTTAATCATATCTGTACTCTCAAAACTTATTCTGTCATAAAGAGAATGCCAAGACAATTGGGACCGCAATGGCAGGAAATAGTACCGCTTGCCCTTGTTATGAAGATTTCCTTAAAGATTCCCTTTTCACGGATATAATCTGCAACTCTCTTATCAAGGTCGTTTTCTACTGTTGAGTATGTTACAAAGATTCTGTCTGTACGGATATTATCATAACTTGCCAGAGTCTCGTCAACATAGTCAAAGATAACCTTCTCAAACTTACCTCTGTATTTCTTGGAAACAGCCATAGCACCGTTCTGCTCATTGAAAACTTTAATGCAAGGCTTGATACCCAGAAGGTTTGCACCAAAAGCAGTAACAGCAGAGCATCTGCCGCCCGCACGCATAAATTCAAGAGTATCCAGAACAAAGCTTGCGTGATTCTTCTGGTTGAGAGCAGTTACCTCCTCAGCAACCTGCTTTGCACTCATTCCCTTTGCAATTCTCTCCGCAGCTTCTATTGCAAGCAGACCTGCGCCTGTGGAAAGAGAACAGGAGTCAATGGGGTAAACCTTGCCGCCAAGTTCCTCAGCCGCAATACAGCTGTTTCTGAAGCTGCTGGAAAGAGCCGAGCCAAGGCTTATATATACAACTTCATAGCCATCCTCAACATAGGGCTTCAGAGCGGAAATAATATCATCCATATTGATAGCCGCAGTCTTGGGGAGCATCTTGCTGTCATAATACTTCTGGAAGATATCGGCGCTTGTGATATCCACTCCGTCTTCATACATCTTGTCGTCCAGAATAATGTGGATGGGCAGAGTATGAACAGAGTATCTCTCTCTCAATTCTTCGGTCAGGTCGATGGAACTGTCCGCAAAAAGAATAACTTTATTTTCCATAATTCTTCTCCTTTTTATGTCATTGTTTATCTTGTGTTCAGCTTTTATGTATGCTATACTTTTTATATATTATAATAATTATATATTATAAATATGAACTTTTCAAGGATGACAGGTGTTTTTATGATAAAAAAATATGTTTTCGGAAAACCTTTTGATACAGAAGCAGTTATCACCGGCATTCCCGTATGCGATGGTGCTCTGCCCTATTTTGAAACAGACTCCGCCGAGGGACTTAAATTCACCCTCAGACTCGGCAGAAACGACGCCGTCTACGGTCTTGGCGAGGCAAGCCGCGGCATCAATAAGCGCGGATATATTTATGACAGTTTCTGCAGCGATGACCCTAATCACACTGAGGCTACACGCTCACTTTACGGTGCTCACAGTTTCCTGATTATCGAAAACGGCACAAAACCTTTCGGCGTATTCTTTGACTGTCCCTCCCGCATTACCTTTGATGTTGGTTTCACACGCAGGGATTACCTGGAAATCATCACAAAGAACTCCAACATCAATGTATATATTATTGAGGGAGACTCTCCCTACTCCATTACAGAAAGTTTCAGAGAAGCCATCGGCAGAAGCTATATTCCTCCCATGTGGGCATTCGGATACACCCAGAGCCGCTGGAGCTATATGGACAAAAACACCGTCAGAGAAGTAGTCAGAAAGCACAGAGAAGCAGGCCTGCCCCTTGATGCGGTATATCTTGATATCGACTATATGGAAAGCTACAAGGATTTCACCGTAAACAAGGATACATTCGGCGACCTTGAGGCTTTCGCAAAAGAAATGAAAGAACAGAATATCCGCCTTGTTCCCATTATTGATGCAGGTGTCAAAATCGAAAAAGGCTACGACGTCTACGAGGAGGGTGTAGAAAACGGATACTTCTGCACCGACAAGGACGGCAATCCCTTTGAAGCTTGCGTGTGGCCGGGAATGACACATTTCCCCGACTTCTTAAATCCCGATGCAAGTCGCTGGTTCGGCCTCAAATACAAGACCCTCACCGATATGGGCATCGAGGGTTTCTGGAATGATATGAACGAACCTGCTATCTTCTTCTCCCGCAAAAGTGTTACTGATACTCAGACAAAAATCCGCGGATATGCCGGGGAGGAACTTACCCTTGACGGTTTCAACGACCTGAAGTACTTCCTTTCAAGCCGTCAGAATGCCAAGGAGGATTACGAAAGCTTCTATCACAACACCCCTCAGGGCAGATACTGTCACATCGACCTACACAATCTCTACGGCTACAATATGACCAGAAGTGCATCGGAAGCGCTTTCTGAAATCGAGCCCGACAAACGAATTTTACTTTTCTCCAGAGCATCCTATATCGGTATGCATCGCTACGGCGGCATCTGGACAGGCGACAACCACGCTTGGTGGTCTCATATTCTCAGTGAAATCAAAGTGCTTCCGTCTCTCAATATGTGCGGTTTCCTCTATGTGGGTGCAGATATCGGCGGTTTCGGATGCGACACAAGCCGCGACCTGATGCTCCGTTGGCTGTCTCTGGGTATATTCACACCTCTGATGCGCAACCACTCCGCTCTTGGCACACGTATGCAGGAGTGCTATCGCTTTGAGGATACAGAGGACTTCAGACATATTCTGGAGCTGAGATACCGCCTTATCCCCTATCTTTACAGCGAATTTATGAAAGCATCCCTTGACAATAAGATGTTCTTCAAACCTCTTGCTTTCGAGTATCCTGATGATGAAATTGCCCGTCACACCGAGGACCAGCTCCTTATCGGTAACGAGATTATGATAGCTCCCGTCTACACACAGAACGCTTTGGGCAGATATGTTTACCTTCCCGAGGATATGACCGCGGTTCGTATGAGCGGCGGAGAAATCACCGAGAAGCCTTATGAAAAAGGCCATCATTTCATAGAGATTCCCGAAAATGAGGTTGTGTTCTTTATCCGCAAAGGCAGATGCATCCCCCTTGCCGAGGGAGCAAAAAGCACCTTTGAGATTAACTTTGATAATCTCACCCTCATCGGTGACGGCAATGAGTACCTCATCTATACCGACGATGGTATAAGCAAGGATTACGATAATCCCTCCAACCGCAAAATGCTCATAAAATAACAAAGAAAAAAGAGCAGACTCAAAAAGTCTGCTCTTTAAAATCTGATTTCAATTAAACGATAAGCTCACCGTCAACAGTGCCTGTAAGACCTGCGGCATTAGCCTCATCGGTATCGATGTGCATTGCAGGGAAGAACTTGTCGCTTACTCTTACAACTACGTCGCCGAATGTTGTCTCTCTCACGCCTGCAGTACCAACCTTAACGGAAACAATCTGCTTATCCTCAACACCGAACTCAGCAGCTGCTTCAGGTGTAAGGTGGATGTGACGCTTTGCAACGATTACGCAGTCAGCAGCCTCAACCTCGCCCTTGGGTCCTCTGAGGATACATCCGGGTGCGCCCTTAACGTCGCCGGACTCTCTTACGGGAGGAACGATGCCCAGCTTTCTTGCATCGGTAAAGGATACCTCTGCCTGATTTGCAGGACGAACAGGACCGAGAACAGACATTGTGATCTCACCCTTGGGACCTACAACTGTAACCTTCTCTGCACAAGCAAACTGACCGGGCTGAGAAAGATCCTTCTTGTTGGTAAGAGTTGCGCCCTCACCAAAGAGTGCCTCCAGAGTCTCCTGAGTAATGTGGATGTGACGTGCTGAAGTTTCAACCATTATTTTCATAATATATACCACCATTCTTAAAATTTTTCTGAACCTATTTTACACCCGAAACGTTTAAATTTCAACTGTTTTTGCAATATAACAATATAATTTTGAATAATTTATCAGGAGGAACACAAAATGTATGATAATTGGGATAAATTTGAGGAAGAATGTCTGCTTTGCAGAAAATGCGAACTCTGCAAAGAACGCACCAACGTTGTTATAGGCACAGGCAACCGCAACGCAGAAGTGCTCTTTATCGGCGAAGGCCCCGGTGAAAATGAAGATATTCAGGGCAAACCCTTTGTTGGCAGAGCAGGACAACTCCTTGACAAAATGTTGTTGGCTGTGGACCTCGACCGCAACAAAAATATCTATATCGCAAATATGGTGAAGTGCCGTCCTCCGAAAAACCGCGACCCCAAGCCAGAGGAGGTTGCCTGCTGTATCGACTGGCTCCGCAATCAGGTGCTCCTTATGAAACCCAAAATCATAGTATGCCTCGGCAGAATTGCCTCCGCCAGACTCATTAAAGAGGATATTAAAATCACAAAAGAACACGGAATGTTTTTCGAGAAAAACGGTGTATTGATGATGCCTATGCTGCATCCTGCCGCCATTCTCCGCGACCCCAGAAGAAAACCGGAGGCATTTGAAGATTTCCTCATACTCCGCGACAAAATAAATGAAATCTGCGACCATACATACTAAAATATAAATAAAAAAGCAAAACACAAAAACAATATAGCAAAACGAAAAGCCTCCCACTTCAAATCACGCGGGAGGCTTTTACTGTTCATTAATAATCAATTTTAATCACTCAATTTCTGTAAGATTTCAGAAATTCCTTTTCATTTATTTTTTGTTATCGGTATTTTCTGTTTTAGTTTTCGCTTACTTATCAAATACGATGCTTCACTTTTTCATTCACCGTTGCATCATTCTATAATCTCTTCTGCGGTGTCGATTCTATATATCATTCTTTAATCTGTACTATTTATCAGGTCGGAAGAATCCGGAAATTTGCATACACTTAAATCTGAATCTATAAACCGATAGGCATTACATAGATATTATTTTTAAGAAGAAGTTGTATCTGACTTCGTAAACTTTATTTGTGATTATTATGACGGGTAGCATTTGTTGACTTTCGGCGAGCGTTGCCGAATTCAAAGATAGCTGAAAATTATAAATTCCTGCGGTCATTTAAGGATATGGTTTGCTTAATAACCTTACATCAAAATAATCTTAAAACAGATTATGTGCTATAACAAGCACGGCTACCACTTCAGAACCTTGCCTGTCAGCAGCCTTAACTGTACATCGGTTTATCCTCCTTTCATTTATTCGAAGTATCTTCGCCCGAATTTCAGGTTACTTTCTCTTCTGTAACAATATTAACATAAGTTTTACACATTTGCAATAGTTTTTGTACATTATTTTAGTCTGCAAAATTAACAAGATTTATTTCTCACTGTCATAAAAACTGCACAAAAACGCATCTATTATTCTAATATAGCATTATATCGTAAAGAACAAATGCGGTGACTCTATCCCCTGTCAAATAATCCGTTTTATAAATCACCAATAATTTGCACTTAACTTTACTAAAAAAGACATCAAAAAACCTCCTGTCAAAAGACAGGAGGTTTTAAGTTTAAGTACTTCAGAAGAATAAATTACTCAGTAACTCTCTTCTTGCGTGCGAAGAAAACAACGCCTGCAGCTGCTACCATCATAGCAACAGAAATGTAAACGATTGTCATCTCCTGACCGGAACCGATAGTACCGGGGTTGGGAGGAAGCTTAGAAGTATCGTCAGCATCCTTAAGACCGGACTTAGCTGCATCCCAAGCAACAGTTACGCCTGTTTCCTTGATGAGCTTCTCAACAGTGGACTTGCCAAGACCGAGGTCATTAGCCATGTCGTCGATGATAGCCTGATCATCCTTACCGGAGTAAGTCTGAGCGTTTGTCAGGTTGTTTGTAAGGAAATCCTTGAACATAGACTCGCCTGTTGCGCCGGGAGCCATGCAAGTACCTACGAGGTTACCGATAGAGGTAATCTGCATGAGGGGGCCGTACTCAGCTGCATTCTTGTTTCTCCAGAATGCTGCGCGGCTTGTCTTGGAGCTGTCAACGGGGTTCTCATACTTAGTATCGTTGCAGTAGAGAGCGTCGCCGTAGCAAGCTGTGGACATCAGAGTTGTGTATGTCTCCATACCTGCATCGCTGCTGAAGATGATACCGTAAACAACGCCGTCAGCAATACCGATTTTCTTTGCAACGGGGTCGTAGGAGTATCTGCCATCAGCTTCCAGTGTGCACTTCTCCTTCTTGGTCTGCCATGCTGCGAGCTCAGTACCAGTGCTGATATCATAGATGTGGCAGTAGATAGACTTGGGTGAACCCCAGTCAGAGGGAAGTTCGAAGTAGAACTTTGTCTCATCAGCAGCAGAAGCGCCGATTACTGCAAGACCTGCAACAGTGACAAGAGCCATGAGCAGGCAAAGAATTTTCTTGAACATTGGAAATCTCCTCCTAAAATAATTCATTCGAGATATTCTCGTCTTAAACATTATACTACAATGATATCAAAACTGCAATAGTTTTTACAATTATTAATCTTCACTTTTTGCACAAATTTTGATACTCAAATTAGAAATGTTCACCATAATAAATACAACAAAAAATCAGGCGAAGCAACCTGTACTTCGCCTGACATAAGGAGTTTATTAATTACTTGAGATAGGACTGACCGGAAGGTCCGATTGCACCTGAAATACCGGTAAAGCCTGATGCACAGCAAACGTAAACTCTCATATTACCTCTACCTGTGGAGGAAACTGTGAGTGTACCGTTTGTAACATTCTTAACGTCACCTGTAACAGCATCAACGTACTTGCCGTTGGGGAGATTCTTGAATGTTGCGCCGTCTGTTACTGCTACACAAGCAAGGCTGTCAACACCCTCGGACTTGTTGGTGTAACGACGGATGTAGCTCATCTCGCCACCGGAAACGTATGCACCGTCGTGTGTATACTGGCCCTTCTGGAGAGCGGGAACAGCGTGACGGATAGCATTGAGCTTCTGGATGTGCTTTGCGAGAGGATTATTAAGGGTATCTGCAACCTTACCGGATGCAGTGTACTTGGTGAAGTCAGTTGCTTTAACTGAACCCTCGAGGTAGTCACCGAAGTATGCACGACCTGTCTGAGCAAGAGGAGCATTGGGGCCTACATCGATAGGCAGGTTCTTTGCAAACTCAACCTCAGAGCCGTAGTAGAGACAGGGAATTCCGCGGAATGTGAAGATAAGGTTCAGGTTCTCAGCCCAAGCCTGTGTGCCAAGGCTGTAACGTGTTTTCTCCATACCGTCAGGACCGTAGTCGTGAGAGTCAATGTACATAACGTTCCATGTGGAGTCGTTGATGTAGCTGTCCTCTGCATAACCTGCTCTTACAGCATTGTAGGCATTCTCGAAGTTCCAGTGCATTGTAAAGTCGATAACACCGGTACCGTTTGCCTTGGAGTAGTCAGGTGTGTGATATGTAATACCGTTGAGGTAAGCATTTGAAGAAGTGGGAGCACCACTGGGGTTGTTGTAAGCCTCATAGTGGTTGATGGACTTCTGGATGTTAGCTGTGGGATCCTTTGTATCCCAGTTGCCGATCCAGGAACTGCTTGTCTCTTTCCAGGTAAAGAATGCAGGTGAAGAAGAAGGAATATTGTGGTTCCATGTCTCACGAACACGTGAGCAAACCTCACCGAAGATGTAGAAGTTCTTGATGCCCTGGAATTTGGGGAAGTATGCACTGTTGAGAGTCCAGCGGTTGATGTGCTTCTCTGTATCAAGACGGAAAGCGTCAACACCCATTTCTACATACTCAAGATATGTGTCTGTGATGTACTTGGCAACATTGGGGTTTTCTGTATTGATATCAACACAGTCACCTGCCATGGAGCCCTGCTGCTCAATGGGAGACTCGTAACCCATGCCTGTCTCACGGTGGTAGTGCTCAAGCTTGTTGAGATCACTCTGAGGACCGCTCTGATGAGCCTTCAGACAGTCAAGTCTTGCCTGGAACTGAAGACCGGGATCGAGGTTATCGTAGTTGGGATAGTGCTTTGCAAGAGCGGAGCCGGGGATAACCTTCATACAATCAGCTGTACCCAGATCCTGAATCTTGTCATATTCCTTTGTGAAGAGAGGCTCAAGCCAAGCTTCACCGAAGTTACCTGTATGGTTCCAAACAACGTCCTGAACAATCTTCATGCCCTTTTCGTGAGCTGCATCGATAAGATCCTGATATGTGAAGTCAGAAGACTCATATCTGGGGTCTACCTTGCCGAAGTTCATTGCATGGTAACCGTGGTAGTCGTAGCCGGAAGCGTTCTCAACAACGGGAGTGATCCAGATTGCAGAGAAGCCCAGAGCCTTGATGTAATCAAGCTTGTCGGCAAGACCCTTGAAGTCGCCTCTCCAGGCGGGATCGCTGTCGGGGTTGTTTGCCTGCTTGTCATCCCAGCAGTGAACATTGTTGCCCTTGTCACCATCGTAGAAACGAGTGGTGATTACGAAGTAAATGGACTCCTCACGGAAGTCTCCGCGTGAAACGGGATCAGGATTGGGAGTTTTGCTCCATCTGTTATCCTTATAGTACCAGTTGTTTGATGCATCGCTGGTACGGCTGAGTTCCTCGGAAAGCTGTCCGGTGAGCTTGTTTGTACCATCGGTAAACATAAGGTTAATCTTTGTAGCTGTGGGGAATGAGTACTTATACCAGTTAGCGCCTGATGCTGTGTCAGCAGTCATCTTAGCACCGGGATAAGCGGTCTCAAGGTTCTGGGGGAGTGCATTCCAGTAATAGATATAGGGAGTGCCGCCCTCATGATAAAAGTGAATAGTAATTCCTGCGGCGCCTGTCTCAGCAACTTCTTCTTCAGCTGAGAAAGCGGAATAGATGCCTGCTGACATAAAGATGCCGAGACAGAGCACTATTGCAAGAATACAACGCAAGCGTTTCATCTTCACATTCCTCCTTTAATAAACTTTCGCATTATTCGCATTTTATGATACCGCAATATTATATCAATTCCGCGGTTCGTTAATGTTCTCTCAGAGAACTATTATTATTTTCTCCGTTGTAGATAAGACAAATATTCACCTTTTGTCTAAAATACATTATCAAATATTATCCTTCTACGGAATCGTCGATATAATCTGAATTTTGCACCTGATAAGTGCAATCACGGAAAGTAAAGTATTCTTGTTTTTTGCACAAAATCAAATTTTATTCCCCGTGTTACAGTATGTTTGCCCCGACCCCGTTGAGTCGGGGCAAACAATGGTTAATCTAAAAAAATCAAGGGGAATTATTTGAGATATGTGAGGCCTGTCTCACCGATAGCACCATCGATGCCGGTGAAGCCTGATGCACAGCAAACATATACTCTTGCGTTTGCTGTACCGATATTGGAAACTGTGAGTGTGCCGTTTGTAACATTCTGAATATCACCTGTGATAGCATCAATGTACTTACCGTTGGGAATATTCTTGAATGTTGCGCCGCCTGATACTGCTACAAGCGCAAGGCTGTCGGTAGTTGCGTCGGTGAAGCGACGGATGTATGCCATATTACCGGATACATACTTGGAGTCAACTGTGTACTGACCCTTCTGCAGAGCAGGGATAGCACGACGAACTGCGTTGAGCTTTGTGATGTGCTTGGAGAGAGGCTTGTTAAGAGTCTCTGCAACCTTACCTGTGGCTGTGTATTCGCTGAAATCAGAAGCGGATACTGTACCCTCAAGGTAATCTCCGAAGTAAGCACGACCTGTGTTCTCAAGAGGTGCATTGGGACCTACGTCAATCTGAACACCAGCCTTGAACTGAACCTCGCCGCCATAGTAGAGACAAGGAATTCCGCGGAAGGTGAACATCAGAGAGAGGTTTTCTGCCCATGTTGTGGTTGAACCTGTGAAACGAGTAGCCTGACTCTGGTCAGGAGCATAGTCGTGGGACTCAACGTAAACAACATTCCATGTGGAGTCGTTGTAGTACTTATCTTCAGCTTTTGCAATACCAAAAGCACCGCCTGCAGAGTCGAAGCACCAGTGCATCTGGAAGTCGATAGCACCCATTCCCGAAGACTTGGAGTAATCAGGAGTGTGATATGTAATTCCGTTGAGGAAAGCATTGGTTGAAGTAGGCTGGCTGCCTACACCGTCATACTTCTTGTAATGGTCAAGTGTGAGGTTCATATTCTCATTGATTTCCTCAGCAGTTGCATCTACATCGAAATTCCAGTTATTCTTGAAGCTTGCATCTGTCTCGTCCCAGGTATAGAACTGAACAGATTCGCATGCGTGGTCACGATACCAGACCTGGCTGTAACGACAACAGATTTCACCGAACATATAGAAGTTCTGGTTGCCGATAGCCTTAGCGGCATTATTGAGAGCATCGTTGTACATCATATTCAGAGAAAGTCTGGAAATATGGCGCACGGTATCAACTCGGAAAGCATCAACGCCCATTGCGATATAATCAGAATAAGTATCTGTTATATACTTTGCCACTGCGGGGTTTTCTGTGTTGAGGTCAACGCAGTCACCTGCAATCTGTGCAAACTTACAGGTCCAGTCGTCCCAGTTAAGGCTCTGGAAATAGCCTGTATGATAATAGTTATTGGGGTTGAGCTTTTCACTTGAAGAAACCTTGTTCATTGTATAGTCTGTATCGGAAGGATGTGAACCTGTGGAGTTCTGGCCTGTGGAGGTCAGATTCTTCATAAGGTCAAGTCTCTGCTGATACTGAACTTCGGGTTTCTGTGCATAATATGCCTCGGGAGAAGAAAGACCGTAGGACTGGAGCAGATAATCTGTGGGAACCATACATTCCTCAAGATTTGCAAGGTCTGCAGTCTCATCCTTCTCAAATACGGGGCAGAAGAATTTTTCACCGAAATTACCTGTATGCTGCCATACAACGTCCTGAACAATTTTCATATCCTTGTCGTGAGCAGCTTTAATCAGATCTTCATAGGTGAAGTTATCAGACTCATAGCGGACATCGACGCTGCCGAAGTCCATAGCATGATAGCCGTGATAGTCATAGCCCGATGCATTTGTTACAACGGGAGTAATCCAGATAGCAGAGAATCCAAGAGCCTTGATGTAATCAAGCTTGTCAGCAAGACCTTTGAAGTCACCTCTCCATGCAGGGTCGGAATCAGGGTTGTTAGCCTTTGTATCATCCCAACAGTGCACGTTGTTACCTGTGTCTCCGTCATAGAAACGGGTTGTGATAACAAAGTAAATTGTGTCTTCGCGTAAATCGCTGGTATTGAAATCTCTGGGAATGTCAGGATTATAGTTATACCATCTGTCGTTCTTGAACCACCATGTACCTGATGTGCGTACAGACTCTCCGGAAATCTGACCGTCGAGTTCTGCACTGCCATCGGTAAACAGAAGGTTTATTTTAGTAGAATCTTTGAATGTATACTTATACCAATTTCCGCCCTCCTGGGTTGTATCCAGAGTCATCTTGACGCCGGGGTATTCTGTCTCAAGATTCTTAGGGAGCGCATTCCAGTAATAAACATAGGGAGTGATATCTTCGCTTTTCACAAAGATTGTGATGCCGTTTTCTTCTGCTGCCACCTGAGCAGTATTGTCAGAAGCCGCAGAAATACCGACCACACCTATGGATACAGTAAGAGCAAAAACGAGTAAAAGAGCTGCAAATCTCATAAATTTACTCATAAATTAAGCCTCCTTACCAAGTAATAATTCCTGCAATGAACTTCTGAATAGCAGTTGCATCCTTTACGTTGACTGCTGTGCTGAAATCGACGTCGGCATTCTTTGCACCCCGTGCTGACAGAGTGATGATGCCTGCTACTGACTTCTGAACCTCGGTAGCATCCTTGATGTTTACTGTACCGTTGCAGTCAGCGTCGCCCAGTAAGCCTGTGGGATCAACGGGTGCGTCGTTGCTTGTTGCAGTAACGGTGAGGGTCTTGGTAGCAGTCTTGCCGTCTGCATCCTTAGCGGTAACAACTATTGTGTAGTTACCTGCGCTTGTGAGAGAAAGTGCATAGGAAGAAGCACTGGAGTAAGCCTTTACAACCTGACCGTTTACTGAGAACTGGTAGGTGTAGGGAGCCTTGCCGCCTGTTGCACTTGCCTGTACTGTTACAGTAGAGCCCACGGTGGTGTTACCTGTTACAGAAGCATTAGCCTTGAGCTCCGGGCTGGGAGTAATCTCACCAACACTCTTAACCTTGTAGAGCTTTGTAACAGTAGCATTGTCAGAACCCTGAACGGAAACTTCAACTTCGTATGTTCCCAGAGCAGCGGGTGTGAACTTATACTGATTCTTGAGTGTGTAGTAAGGAACATTTGCAGTATTGCCGGAAGGATCGGTAATAACTACCTTGTAGAACAGAAGCTTAGTGCCGGTGTTACCGCCGCCTGCTGTAATATCAATGGTAGCCTGCTGACCCTTCTTGACCTCTGTATCAGAAGCACCGAAGGATACGTTCTGAATAACGGGCTTAACCTCGTTCTTGATATCCTTGATTGTGAATGCAAGAGTGCTGCTCTTGGTCTTACCTGCGGAATCCTTAACAGTTGCTGTAACTGTGTAGCTACCTGCTGTGGTGGGAGTCCAGGTAACAGTTGAAGCGGCACCGAAATCGCTGATTACTGTGTCACCTGCTGTGAACTTATAGAGAAGCTCGCCTTCACCGCCGCCTGCTGTAAGAGTCAGCTTGATGTTAACACCTGTGTACTGAGTTGTCTCGCCATCAGATGTGAAATCCTTGATGTGGAGCTGAGAGGGATCGTACCACTCCCATTTGCCGGTGGAGTTATTGTACATCTGACCGGAACCGGGATGAGTAAGGTCGCCTGTCTGTGTGCCGCCGCCATCATTGAAGATGATCTTGGCATAATCTTTATCGTACTCAAGCATCCAGATATCGTTGCCGATATTGGTAGCCTGTACGCCGGGCCAACCGCCGTTGTCACCTGAACCGTCTGTCCACATGTAAACCTTTACTGTGCCCCATTTTGCATCGTTCTTGCAATAAACGGTGTTCTTACCTGTGGGGTTGGGCTGTGTAGGTGTTGTAGGTGTTGTGGGTGTTGTGGGTGTTGTGGGATTGGTAGGTACATCAATTGTAGACCAGCTGTTGTTGCTGTTATTGAAGCAACTGCCGTTTCCCTGATAGGACATATCACCGGTCTGTGTACCCTGACCGTTATTGAAAATAATCATATTCCAATCAGCAGTAACAGAGTAAGACCAGAGATTGCCATTGCCCTTAGTCATTTTCACACCGGGCCAGGCACCGTTGTCACCGCTACCGTCTTTCCACATGTAGCAGTACACATCGCCCCAACCTGCGGCGTTTTCGCAATAGACTGTGTCGCCTGATGCTGCGGAAGCGGTTGCGACTGTTGCAACAGTGGTAACAGACAGAACCATCAGCAGACAAAGCAGCAGAGACAGAAGTCTATGCTTTCTTCTTACCATAAAAATTCCTCCTTTGATTATGATTTTTCAGAATAGAAAAATGCATATTATCATGCATACTAATTATACTAATTAATTGTCAAATTATTTTTCTTTCAAAGCATTATGGAAGCGGAATAACTACCAAGGTTTTTATACCAGTTTTATCTATTATATATAGCACTTTTTTATCCTGTGTACATTGTACTTATCGACACAACAAGTCTCCTTGAAATTCCTCTAAACCGCTTAAATACTACACTATCAACAACGCAGCCAAAATACGTAATTCCGTGTTGTCATTTTTTATCCTTGTTTTTTCACTTCAAAAACCATCTCCCGAAAACACAAAAAAGCAGACAAAACAGTGCCATAAAAAACACATTTTGTCTGCTTGATAATTTGTGCATTCAGATGCCGTATTTCCCCTTTATCTTGTCCCAATAAGTCTTGAATGCCTGTTCATTTTTGTTGTCACCAAACTCATAGTAATGAGTGCCTCTGAGATTATCGGGAAGATACTGTTGCGGGGTATAATGGTCAGGAAAAGAATGAGGATAAAGATAAAACTGACCGGGATTTTTATTGTCTGCACCATCAAAGTGCTTATTCTGAAGATTACGGGGTACTGCACCTGCTCTGCCCTTCTCCACATCCGCCATTGCCGCCATAATAGCATCGTGTCCGGAATTCGACTTGGGTGCAAGCGATACCAGAAGCACCGCATCAGCCAGAGGAAGCTTTGCCTCAGGGAGTCCCACCGCCTGTGCAATATCGACACAAGCTTTGACTATGGGGATAATCTGGGGATAAGCAAGCCCCACATCCTCACAGGCACAAACCATAAGTCTTCTGCAAGCCGAAGGCAGGTCTCCCGCGTGCAGGAGCCGTGCCAGATAATGAAGCGCCGCGTCGGGGTCGGAACCTCTCATACTTTTCTGGTAAGCCGAGATAATGTCATAATGCTCGTCACCGTCACGGTCATACCGAAAAACACTTTTTTGAGAAAGAGAGGCAGCAATTTCAGCATCAACCACTCTGCCATCTTCTGTATCCTTTGAGGAAATATAGGAAAGTTCCACTGCGTTGAGAGCTTTTCTCACATCGCCGCCGCAGGAATGTGCAATCTGCCTTATTGCATCCTCAGTGAAGGTAACCCCCTCTCCCCTGTCAGCTTCCATTATATCCACGCCCCGTCTCACAGCAGGAATCAAATCCTCTGCCTCAACCGGCTTGAACTCAAAAACAGTGCTTCGGGAAAGAATTGCGTTATATACATAAAAGTAGGGGTTTTCGGTCGTTGATGCAATAAGCGTTATTCTTCCGTCCTCAATAAATTCCAGAAGAGTCTGTTGCTGTTTCTTATTGAGATACTGAATCTCATCAAGATACAGAAGGATTCCTGTCAGACCTGCGAAAGTCTGAAGCTCCTCCACAATCGCCCTTATGTCCGAAGTAGAAGCGGTGGTACCATTGAGTTTCTTCAGGGTTTTGTTTGTTCGCTTTGCAATGTACGTGGCAAGAGTTGTCTTACCCACGCCCGAGGGGCCGTAAAATATGAGGTTTGGAATCTCGCCGCTTTCGATAATCTTTCTCAAGGGTTTTCCTTCAGATAGCAAATGCTTCTGCCCTACGATATCCTCAAGATGCTCAGGTCTTATTCTGTCTGCCAATGGGGACATACTCTTCACCTCCGAGATTATGTGTCAAGGCGACACAGAGAATATCACTGTGCCGCCGCAAAAATCATATTATCAGCCGTAGAGGGGGAACTTGTCGCAGATGGACTTTACCTCTGCACGGAGTTTATCCTCATTGCCTTCGAAGTCGTTGATAGCAGTAGAGATAAGCTCAGCAATCTTAACCATCTCAGCCTCACCGAAGCCACGGGTTGTAACAGCTGCTGTACCGATACGGATACCGCTGGTAACAAAGGGGCTTCTGGGCTCGTTGGGAACTGCATTCTTGTTAACGGTGATGTTAACCTCGTCAAGACGTGCCTCCAGCTCCTTGCCTGTGATCTCTGTATCACGCAGGTCAAGGAGAAGCAGGTGGTTGTCTGTGCCGCCGCTTACCAGCTTGTGACCGCGCTTCATAAGCTCATCAGCAAGAACCTTACAGTTCTTTACAATGTTCTCGCCGTATTCCTTGAACTCAGGCTTGAGAGCCTCGCCGAAGCAAACAGCCTTTGCTGCGATGATGTGCATCAGAGGACCGCCCTGTGTTCCGGGGAAGATAGCCTTGTCGATAGCCTTTGCGTACTCCTCACGGCAGAGGATCATACCACCGCGGGGTCCGCGGAGAGTCTTATGTGTAGTAGTTGTAACAAAATCGCAGTAGGGAACGGGATTGGGATGAACGCCTGCAGCTACAAGACCTGCAATATGAGCCATATCTACCATGAGATATGCACCAACCTCGTCAGCAATTTCTCTGAACTTTGCAAAGTCAATAACTCTGGGATATGCAGAAGCACCTGCAACAATCATCTTAGGCTTGCACTCAAGAGCAAGCTCACGAACCTTGTCATAGTCAATAACGTGAGTCTCGGGGTCAACACCGTATGCAACAAAGTTGTAGTTTTTACCTGACATATTAACGGGTGAACCGTGAGTAAGGTGTCCGCCCTCTGCAAGGCTCATACCCATAATGGTGTCGCCTACCTCAAGCATTGCAAAGTAAACAGCAAGGTTAGCCTGTGCACCGGAGTGGGGCTGAACGTTAGCGTGTTCTGCACCGAAAAGCTTGCAAGCACGCTCTCTTGCAATATCCTCAACGATATCAACACACTGGCAACCGCCGTAGTATCTCTTTGCAGGATAGCCCTCTGCGTACTTATTGGTGAGAACTGTACCCATTGCAGCCATAACTGCGGGAGAAGCGATATTCTCACTTGCGATAAGCTCGATGTTTCTGCACTGACGCTCATATTCAAGTGTCATTGCGTCTGAAACTTCCTTGTCAAACTGTGAAACCAAGCTGATGTTCTGTGTTACGTCCATTTTCTTTTCTCCATTCCTTTTATTCCTGAGTTAACATAACTCGTTTGATAAGACTGTAAAATTCATCAAGGGTACGGAGTCTGCCCGCATCATTACGAATAGATGCGGCACCGTGAAGCCCTTTGATATACCAAGCAATATGTTTTCTTGCCTCTCTCATTCCCACATCCTCACCCTTGTATTCACAGAGTTTCTCGATGTGTCTGCGCATAATGTTCATACGCTCTGAAAGAGTCGGAGGAGCAAGTCTTACCCCATCCGAGAGATAGGCATTTATCTCGCTGAAAATCCAGGGATTACCCATAGCACCCCTGCCCACCATAACCATATCACAGCCAGTTTCCTCAAAAAGCCTTGCGGCATCCTCGGCTGTTTCAATGTCGCCGTTGCCGATTACGGGAATGCTCACCGCATCTTTCACTTCACGGATAATATTCCAGTCGGCATAGGGCTTGTACATCTGCGCCCTGGTCCTGCCGTGAACGGCAACCGCCTTGGCGCTGCCTGACTCACAGGCCTGTGCCACCTCAACGGCATTGATATGGTCATCGTCAACACCCTTGCGGATTTTGACTGTCACAGGTACATCCACCGCTGAGCTTACCGCCGCAACAATTCTTCGGCAGAGTTCAGGGTCTGTCATAAGCTGACAACCGCAACCTATGGAATTAACCTTCGGCACGGGACAGCCCATATTTATATCAATAAAATCGGGAGAGTATTTAAGAGAGAACTCTGCGGCAAAAGCCATTGTATCAGGCTCCGAGCCGAAAAGCTGAACACCACAGGGACGCTCCCTCTCTGAAATCTCCATCAACTCCGCGCTCTTTTTGCTGTGATACGAAATACCCTTTGCACTTACCATCTCGCTGACACAGTAAGCACTGCCGAAATCCGTACACAACTCGCGGAAAGCTCTGTCCGCCACACCTGCCATAGGTGCAAGAGCAGCAAAACCTTCTATTTCAAGATTACCTATTTTCATCGTTATTTACGCTTTGTATTATAATATTTATCATTGAGAAGTCGCTTTTTACCGGAGATTTTATCTCCTGTGGAATAGCGTTTCTTGCCTCCGCCTCTGTATGCTCTTGTCTTGGTGGTGAGCAGTACCGCAAGTATCACCGCAGCACCCACACCCACACAAATCCAGGCGACAAATCCCCAGAAAAGAGAGGGATTTTCATCCTCTGTAATCACAGGAGACTGAGTGGGAATAACAATCTCCTCGGTGGAAACCTCAGGCAAAGGCTCGGGATAAGTTTTCTCGGGTTCTGTGGACAAAGTCTCCTCGGTTGCATCCGAAGGCAGAGTTTCCTCTGTGCCGCCTTCTACTGTGGTATCTTCAGTTTCTTCCGTGGCATCTGTCACGAATGATTCAATAGCATAAGTTTCTGTTGCAGGCTCTGTTTCGGCTGCCACAGTTACCCCACACAAAAGAAGTGAAACCGCTAAAATCACACAAAGAAGTATTGATTTTTCAGATTTCTTAAAAGTTTTCATCCTCAAGACTCCAAAAATTCCCTATTATATCCTATATTATACCAAACACTTAACCGCTTTGCAATACCTGAGACAATACATTTCCCAATAATCCGCCTGTATAAACAGCTTCTTCCAGAGTATTGGCGTCAGTGCCCATTTCAATAAGCAGCGAACCGTTGTTCACATTCATATTATATGCAAAGTTTCCGAAATATAGCGGTCGGGTCATACCGGGATACATATCCTCTGCCTTTTTCTGAATTTTCAGAGCAAAACTCAGGTTATCCTCCCAGAAAGGAAAGTCAAGACTTCCGTCAGGGTCATAGCCAGACATTATCATAATCTGTGCTCCTTTCCTGCCCCCTGCCTCAAAGGTGGGTTTAATCTTACCGCCCTCGGAGCCGTAGCTTATGGAGTCGCGGTGAATATCCAGCACCACCTTGATATCGGGATATTCCTCCAGATACTTCCTGATAGTATCATAGCTTCGATAGTAGGCTCCGTCATATTGAGGATTATCGTGTATCTCGGTGGCATGAACCACCCCTATTCCCTGTTGCCTCAGAGAATTCGCTATCTCCTCTCCCACACGCACCATATTTTTGTTATTATCTGTGCTTCGGGGATAAAAACTCTCGTGATAATAGCCCGCATCATAGTAGAGATAACTCTCACTTGTGTGGGTATGGACAATGAGAACCTGAACATCATTTGTGTTTGCAAATTTAAACCCCAGATCCCTGTCCAGATACTTCTTTACATCAAGATCAAGACCTGTGGTGTTCTTTATGGAAATATTATCATATCTCACGTCTCCCTCCACATACTGTGTCTCGAAAACAGGCAAATGCTCCTCTGTATCGTATTGAGAGGGGTCCTCCTTGTATACTTCCGAATATTTCACAACAGGCAGAGCACCTGAATTATCAAGTGTTGAATTCAGTGTATTTAATCCTCCCGATGCTTCCCCCTCCGCTGAAACTCTGTCTCCATATCTGCCGTCAGGCAACGACAAGGCAACTGCCGCCATAACAGCATTATCCCCAAAGAAGGAAAAACTTCGGGAGCGTTCATATATACACGCCGCCGCCAACACAGTCAGCACCGTCGCCAAAGACACACAAACTATACTGTATAACTTCTTCATTGGAGTCCTCACATAAAACAGAATCACACTTAAAATTATGTGAGGATTTCTGATATTATGATGCCTGACTTAAAGACAAACTAAAGTTTAACCAACAACATCAAAACAAAAAGCCCCTCCTTATGGAGGGGCAGAATTATAAGTTTTAAGAAAATTTTATCTAAAGCTACGCTTTTTAACAACAATTGCAAATGAGAGCAACGCCAGGGTAATCAGCATACCCGAGGCAATAATTACCCGTACATCACCTGTCGTTACTGTGTCGGCAGGCTTTTTGTCTGCATCATCCACTGCGCTTGTTGCGCTTGTGGCATCCGTGGCAGGTACCTCTGTGGGGTCTGTTGCGGGCTGATTTGTCTGGGGTTTGTCCGAGCTGTCAGGTCCCATGGGGTATGCCTCGGAAGGCTCCGTCTCGCAAGGCTCTGTAACTACGGGTTCCGTCTCACAGGGCTCTGTGGGAAGAGTATCCTCAGGCCATACCTCGTCGGGCGTTGCAGGAGAGTCGGGATATTGGGGATATGTGGGTTTCACAACAGGAGCAGTAGGACGGGTAGTCGGTACAATTGGATCTGTAGGTTCAGGCTTAATAATTTCATCAAGAATCTCTACACCTGCCCACTTGTATTCATGCAACTTCATTCCATTTGAATTAGTAACAAACGAACCCGTGAACACTGCTACCATACTCTCTTGAGGCAACAAAATGTTATTAGTCATATTTGATCCATCGTCATTGAAGATTACATAATCAGCACACACCGGTACCATGGCATAATAAACACCATTTCCATCATGACTACATTTTACACCGGGCCAAGTTCCGTTAGGCATAAGAATATTATCTGCCTCAAAAGAATAGCAATATATATCTTTTCCCCAGTCTTCACCTGGATAAAAATAGAGGAATACAGTCTCATCTTTAATAGAGGGGGGTGTTGTATCCGATTGCGTAGGCCTTTCGGGATAGTCGGTGCACTCCTGCATATCAGCAACATATTCATTGATAGAGATTCCCTCGGTGACAACAGGAGCATTTTTATCTGTCTGGAAGTATGCTTTCTCACCGCCCTTGATCCACATTTCTTTCATTATAAGGTTGATTTCAGAAACACCTTCCTCAACAACCTCAAACTGCACATTGAAAAGGTTCTTTTCTTCCTTGAAGTTATACCCTGAAGTTCTGCTAGCAACAAATATAATAGAACCCGGTGTACTCAAATTGACAATGGTATCTGTAAGATTCGGGCATCTGAGAGGGCTTTCGACTTCCCAATAATTCATATCCCAAGGATCAGTATCAGGACCATATTCTACTTCTCTTATTACCTTTAATTTAGTACTATCGTAGACAATCTGAACATGAATGTTCTCAAAGAGTTCCTCTGCCTGCAGGTCTATTTTATAGGTAATTATATCACCCACCTGCGGGTTGTAGACTTTGTCGGCAGTATAGACGTAGAGCCCGTCGCCTGTCTCCGCCGATGCGGTCACAAGGGATATTATACCCAGTGAGAACACCAGCATCAGAGCTAAAATAATACATCCTGCTTTCTTTAACATAATTATTCCTCCTTTTCTGTGGTCAAATTCCGTAGTCAAATCAAGCCTGATTTGACTCTTTTGTATACAATACAAATAAAAAAGGGAAATTGTCTCAATTAAATTATAAATTTTTTCCAGGAGTCCGTCAATAGAATTAACGAGAAATAATATAGAATGCATTATTTAACCGAAAATTTCAGAAAAGAAAACGCCCCTCCGAAATGGAGGGGCGAAAAAGCATAGAATTAAGTCAGAAACTTATTCTCTTATAAACTTTTCTAAATTAGCCGTTAACCTTCTTGCGAAGAACAACAACTGCACATGCAGCCATAGCAAGAACTGCGAGAACTACGTAAACGTATGTTGCAGCGCCGGTTGTGGGTGCATCAACAGCAGGCTTGGAAGCCTCTGTCTTAGATGTAGCGTCAGTCTCCTTGGGCTCAGTTACAACGGGCTTTGTAGCAACAGGCTCAGTCTCCTTGGGCTC
>JAZOMY010000009.1:0-91630 GCA_045654185.1 Ruminococcus sp.
AGACCAGCCCTTGAAGGTGTAACCATCAACTGCGGGTGCTGCGGGTGCTGTTGCTGCTGTGCCGTACTCTGTCTCTACCTTGTCAATTTCATTGCCGTCCTTGTCAAGGAAGGTAACTGTGTACTTATTAACAACCTTGTCGTACATAGCTGTAACAATCATATCCTCTGTTACTGCTGAGAAGTCCTTATCCCAACCTGAGAATACGTATGTGTACTGTGCATCTGCATCCATCTCGGGCATTACGGGAGGAATGTTTGCAGACTGACCTGCCTCTACCTTAGCATAACCAAGGTATGTGCCGTCAGCATTAAGGAAGATAACTGTGTAAGTCTCAACTACGGGCTCGTCGGGAGTTGTAATCTCGTCGAGAACTGCAGTAACTGTGAGCTTATCTGTCTCTGTGTCGAATGTGAAGGTGTATGTACCGCCGGTAGCTGTAAGAGTACAGTTACCAACATCATTGCCCTCTGCATCCTTGTTTCTGAATGTCCAGCCTTCAGCTGTGTCTTCGATAGAACCTGCGTTGCCGAGCCATGTACCGAATTCAACGATCTTGAACTCGTACTCGCCAGCTGTAAGGTCAACAACTGCTGTGTAAACCTTGCCGGTCTCGTCAGCGATCATCTCGATTGCGCCTGTTGCCCACTCTGTGAAGGAACCTGCGAGCTTAACTGTTGTGTCAACGGGAGGCTCGTCGGGTGTGGGAATGTCGACAATATCGTCACCGGGATATACGATAGCAAGCTTGGAAGTATCGGGTGTCCAGGTGAATGTGTATGTGCCAGCCTCTGTTGTTGTAAGTTTTACATTGTCAGATACAGAAGAACTGAATGTAAGATCAGCAATAGAGGATGTGATTGTAAGAGTTTCCTTACAGGATGTCCAAGCGCCCTTGCGAACGATCTTGAATTCGTAATCCTTAGCTGCCTCGAGCTCGAGAGTAATTGTAGCAGTTTCGTCGCCTTCTGCTGCAAACTTGAACTCGTTAGCGATTGTGCTCCAATCGTTGAAGGAACCAACAAGGTAGGTGTCTGTTGCGAGAGCATCTACTGCGGGAACTTCCTCGATAGTTGCGTACCAAGCCTGAGACTTGATGTCATAATACTGACCGTCCATTACTGTAAGGTCATCAGTCTGTGAACCGTTATTATTGTTGTTGAAGATAACGTTTACATACTTGGACTCGAATGTCATAGCATATACGTCAGCGGAACCAACCTTGTCGCCGGTCTTCTGCATTGCTACGCCGGGCCATGCTACTGCATGATTTGTATCCCAGATGTAAGCATATACTTCTGCCCAGTTTGCAGAGTTAACAGCATAAACAGTTACGGTCTCAACTACGGGAGTTGTGGGCTCGTCTTCTGTTGTTACGGGCTTTGACTCTGTGGGAGCAGTTGTCTCCTCGTCGGGAGTTGCGGGCTTAGTCTCATAGAGATACTTGTCAGTATGCTCGCCCTCTTCCTCTGACCAATCCATGTAGTAGCCGTAGCCATCCTCAGGAACGATATCAGCGGACTGCTTGAGGGTTTCGCCGTCAAGACCTGTGAATACGATGCCCTTTACGTCAGCAGCAACTGTTGCTGTGTAAACGTCCTGAACAAAATCATTGGTCTCGAGGAATGTCATTTCCTTACCGGGCCAAGTTGTATCAGCCTCGAAAGCACTGCCGAATGTATGAACGCGAACGTCTGTCCATGCCCATGCATTTGTGAAGTAGATTGTGATGTACTCTTTCTCTACGGGAGCAGTTGTATCCTCAACGGGAGCAGTTGTGTCCTCAACGGGAGCAGTTGTCTCTTCCTCGTCAGGAGTTGTGGGATCTACGGGAACCTTGTAGTCGTAGGAACCTGCAGGCTTGGTCTGAGTTGCATCGTCCCAAGTCATGTAGTAGCAGATACCATCGTACCAGCCGCCTTCGATGTTAGCGGACTGCTCGTTATTACCTGCGAAGATGATGCCGGTAGCATCAGCGGGAAGCTCGAATACGTAGATATCGTCGCCTGCGCCGCTCTTACCGTCTTTTACTGTGAGTGCTACGCCGGGCCATGTGGGATCAGCGTCTGTACCCCAGTAATAGATAGTGGGATCTGCCCACTTCCAGTTGTTCTCGAAGTAGATAGTAGTTGTATCCTTATCTACAACGGGAGTTGTTGTATTCTCAACGGGAGCAGTTGTGTCCTCAACGGGAGCAGTTGTATCTGTCTCGTCGCCGGATGTTACGGGAGCAGTTGTGTCCTCAACAGGAGCAGTTGTCTCTTCCTCTACAACCTTGTACTGGTATGTACCACAGGGCTTGGTCTGAGTTGCCTCGTCGTAAGTCATGTAGTAGCAAATACCGTCTACCCAGCTATTATCCTTGATGTCAGCGGACTGGTCTGTGCCGTACTCGCCTGTACCATTGAAGATAAGACCGGTGATGTCGCCGGGGATAACTATCTCATAGATGTCATAGCCAGCCTCTGTTCTATCAACAACGTTTGTGATAGCATCGCCAGGCCATGTGGGATTTGTGCCGATGGAGCTGCCCCAGAAGTAAACTGTGGGATCAGGCCACATCCAGTTGTTCTCGAAGTAAATGGTAACATAACCATCGGGAACTTCTACGGAAGCCTCTGCATACTGAGCTGCCATCCAGTTAATTCTGGAGATAGTCCAGTCAACAGCATACTCTGTCTCACCCTTGAAGGTAGCAGCGTATTCCTTGTTCTCAGTTGTGAATGTGTTGGACTCTGCATCGTAGTTGTACATTACGAGAGAGGTCTTGTTTGCCTTCCAGTCAGCGCCTACATAAGCACCGTCAGCCTTCTGGTTCCAAGTACCTGTCTTGGTAAGGTTCTGCATGTAAGCCTCATAGGACTTAAGTCTGCCGTTTGCAGTTGCGTCGCCATTAAGGATATCAACGATATCTGCGAACTCTGCATTCCAAACCTCAAGAACGATATCCTGGAAGGACTTACCGTCAGCGGTCTTGGATTTGTTGTACAGTGCCTGACCGAATACGTTACGAGCGTTTCTTGCATAGTGCTTGAGCTCTTTTGCGTACCAGCCGGAGGGACCGTTAAGGTCGAGAACCTTACCGTTCATGTCAGTTCTTGCGCCGTTGTCGGGGAGGTTACCGATAGAGTTATCGTAGTCCCAAACAGGAGATGCATAGAACTTGCCTTCAGCAGAGTTGTATACGAAGTAGCAGCTTGTTACACCTGCGTCGATGTTCTTGGTGATTTCGTTGATAAGGTAAGCCTTAGCGAAGTCATTGAGGTCAAGAATCTGCTCGAGAGCTGCCATGTCGTCGCCGTAGAGAGCCTCTTCAAGCTCGTTGTACTTGGACTTGATGAACTCGATCTGCTCGGTTGCAGGATCATCGGGAGTCTTGTAGGTCATCCACTGACCTTCGGGTGATTTATAGCCCTTATCGCCTGCGTTTGCAGCATTCTCTTCTGTGTCAAGCTCAAGGATAAAGTCGAAGTTCTCCTTGGGATAAGGTGTAACAGTACCATCATCCTCAGTTACATCTTCAACTTCGGGCTCTTCAAGGTCGGGCATTACAGTGTTCTTACCCATCTCAATCTTCTGAGTGAACTGGTAGGAACCCTTGTAGTAACCGTTTACGAAGAAATCAACGAAACGGGAGTCACATGCGTAAACCATGGAGATCTCGTTTGCCATATCGTAAACGAGGCGGTTACGGAGGAGAGAGCCGTCCTTTGCATTTGCAAGGAGTGACCACTTCTTACCCTTCATGCCGTCAACCTGAACGTTGTCCTTGTAAGTGATGTTGAAGGGCTTCTTGGTTTCGCTCCATGTGGAGTTACCACGGCCCTTCATCTTCTTGATGGTAGCTGTCTCGTTGATGCCATCCTCGGAAGCAACAGCACCTGCTGCGCCCTGAGCCTCACGGTTCTTAGAACCGCCTGTGAGGAATGCATAGAGGTCATAGTCAGCGTCAACTTCTGTCTCTGTCTCTGCTGCGTCATCATTTACAGTAACCATACCGTCCTGAGAGTTAACGAAGATTGAACCCTCAGCGTCTGTCTTTGCGATATAAACCTGCTGTGTTGTTGCACCGGAGCAAGTGTATGTTGTGCCGTCTGTATAAGGAACGGTTGCATACTCGCCAGCGGGAATCATAACACCGTTGAGGAATACATCGGAAGAATATGTGTTAAGAATAACAACCTCTGTGTCAGAAGCTGTGGGAGCAAGGAAGAAGTGGCGAACGTTGTTGTTCTGATGCCATCTCTGCCATGCGTTTGTGCCGCCAACCTCTGTGCCAGCATAAGCGTAGAGGCCGTCTGCCTTCTCATAGGGAAGGTCGAAAGAGTTGTCAACAACGGGATCGTCAGGATCTACAGTTGCCTCGTAGCCCTTAACGTAGATTGTTGCTGTTGAATAGTTAGCAGAATATTTCTTATCTGAATTTGTCTTGTTGTATGCCCAGAGGTATACGTTGATAGCCTTTGCCTCATCAAGAGCGGGAGCAGTTGCACCTGTGTAAAGAACAGATGTCTGACCTGCGCTCATATCAACCTTGGAAGCTGTTGTGTCAACGTTGTAAGCAAGACCTGTTGCATCGCCAACAACACCGTTGATAACGATGTTCATTGCTGCGCCGGGAGCAACGAGGAAAGGCTCAGCCTCTGTACCTGCACCGCCAAGGTTACCGCTTACGGTAACAGTAGCTGCTGCAGGATCTGCGGGAACTGTTGCAGGAACGGGAGGTGTGTAAACACTCCATGTACCGCCGCCGCTGTCCCATGTACCTTCTTTAACTGTGTAGCAGTTGTTTGTGCCATCATAAGTAAGGTCAGCTGTCTGGTTCCACTTGTGGCTACCATTTGAACCCCAATCATTTACATTGTTTGCAGGGTTCATACGACAGAAGATAACATTTGTCCAAGAACCTGCGGGAACAGTAACCTCATAGAGGTTTGATTCACCGGAAACCTTTGTCATGGAAGCCCAAGCATTGCCTGAACCGAAAACATAGATAGCAAATCTTGCGCTGCTCTGATTCCAGTTTGCGCTGGGCACGAGGTAGAGTTTCTCGCCGCCGGTCATTGTAACGCCGGTAGGAGCGATCTCTACGTTAGCAGCAGAAGCTGTAAAGCCAACTGTAACCAGAGAGAACAACATCATAATTGCGAGTACTGCAGAAAGAATCTTTGCAGTAATCTTAGATGATTTCATAAGTTTTTCCTCCTTAAAGATTTGAATAAAAGTATGTTTTGTGAATGCCGAAAGAAAACCTTTCTTCCGTCTGACCACCGAAAGCTAAGGCAACCTAAACAATGAATAGTCCACCCGATGCAATTCACCAAGAGGTACTATGCATCGGTTAAGCTGCCTTACGGATATCGACACCGTATACCGTGGAAACTGTACTGCATTATAAACAAAAACAAATACAGATACTCCAAGTATTCATACAAATTATAACACATTTTGTAATTATTACAACCGAATTAAGGAAAGAAAACCCACCAAAAATAGCCCGAAACTTTTGTTAATCTTGATTCCTGAAAATTATTGTCCGCGACAAATAGCAAAAAACTGCTATGCTATTTTGCCGAATTTTATCCGTTCTACGCTTACCTGCAGAAAGCTCAGATCTGCTTATAATCAGGCGATATGCAGGACTTATTACCTTTTTGTAACCAAAAAGACCCCGAAGTGCATCTTCGGAGTCTTTTTTTGTTTGTCGACCCCCGCAGGAGCCGGACTGCTGTATTATTTATTGTTATTAAACATATAATATATGCTTTATCTGAAAACTATCACAATATACTGCCCGCCGTCTTCATTAAGGCAATAGTGCACACCGCCTGATTCCGCCATACTCTGAGCAAGGGTAATACCGCCTGTGGTGCTGAGACTCACTCCTGCGCTGGCACCGCCGCCCGAAGTAAACGCCACACCACCGTAAACCTTGTTGACCCCCGTCTGAGTGTCATACAACGAGAAGGGCATTCCTTTACGATACACCAGCGCAAACTTCGGAACCACAGGCAGAGAAAGAGTTATGCTCTCTTCCCCTGTTCCTGCATAAGGCACCACCACATAAGGGGAGGACACCCTGTTCTTCTCCGTTTCCGTCAGATGTATGCTGTTGTTTTCGATATGTTCACCCAATACCGTATCAATAATCGTATTGTCAGTATTGAAATCGTTGCGCTGAGGTCTGTCTGTCTCATCCCAGCTGTTGAGCAAAAGATGCTCTGTTTTATTCGCAGATGCCATATTATCTCCTCTTTACAAATTATCTATATCCCGCCAGGTGTATCCCTGATTTTCAAACGTCAGAAAGTCATAGCCTTTTTCTTCAAAGCTCTTCCAGGTGACCCCGAGAAACACAAGGTCTTTTTCAAGATGCGCAGGAAAAAGAGCCTCGCTCTGGGCTCTGATGAAATTCTTCTCGCCCTCGCTATACTCCCTGTCGGTTATATCTATCACCATTCTGTCAAGGCTGGGATACTCCGTTATTTTGCCCCCGACACCCAGAAGCGTGAAAATTTTGCCGATGCCGTGGAGCGTGAAATCATCACTCCTCAGGGAATTTCTGGCATTGAGCATTTCTCTTCTCTGCGCAAGGGGAAGGTCATCTCTCACCTTTCCCCAAAGCCGTTCCATGCGCTCTATCCCGAAACTTTCAGCCGTCTCGGCAAAACATTCCCGTGTAAGTTCATCAAGGGCTTCCTCCAGTATCTCAAGTCCTGCGGCGCAGGCAGAAACCTCAGCATACTGCAAGGTGCCCTTGCCGAGATTATATAATTTCACCGGGCTGAGTCTTTTCTTCAGTCTATCCAGCACATTCATCGTTCAATCCCCTCGGTTACACGAATTGTCCCTGCAACGGGATATTCCTCGGGAGAGCATACACAGTCACCACCGAGGGTCGGCGAGAACAAGTATTCCGCCACTCCGTCGGTGTGGTAAAGCCTCTCGCCCGCTTCTGTGAGAAGCACCGTTCCACCGACACCTACCCCCGAAACATAATCGTGAAGTTTATCCTCACACATAGCCTTGACGTCTTCAAACTCGTAGCCGTCCTTTACCGCCAGAGAAAAATAGAAATTGACCTTGACAGGGGTTGCCTTGTGCACAAGCACATCAACATTAACCTCGCGGTTTTTGCTGAGAAGTTCCTGAACGGCTGCAAGCTGTGCATCCGTTGCCGCCGTGGAACCCGCCGCTATGTATACATCAACCGTACCCGGACCTCTCTTCCTTGGCACCACTCCGACACCTGACACCCCATCGACCTCCAGTGCCAGATTCCTGTAATAAGCACAGTTTGTGCCGTTTGAAGGAGTGAGGAACGACTCAACTACTCTCTGTCTGAGTTTTTCGTCACTCTCCGCGTCCTCTCCACCGGAAAAAGCCTGCTCATTGGTTACGCTGTATACCGAGGGCGGAGGAGTCACCATTACCGTCACCGTATTTTTCTGAGCATTGTATGCCCTGCCTCCTGCAACTGCCGTAACCTTTGCATTTACAGAAATCGTCGTGGCTTTGATGCAGACTGTTTCGTCAGTACAAAATCTCACCGATGCCTCACCCGCAGTTGCCACCACAGTACCCGCAGGGATTTCTATATCATTAAGCTGAGGCTCATAAAGAGAAAACGTTACTTCTCCCGAAGCAAAGCCTGCCCCGCGCCTTGCAATACCTCTCATACGGGCGTGTTTTTCCAGATACTCTCCGCTTGCGGTGTCGGGAAACATCTGTTTTTTCAGCCACTCGCAGTTCATGAGTGCCCCGTAGATTTCTCCGCAGAGCACTCTGAGTTTGATGCCTGCATCCGACATATCGGAAGGCTCAAAACCCGCTTCGCTTCTGTATTTTTCCGTCATCACGGCGAGAATTTCATCATAAGTTTTCAATTAATCGTCACCTCCGAATTTATGCTTTCTCCGTCTCTGCTGAGGGTAAATTCAAATCTTGTACCCTCAGGTGTATTTTCCATTTTCAAAAGGTTAAGCTCAACATCTTCAATGCACATAACCGCTTCTCTCATAAGCGCCTCCGCATTTCTCAGAGACCGCTCATCCTCCCCAGAAACAGGTGTTTCAAGTCCCAGTTCCTTTAAGTAAATGAAACTGCCCTTGCTGATGCTCAGGCACAGTTTCACCTGCTGAAGCACCTCCCCTATACCTTCCAGCCACAGATTACAGCCCGTTGCATCAACTGCTGTATCTCCGTTTACAAGCATCACATCCATATCAGAGAGACACCTCCTTGCCGTTGATGTAAACATCTCCTTCTATCAGGACTTTGCCGTCTGCTGTCAGGGTAACAGAGGAATTCCCCGAGGAATATATTTTTATCTCCCCCGATTTGAGAGAGGACACATTTTCACCTATAACCCCGAGGCACACTTCCCCCGACGGCAAAGCAGCTACCACTGCTTCCGCGCCTACGGGCGGCACATATACTATTCCGAAAGGCACCGCCACAGGCAGATTTCTCAGCGGTCTCGAAGCATCCACTTCCACCGCGGTGGAAGTTGCCGATTTGACACTGCCCTTTGACACAGGAAGACCTTCTCCCTGTTTGTTTGCTATTTTTGATGCAAGCCACATATCAGTTCTCCTTTTTCTTCAGTGTGATATCCGTATACTCCGAGGTGCCGCTGAGAGCATATCTGAGTGAACTTATATACATACCCTCGGGAAGATTAATATCCGCACCCTCTATCTTTACAGATGTGCCTGTATCCGTCAGCACTCTGCCGTCAATTCTCATTTTTACCATCTGCGCCCCCGCTCTGGCGGCGCTTATGAGTCTGTCAGCTTTCTGAAGCCCCTCAGAAGAATCATAAGTAACGTCCAGATAGCGTTCTCTTACAATACCTTCTCTCAAGGAATCTTCGTCGGCAACAACCGATGTATAGCCAGAACTTTCCGGAGTACGCACCCGAACCAGAGACAAAGGCTTGTATCTGAGGCGTCTGTACTGAAGGCTCACAGCAGGTTTCTCTCCATTCACAGAAAACTTAAGTTCATCATCCCCGCAGTTGTCTCTCAGCACAATGGTGTTTCCTCGGACAATGGGAGCCAGAGCAAAAACGCCCTCACAAAACGAACTCATAACTTCCCAGCAGGAAGCCCCCTTCTTCACCTTGAATTCTCCGGGGTATATTCTGTTTTCTCCCACATATTCTGTAATCCCCAGAGGTGCCAGATACCTGCTTACCAGAAGTTCTGCATCAGGATAGCAAAACGTTGCAGGACAAGCCTCGTTATCGAGAAGCACAGCCTCCATACTTCGGCTGACGAACTCTGTTTGTTCTTTCTCAGAAATATAAACATTCTGTTCATCAACAATTCCGCGGTAAATCTCGCGGTCGTTTTCTCTGAGTATCACCAGAGCAATATCCTCGTCTATTACCCCGCTGACCGCAAAGGTCATACTGTCCGCAGGTACATTGAAATCCTTCTGAAGCACCAGCGTTTCCACATATCTCAGTTCTGTTTCTTCTCCCAAAGGAGTAACCGCCGTCAGAGTCAGCAAAGCCTCACCTTCTCTCCCACACAAAGGTCATCGGGACGTCTGAGATGAGGATTGAGAGTAGCCAAAGACTCAAGGGACACCCCCTCGACACAGGCAATATCATAGAGAGTTTCTCCCTCGGATACTGTATGATATTCTCTTTTTCTCTGCTCTCTGATGCCCGTTATCTCGGTAAATTCAAAGCTGTAAGAAATAAGGTCGGGGGTAGTCTCTCCCAGAGCAGTAAGACCTGAAATATATGCATAAAAAGGCATAAGACCGGGAATTGACAGCACGCCCCTCTCTCCCTTTTCGTAAAGGGAATGGAGTTTTTTATACTGCTCAATACAGTCTTCTCCCACAAACTCTCCCTTGCCGCTGATTACCGTACATTTCCTGAGCCCCTCTGCGGAAACCTCTCCTCTGAAAGGTACCAGACTGCTCTTTCGGAGTTTTTTATTCTCTATCTTAATCTCCACGGGATTGTGCCTGAAGTTGTGTCCCGCAAAGCGCATCAGCGAAAGTATCATTCGTCCACCCCGCCCTCAATAAAACTTGTGTAACGTCTGCTCTCACGCTCTACCGCAAGACTTATATTTTCAGCATCATAGATTGCAGAAATATCGCTTGTCATTCTTTCATCCATCACATCTGCTCCTCCGACTTTGCTTCCGATTTTTTCAGCGCCTCAATGGTATACACATACTCATATCTGCCCTCTGCGTTCATAACTTCATCCACAGAAATAAGCCTTGCACCGGAGTATGCTCTCACATACTCCGGTGTCTTCACCGTCAGGGTAAAGTTACTGTTGACATGGATTTTATTTTCCAGTCCCATCTTAAGCTTAATGGTAAAAGTTTTCTCCAGCGGCATATTCTCCACAGCACCGCCCAGAAGTTCCCTAACCGTATAGAATCGGGTCTTCTCGCTTACTGCGTAGCCTCTGACTCCCTCAAGAGCTTTGCCGTCAATATAAACCGAGGTGTTTCCTGCCACAGGCATTATGTACTCATTCATCGTAAACTACCTCACTTACAAATCTTTCAAGTCTCAGCGAAACCACTGAGAACATAGCGTCCGAATCCTTACTGAAATCCGGCTCGCTCACCTTCATTCCGCTGACCGCACCCTGCTTATCCGCCGCAAAAAGTGCACTGCTCAAAGCACACGCCTTGTCCCACAGCTCCTTGCCGCTTACATTAAAAGGAGCATAGAGCTGAATCTTTGCAGTTTGGGAAATTTTCACTCCCGATGTGCCATGCTTCTTACCTGTACCAAAAAAATAAGGCTCTGCGGTCTGCTCCTTGAGTGAGCAGGCGGCAACAAAACCCGTGACAGGTTTCTCGGCAGAGTGAGCACCGAGGCCTTTGATAAATCTTATGTCATCAAACTTGCCTGTGGCTTTGACTCTCTTTACAAGAACGCCCAGATAATCACTCATCATACTCATCCGCCACCGCCTCTCCGTACGCACAAAGCACCGCCCATACATAGAGGGCCCGCCCCCCTGCACTTATGGTCTCTGTACGCTTTACCGTATAGTCACCGCTGCCATCGCTGACCATAACACCCCTTGCGTTTTCAGGGAAGGTCCCCACAGGTGCTATCATCAGATAATGACCGCCGTCAAGATATCCCAGCGGCAACACATCGCCGCTAATGTACATCTTGTTCTTATACATCAGCGGCTCGATAATTGCCTTTGTCCTCAGCACAAAATCCCCGTCTCTGACAGTAACATCACCGCCGGTATGTTTAATCATACGGGTTATGGTTTTGCTCACCCTCATACTCTCACCCTCTGAAAGCAAAAATCCGAAGGCCTTGTAAGTTCCGATACCGCCTGAAGCTCCGTCTCCCACATTTTCTCAGCAGATTTCACCGCATCGTCATTATAGGTGACGCTCACCGAACCCGCACCGAAACTCTTCACGTTCTCTCTCGTATACATAACATATCTGTAATAAGCCAGAACGCCTGCAAGGTTTGAGAGTCTGCGGCAAGACACCTCTTCGGAAAGAGCCTTTGCGGTTGCAAGATTATGGACTTCCGCCATAGCATCAACGCATACAGAAATCCATCGGCTGAGTTCCTCTCCTTCCAAATCCGAAATCAGAGCGAATCTGTTAATAACATCACTGAGTTTCAATTCGCTCCCTCCTTATCAGTAGCTGAGCTTCACACCCGCGCCGGTAAAGATTTTTGCAAAACCTGCGATGCAGCTGATGGTTGCGCGCTCAAGCTGTCTGTCAATGAGCTTGTCGTAGTCGGTGACAATCTCTCCTGCCTGCACCATTTCAAGAGCACAGTTCTTATCCATACCGATAACTGCACCCGACTGCATTGAAGGCGCGTGGATAAGCTTTGCACCAAGGGGAGTAATCATTCTGCCGCTGCCGTGGAAATCCTGTGCAGCATTTGAGTCCTTGAACTCGGAAACAGACAGAAGCTTACACATAGCATCGGTAGGTGCAATAATTGTATTGAGCTCATAAGGAGAAAGTTTTGCCCAGAGAGACACCACGTCGTTATAGCTGAGAGCACCTGAATTCTCTGCGGTGATTTCCTCTGAAGGATTGCCGTTGCCGTCACCTTCAAGGAGTACATCGAGAGCGTCCTTGAGCTGTGCTCTGGCAATATAGGCACCAATCTGACGAAGTGTCACGGTAAAGAGGTCAAGTCTCTGAAAACGCAGTGCCTCATAGGAAGAAACCAGCATTCTGCCGCGCTTGTGAAGCTTCACAAGATTCTCCTGGGTGGATACCTTTGTGGAAGGAATATAAGCGCCCTCTGCCACTCGCACCAGAGACTTCTCGTCATCAGAGGGAGTGGAAGTGATGCTTCTGTAATCCATACCCGTAATATTTGTCTTTGCGGCAATAATGTCCGAAAGCACGTCTGCCTGCTCCATACCCTGACGGACAGCGCGGCTCACATATTCAGGAAAAAGTGCCGCTGAATCGGTGGTCTGGAAAAACTTTTCCACAGCATCGGATTTAGCGCCGCTTACCTTGATATCGAATCTCTTGAGCTGACGTGAAAAAGCATCCAGCCCCTCAAGCTCCGTACCGACATAATTTGCAGAGGGGTCCAGCTCCTCCAGCACATCTGTCATACTCTTTGCACTATTTGCATACATTCCCTTTTCAAGGGAGATTTTTTCATAAAAAGCCATTATTCATTGCTCCTTTTCTTAAAGAATAAATCCGGCAACAGAGCCGTCTTTCATCACAACGAGAACCTCTCTGCCATCTTCGCAAACGGCAACGCCGCCATCCGCAGAAGCCGCAAGCTTCACAAAGCCTAAGGGACACTCGCCGCTTACAGCAAGTTCTGTATAACCTGAAATCCTTACTGCCGCATAGCCGTCGCGTACATTCACCGCAACGCCGCAGATTTTATCATTTGCCTCACAGGGAGCAACTGTACCCTCCTGTGTGATTTTCACAGGAACACCTGCTCTCTCGAGGCTCTCGTCTGCCTCAAAGGTGACTGTGTTGTCACCGAAACCATTAAAACTGATATTCATATTTACCTCCGTTAAATTCTGAATTCTTTATTACCTTTTACAGGGTTGTTTGTTTTTGACAGCATCAGCTGAGGCTTCATTGCCTCTTTGCCATCCTTTGACCTGAATACCGTCAGAAACTCTCTGAGTTCACCGATGCCAAGGGAGCCGATGGCTTTCTCCATGGTTTTTCTTGACACACCTGCCTGAGTGGAAAGAGCGGTTCTGATAACCTCTTCCACAAGTTCACCACGGTATTCCTCTCCTGATTTTGCCTTGCACTCAAGGTCCTCAATATACTCACAGAGAGCCTTCGCAGAGGCTTTGCTGAGGGTGACATCCTTGTCACCTGCAAGGGATTTGATTATATCCTTCACGTGTAAAAATTCCTTTCCGCTTCCTTTATTGAAGCCTTTGATTACACCTGCATCTCTCTGGGCAGGCACCGCCACGAAACTCCACTCATAAGCATCGCTTACCCCCGAGAGTTCGTGGTAACAGAGTTTACCTCCGTAGCATTCTCCTTTTCTGTGTTCACATCGGGATGTGCTCCTCTCCTGAGAGCAGATGGAACATACCTTCCTCTGTGCAGAGAGTCCCACGCTGATTTCCTTTTTGATGCCGCTTTCAATCTGGGTGATGACTCCTTTTGTCTCCTCACAAAGGGGCATATAAGCCCTTGCTGTCAGGCGGAAATATTCGTCTCCCGTGCAGGTTTTTCTGCCTTCAACCGCCTCAACTCTGCAAGAAAAAATTCTTGCCGTCTGATTTGCAGCCGTAGGATTATGGTCGAAAATTCCCGTTTTACCCACAAAAAGTTTCTCCATCTCAAAGAGAGCTTCTACGGTAAATCTCTCATAGTCTCTGTCCACATCATTGTCACAGAGCACCAGAGAAAAAGCGTATACTTCCTCCGCCGAAAAAGGTCTTCGGGTGTATTTATTGATAAGCTCAAGTTCCTCATCCGTTACAGGTGTACTGAGGGATTTGAGCACTGTACCTTCCTTCAAGCTTTCACCTCCAACTCGCTTTCTATCTGCGCGGCTCTTGCATTATTCAGCCTTGCCTCCGAGAGCTGAGCCTCGTCCTGAAGCGATATGTTGCTCCATACGACACTCACATCCGTATCGCTTCCCAGAAGTCGCAGATGGGTTTTGCATATTGTTTTGATTACAGGGGTTAAAAGCAGACGGTAATACTCAATCTCGCTGGTAAGGATATCCGTCTGCACCGTACTCATCCTCTCTGTACTTGACCAGGCAAGTCCCAGAAGGAAGGGCGGGATTGAAAGTTTTGATACAATCTGCTCCAGCAGATGCTTGAGCGGCACATCGCAATCGAGAATCTGATTATCCGCACCGATAACCTTCACCGACACATCTCCTACTGATACAAAGTCACACACGCGACTCTCATCCCTCATCGCCCTGCTCCATTCAGTTGCTATCTCCTGCGCACGCTGTCTGGCGTTGGCAGTCGGATTGCTTCCGGGATTATATGTAACCGCATAGCGGATATTGCCGGCTCTGTCCCAGTTCTGTCCCACAGAGGTGAAAATCTTCAGCAGAATTGAACTTACGAAAGGCAGACCTTTCAGCACAGAGTTTCCGCAGACCGTACCGGGAGTGGGATTGAGAAGTGTCGAGAAAACCAGAGACTGGTCCTTCACCGGAGTGAGCGACACATCTCTGAGACACACCACAGCATCCATGGGACTTGTCCCCTCCACCACCGCAACATCCGTAAGGGATGCGTTATAAAGACCTGAAATACCCCCACCGTCTGCAAAGGGTATCATCTCGCCCACCGCAGTACCGAAGGTAAGCAACTGGTCAAAATAAGCACACATAAAATTATAGAGTCCCCGGTTGCCACCCAAACCAGCTACGTTTTCAGCGAAGCACTCAAGTTCCCTCTGAAACCGCTCATCTTCTGAGAACACCTCAAAATCTCCCAGCAGTCTCACCATCTTGGAAATAGCCGCATCAATTATGGGCACCGCCTCGCGCAGCGACGAGTAAAGCTCACCCTCGGCAACACTCAGAGGCGAATACCTGTCAATTGCCGAGAAAGGATGCCGACAGTTATTCTTTGACACAGCAGTCTGAAGTGCCGTGTCCTGATTTTTGTTTTTCTTAGAAAACAGCTTCACAGCTTTTCCTCCTGTCAGCGGCAAAGGCAAAAAACTCCTCCTCGCCGCCTTGTAGAATTGTTGATACAAAGTATCTGATATCATCCATTGCGTGGTCATTTTCCTTGAGAGGCGACTCCGACCCTTCCCGCTCATCCCAGCGATAAAGCGAAAACTCCCTTACCGAGTCCGCACAGTTTCTGCAGATTCTGACCCTGCCCTCCTTAAGGGCAGAAGAAACCTGCCTTATGCCGTCTGTCACCGAGTTTCTGGCAGGCAGCACGCTGAATTTCCCGTGCCGCTCTATCACCTGAATGAAGCTTGCGGCGGAGGGGTCCACCGTCACAGTATCCACACACCTGTCTCCCACAAGTGCGCAAAGTGCACGGTAATGCTCCTCGTCGGTACGCTGCAAGCCTTCTTTCTTTGAGTCATAGTAATACTCGTCAATTCTGTACCACACATCTCCCTGTCTGCCCCACAATCCGAAAGATGCAGGGTTGACGGTGCCGTAGTCACAGGACACGGCATACTGCGAAAAAGCTCCCGAAGGCACATCGCAGAAAGCCTCGTCCTTTTCCATAAACGGATAAACGGCACCTGTCACCGCCGTCCATTCTCCCCTGACAAAGCGTCTGAAAAAAGCACCCGAATAGAGTGACTCGTATCTTTTCCTGACATCTTCTCCGAGGGCGGGATTGTCGTCCATAAGGAAGTGGATATACAGAGCGTTCTTTTCCTTGGTTTTCTTAATCCATTCCCGATAGAACCAGTGTGCAGGATGCTCCGGGTTGCAGTTAAACCAGAATTTCGAGGATGCAACCGAGCATCTTGCCAGCGCCTGTTCAACGAAAGAACGGGGCATCAATGCCACCTCGTCAAGGAGCACTCCCGACAGAGTCATTCCCTGAATCAGCGCCGCCGAGGACTCATCCTTGCCACCGAAAAGGTAAAAAGTATTAACCCTTCCCTTGTAGCTTATTTGCAGGTAATTTGATGATATTTTCTCCTCCACGGAAAAGCCCATATCCTCCAGCACCCTAAGCACAGGGGTCGTCACATTTCGTCTGACTGAACGTATTGTCTTTGAGCAAATTGCAAATGACGCACCGTCAAACTCGGAAAATGCCCAGACGATAAAGGATATCGCCATACAGAAGGTCTTTCCCGAACGTACGGCGCCGTCGCAAATCACCGCATCACAATTCTTATACCTTGACCCCTCTGCCCACCAGGTGAGCACAAGCAACTGTTTCTTTGAAAATGGTTCAAGCCTCACAGGATTCATCCTCTTTGCTTTGGCTCAGTGCCCTGGCACCTGCAAGGATGGCTTCATACACGGGAGCGGCCCCACTCTCCGTCTGTGAATTTTCCTTGAGCTTCTCCAAGGCCTTGAGCCTGTCAAAAAACTTAATTTCCATGGAGCCGTCCTTGGGGCGTTTGATTTCCGAAACCGAGAACAAATCCATCCCCTTCAGCTCCTTTGCCGAGGGATTCTCCATATAGAGCAAGGACACCGCGTCGGCAATACTGCCGAAAGCAAGCCGTTCATATCCAGAGAGTGCAAGCTGGTTGGTTATCTTGCGCCTGAGCAGGCACAGTCTTTCTATCTCTCCGATAATCTCATCACGGGAGAGAAGTTCCTGCGCTATCCGCTCGCAGTCTCCCTCAAAGCCTGCATTTTTCGCCGCCTCGCCCGGATTTATTCCGCACACATAGCTGCGGCAGAAATTCTTTTCCCTGCCGGTAAGTTTTTTACTTTTCATAGAGTTCCTCCTTTTTGAGGGATGTTTTCTTTACATCCCGAAACGCTCTGCAACCATACCCGTAAAAACAATAAAAATTGCATTGTTTTATGCAATTTCCGTGAAAATTTAAAAAAATTAATTTTTTTCTCAAAAGGCAGTCCTCTCATTATTCTCATAAAGAATTAAATAATTCCTGATTTTCAGGGCATAATATCCATGGGTGATTTTTCTATGACAGAAAAAGGATTAAAAAAAGAGCTCAACTACAACCTGGAGCTCATAGACAAAAAATTACGCGCAGACGAAAGTTTCGATATCATCAGGAGAGACATTGTTATCTGCAAAAAGAAAGCGCGTATATATTCGGTTGACGGGCTTGTAAAAGATACGGTAATGGGAAAAATTATGACTTTCTTCTACTCGGTATCCGACGAAAACACTCTCAAAGATGCCGATACTTTCTCCGAAAACTGTGTCCCCTACATTGAAGTCAACACCGAGGACAACCCCGACACCATCTGCATCAATATTCTCAGCGGTATCTCGGCGCTCTTTATCGAAGGCTTTGACAAGGCGATTATGATGGATACCCGAACATATCCCCAGCGCCAGACAAGTGAGCCCGACGACGACAAGGTAGTCAGAGGCAGCAAAGACGGATTTGTGGAAACCATCATCAGCAATATTGCCCTTATCAGACGAAGGATAAGGGATGTAAACTTCACCGTGAAACCCTTCTCCGTCAGCCGCACCTCAAAATCCGACGTTGCGGTTTGCTATATGGAAGATAAGGTTGACCATAAGCTTCTGAGTGCAATCACAAAACGCATCGAAAATGTCAGGGTGGACTCTCTTGCAATGAATCAGCAGAGCCTCATCGAAGCAATCTATCCTAAAAAGTGGTTCAATCCTTTTCCGAAAATCAAATACACCGAGCGTCCTGACTCTGCCGCCGCCAATGCTATGAAGGGAAATATTATCATTCTTGTGGACAACTCCCCCTCGGCGCTGATACTGCCCACCTCCATCTTTGATATAACAGAGGAGCCTGACGATTACTACTTCCCGCCTGTCACCGGCACATACCTGAGGCTCTCCAGATTTTTCATTATTCTGGCATCACTTTTCATAACGCCTCTGTGGTTGCTGGCCCAGCAAAACCCTGAATATGTTCCTGATTTTCTGGGTTTTGTTGTCACAACGGAAAAATTCAACATCCCCATATTGTTTCAGTTGCTGATACTTGAAATTGCCATAGACGGTCTCAGACTTGCAGCCCTCAACACTCCCTCAAGCCTCTCGGGTACCCTTGGAATAATCGGTGCCATAACCCTGTCGGAGTTTACGGTGGATGTTGGTTGGTTTTCCACCGAGGCTATGCTGTATATGGCGTTTGTCACCATTGCATCCTTCTCACAGCCCAGCTACGAACTCGGCTACTGCATCAAGTTTATGAGAGTACTCCTGCTGATACTCACCTCGGTTTTCAACATCTGGGGATTTATTGCAGGACTCCTGATTATTGCTCTGCTTCTGCTGACCAACAAAACCGTCTCCGGCAAAAGCTACCTCTATCCCCTTATTCCCTTTAACGGAAAAGCATTCATCAACAAAGTCCTGCGGTTCCGATAAAGAAATAGCCGTCGGACAGCCGACGGCAAAATTCGAACTATACTATTCAGCTAAAGAAAAACCGCACCGACAACACCGAAAACACCACCGCCGTAAAATCCGCCACAAGCCCTGCTATAAGGGTATGGCGGATTTTCTTTATTCCCGCACTTGTGAAATAAACCGCCACCGCATAAAAGGTGGTCTCGGTAGCGCCTGCCATAACCGAAACAATCCTCCCCACAAAACTATCAGGACCGAAGTCCTCAAAAATTCCAATAAGCAGTGCCGTGCTTCCCCCACCCGATACAGGGCGCAGAAGTGCCACGGGAACAATCTCGGGAGGAAACCCCAGAAACTCTGCCACAGGAGATATGAACTCTGTCAGAAAGTCAAAAGCACCGCTGGTACGAAGCATAAAAACCGCGGTGATAAGTCCCACCAGCGTAGGCGCTATGGTATATACTGTTCTGAGTCCTTCTTTTGCTCCGCAGAGAAAAGCATCAAAAACCCGCACCCTTTTAACCAGTCCGAATATAACAAAAAAGGCTACCGTCAAGGGTATAATCAATTCCACGCTTTTCTCTCCCTTCTTTTAATCGCCCTCCCTCGGACAGGTGCCTTTCTTCTGTCCGCAAGACAAAACACCTTCGCCACCGTCACTCCCGCAATAAGTGCCGCTATGGAAGAAACCCACACCGCAGGCATTATATCAAAAGGTGACGCACTTCCGTAGTTTGCCCTGTACGCACCGAGAGTTGTGGGAAGAAGCTGAAGGGAGGCTGTATTGAGCACCACGAACAGCACCATCTCATCCGAGGCGGTATCCTTCAGAGGACTCTCCTTTCGCAATGCTTTCATTGCTTCTATTCCAAAAGGCGTAGCGGCATTACCCAGCCCCAGAAGATTCGCGCTTATGTTGAGAGTCATATAATGCATAGCCTCACAATCTCTGTCTACCGCAGGGAACAACAGTCTCATCACAGGTGAAAACAGCTTTGCCAGATAATCCGTTATTCCGCTTCTTTTGGCTATCTCCATCATTCCCGACCAAAAGCATATTATGCCCACAACAGAAATCAGAAGCTCTGTTGCCTCTGTCGCACCATCCATTACAGAGGATGAAAACCCCTTAGGATTACCCAGAAAAATCCCTGCCACAAGGCTGAGAATTATCATCCCCGCCCATAAATAATTCATCATTGAAAGATCACCTCATCCAACACTTTTTATTAAGACAAAATCCGTCATCAATCGACACAATCCAAGCAGACACTACCACACGCTTTACAAATATTGAGGGGATTATTCCGAAATTTTGTTGACATCATCTGTAATCGTTGGTAAAATAAAATCACAAGAAGAAAGGTGGGTTACTTATGAAAGCTGCTGGTTATCTGTGCAGGATTGATGCACTGGGAAGAGTAGTTATTCCCAAACAGTTACGCAACCAATTCGGACTCGAAGACGGCGTATGTCTGGAACTGTTCACAACAGAGAGTCAGATTATTATGCAGAAGTACCAGCCCGGTTGCGTATTCTGCAACAATGTCGAAAATCTCACCGAGCTGGATGGAAAATGCATCTGTAAAGATTGCCTCGGAAAGCTTAATAAGCAACAGTAATTTCCCTTTGTATTTACACTTAAATATATCATTATCAATTCATAAATATGATGACTTGACTAAGTTATCGGGGAGGACATAATTATGGTCAGAATAGATAAGGAAAACTATTATCTCGATATTGCAGAAACCGTTCTGGAGAGAGGCACCTGCCTCAGACGCAACTTTGGCGCCATTATCGTCAACAACGACCAGATTGTATCCACAGGCTATGTGGGTGCACCCAGAGGCAGAAAGAACTGCATCGACCTGGGCCACTGTGTCAGAGAAACCAACAACATCCCCAGAGGCGAAAGATACGAACTGTGCAGAAGTGTTCACGCAGAGCAGAACGCCATCATCCACGCTTCCCGCGAGCGTATGATAGGCGCCACCCTCTACCTGGTGGGCAAAGACGCCGTTACAGGTGCTTATGTAGAAAACGCCAGCGCCTGTGCCCTGTGCAAAAGAATGATTATCAATGCAGGTATTTCCCGCGTTGTTATCCGCAACAACAAGGAAAAATTCACCGCTCTCTATGTTGAGGAGTGGATTGACAACGACGAATCCCTTGATGCAGTCAAAGGATATTAAACCAAAGAATCAGACCGCCGGTTTTTGCCGACGGTCTTTTTTATGCTTTTTCTGCTGTTGCAGAATATAAAATTTCTCAGTTCTTATTTGAGACCCTTTTCATAGGACTCAATCATTTTCTTGACCATCTGGCCGCCAACGCTGCCTGCCTGACGTGAAGTAAGGTCGCCGTTGTAACCCTGCTTGAGGTTAACGCCTACTTCAGCGGCTGCTTCCATCTTGAAACGGTCGAGTGCATCCTTTGCCTCGGGAACTACGATGTTGTTCTTGGACATTTTTATTACTCCTTTTCTTAAACTTTCAATTCTTATTTGAGGCGGTTTTCACCGCAAGATTATTATGTGTACCGCTAAGAAATATATAATATGAAATATCTGCAAAAACTGACATAAAATAGAATGTCCGGAAGCATTCATCTCTGCCTAAAAAAGCACTCCCTGCCGCTTATGCGACAGGGAGCTTTTTTTAAACAGCAAAACGTTTATCGAAGAGTTATGCCTTTTAATAAGGCATCTGCTCTGAAATCATCCAAAGTGCAGTTATTATCTGTATCTTAAAACCCCGCACATTCTTTTGCTGTCTGCAACTCTCAACTTCTTGTTTTGATGTTGCAAGTATAGTATGTGCTGAAAATCAAAAGATATAACCTGGCTAAAAAAGAGAAATCTTCTGCTGCGAGAAGACTTCTCTTTGCTTTTATTTATTATTCATTATGACAGGGTGCCGCTTTGAGGCATCTGAAGCAGCGGATGCAAAGTTCCTCATCAATTTCGGGATACTCAAAACCCTCGCTGTCCTCTGCCATTCTGATGGCATTTGCAGCACAGGCATTAAAGCACGCCGCACAACCCGTGCACATGGCTTTTTCTTTGAAAAGAACAGGTATATCCCTCATTTTTTTACCTCCTTATAAAGCTTGTAGAGCTTCTTCTTGACGCGGATTTTCAAGGGGTCTTTGACAACTTTGTATATTGCTTTACCCACACTTTTGTACGGAGTTTCAAAGAACTCTGCTCTTTTCGGATGTGCTGTGCAGGATTTCTCCACAGCCACGTTGGTTTTCTGAACCGTCTGTGCATCAAGTTCTCTTATCAGAAGTGCGTCTTTTTTATCTTCAATTAACTTTTCAAGGGAATCTTTGCGGATAATTACAATGCTTGTTCCCTTATCATCGTAAATTTCGGGCATAATATTCTGAACGCCCCAGAAGTCAGCAAGGGTAACATCTGCCGGTCTCTCAAAACCTCTGTAAGCACACTGATAGCAGGAAGGTCTGAGATAAAGATTCTTCAGGAATCCGCAGACAAAGGGATCCTCTTCCAGATTCTTTCTGTATGTACTGCCGTCGGCAAAATCCACCTTGAGAGAAAAAACTCTCCATCCCTCTGTCTTGTCTCTGAAATTCACCTTGGCAATCTCTCTTCCCTTGGCAACCTCCCCCAGATATTCCCTGAAAACACGACGGCTGGGAACTCCGTGACAGATAAAGTCAACGGTAATGAGATTCCGGTACTCCTTACCCAGATACTTTTTGAGGGCGGCTATCTGACAGGGAGTGCCGCTGAAAAGCACCTTTCTGCCGCTTTTAAGGAATGACTCCGCATCACGGTATGCACTTCCCACAGAGGACTGCACATACTTGCTTCCCATAAATGACCTGACCCCATCCATATCTTCCGCATAACCGTGCACAACGTCAAAAGACGAGTCAAACTTTGCGCCGAAAACCACGCCGCCGTCCTTTATGACACTTTCCGCAAAAAGATGAAAAACTCCTCCCGAGGAGCTGTTTTTTCTGACAGCCTCATCCTTATTGTTAACTGCAAGAACTCTCATATTCCGTGCCTCTTTTCACAAATAACCTGTAAAATTGATTATATCATATTTGTTTGCAAAAAGATACTGTTTTTCAAAATTAAACGAAAGCTCAGCTGCAATATTCATCAATTGCCCTCAGAAGTTCTTCTCTTGAGTTATATTCTATTCCCGCGTTTATTCTTTTCTGCACGTCAAAAGGCAGAGAACTTACTGCTGTTGTTGTTTCTATATACGGTCTGTCACCGCCTTTTACATACGCAACAATTCTGTCGCCGTCGTTGGTAAGAATATATATCTCAGATGCCTCGGAGAAATGATTGTCTTTCCCCCTGTTTTTCGGGGTATCGGTCGTGAGTTCAATTATAACCGCAGAGGCTATAACACTTGCCAGCACAACAACCGAAGTGATGTAAAAAAGCCTTTTGAAATTTCTTGTGTTCATATCCGTTATACTCCTTCGCAGTTATTTTTTCACAAAAATACTTGCATATTCATACGGCATACTGACACATTATAAGAAAATCAATAATTATAATAAAAAAACTTTAAATTTTCAATTTACGGTGGTATAATAGTAAAGTATATTATTCTAATGTAATTTAGACATACTTATCCGACACAAGATTCATCCGCTTTCCTGGTATTTTTTGAAGGAGGCTGTTTCATGAGAACAACAGATATAAGCAATTTCAAAGCCAAGCCTAAGTCAAGCGGCAAGGGTGCTTCATTCTATGTAAAGGGTATAATTTCTTTCCTTTTCAAGACACTCCTGACCCTTATGCTGATTTTCTTTATCGCAGGCATTCTGGTTTGCTTCAATGTACTTTTCTACATTGTAGACCTATATAACGAACCTACGGGAATTGACCTTGACGCCCGTTCGCTGAGTCTTTCAAGTTCTGTTTACGTCAAAGACCCCGATACCGGCGAGTTCTACGAATATCAGATTCTCTACGGCACGGAAAACAGATTCTGGGTTGACTATAACGAAATGCCCACGGCTCTATTTGATGCCGTTGTTGCCATTGAGGACAAACGTTTCTACAAACACAACGGTGTTGACTGGTTCCGTACCGCATCTGCCGCTCTGAACCTTGTGGGAGGCGATGACTCCTACGGTGGTTCAACCCTCACCCAGCAGCTCATCAAGAATCTCACCGAAGAGGACGAGGTCAGCATCAACAGAAAAATCAGAGAAATCGTCCGTGCACTCAAGATTGAGAAAGAGTACACCAAGGACGAAATTCTTGAAGCATACCTCAACGTTGTTAACTTCGGCGGAAGCTGTCAGGGCGTTCAGGCCGCATCCCAGAGATATTTCGGCAAAGATATCGGCGAATGCTCCGTTGCAGAATGTGCCGCTATTGTCGGCATCACTCAGAATCCCTCCAAGTGGGATCCCATGATTTATCCCGAGAACAACTACATCCGACGCGAAGATGTTCTCTTTGCCATGCACGATCAGGGCAAGCTCACTGACGAAGAGTATCAGGCAGCTATGGAAGAATCCGAGAATATGCAGTTCCGTGATTACTCCTCTGACGACGTAGAAGAGGCTGAAGTTATCACAGTACAGAACTGGTACAACGACGAACTGGTATTTGACCTCTCCAAAGATCTTGCCGAGTACTACAACATCAGCGAAAGTGCCGCAATAGATAAAATTTACACCGAAGGCCTCAAGATTTACTCCGCTATGGATATCGAGGCACAGAAGATTATAGAAGAAGAAGCCCTTGATATTGACAAGACCAACAACGAAGGCCTTGAAATCGGTATGACGCTTATGGGCTTCGACGGCAGAGTTATCGCCACCGCAGGAAGCTCCAACGAAAAGACCGGAAACCTGGTGCTTGACCGTGCAACCATGGCAATCCGACAGCCCGGTTCATCCATCAAACCCGTTTTAGCATATCCCGGCGCGGTTGAGCGAAATCTGCTCCACTGGTCATCGGTAGTCTCCGACCAGCCTCTTGACAGTTGGGTTTACTCTGACGGCTCCAATGGTCCCACCAACTGGTACGGCTACCATCACGAGAACGGCCTCTTCCTTGTAGATGCCATTGAGAAATCCTCAAACGCCTGTGCTGCACAGGCACTTGAGATGATAGGCGGTCCCACAGTTGCCTATGAGCACGCAACGAACTATCTTGGCTTCAAACACCTCACCGAAGACGGCGACCGCACATCTTACTCCAGTTTCTCGCTGGGCGGTATGAACGGCGGTGTGACAGTCCGCGAAATGGCTGCGGCTTATTCCTACATCGGCAACGGCGGCAGGTACTACGAGCCTTACACCTATTACTATGTAACAGACCGCAACGACAATATCATCATAGACAACAGAGACAATCTCTACATTCAGGCTTATTCCAAGGACACCGCGTCCATTATGAACAGACTGCTTCATTACAACGTAAACAACTGTATCAGCACATCCGCTTGGGCAGCAAATGTCTACGGATGGGAAATCGCCGGTAAAACAGGTACCACCAACAGTGACCGTGACAGCTGGTTCTGCGGTGCTTCTCCCTATGCAACTCTGGCAGTATGGACAGGTTATGACGAACCTCAGAGAATTTACTATCCCGGCACAACAGTTGCCGCCGATACATTCTCCGACGTTATGTCAAGATACCTTGAAGATAAGGAACACAAAACCTTTGACATCTCCCCCAATGTGGTTGAGGCTGACTTCTGTAATCACACAGGTAAGCTTGCAGGCTCCATCTGCAAGGATACCCGCACAGGTTACTATCTGGAGGACAATATGCCCTCTACCTGTACCTCCCACAAGGGTCCCAACATCGGCAACGGTGACGAAGAGGAAACCACCTCTCCCACTGAAACCGAAAATACAGAAAGCACTATGCATACGGTTATAATCGACTTTGGCGACGAAACAACACCGCCTACCGATTCACCCGCATTGCCTCCCGACCCTTCTGAGCCGGGCGTGTAATTTCTTAAATATCAGTTCATTATTCTTTATGCTATAAAAAGGGGTTTAGTTATGATTTCAGTAGCATTAATGGGTCATGGCGTTGTAGGTTCGGGTGTAGCCGAAATCCTTACAACCCATAAACAGAAACTTTTCTCATCACTTGGTGAGGAAATCTATCTCAAGCACATCCTTGACCTTAGAGAATTCCCCGAGAGTCCTCTGGCTGACAGATTCACCAAGGACTTCGAGGACATCATCAGCGATATGGATGTACGCGTTGTTATCGAGACTATGGGCGGTCTTAATCCCGCCTATGAATTCACCAAGCGCTGCCTGAAAGAAGGCAAGAGCGTTGTTACCTCAAACAAAGAGCTTGTGGCACGTCATGGTGCAGAGCTTCTCCAGATTGCCAAGGACAACAACGCCAACTACCTTTTCGAAGCAAGCGTAGGCGGCGGTATTCCCATTCTCCGCCCCATCAACCAGTGTCTTGTAGCAAACAACGTTGATGAGATCGCAGGTATCCTGAACGGTACCACAAACTTCATTCTCACAAAAATGATTAACGAAAACATGGCTTTCGACGATGCTCTGAAGCTGGCTCAGGATCTGGGCTATGCAGAGAGAAATCCCGAGGCCGACGTTGAGGGCCACGACGCCTGCCGCAAGATTTGCATCCTTGCTTCTCTTGCTTTCGGCAAACACGTTTATCCCGACAACGTACATACCGAGGGAATCACAAAAATCACCCTTGAGGACGTGGAATATGCCGCATCCTGGGGCGGTGTGATCAAACTCATCGGTAGTTGCAAGCCTCTCGACAATGGTATGATGGACATTGTTGTTGCTCCCATGTTCGTCCCCTGCACAAGCCAGCTCGCCAACATCAACGATGTATTCAACGGCGTTATGGTCCGCGGCGACTGCACAGGCGACGTTGTATTCTACGGCAAGGGCGCAGGTATGCTCCCCACAGCATCCGCTGTTGTGGCTGATACTGTCGACTGCTGCAAGCACCTTAAAACCAGAAAGAGACTCTTCTGGGTTGACAGCACCGAAGAAAATGTTGCTGACTTCAAACTCTCAAAAACCAAGGTGTTCATCCGTGCTTTCGCCGACGATACATCATCCGCATATAATATGGCACAGGATATCTTCGGAGCAATTTCAAAACTTACAAGAAACAATTGCCCCGATAACGAGATAGCATTCGTCACAGAAGAAGCTCTCCCCTACGGCGAGATTATGAGTGGCGTTAAAGCTCTCAGCAAATCAGGTGCAGAGGTAATCTCCACCATCAGAATAGGTAATCTATAATTAAGAAAGGGTACAGAACACATGAGCTTAATTGTACAGAAATTCGGCGGTTCTTCCGTCAAGGACACAGAACACGTCCTCAACGTTGCAAGAATCGTAACTGACACTTATAAAAAGGGCAACGATGTTATCGTTGTAGTTTCCGCTCAGGGCGACACAACCGACGACCTCATCGCCAAGTATAAGGAAATTGCCCCCAACCCCTCCGAGCGTGAGCGCGATATGCTCCTCGCTGCCGGCGAGCAGATTTCCATCTCTCTCCTGGCAATGGCTATCCAGAGCCTGGGATTCCCCGCAATCTCACTCCTTGGCTGGCAGGCAGGTTTTTCTACCACAGCTGCCCACACAAGAGCCAGAATCAAGAAGGTTGACACCACCAGACTCAAGAACGAAATCGCAAAGAAAAACATCGTTATCGTTGCAGGTTTCCAGGGTATGGACAAATTTGATGACCTGACAACTCTCGGCCGTGGCGGCTCCGACACAAGCGCAGTAGCTATTGCAGCAGCAATGCGTGCAGACCTGTGCCAGATCTTCACCGACGTTGAGGGTGTATTCACAGCAGACCCCAGAAAAGTTCCCAATGCCCGCAAACTCCCCGAGATTTCCTACGGCGAGATGCTTGAACTTGCAACTCTGGGCGCACAGGTGCTCAACAACAGAAGTGTTGAACTCGCAAAGAAATACAACATCGAGCTTGAGGTACTTTCAAGCCTTACAAATAAACCCGGTACCATAGTAAAGGAGAACACAAAAATGGAAAAATTCTTAATCAGCGGCATCGCAAAGGACGATGACATTGTACGTATATCTGTAACCAACATTCCCGACGAGCCTGGCCTTGCCTTTAAGCTCTTCTCTATCCTCTCTGCCAAGAACATCAACGTTGATATCATTCTCCAGTCCATCGGCAGAGACAAGACAAAGGACATTTCCTTCACAGTAAATAAAGACAACTCTGCAGAGGCAGTTGCTCTTCTCGAGAACAACTTCGCATCCAAGTACGAAGGCGTAAGCGTTTCTATGAACGATAACGTTGCCAAGATTTCCATCGTTGGCTCCGGTATGGAAAGCCACGCAGGTGTTGCAACCGATATGTTCGAAGCTCTCTTCGACGCAAACATCAATATCCATATGATCAGCACATCTGAAATCAAGATTTCCGTTCTTATCCGCAAGGAGTATGCTGACAAGGCTGTTCGTGTTCTTCACGACAAGTTCTTCCCCGAGGTATAAGAAAAAACAACTCTGTGCCGTCTCTGAAACGAGACGGCACATTTTTATTACAAAAAAGTTATATTTGTTGACATCAGGGCAAAATACAAATAATATAAATTTAAGAAATATATTTTCAGAAAGGTTGGTCTCTATGGAAAGTATCAAAAAGTACATCGCTGAATTTATCGGCACTCTTGTTTTGGTTCTCTTTGCTTGCGGAACTGCTGTTGTTGCAGGTTGCTCAACCGCAACCACTGACATAGCCTATCTGATTACAGCTCTGGCATTCGGACTTGTAATCTTCGCTATGGCTTACTCCATCGGCAACGTTTCAGGCTGCCACATCAACCCCGCTGTTTCTATTGCCATGCTTATTGACGGCAGAATGTCCGTCAAAGATTTCATCGGCTACATTATTGCTCAGTTTGCAGGCGCTACTGCAGGTGCTGCACTTATCGGTGTTTTCCTGGGCTTCGACACTGTTACCGTCAACGGCGAAAGCGTAGCAAACGGCTTTGGTGCCAACGGCCTCTTTGAAGGAAACATCTGGATCTCACTTCTTGTTGAAGTAGTCCTCACTTTTGTGTTTGTATTTGTTATTCTCTCCGTCACCTCAAAGGCTGAATATTCCGCCATTGCAGGCATCGTTATCGGTCTGACACTTATTCTTGTTCACATCCTTGGCATCCACTTCACAGGCACATCCGTCAACCCCGCCAGAAGCTTCGGCCCCGCTCTCTTCGCAGGCGGAGAAGCTCTGAAGAATGTTTGGGTATTTATCGTTGCTCCTCTTGTTGGCGGCGCTGCTGCTGCACTTATGCACAAGTTCTTTAAGGGCGACAAAAAGACAGCCTGAGTTAAAATTTCAAATCTTTTTTCCATAAATTCTGACATAAGGCTTGACTTTATGGTATATAATGTGGTAGATTTGATAGGCATTATAATCTGCCATCATCAGTCAGATGGCAAAAAGATAATTTTCCCGGAGGTTTCCAAAAATGATTTTAGAGAAAGTAAAAGTAATTTTAGCTGAGCAGTTCGACATCGACGAAGCAGACATCAACACAGAGACAGACCTTCAGCATGATTTAGGTGCTGATTCTCTGGACGTAGTTGACCTTCTTATGTCCATCGAAGACGAGTTCGAGGTTGAGGTTCCCGATGAGGAAATCGAAAACATCAGAACTGTCGGCGAATTAGTTTCTTATCTTGAAGCAAACATCTAATTAGTTCAAAGAAAGGAGTCGGTATTTCCGGCTCCTTTTTTCATTTCATTTTTTTGATAGTATCAAAAGTAATGTGCAAAAAGACTTGAAAAAACTCTGATTAATATGTATAATGATTTTATATGTTTATTATCCTGAAGGGGTGTTTATATGGCAGACAATAAAAAAATGGTCGAGGCTATCACCAGCCGCGACGAAGACTTTGCAAAATGGTATACCGACATAGTCAAAAAAGCCGAGCTTGTTGACTATTCCGGCGTTAAGGGTTGTATGGTAATCAGACCCTACGGCTACGCTATCTGGGAGAATATCCAGAAAGACCTTGACAGACGTTTCAAGGAAACCGGTCACGAGAATGTCTATATGCCTATGTTTATTCCCGAGAGCCTTCTCCAGAAGGAAAAGGACCACGTTGAGGGCTTTGCTCCCGAGTGTGCCTGGGTTACCATCGGCGGCAGTGACAAACTCACCGAAAAACTCTGCGTACGTCCCACATCCGAGACTCTTTTCTGTGAGCATTACGCAAAAATCATCAATACCTACCGCGACCTGCCCAAGCTCTACAACCAGTGGTGCTCCGTTGTTCGTTGGGAAAAGACAACCCGTCCCTTCCTCAGAACCTCCGAGTTCCTCTGGCAGGAAGGTCACACAATGCACGAGACTCAGGAAGAGGCAGAGGAAGAGACACTCCGTATGCTTAAGGTATACGAGGACTTCTACCGCGAGACTCTGGCTATTCCCGCAGTTGTGGGCAGAAAGACCGAGAAGGAGAAGTTTGCAGGCGCAGAGGCTACCTATACCATCGAGCCTATGATGCACAACGGCGTTGCCCTTCAGGGCGGCACCACCCACTACTTCGGCACAGGCTTTGCCGAGAGCTTCGACATCACATTCCAGGGCAGAGACAATAAGCTCCACTTCCCTCACCAGACCTCATGGGGTGTATCCACCCGTATGATAGGTGCCATCATCATGGTACACGGAGACGACGACGGACTTATTCTTCCTCCCAGAGTTGCACCCGTACAGCTTGCAATTATTCCTATTGCGCAGCACAAGGAAGGCGTTCTCGATAAGGCTTACGAGCTGAGAGACGCTTTAAAGAAAAACTTCCGCGTAAAGCTGGACGCATCCGAGAACTCTCCCGGATGGAAATTTTCTCAGTACGAGATGCAGGGTGTTCCCCTCCGTCTGGAAATCGGTCCCAAGGACATCGAGAAGAATCAGTGCGTTCTTGTCCGTCGTGACACAAGAGAGAAGATTTTTGTATCTCTTGATAACCTTGAGGAAGAAATCACAAAGCTCCTCGATACTATTCACGATGCTATGTACAACCGTGCACTTGAGAATATGAAGGCAAAGACCTTCGAGGCAAGAAGCTACGATGAGTTCCTCACAACAGCAAAGGAAACCCCCGGCTTCATCAAAGCTATGTGGTGCGGCGATGTTGCTTGCGAGGAAAAAATCAAGGAAGAAACCGGCGGCGTAAAATCCAGATGTATCCCCTTTGAAGAGGAAAACCTCTCCGACACCTGCGTATGCTGCGGCAAACCCGCAAAGCACATGGTTTACTGGGGCAAACAGTATTAATCGAAGCGCAAATGCGGCGTAGCCCCGAAAAATCCCGATCAGCAATTAATTTCAAATAAGAACAAGGAGGTCATTATTATGGCAGACGAAATCAAAAACATCACTCCCGAAGAGGAAAGCAATATCATCGTTTTAGAGGACGACCTGGGACAGGAAGTTGAGTTTGAGTATCTCGATGTAATCGAGTACGAAGGCGAGGAATACCTCCTCCTTCTCCCTGCAAACGAAGAGGAAGCAGACGAAGTTCTCATCCTCAAGATTGTTTCCATCGATGACGAGAACGAGGCTTTCGAAGGCATCGAAGACGAAGAACTTCTTGACACTATCTTCACAATGTTCAAGGACAAGTGGAAGGACCAGTTCGATTTCGAATAATCAAACAAAGCGCTGTTGACAACAACCCGTCAACAGCGCTTTTCTATTTATGTTTGTTTATTATTTTTAAAAATCGGAAGTTTTCTGAGCCACAGATAAAGTGGAACTCCCAATACTATGCAGACACCAAACTCTCCCAGAGCCACAAGCCCGCCTTGCAGAAGGAACCCCGTAAACTCAAACTGACCCTCAATAAAGAAAATCTCAATCTCCAGACCGATAATCACTCCGTTGAAAATAACAGGCATAAGGAGAGAGAGAAAAGGTACGTTAAAGAGTTTAACATTCCTGAGAGAATACGCACACACCGCCGCCAGAAAGGTAGCAAGTGTTCCCAACACCATATCAAGAGGCAAGACTCCCACCGAAACGACATTCGCGAGAAGACATCCTATGGTAAGTCCGGGAATAGCCGCAGGAGTCAGCACCGCAAGGGTACAAAGCACCTCGCTGAGGCGAAACTGCACAGGTCCCACCGTGGAAATAAAGGGCACAAAAAGCTCCTGCCCATAGTTCACCGCCACATAAAGCGCAGCGATTATCGCACCCTGTACCAGATACAGAGTGGATTTCTTGTGTTTAGCATTCATTAAATTTTCCTCCGTAGTTTTGATTTGGGGATTGTCCCCCTGTCAGGATTTTGCGAACTGACAAATAGAAGCGCAAATGCGGCGCAGCCCTGAAAAATCAAGCACGACGCGTCACGCGCTACAAACTGTATTATACCTCAACACAACAGACTTTGCAAGCAAAACAAAAGAGCCGCTGAAAAATCAGCGGCTCTCCTGTATTAGGATTTTTTGAAATTTACATAAACGTTGAACGTAGTTTTAGATGCATTATGCAGTCTTTGTTTCTGTCTCACCAAACAAACCGAATCTGAAAAGCTTGGTCTCATCATCCTTGTTGTCACAAAGAATGAAAGCCTCTGCAATCTTTCCGCCTTCGATAAGCTTAGTTAAGCCGACGAGCTGACAAAGCTTGCTTTTTAAGTTGAGGTGGTCTCCCTCACGGGTTACAAGAAATACATTGCCCTTGCAAGTGTCAAGCACGTCGAGGAACTTATCTACATCAATGTTATGCAGACTTATGACGGTTTTAGTAGTCATACATCTTCCTCCTTATAAAATTTTTCGTGCTGCCATTTACCATTTGGCATTTCGTATAATACAGAGCATTTTAAGATTGTGTGTTGCTCTGATTATCAGGTGGACTTTACCTGACATCTTTATTATATTCATTTTTTCGTAAATGTCAACAACTAAATAAAGGTTTGTTTGTGCATATTAACACCTTAAATACAAATTTGCACTATCATTACTCGCGTTTATTGTTAATAATTAACAACGCAGCAAGAGGGTTGAAATTTTCATCCTGTCTGTACCTCGTCAATGTGTACTTTTTTTCATCCATTGTATGCCCCTATTTTTCTGTTTTTGCCAAAATTGAAAGGTTGTGATTATTCCGATTATGTTGTATAATGGTTTTATAGTACAAATTTGGAGGAATAATTATGCTTTGCGACTTTTATAAACAATTCAAAAGCGGAACCGACATCCGCGGAATAGCCACAGACGGAGTAGAGGGCGAGCCCCTTAATATGACCGATGAAGCCATAGTAAATATGGCAGGCGGATTTGCAAAATGGCTCTCTCTGAAAGTTGACAAGAAAGCCTCTGACCTCACCGTATCCGTAGGCAGAGACAGCCGTATTTCAGGCCCCCATATTCTCGCGCTTGTAACCGAAACCCTCAGCACCTTCGGCATCAAGGTACTGGACTGCGGACTTGCATCCACTCCCTCTATGTTTATGACCACCGTTGAGCTTGCTTGCGATGGTGCAGTGCAGATTACCGCAAGCCATCACCCCTTCAACAGAAACGGTCTCAAATTCTTTACCCGCGGCGGCGGTCTGGAGGGTAAGGATATCGAAGCAATTCTTCAGAATGCACAGGACTCAAACTTCCCCGAAAAAACCGAGGGCGGTACCATCACCCCCACCGATTATATGACTCAGTACGCCGCTAACCTCTGCGAGCAGATTAAACGCGAGGTAAACGCCGAGGACTACGACCTGCCTCTCAAGGGCTTTAAGATAGCCGTAGACGCAGGAAACGGCGTAGGCGGTTTCTATGCTGACAAGGTGCTCTCTGTTCTCGGTGCTGATACAGACGGCAGCCGTTATCTGGACCCCGACGGAATGTTCCCCAACCACGTTCCCAACCCCGAGAGTCCCGTTGCTATGAAAGCTATCTCCGAGGCTGTTGTGTCAGCAGGTGCTGACCTTGGTGTTATCTTTGATACCGACGTTGACCGCGGTGCCGTAGTAGACTCCAAAGGCAACGAAATCAACCGCAACCGCCTTGTAGCACTGGCTTCCGCTATTGCTCTTGAAGGATGCGAGGGCGGCACAATAGTCACCGACTCCATTACCTCCGACGGCCTCAAGATTTTCATCGAAGAGGACCTTGGCGGCAAGCATTACCGCTACCGTCGCGGCTACAAAAATGTTATTGATAAAGCAATTGAGCTCAATGCACAGGGAATTCCCTGTCCCCTTGCTATCGAGACATCAGGCCACGCCGCTATGAAAGAGAACTACTTCCTCGATGACGGTGCATACCTCTGCACAAAGATCATCATCAAAGCCGCTCAGCTTCGCCGCGAGGGCAAGGATATCTCTGACCTTATCAGCAGCCTCAAAGAAGCAAAAGAAGAGCGTGAAATCCGCATCAGGATTACCGAGGCTGACTTCCGCGCTTGCGGAGAGAGAGTTATCTCCGAACTTCTTGCATATGCAGAGAACAACGAGGGATGGTCTGTTGCCGACGACAACAGAGAAGGTGTGAGAGTTTCCTTCAGTGAAGGCGATGGTGACGGCTGGTTCCTGCTCCGTCTCTCCGTTCACGACCCCATTATGCCCCTGAACATCGAAAGCAACACCGACGGCGGCGTAGAAATCATCTGCGAGAAGATTATGTCCTTCCTCAAGACTCAGCAGGGTCTTGACCTCTGATACTTATAATCAAAGCAACTTAATATTTCACACAAAAAGGTCTGCGTAGTTTATACGCAGACCTTTTCTCTATACCAGCATCTTCTCACGCAGGGTCAGCAATATCTTCTTTTCTCTCCTGCTGACCTGCACCTGAGTCATCCCCAGTTCCCTTGCAGTCTGTGACTGAGTTTTCTCCCTGAAATACCTGAGGTTTATCAGCTCTTTGTCCGCAAGGGGAAGTTCCTCTATCAACGCTCTGAGGGTAAGTTTTTCTGTTACCTCCGCCTCTGAGGACTCCGTAGGAATATCATATTCACTGCTTTCCTCGTCGCCCTTCACAGACAAAGACACAGGAAGCCTTGCGGCACAGAGCGCTTCAGATACCAGAGATGCCTCCACCCCGAGTATTTCGGAAATCTCCGATACCAGCGGCTCTCTGCCGTTTTTAAGTTCGAATTCCGAGGAAACCTTTGACACCTTCATCCACAACTCCCTGAGACTCCGGCTGACCTTTACGGTGCCTCCGTCGCGGAATATCCGTTTCATTTCTCCCAGAATAACAGGCATGGCATAAGTTGAAAAGCGATATCCCAAAGATGCGTCAAACCTGTCTGCGGCCTTCACAAGTCCCTCACAGCCTGCCGAATAGAGTTCCTCATACTCAACACCTTTGCCTGAGAGTTTTTTTGCCGATGCGCGGACAAGCCCCAGATTTTCCGATACAAGTGCTTCACGCTCTGTCATTTTTCAGATGCCTTACTATTGATTTTTCCATTGTAACCGATGTGCCTTTCTGCGGCTTTGACCTTACCGTCACCTTGTCCATAAAGTTCTGCATAACAGTAAAACCAAGCCCTGCCTGCTCCTCTCCCCCTGTGGTAAAAAGCGGCTCCATTGCGGACTTCACATCAGGTATACCAAATCCCTTGTCCCTTATTTTCACCACAAACTTACCGCTGTCGGTAATCTTTGCATCTATGTATATCGTACCTTCCTCATGTCGGTATCCGTGCACAATACAGTTTGTAACAGCCTCGGAAATTGCCGTCTTGATTTCAGTAAGTTCTGCTATGGTAGGGTCCAGAGGCAACACAAAAGCAGATATTGCCGTACGCGCAAAGCTTTCGTTCACACTCTTTGCACTGAAACTCAGCTTCATTTCGTTCATATAATTCATTCCAGCACCCCCAATGCACCAAGTCCCGAAAGTTTGAATAAGTTCTTCAGATGGGGCGGAATGTTTATCACCTTTAGTTTTCCGCCCATAAGCAACATCTGCCTGTATCTGCCCATCACAAGACCTATTCCGGAACTGTCCATAAACTGTACCCCGGAAAAGTCAAGCATAAGCATCTGTGGTTTCTGTTGCTCCGTAAGCATATCTATCTTTTTTCTGATAACCGCACATCGGTGGTGGTCAAGCTCTCCTGAGAGTTCAGCCGTCATCACCTGATTTTCGCTCTGAATCTTAAGCATTCTTTCACATCCTCAAAAAAAATAAGTCCATACCTATTTTAAATAAGTATGGACGTAAAATTTTGTTTTATTCGGTTGTCGCAAAAAATCATTAGAGAAGCTTTTCTCTGATATAAGGTCGAAGCTGACCTGCAAGGTAGAGAGACCCGCATATACAGAGATAAGAATCCGTCTCAAGCGCTTTTTCAAGTGCCAGGTCAAAGGCTCTCTTAACATCTTCTACCGCCTCAATATTCGGGAAATATCCCTGACAGACAGCGGCGAGTTCTTCTTCCGTAAGAGTTCTCGGGTTATCAACGGCAACTGTGTATACACACTCAAACATACCCTCAATTAGCTTCACCGAGCTCTTGCTGTCTTTATCTTTCAGCATACCCATAAGGAGCACGCCTTTTTTGTCACCCATAAAATTCCTGACAGTGCTTGCAAAGGTTTTCATACCATCTTCATTATGAGCACCGTCAAGGATAACAACCGGAGACTTACTCATAACCTCAAAGCGGGCAGGATTCTCTGCCGCGGCAAAGCCCTCCGCAATTGACACTTCATCGATTTTGTCAAATCCGCACTCTTTGAGAACATTCAGAGCACAGAGTGCCACCGAAGCATTCTGAAGCTGATGTTCACCGATTAAGGTTATGTTAAGTTTTAATCCATTCCATTCAAAAGCAGTACCTTCAAGGGTGCTCTCTATATGCTCAAATTTGCTCTCATCTGCAAATTCAAGAGTTACCCCAGCATCCTCACAGGCACGACGTATAACCGCCTCTGCCTCAGGAACCTGGGGCGATGAAACCACACGGCTTCCCTTCTTGATAATACCGCATTTTTCGCCTGCTATCTTTTCGATGGTATCTCCCAGAATATCCGTATGGTCAAGACCGATTCTTGTAAGCACGGTGCACACAGGAGGCTCTATGACATTGGTGCAGTCAAGTCTGCCGCCGAGGCCTGTCTCCAGTACAACAATATCCGTATGCTTTCTTTTGAAGTATTCAAACGCCACCGCCATCACAAACTCAAACTCTGTGATAATTATATCTTTGCGGTTGAGTATATCAAGTTTTGAGAACACATACTCCGCAACTTCCACCAGTTCATCCTGAAGAACAGGGGTGTTGTCTATCTGAATCCGCTCCGTAAAATCCGTTATATAAGGAGAAATAAAGAGACCTGTTCTGTATCCAGCTTCTTTCAGAGTTGCAGAAATCATCTGGCTTGTGGAGCCCTTTCCGTTGGTTCCCGCAATGTGAACAAATTCAAGTTCATCCTGAGGATTACCAAGCATTTCAAGAAGCATATTGATTCTCTCAAGCCCCGGACGGGAGCCGAATCTGTTAAGCGAATGTATTTTCCCGAGTGTTTCTTTGTATCCCATTTATATCAGTTCCCTGTATATATCATTCTTTTTGAAACCTGTTGCCGCAGCAGCTTCCTTTGCGGCTTCGGATGCCTTTGTGCCCGACTCAATAAGCCTCTTAGCAATACTTACCGCATCCTCCAGAGTGAAAGTCTTTTCCTCTTTGGGTGAGGCACCCTCCAGCACCAGCACCATTTCACCCTTAAGGCTTCCGTCTCCGTAGAGCGAAAGCGCTTTCTCTGTGTCGGTGCGGATAATCTCCTCATGGAGCTTGGTAAGTTCCCTTGCAATAGTGAGTTTTCTCACACCAAAGGTATCATAGAAATCCTTCAGGGTATTTGCAAGTTTATGAGGTGCTTCATAAAAAATCATTGTCCTTGTTTCATCCACAAGTGACTCCAGATGCTCTTTTCTGCTCTTTTTGTTGACGGACAAAAATCCCTCAAAGGTAAATCTGCCTGTTGCGAGTCCGGATACGCAGAGCGCCGAAATCACCGCCGAAGGACCGGGTACCACTTCTGTGCGTATGCCTTTTTCGGCACACTGCCTGATAAGTTCTTCTCCGGGGTCAGAAATGCAGGGCATACCTGCATCAGTCACAATAGCACAGCTCTCACCGCCGAGAATTCTTGCACATATCTCCTCGCCGCGCTGAAGCTTGTTGTGCTCAAAGTAACTTATCATAGGCTTTTTGATTCCCAGATGATTGAGAAGTTTCAGCGTAACCCTTGTATCCTCTGCGGCAATAAAATCAACCTCAGAGAGAATTCTCTTTGCTCTGTCACTCAGATCCGATAAATTTCCGATAGGAGTTCCTACCACATAAATAATTCCATTATAATCCATTGAGACAACTCCCTGCATTATCCTTATAGCATCCGTAGATATCGTTCATTTCATCCGTAAATCCGCCATCTTCCCGCTCAACAACAAGAGTGGGCATCACTACCAGACCACCGTTTCTGCCCCCTCTTTTGCCCTCAAGCAAAAAGAGTTTCGGGGCTTTCGATGCCTTTCCCTGCACCAGTCTCAGCCTCTTGGGCTCCACGTCATATTTCCGCATAAGGTCCATTGCATCTGTAAGTCTCTCAGGTCTCTGACAGATACAGAGTCTTCCGCCGAATTGCAGGAGTTTTGCACCTGAAGAAATCACATCTTCAAGAGTACACATCTCCTCGTGACGTGCCAGAAGCGCCTCGTCGCCCTTGCTCTTGACACCGCCACCTGAAAGTTTATAGGGCGGATTGCAGGTAACAAGAGTAAAATATCCGAAGGGAAGCACTCCTTTGAGCTCTTTAAGGTCAGCACAGACGGGAGTTATAATTTCCTCAAGAGAATTATGCTTTATTGAGCGGCTCATCATATCCGCACCCTCGGGAAAAATCTCAACGCCTTTAATCTCTGAGGGTATCCCCTCTCTGGAAAGAAGAAGCGGAATAATTCCGCAGCCTGTACACAAATCCACCACTTTATCATTTTTGCGATGATTTGCAAAATCGGCAAGGAGAATGGTATCCGTTGTAAAAGCAAATTTCCCGGACACAATTATCTCCACGCCACCACCCAAAGGCTCCAGTCTCTCACCCGTTTTCAGCATAATCTCACCTCTCAAAAATCTCGTATATAATACAACAGCACCCCATACTAAAAAGCAGGGGTGCAGTCAGTGTCTTTTTAATGATTACTCAGCCTGGGGAGCTTCTACGGGACAAACATCAGCACAAGCACCGCAATCTGCGCAAAGATCTGCATCGATTACATACTTGCCATCGCCCTCGGAGATAGCTGCACAGGGACACTCGTCAGCGCAAGCGCCGCAGGAAATGCAATCATCGTTGATAATATATGCCATGGGAGGCACCTCCTTAATTATTTTCGTCTTATATTGTAACACACTTTCAGAAAAAAGCAATATTTTAAGCCATTTTTCTCAAATTACCAGTAATTTTTTTATTTTTCTGCCGGAACTCACACCGGAATTTCAGCACAAATCAACTTGTTTCCCCGGATTATTCAAGGTTCTTCAGTTCTTCAAGTTCCTTCTTGTCAACCTTGATAGAGCCATCCTTCAGAAGTTTTACCTCCTTGACCTTGAAGGTCTGAGGAGCCGCCTCGGAAGGAGTATTGTCCATCTTAACCTTGAGAATTCCTGTCAGGAGGTTAACCTCCACAACAGTACCCTTACCCTGAGGAGTCTTGACAATAGCTCCGTATTTGGGAGTATTTCTCAGAAGGTCGGTATATGCCTCCTGCTCATATTTGAGACAACACATAAGTCTTCCGCAGGTTCCTGAAATCTTGACAGGAGAAAGGGAAAGACCCTGTTCCTTTGCCATTTTGATAGAAACAGGCTGAAAATCTCCCAGAAAACTCGAACAGCAGAACTGCTTACCGCAAACACCAAGTCCGCCCAGCATCTTAGCCTCATCACGGACACCAATCTGTCTCAGCTCAATGCGGGTCTTGAACACAGAGGCAAGGTCCTTGACCAGTGCTCTGAAGTCGATTCTGCCGTCAGCAGTAAAGTAGAAGAGAATCTTGCTGCCGTCGAAGGTATACTCAACATTGACAAGCTTCATCTCAAGACCGTGCTCTGCGATTTTTTTTGCACAGATATCATAGGCACGTTTCTCCAGAGACTTGTTGTTCTCCAGCTTCTTAAGGTCTGCGTCAGTGGCTTTTCTGATGAGTTTCTTGAGGGGATGCACAATTTCAGCATCATCAACTTCCTTGTTGGGAGTTGCTATCTGACCGCACTCAACACCTCTTGCTGTTTCTACAATTACCATATCCCCTGCGGAGAATTTCTCCGAGTCGGGGTCAAAATAATATATCTTTCCCACTTCTTTGAAGCGGACACCTACTACTTCTGCCATGATATCCTCCTGTATTCACCGCAAAGCCACGTTGTGAGTATTGTGGGATTAACATTGCGGTTGGTTTTATTTATCGCATTACTTGTTACGTCAATAAGGCTGATGATTTTAGCCTTGGTAAGTTTTTGCCTGAGCAGTATTGCTGTCTCAGCATCCCACAGAGGTTCTGCTCCCACCGAAAGCGACAATGCATCCGAGAGCACCGTCCTGATTACCGGCAGCACCTCAAGCGCCTTCTGTCTCGACGAAAGTGCCGAGCAAGCTTTCATCAGTTCCATTTCTCTGAGGGCAATTATTCCTTTGAGTATATCTGCCGCAAGGTTCATAGTATCCTCGGGGATACTATCCTTTGCCGAGATATTCAGCACCGCGCATCGGGAGATAATTGTCACGGGCAGAGATTTGGCTGACTCTGCCGTAAGGATAAACAGCGTATCCTGGGTAGGCTCCTCCAATGTTTTCAGAAAAGCATTGTAACCCTCTTTCGCCATTCTTTTGTCTGCATCATAAAAGATATAAACCTTCTTGTGGGCTTCTCCCGGAACGATAACAGAGTCCTTGATAATATTTCTTACCTCGTCCACAGGGATAATGTCGGTCTTGCCTCTTCCCTTGGCGTAGTAAATATCCATATGGTTTTTACTCTGCACCTTACTGCAAGCGCGACATTCGCCGCAGGGCTTATGGTCGCCCTCACATACCGCCCACATTGCCAGATGCCGTGAGAGACTCTCTCTCGAACCGGCATCTCCCCCGGAAATGATAATAGCATGAGGCATTCTTCGGCTTTTTTCCATAGCATTCAGCTCCGATTTCAGAGCATCGTTTATTGTTATGCCGTGAAAATTCACACTATTCACCTCCGAACTTAGATTATTGTATCATAAAATAAAAATAAATTCTACTGTAAAAATTATGTGGAAACCACAGGTTATCTTCTGAGTTCCACGATATTGGTAATAATCCCCTTGTCAGTAATATCCACATAACCATAGGTGGGGATATAGTTTCTGAGGCTTCCGGGATTGAGGATATAAAGTCCCTCGTCATAAACTTCCAGAGGCTGGTGAGTGTGTCCGAAAAGCAGGATATCCGCACCCGCTTCTCTGGCGGCACACACGGCTCTGTAAATTCCGCCCTTTACACCATAGAGATGCCCGTGAGTGGCAAATATCTTCTTACCCGCCACAGAGAAAATCTCCACACCTTGCTTTTCACAGCAAAAGTCACAATTACCCCTGACGGATATCATCATTTTATCGGGGAAGTCCAGACGTATCTCCTCCGCCTCATCAGCGCCGTCACCAAGGTGAACAATAACCTCGGCGGTACTCTGACTCTTCACTGCATTCTTAAGCGCCAGTAGGTCACCGTGGCTGTCAGAGACAACTAATATTCGCACATTCTCACTCCCTGTCATAATATATAAAAAGCCAGCATATAAGTATTGTGAGGTGTTACTATGTCAAACAAAGACTTTCCAAGCGAAATGTTAAGAAACCTTTCAAAAAACTTGGGACAGAGCCCCCAGCAGATAGTGAATAATGCTCAGAGCGGGAACATTCAGGGACTTCTCTCAAATCTCTCCGCAGAGCAGAAAGATAAGGTAAACGACCTTCTCTCAAATCCCGAAAAATCCAAAAAGTTTCTGGAAAACCCTCAGGTTCAGGCACTTATCAGGAAACTGAGCTCCAATGGATAATCTGGAAAATGCAATATCGGGGATACTTTCAGACCCCGATGCAATGGAAAAAATCCGGGAGCTTTCCCGTGGTCTGGGGCTCGCACCTCAACAAAATCCTACCCCGAAAGAAAACAGCGCTAATCCGGGAGGCTTTGATTTATCCTCTCTCGCCTCTGCTTTTTCACAAATGTCTCAGCCTTCATCCCCCGCTCTTTCCGGGGGTATTGGCAACGGACTTTCCCCCGACATACTCAGCATCGGCACAAAACTTATGCCCCTGATGTCAAGTTTCAACCGAGAGGATGAGTCCACCGTGCTCCTCAATGCACTCAGACCGTTTTTATCAAAACAAAAATGTCAGAGGCTCGACGAAGCATCAAAAATTCTCAGAATTATGCGTCTGCTCCCCGCCATAAAGGATATGGGGATATTTCAGTAACCGCAGGTGACACAATGGACACAATGCAGCAGGAAGCCTTGAGGCGTGCACAGGAGATGCACTCCAGAGTTACCCACTCCGTCCCCTCAGGCAACACAAACAATAATTCCCGAAAAGAACCAAAAGCCGTCTTTGCAGAAGATAAACCTTCACAGAGAGACTCAGAAAGCACTCCCGCTTCATCGCCTGCAAATCAAAACTCCGCTCTTGATAATCTCTTTGAAGATAAGGAAAAACTCCTTATACTTCTGCTGATTATGATTCTGTCCGCAGAGGAAAATACCGACCCTGTGCTGATACTCGCCCTTCTTTATATAATAATCTAGAAGTAGTAATTATCTTACCTGACCGTTTCCTCTGATAATAAACTTCATACTTGTGAGTTCATTGATGCCCATAGGACCTCTTGCGTGAAGTTTCTGGGTTGAGATTCCGATTTCAGCACCGAGTCCAAACTCACCGCCGTCTGTAAATCGGGTTGATGCATTGACATAAACTGCCGCAGAGTCAATCTCCGAGGTGAATTTATTAGCATTTGCGTAGTTGTCGGTAACAATACATTCACTGTGACCTGTGGAATGCTTTGAGATATGAGCAATAGCCTCGTCAATATCATCCACAACCTTACAGGCCAGAATGTAGTCGTGATATTCTGTGAAGTAATCCTCGTCTGTGGCATCAACAACAGAGTCTCCGAGAACTGCCTTGGTTCTCTCACATCCGCGGATTTCAACGTTCATCTTATCAAGCTCTGCCTTCATCAGGGGCAGGGCTTTTTCTGCTATATTCTTGTGAACAAGCACGGTTTCAATTGCGTTACACACAGAAGGACGGGAGGTCTTTGCGTTGAATACAATATCAGCCGCCATCTTTATATCTGCAAACTCATCGATATAAACGTGGCAGTTACCGGCGCCGGTCTCAATGACAGGCACCTTGGCATTCTCAACTGTTGCCTTGATAAGTCCTGCGCCGCCTCTGGGAATAAGCACATCCAGATATTCGGTGAGTCCCATAAGCTCAATGGAGCTCTGTCTTGTTGTATCCTTTACAAGCTGCACGCTGTCTTCAGGAAGACCTGCTTCTTTAATAGCTTTTCTCATAACCTCGGCAACCGCCATATTGGAGTTTATTGCCTCTTTGCCGCCACGGAGAATTACCGCGTTGCCTGATTTCAGGCAAAGTGCAGCGGCATCTGCGGTAACATTGGGACGAGCCTCATAGATGATACCGATAACGCCCAGAGGCACTCTTACCTTTGTAACCTCAAGACCATTGGGAAGCTTGTTACCCGAGAGCACATCCCCCACAGGGTCCTTGAAAGCCGCTACCTGACGGGCACCCTCTGCCATAGAGGAAACTCTTTCCTTTGTAAGGGCAAGTCTGTCCAGAAGAGCGTCGCTCATTCCGTTTGCACGACCTGCATCCAGGTCTTTTTTATTCTCCTCGAGAATATAAGAAACCTCTGCTTCCAAGGCATCTGCCAGGGCATAGAGAGCTTTGTTTTTCAGTTCACCTGCTGTTGCAAGTACACGGGAAGCCTCTTTGGCTCTTTTTCCCATCTCTATCATAGTCATAGGTATTTCTCCTTATAAATCCAATTTATTGTGCCATAAACAACGTTCCCACAGAGTTGCCGTCGGTAACATCATAAACTCTCCTGGGGTCGTCTCCTCCGATTACATAGCAGTCAATTCCTGCTTCGGTGACGTATTTTGCCGCCATAATCTTTGTGGTCATACCGCCTGTGCCGCGGTTGGAGCCTGAGCCGCCTGCCATCTCCTCAATCTCGGGAGTGATAGCTTCAACCACCTGAATACGCTCTGCTTCGGGATGCTTTCTGGGGTCCTTTGTATAGAGTCCGTCTATATCGGTGAGGATAACAAGCGCATCCGCACCCACCAGCTTTGCAACAATGGCGGAGAGCATATCGTTATCGCCGAAGTTGTGTCCCTGAAGCTCATCAATAGCCACTGTATCATTCTCATTAACAATGGGGATAATCCCCATAGAAAGCAGAGTGTCAAAGGTATTGATAACATTCTCTTTCTTGTGCTCGGAATCCACCGCATCCCGGGTAAGGAGCACCTGTGCCACCATGTGGTTATATTCACCGAAGAGCTTGTCGTACATAAACATCAGCTCGCACTGACCGATAGCCGCCAGAGCCTGTTTTTCCTTTGTACCCGAAGGCTTCTCGGAAAGACCCACCTTGCCCATTCCGACACCGATAGCGCCTGAGGAAACAAGGATAATGTCTCTGCCCTGATTCTGCAAATCAGAAAGCACCTTGCAAAGTTCTTCTATTCTTCTGAGGTTGGCTTTACCATTTTCGTATGTAAGTGTGGAGGTACCTACCTTCACAACAATTCTTTTCAGCTCCATAAGAAACTCATCCCCTATTTTACATTACTGATAATTATACCACAAACACATCTTACACATCAAGTATTATATAAAAAAACCACCTGCAAAGAGGTGGTTTTTGTGGATTAAATTTTAAATTCTTCCGCATTCTGTCCATCAATGTAATTACTCAGGACTTTTCCTGCGGCAACAACCATCGCCTTTGAACTATGATATGCACAATTCTCTTTGTATTTACATTCATCGCAGCTCTTAAAATCACAGCGAAGCAGGTAGTCATCGTATGGTGTAAGTCCTTTATCAAGACTCGCAAAGAGTTTCTCGGGATACTCTGCGCTGAAGAATTTAGGCAGAATTATTCTTATCTTATCCTCTGAAACGCCTATGCTTTTCAGTTCGATATATTTATTGACGCACATAAAGTACTCTCTGTCCTCAGGCATAGCACCCGCTCTCAGATAATCGTTTGTAAATTTCACCGCATCAGAGAGTCTTCCGAGCCTGTATGCCGCATAGGCACGTGTAATACAGGCGAGCAAAACATTGGCATAGCCGGACATAGGCACACCTGCAAGTCTGCCGAACATATTATATCTTCCGTAAATATTGCTTACCATATTGTTGTAGAAAAGCAACATATTAAGGTCATTTTTATCCGCAGATGCAACATCAAGAAAAGCACTTCTCACCGAATCCGCAATGCCGTATTCCGACACCGGCTCCGATGCTTTGCCGATAAACGCCTCAGAAAATCCGGGAATCACAAATCTGTACGAGGGAAATCCCAGATATGAGAAGTTTCTCACATACAGCGGCTTGCCGATTTTTCTGTATTTGTCCAGCGCATATTCCAGAAGTTCCTTGTTGGATTTGCTGCTGTTGTCATCAAATCCCTGTGATTCCTTATGGCAGGTAATCTCGTTGGCAAAATAATCCGCGGCAAAATATCCGTTACCGGTCTCCAGCTGATTAATCACGTTGCTGGTAGCAGATACCGCCGAAAGCTTGCCCAGAATTCTTCCGTTGTGTCTGGTTGCAAGTTTAGATACATTTCTACCCTGCATAAGCTCCGTGAGAGTTCTCTGCAAAGCAATCTCAAGCACAGGGTCACCTGCCACATTTATCTGATAACTGTGAGTTTTCTTGTTGATAATTCTGGTGGAAACAACAGGATATCCGTTGCCTCCGGAAAGGTCAAATATCTCAATATCGAAGTCGCCCTTTTCCCTGACTTCCTTGAGAATTTTCTGCACAACAGGAAATTGTTCCAAAACCTCATCAGGAATTTTCGGCACAGCACCGCCGCCTGTAAGCGTGGCAACAGATGCGTTTCTCTCCAGAATTTCAGAGAATGCGTGCACCCATGCTTCCTCTCTGGTGTTACCTGCACAGCAACCGTTGCTGGCATAAACCTGGTCAACAAACGCCATAGGCAGATAAACATACTTATCCTCAAAAATGCTGTAAAAAGGCAGGGTGAGTATTCTGTCCTCGTCAGCACAGGCAAAAATGCGACACTTCTGAGCGATAGTCTCCCTTGTAACGCCGGGCTTACCTATCTTCTCAATGAGATAGTCCATCCATTCTCCGTTTTCTGCAAGTTCCTTTTCCGTCATATATCTTGCATCGGGGGCGAATGCGTGAATATTAAGTTCAGGGTCTCTTATGATAGACTGATTCTTATAGAAAAGCAGTCCGCCCTGCAAACGCTCGATAAACTCAGCATAAGCACTTGCCTGAGCAAACTCGCGGGTAATGCCCTTACCGTTTGAGGAAGGAGCACCAGCTTTAGCTACAAGAGTTAAAGAATGACAATTCTCAACTCCGGAATCATTCCACTTCTCCAGAGTTTCAATACCTAAATCCTTAAGAATACCTTGTATTAACGCAACTGTATCTGCCGGATTTCTGTCCTTGAATTTTTCATCAATATATCGCATATCAACGCCTCCCTGTGCGCATATATCATAATATTATCACAACAAATACCAAAAGTAAAGATTTTTAACCTCTGCAACTCCGCCGCAAACAAAAACGGACAGACCTTATGTCTGTCCGTTTTAAGTATATCCCGTGTTATTTTTCTCTTAAAACTTCTCCAGAGATGAAAGCAGAAAACTCTGAAGTTTGGGACTCTTGGGATTTGCGAAAACCTCCTCAGGGGTGCCCTCTTCTTCAATAACGCCGTCAGCCATAAAAATCACCTTGGTGGCAACCTTTCTGGCAAACTCCATCTCATGAGTTACAACCACCATTGTGCGGTTGTCCTGACGAAGCTCGTCAATAACTCTCAGCACCTCGCCTGTAAGTTCAGGGTCAAGTGCCGAGGTAGGCTCATCAAAGCACAGAATATTCGGAGAAAGCATCAGGGCTCTTGCAATAGCCACCCGCTGCTGCTGACCACCGGAAAGCTGTGCGGGATACGCCTCTGCTTTTTCAGAAAGGCCTACCTTATTGAGCAATTCATCCGCCCTCTTATTAATCTCGGCAAGTTTCTCCTGACGTGCCGCACCCTTGAGATTTTTTGCCTCAAGAAGCTCTGCCGCCATAGTCAGATTGCGGTGTACGTTATACTGGGGAAAAAGATTGAACTGCTGGAACACCAGACCGAAATTCAGTCTGTTCTGACGGATTTCACCATCGGTATATCTCTTCTCGCGATGTGCATCGTATACCACATTATCATTCACCTTAATTGAGCCCTCGTCGGGAAGCTCCAGAAAGTTCAGGCATCTCAGAAGAGTTGTTTTGCCGCTTCCGGAAGAACCGATAATAGCCAGAACCTCTCCCTCCTCAAGGGAAAAATCTATCCCCTTGAGAACCTGAAGTTTCGAGAAATTCTTCTTTATGTTACTTACTTCAAGTACTGCCATAATTAACTCCTGATATATGAAAGCTTTTTCTCAATTCTGCCGAACAAGAATGTCAGCAAAGCATTGAAAGCAAGGTAAAATGCTCCTGTGTAGAACATAGGCCAGATAATATTGTGGAGATTGAGCATACGCTCGGCAGAGAATACTATCTCTGCTACCGCAATGGTATTGGCAAGGGCAGTGTCTTTAACAAGAGTAATTGTCTCGTTGCTGACAGGAGGAAGAACATTCTTCACAACCTGCAACAGGATAATTTTAAAGAACACCTGACTCTTGGTCATACCCAGCACCTGTCCCGCCTCATACTGTCCCTTGGGAATACTCTGAATTCCCCCGCGATAAATCTCAGAAAAATAACAGGCGTAATTAATCACAAAGGTAAAGAGCGCGCAACAGAACTGTGCCGCCACTACGCTTCCGCCGAAAATGGGCCAACGCACTACGGAGTAGCCGAAAACTATTCCGGGAATATAATAGACAACCATCAGCTGAAGCATCAGGGGTGTGCCTCTGATTATGTAAACAAAGGCTCTGACTATTGCTTTCACCGGCCAGAACTTGGTGGTTGTACCAAACATCAGTACAAGTCCCAATGGCATTGAGAGCAACAGCGTGGACACAAACAGCAGTACTGTTGTGCCGAATCCCTCCAAAAGCGAGAGGGTAACTTCCAAAAAACTCATAACTTAAAATTTAAACCTGTCTTATTTTGCGATGTTAAGAGCCTCTTCGTATCTCTCGGTAAGCTCATACTTCTCTGCAAGGCTTGCAAGAGTGCCGTTCTCGATGAGAGTATTTGTTGCCTCGTTAACCTTTGCTGTAAGGTCAGAACCAACTCTGAAGCCGATAGCATACTGCTCATCAACAAGCTTGATGCCCTCTACCATCATAAGGTCTGCGTAAGTACCCTCACCAATGCTGGCAGCAGCAAGAGTAATATCAACTACTGCTGCATCTACATTACCTGCAGCAAGAGCAACCAGAGCGCTCTTCTGTGACTCAGAGCCTGTGAAAGTTGCCTTTGAGAGGTTTGCATCTGCAAGAATAGCAGTCTCGCCTGCAGAGCCTGACTCAGCAGTAAGGATAGCGCCTGCGAGGCTCTCGGCAGTTGTGAACTTGTCAGCATTTGCCTTGCTGATAACCACGCACTGCTTGTTGGTGAGGTAAGGTGTGGTAAAGTCCATATCAGCCTTTCTCTCCTCTGTAACGGTAAGACCGTTCCAGATACAGTCGATGTTACCTGCTGCAAGCTCTGTCTCCTTGGTCTTCCAGTTGATTACCTGGAACTTTGCCTCAACGCCCAGAATCTCACATACTGCTTCTGCATACTCGGTGTCAAAACCGATGAGTTTGCCGTCTGCATCATAATAATTCATAGGCTCGTACTCGGTGATACCGATAACCATCTGTCCTGCATTTTTGATGGTATCATAATCACTCTTTGTGTCGTCTGCGGGTGTGCAGCCTGCAAAGAGAGCAAGTGCCATAATAAGGCTCATAATCATAATAAACTTTTTCATTTTTGTTTTCCTCCGATAATTTTCTACATTTTTCAGAATGCCTATACATTCTATCACTTTAGCAAACTAAAGTAAAGATGTGAAATGCACAAATAACCCTCATCCTGTCTGTTTGCTTTTAGCAATAACTTCGAAACACAGTGTATCACACATAAAAAAACTGTCCTCTCCGAAGAAAGGACAGTTTCTTTAAAATTTAATTTCGGTCAACTTCAAATCAGTTAAGGTTTTCCCACTGGTTTGACTGGTTGTTGAACACTCTGCCGAGCTCAACCATAAGGTCACCGGTCTGTGCGCCGTTGCCGCCGTTGTTGAATACAACCTTCTGGTACATAGCACCTGTGGAATCGTTTCCGAGAGCAATTCGGTAGAGATTGCCGCCCATAGACTCCATCTGGTCGCCGGGCCATACGGAACCGCTGCTATCGGACCAGTAGTGGCAGTAAGCTGTACCCCAACCTGCATTATCTCTGAGATAAATGTAGTTGCCCTCAACAGGGTCTGTGGGCATTGTGGGAGTAGTGGGATTAGTGGGATTATCGGGGTTGTCAGGCAGGAGCGAGGGATCCATGGGGAACTTGGTTACGTCAACCATATCGGAGAGGAAACCTGCCCATGCACCTGCTGCCATATCATAGATAGCGAACTCACCGGGAATAACGAGGTCAGCTGTCTGTGCGCCACCGTTATCGTTGAAGATAATCATATTTGCTGCATCGGGGATGATAGCAAAGTAGTAGTTGCCAACCTGCTGGAGTGCCTCACCGGGCCATGTGTTGCAGGGCTCGCCGCCATCTACCCATGAGTGCTGATAGGGATTAGCATAGGAATTATTAACGAGAATGATAATCTGACCATCAATCTGAGTGAGGTCGATTGTGTCACCTACGGGTGTTGTGGGTGTAGTGGGTTTCTCTGTGGGATCAGTGGGTACTGTGGGTGTAGTGGGTGTTGTGGGTACTGTGGGAGTCTCGGTACCCTGCTTGTAAACAACCTTAGCACCGATATCAAAGCCTGTCTCCATACCTGCAACAAACTTCTGGATGGAAGTTGCGTCCTTAACGTTAACTGTTGCGCTTGCATCTACATTAGCCGCAAAGAGAGCCTTCTCATCAAGGTCGAGCAGAGAAGCAACGTACTTCTGAATTTCGGTTGCATCCTTAACATTTACCTTCTCGGAAAGGTCTGCATCGCCAAGAAGAACATACTCTGTTACAACAGGAGTTGTGGGAGTTGTAGGTGTTGTGGGAGTAGTAGGTGTAGTAGGAGTTGTGGGAGTTGTGGGAGTAGTAGGTGTTGTAGGTGTAGTAGGTGTGGTGGGAGTTGTGGGTGTTGTGTTCTCAACAAGCTCAACAAGGATTGTACCACGTGCACCTGAGTTAAATGTTACCTTGCCGCCGGAAACAGTTGCAGTCTTGCCGTCGTATGCATTCTTAACTGTTGCGCCATCTGCAAATGTACCGTTCAGTGTGATGGTAACATTGGAGTTAGCGGATGCACCGATTACACAAGCAACCTTGTCGGTTACGTTGTTCTTGTTATAGGTACGTGCAAATGCTGCACCGGAAGTTGCAGAGAGGTTTGTGTGTGAACCTGCACCAACTGCAACGTGGTTGTTTCTGAACTGACCAACCTTCTGCCAATGAGCCAGAATGTTCTTATCCATAGAGGACCAGTTCATAAAGCTTCTGTTCTCGTGGTCGTGAATCTCACAATTAACATACTGTCTGTTTGTCTCGTCACCGTAGTAGATCTGAACACCACCGGGGAGAAGCAGGAGTGCAGAACCCTGATAGTAAAGATCATCACGGCAAAGACCTGTATCGTGAGAAGAAATGTATGTGAGAACATTAGCATTAGGATTGTTGTTAATGCGGTTAGCATAATCAGCGTATGTGTTGTTGATGTTTCCAGCCTTCTTCATACCGTTGGCACCGCCGCCCTTACTATCGGCAGAGAAGGAGAAGTTGATCATGGAGTCAAAGCCGTTTCTGTAATAATCGCTGTTGGGGTCAACGCCCATACCGAAATGCTCACCTGTCATCCAGAAATCCTCATCCCACTTTGCACCGGGAGCATTGGGATTAGCCTGTCTCCAGTTCTTGAGAGCCTGTGTACAAGCCTGGCTTAATTTGTTCCATGTGGACTTTTCAACATGCTTTGCAGTATCGCAGCGGAAGCCGTCGATACCATACTGCTCAACCCACTGTGCATACCAGGCAACCATATAGCTGGAAACTGTCTTGCCGCCCAGGTTATACTTGGAAATAGTAGCGTTGGTTTCGCTGATCTTTGTGTTGTATGTACCCTCTTTGGTCCACTTTGTCTTGAGAATCTGAGGAATATCAACTGTGTTTGTTGTCTCTGTCTTGAAGTCGGGCAGATAGTTAACCTCGCCCTTCAGATCGGAGCCGTCACCGCCCTGATAACCGGGAAGACCTGCACGGATCCAGGTGGTACCCCACCATCTGCCCCATGCATTTGCATCATTGTTGTAATCGATGCTGCCGTGGTAATCGCCCTGGTTGATGCGGTCAAAATTATAATAAACATTCTGCCAGCCGTTTTTGAGAACACCGAAGTTGTACTCGTTCATATCGTACATGGTGTTGTAACCGGGATGGTTCATAACAACGTCAAGAACGATACGGATATTGTTCTGGTGAGCTGTATCAATCATCTCTTTGAACTCAGCCTCGGTACCATAGTTCTTGTCAAGCTCTGAAAAGTCAAGACCATAGTAGCCGTGGTAAGCATAGTGAGCAAAGCTCTTCTTCAGCTCACCGCCTACTGCGTAGCCGTGAACCTGCTCAAACCAACCTGCAAGCCAGATAGCGTTTACACCAAGGTCAGTGAAGTAACCCTCTTTGATCTTCTGGGTTACACCCTTGAAGTCACCGCCCTGGAAAGCTGCTACCTTATCATAGTTGGCAAGGGAACCGTTCTGAGTCTTGCCTCGGTTGTAGCTGTTGTCGTTGGAAGTGTTTCCGTTGTTGAAACGGTCTGTCAGAAGGAAGTAGACCGTTGCGTTATCCCAAGTGAAGTCATCTGCTGCAGTGGGATATGCTGCGCCTGTCTCTGCTGTATCTGTGGTAGCAGCCTCAGCAGTGAAGCCTACAATGCAGATTGAAAGAATAGTTGCTACTGCAAGTACCAGACACAGAAGTTTCTTGGTAAGTTTCAAATTAAACATTCCTTTCATATAAATTTAAAAAATCCGACATCATAAATTATACCAAAACAATATCTGCAATATCAAGGTGCTAATTATACAAAAATATGCCTCTTTTTTATCATTATATATATTGTATGTTCAGTCTCGCATCTTCCGGATATATTCCCTTACGCCCCATTTATTCTCTTCCCCGCGACAATTTCCGCTTTAGTGCGGCAAAACGCATTGACAAATTGACAGAATAAATATATAATCTTACATTGGACGTTTAGTCTGTTAATTTGAATCGGGGGTGTTGTTTTTTGGAACAGAAAGCTATTGTTTCACTCAAGAATATCAACGTCAAATTTGACGGCGAAGTAATACTTAATAATATCTCACTGGACATTATGGACAAGGAGTTTATAACTCTCCTGGGTCCTTCCGGATGCGGAAAAACCACAACGCTGAGAATTATCGGCGGTTTTCTGGAGCCTCATGAAGGCGATGTTTTCTACGACGGAGAGCGTATCAACGGTATGCCTCCTTACAAGAGAAATGTCAATACGGTTTTTCAGAAATACGCGCTCTTTCCCCATCTGAATGTTTTTGACAATGTTGCCTTCGGATTAAAACTCAAAAAACTTCCCAAGGCTGAAATAAAGAAAAAAGTCACACAAATGCTCTCCATCGTAGACCTCAAAGGCTACGAGAAGCGCTCCATCGCAAAACTGTCGGGTGGTCAGCAGCAGCGCGTTGCTATTGCCCGTGCCCTTGTCTGCGACCCTGACATTCTTCTTCTGGACGAGCCTCTGGGTGCTCTGGACCTCAAACTGCGTAAAGATATGCAGATTGAGCTCAAGAGAATTCAGAAAATGACTAAGAAGACTTTTGTCTATGTTACCCACGACCAGGAGGAAGCTCTCACCATGAGTGACCGCGTGGCAGTTATGAACAACGGTGTCATTGAGCAGATAGGCTCTCCCATTGATATCTACAACGAACCTGCAAACGCATTTGTTGCTGACTTCATCGGCGAGGCAAACATCCTCAACGCCACAATGGTGGACGACTACAAGGTTAAGATTCTCGGCACAATATTTGAATGCGAGGATGCAGGCTTCGGCAAGAACAAGCCTGTGGATGTTGTTATCCGTCCCGAGGATATCGAGGTTGTCTCTCCCGAAGAGGGCACCATTACAGGTAAGGTTGTAAACTCCGTATTCAAGGGCGTTCACTACGAGATGGAAGTTAAGTGCAAAAACTGCACCATTCTCATTCACTCCACAGTGAGCCAGGATGTAGGCAAAGAAATCGGTATGAGGGTTACTCCCTATAACATACATATTATGAACAAACTCTTCCCCACAGCGGAAAATGAATTTTCTGCTGTTGTCACCGACTGTGACGAGGAGAAGAACACATCCACCATCACCATCGAGGGCAGAGATTTCACTCTCGACGGTATGTGTTACCCCAAGGATACCACCCTTGATATCGTCCTCCCTCCCACAGGCATCAGCTTTGCAGGTGAAGATGAGGGTGACCTTACCGACGTATACATCGAGTCTGTTATCTGGAAAGGTGAATATAACGAAATCATCATCGAATCCGACGAAAGAAAGTGGATTATGCACAGTGAGCAGGATGAACAGGTTGCAACCTACGCACCCGTCTGCTTCAATTTCGGCGGTGCTCGCATAACCGTGGCAGAGACTCCCGGGGAGGAAAAAGATGAAATCTAAGAAGTTAGCTCTCCCCTATGCTGTGTGGATGGCAATCTTCACCCTTGTTCCTCTGGTGCTGATAATCACCAATTCTTTTCAGGACAAGAGCGGAAACTTCACTCTTGATAATCTCAGCAAAGCATGGGAATACAGAGAGGTTTTCCTCTATTCTCTGGAAATTGCTTTTATATCCACACTGATATGTCTTTTGCTGGCATATCCCATGAGCTATATGATTTCCCGTATGAGCGAAAAGGCACAGAGCATAATCATTATGCTTATCACCGTCCCCATGTGGATGAATTTCCTTCTGAGACTTCTCGGCTGGGTAATTCTCCTTTCTGACGGAGGTCCTATCGACACCGTGCTCTCTCTGGTGGGAATCGACATCAAGCTCAAAGACAACGACGGCGCAGTGGTGCTGGGTATGGTATACGAATATCTGCCCTTTATGATTATGCCTCTGCACACCGTTATGAGTAAAATCGACAAGAACCTTATCGAAGCAGCTCAGGACCTTGGTTCCAACGGGTTCAGAGTCTTCAGCAAAGTTATTCTGCCTCTCTCTGTACCGGGCATCGTGTCAGGCATCACCATGGTGTTTGTCCCCTCTGCAAGTACCTTCCTTGTAGCCCAGTACTTAGGCGGAAACAAGAAGATGATAGGTGACATCATTGAGGAAACCTTCCGTTCCAACCAGAACGTAGGTTCAGCACTCGCCCTTTGTCTGATGATAATAATTCTTCTGTTCATTGTCATCACCAACCAATTCGGAGACGAGGAGGCGGTTGGCGTATGAAAAAACTTCATCTTCCGAGCAAACTCTATATGCTTCTCATTTTTATGTTCCTCTATGCACCTATTGCGGTGTTTGTGGTACTCTCTTTCAACGATGCAAACTCCGCCACCAATCTGGAGGGTTTCACCTTCAGATGGTACGGTGAGGTTTTCAAAGACAGAATGCTGATGCAGAGCCTTCGGAATTCTCTGCTCATTGCTTCTCTGTCCGCACTTTTCTCTACTATCCTGGGCACTGTTGCTTCCATCGGTATGTATAACTTCAAGGGTGCTCCCAGAAGAATTTTCCAGACTGTTTCCAATATTCCCATCATAAATCCCGAAATTGTAACAGGTTTTTCCCTGATGCTGTTTTTCACATTTCTGGGCACCATATTCAATTTCGAAATGGGCTTTATCACCGTGCTTCTTGCCCACATCGGCTTCTGCACGCCCTATGTCATCCTCTCTGTCTCCCCCAAACTCAGACAGATGGACAAACACATCTACGAAGCGGCTCTGGACCTTGGATGTAATCAATGGCAGGCATTTTTCAAGGTGGTACTTTTTGAGCTCCTCCCCGGCATAGTTTCGGGTTTTCTCATAAGCTTCACCTACTCTCTGGACGACTTTGTTATCTCCTACTTCACCTGCGGACCTCAGTTCCAGACAATGCCCATTGTAATCTACAACAGTCTCAGAAGACCTGTTTACCCCAAAATCAGTGCTCTTTCAACAATGCTCTTCGTGGTTATCATCACAGTACTTCTCGTGACCAATATCCGCGATATCAGAGCTTCAAAAAAAGAAAAGAAATAAAAGGAGATAGATAAATGAAAAAAATCATCTGTTTATTAATGGTATGCCTCCTGGTTACAGGCTGCGGAGTCACCCTTACAGGTTGTAAGAAATACGACAGCGAAATCAACGTCTATAACTGGGGCGAGTTCATCAGCGACGGCACTGACGGTTCAATGAATGTAATTGCCGAATTTGAGGCAAAGTATAACATCAAGGTTAACTACACAACCTACGAAACCAACGAAACTCTCTATAATATTCTCAACTCCTCCAACTCCAGCTACGATGTTATCATCCCCTCTGACTATATGATAGAGAAACTTATCGCAGAGGGCCTTGTGCAGGAGATTAACTTTGATAACATTCCCAACTACAAGAATATTATGGATGAATACAAGGGTATGGATTTTGACCCCGAGAATAAGTATTCCGTTCCTTACAGCTGGGGTGTAGTTGCTCTCGGTTACAACAAATCCATGGTAAACGGTGAAATCAAAGGCTTCTCCGATTTATGGAGAAAGGACCTCGAAGGCAACATCCTTATGTTCAACAACAGCCGTGACGCAATGGCTATTGCAATGCAGCTCACAGGCGGAAACCCCACCAATGCCACCAAAGAAGATATCGACAAGGCATACGAAAAACTCCTTGAGCAGAAGCCTCTTGTCAAGAAATATGTAATGGATATGGTATTCTCTGAGCTTGAGGGCTCTCAGGCAGCAATTGCTCCTTACTATGCAGGCGACATCTACACAATGATGGGCAACAACGAAGACCTGGCATACTGCCTCCCCGAGGAAGGCTCCAATCTCTTTGTTGACTCAATGTGTATCCCCACCTGTGCAAAGAATAAGGACGGCGCCGAGAAATTCATCAACTTTATGCTTGAGGCAGAGGTTGCCAAGGCAAACGCTGAGTACATCGGCTACTCTACTCCCAACAAAGCTGCTTTCGATATTCTCCCCGAGGAGATAAAGAACAACGAGCTTATCTATCCTCCTCAGGAATATCTCAGCAAGTGCTACACCTTTGCAAATCTTTCCGAGGATGTATACACCTATATGCAGGAAAAATTCATCGACGTCCTTGCTGAATAATCCTAACAAAACATAACACTAAAATAAAAACCGAGCCAAACGGCTCGGTTTTTTGTTATGTAAATTTATTTTTCATCAACATCTTAATTCTTACCGGGAATATTCAAAATCCGCAGACAATTTTATTTCATCTATACTTATGTTTAAAATATATCCGTCCCTGTCAGTCAGCACCCTGTATCTGCCGCTTCTTGAAACTCCCTCGAATACCGCCTCGCCGTTTTTATAAGAAACGCACTCGCCGTTTCTTCCCACATCAAAAAGTGCCGAGTAAATACCTTCGGCAAAACTTGTGGGTGGCAGATATCCTGCGTTTGTGCGGCAGGTATATTCATAAAGGGATATATCGAAGGCCTCTCCCCATTTATAGCAGAGAGGAGAAATTTCATCGGGAGTGGTTATTCTTATGGAAACCGCTCCCTGCATCGTGGAGGTTATCTCCGCCCGAAGTTCGAACTCATCCGAAAAAGCGGCTTTATCCACAGTAATATCAGCCTTGAAATCCAGCACCGGCTCGGGAGGATTCTTCTCCTCGCATCCGCACAGCAGAACAGTGGCAGCAATAAAAAATATCAAAAATATCCGCTTCACAAAAAGCCTCGCATCATTTGATACTTTTTAAATCCTGTATCTTATAAATCCAAAACGCTTTTTATAGCAAGAGGTATTTTCCCGATAATATCGGTAGGAAGCATCGAATACTCGGTCAGCTCATCTTTAGCAATATCCCCTGCAAGTCCGTGCAGATAAACCGCTGCTTCTGCCGCTTCGAAAGGTTTTGCTCCTTGTGCAACAAGGGCACCGAGCATTCCTGCCAAGACATCCCCCGAACCTGCCACGGCCATTCCGGCATTGCCCGTAGGATTCAAAGAACACCTGCCATCTGCGGCCACAAGGGTGTCTTTGCCTTTGAGCACCAGCACGCGGTCAGACGATGAAACAAACTCCCTTGCACTATCCTCACGGTTTTTTCTGATGTCATTACTGCTCTTTCCTGTAAGCCTCGACATCTCGCCCTCATGAGGGGTGAGCACAGTGGGAAATTCTCTTTTATTCAATACATCTATATGCTTTGCCGCCGCGTTTATTCCATCGGCATCCAGCACAAGGGGCACTTCGCAGTATTCAATCAGCGAACAGACCAGACTCTCCGTATCACGGCAAAGTCCCATCCCACATCCTACAAGCACCGCATCACACTTCTTCGAAGCCGCCAGTATATCCCTTGCCGCACTCTCGGGCAGAGTCCCCTCGGGACTGTCGGGAAACACCATAAACACAGCCTCGGGGACTGCCGCAGATACAATAGGATAAATACTTTCAGGCAAGGCGCATCTCACAAGTCCCGCCCCTGTGCGGTAAGCACCTTTCAGTGTCATTATTGCCGCACCCGCAAAGCCTCTGCTTCCTGCAACGCATAACAGAGAGCCGACGCTGTATTTATTGGCGTCGGCAGAGCGTTTCGGTATAATTGATTTAATCATGTTCTTATCAATTACCTTCATATTAATCACCTTGAAAGGTTATTTTTTATAGAAAAGTTTAACAACCAGTTCTCTGTTGAGAGAGTGCTTCATACCATCGAGGATTTTCTGATTGGGTGAAAAAATCAGCAGACCCATTCCCCTGTTTGCCTCGCGGTAAACGCAGTAGTAGTCACCCTCACCGCTGCCTGCGGAGAGATTCTTTTTAACGGCATATCTTCCCTCGGGAATGTTTCCGTTTTCAATCCTGCCCATATCCTCAATGGTACCGATTTCAGCTCTCACGCACTTCTTGCGTCTGCTCTTATTGGTAACCTTGTCGATATAAAGGGTGTTGCCTGCCACAGAATAATCATATTCCACATCTTTAATTCTGGAGTACACAAAAAGCACCGCAGCAACAGCAATCACAGCCACCGAAAAAGTCACTATTATCCAGAATGCAGACGGAGCAATCAGATATATGGAAATAACAAATAATTCTAAAAAAGCAAAAAGTGCTATAACAATGCCAAGAAATATTTTTTGTTTAGCACCGAATTTACGCTTAACAACCTGTTCGCAGAATGAATCCATAAATATCACCTAACCTATAATATTCTGTTTCGTATTATATCATACCCTGTTTGTTTTTTCAATAAAACACTTGCCAAATTCACAATTTAGTGATAAAATGTTATGCATAACGCGTTGACGGAGGAAGTAACTGCTCTGACTATACTGCAAAGAGACGGGTTGCCGCGGCTGAAAGCGACCTGCTGTGTATGAGTATGTGAAGTTCCCTTCTGAGCGGTGAGGCTGAAATTTTCAGTAGGCCTTGACGGCAGGCACCGTTATCGGCCGAAGGAGTGTTTGCTTCTTTTATGATGCAAAAAACAGGGTGGTACCGCGGATTTTATTCGTCCCTGCGTAAGTTTTTACGCATGGGCGATTTTATTTTTATACGGAGGTTTTTATGAACGAACAGATTATTTTACTGCAAACAGAAGTTTCAGAAAAACTCTCGACAGTCACAGACCTTACAGAGCTTGACAACCTGAGAGTAGCATACCTTGGCAAAAAGGGCAGCATCACCGCCCTTCTGAAAGGTATGAAAGATCTCTCCGCTGAGGAGAGAAAAACCTTTGGCGCTGAAGTAAATCAGCTCAAAGAATTCACCACACAGAAAATCGAAGAAAAGGTAAAGGAACTGGGAGATAAAGCAATTGCCGCCGAGATAGCCGCAATGCCCATTATCGACATCACCACCCCCTCCTCCTGCGAGTGCGGTTCCTATCACCCCATTACTCTGGTACAGAGACAGTGCGAGACCATCTTCAAATCCATGGGTTTCGCAGTTATCGACTACCCCGAGATAGTTACCGACTACGAGTGCTTCGAAGCTCTCAACATTCCCAAGCACCACCCTGCCCGTGATATGCAGGACACCTACTATCTTGATAACGGCCAGCTTCTGAAGTCCCACACATCTGCGGCTCAGAATGCCATTCTCAAAAAATACGGCAAGGAGCTTATGGAGACAGGCAAGCCCATAAAGGCTATCTTCCCCGGCAGATGCTTCAGAAATGAGGCAACCGATGCCTGTCACGAAAACACATTCTTCCAGATGGAAGGTGTTATGGTTGACAAGGATATCTCCATCTCCAACCTTATCTACTTTATGAATACTATGCTTTCCGAGGTTTTCCGCAAGGATATCAAGGTCCGTCTGCGTCCCGGCTTCTTCCCCTTCGTTGAGCCCGGTTTCGAGCTTGACATCAGCTGTCTCATCTGCGGCGGCGAGGGTTGTCCCTCCTGCAAACAGAGCGGCTGGCTGGAGCTTTGCCCCTGCGGTATGATTCATCCCAACGTACTCCGCGAAGGCGGTATCGACCCCGAAGAGTACACCGGCTTTGCTTTCGGTCTGGGACTTACCCGTCTGGCTATGATGAAGTACGGCGTCAAGGACATCAGAAACTTAAATTCAGGAAGTCTCAAGGCACTTTCTCAGTTTACAGACGACGAATAAGGAGGGTATAGAATATGTTTTTATCAATGAATTGGATTGAAGATTTCGTAGACCTTTCCGGTCTTGATAAACTGGAGCTTATCCACAAGCTCTCCCTCTCCACCGCAGAGGTTGAAAACGAGATTTTCTTCAAAGGCTCCGACCTTTCAGGAGTTGTTGTAGCAGAGATTATGTCCGTGGAGGAACATCCCAAGTCAGAGAAGCTTCATCTTCTCAAAGTTGACGCAGGTGACGGTAAGCTCACCGATGTTGTCTGCGGCGCACCCAATGTCAGAGTCGGTATGAAGACCGCTTTTGCAAAGGTAGGCGCACAGCTTGGCGAAATCACCATAGCACCCCGTCCTCTGGCAGGCTTTGATTCTTTCGGTATGTGCTGCTCCGAGGCAGAACTGGGTATCAGCGACGACCACTCCGGTATTATTGATATCACCGAGGATGTCGAGAACGGTACTGACATCAAGGATGTCTATGCTATTGATGACATCATCTTCGAGATTGATAACAAGTCTCTCACCAACCGTCCCGACCTCTGGAGCCACTACGGCTTCGCCAGAGAGTTCGCTGCCCTTGCAAACAGAGCGCTCAAACCTCTTGAGTGCGAGGAGCTCTCCGCATATGACAACCTTAAGAAGGTTGATATGAAAATCGAAGACCCCCTCTGTCAGCGTTACAGCTGTATGCAGGTTGAAAACATCACCAGAAGTATAAGCCCCGTGAATATGCGAATCCGTCTTTTCTACTGCGGTATGAGAGGCATCAACTTCCTTGCTGACCTTACCAACTACCTGATGCTTGAAGTGGGCCAGCCTATGCACGCATTTGACTCCAGAAAGGTGGAGAAAATCCGCATCAAGCGCTTTGACACTCCCTTCACCTTCACAACTCTGGACGGCGTGGAGAGAAACATAGACGAGAACACCCTGATGATATGCAACGACAACACACCTGTCGCCATCGCAGGTATCATGGGCGGTCTCGACTCCGAAATTGTTGAGGACACCACCACCCTCACTCTGGAATCCGCCACCTTCGATGCGGTTTCCATCCGTAAGTCCACCGTTCGTCTCGCTCACAGAACAGACGCTTCCATGAGATACGAAAAGTGTCTGGACCCCGAGATGACAACTCTGGCAATCGCAAGATTTATTAATCTTCTGAAGAAATATAATCCCGAAGCAAAGGTTGTATCCGCCCTCACCGACGAGTATGCCAAGAGATACGAAACCGTCAAGCTTGACTTCGACAAGAACTTCGTTGACCGCTACACAGGCATCGAGATTTCAAACGACACCATCGTAAAGACCCTCACTGACCTGGGATTCGAGGTAACTCTCGACGGCGACAACTTCTCCGTAGTAGTTCCCTCCTGGAGAGCCACAAAGGACGTTACCATCAAGGCAGATATCATTGAGGAAATCACCCGTATCTACGGCTATGATAATTTCGATATCAACACCGCAAAGGCTCCCCTCTACCCTGTCCGCGCCGAGGCTATCAAGACCACCGAGGACAGAATAAAAGACCTGCTTGTTAAGAAATGGGGTCTCCACGAGCTTCACTCCTATGTATGGGCATATAACGACGAGCTGAAGGATTTAGGCATTGAGGTTGAAGCAAACGTTAAACTCTTAAACGCCACTAACCCCAACATCGAAACCATCAGAAAGTCCATCATCCCCACCCAGCTCTGTCAGGTTAAGACCAACGCATCCTTCAGCCCCGACTTCGGCATCTTCGAGGTAGGCAGAGTTGTTGAAGGTCTCAAGGATAACGGTCTGTGCAACGAGAGAAAGAAACTGGCAATCACTCTCTTCAGCAAGACAAAGGACATCAAGACTCTCTACACCGAGCTTCGCGATATTCTTGCAGTTATGGCCCTGAACATCAAGCACACCGAGTTTACTTTCAAGGCAAAGGATACTGCTCACAGCTACGAACATCCCATAAATCTCAACGCCATTTGCCTTGACGGCAAGGAGATAGGTTCAATGGGAATTCTCCATCCCGCTGTGCTGAAGAAAATCGACAAGAAGGCAAATATCGTATTTGCAGAAATCGATATGGAAGACTTCACCGAAGCAAATACAGCGGCTATTGTTTATGATGAACCCTCCAGATTCCCCACTATGACCTACGACATCAGTCTGGAAATTCCTGCGGATATGCTCTTCGAGAAACTCTCAGAGTGCTGGAAGAACGAAGGCACAGGCATCCTCAAGAGTGTCCGCATCGTTGACACATACGACACCGAGACAGTTCACTCCATCACCATCCGCTTCGAATTCTCCTCTGCCGAGAGAACCCTCTCCTCACAGGAAATTCAGGAGATTATGGACAAGGTTATCGAGAACCTCTCCGAGATAGGCGTCACCCTCCGCGGATAAAATTCAGCTTATCAATATAATTTTTACAAATTACATCTTACTGCCTGAGGTCACAAAACCTCGGGCAGTTTTTTGTGGAGTTCCGGCTTTCAATTAAGCTTCGATTAATTTTCACTTTAGGGTATTGAAAAATAAGAACAAATGTTGTATAATTACTTTGAAGTATTATTAAGTATGGTGCGAGACAAATATTTAACATATCCGCACCGCGACTTCGGAGGTGTTTTTGATGCTGGATAAAACAATGGTGTTCTCTCTCGGCGGAGACAAGGATGACGAGATTAAGCGTGCGCTTTTAATCGTCTATAATGCCCTGCGCAAAAAAGGATACAACCCCATCAATCAGATTGTGGGCTATATTCTTTCAGAGGACCCCACCTACATCACCACCTGCGACAACGCAAGAAACATCATCAGCAAGATTGACCGTGACGACCTTCTGGAAGCTCTGGTCAAATCCTATCTGAAAAATTAACGGAGGTATCCCCTTGGCAAATAAAGAATTTTTCACCTACAAAGGCAGACCCTTGGTACGCTGTGGCGACGAACTCTACTACGGAAGTATGAGTGACCCCTTCGTAATCCGTATGCAGGTCAAGACCAAAAAAGAGGTCGGTGGACTTCAGGTTGCTGACAAAGTTGCTATTCAGCTCCTATGCACAGACCCTGATCTGAGCCCCAGAAAACAGCTTGTAAAAGCTTCCGAAAAGACCGGTCTTTTCGTGGCAATGGATATTGCCGACATCTGGCTTGAGCGTGCACTCAACAACAAAATGTAAAAAAAACTCCGCCGTGGCTATGAGATGCCGCGGCGGTTTTGTTATATCTTCATATTTCGGATTTACTCCCGCTCAAGAAACCTCTTGAGCGCCTCAAGGGTAGTGTCGCTGACCACGTGCTCCATTCTGCACGCATCCTGCGCGGCAGTCTGAGCATCCACACCAAGTTTCAGCAGACACCCCTCTATAACTCTGTGTCTGTCATAAATCTTCTCGGCAACCTCTCTGCCCACATCCGTAAGCGAAAGGTATCCGTTTTCATCCACAGTAATATATCCCCCGTCACGAAGGAGTTTAACTGCTCGGCTGACACTGGGTTTTGAGAAGTTTCTGTACTCCGCAACATCCAGCGAACGCACAGCACTGAGCTTCTTTGTCAGCACCAATATTGCTTCGAGATACATCTCACCGGATTCCTGCAGTTGCATATCAAAACCTCCTTGTCAGTATATTAATTAGTATTATATCATTTTCTCCATGAATTTTCAAGTGAGACTGATTATCCTGCCCGATACATACATAAACAGCAAATAACTATTTATACAAAATCCTCTCTGTTACCCTCCTGCATCTATGCGCTTTTTCACCAAATCTGGCGAAACCACAGTAAAAATCACCTTTTCTCATTGACAAATAATTATATTTGATGTATCATATCAATGGTTAGCGAGTGCTAACTAACATTTTCGACCACAAGTTAGCCTTTGCTAACTAAAAGGAGAACTTCTGATGAACACACTTAAAGATATAAAAATCGGCAAAACCGCCAAAGTTGTCAAGGTCCACGGCGAGGGCGCCATCAGACGCCGCATTATGGATATGGGCATCACCAAGGGCGTTGAAATTTACGTCCGCAAGGTAGCTCCTCTGGGCGACCCTCTGGAACTCTTTGTCAGAGGCTATGAGCTATCCCTGAGAAAAGCCGATGCAGAAATGATTGAGGTTGAGTAAGCCTCATCCCTATGAACCTTAACACAACGAAAGAGGTAAACCTATGAGTATAAAAATCGCTCTTGCAGGCCACCCCAACAGCGGCAAGACAACACTTTTCAATGCACTTACAGGCTCCAACCAGTACGTTGGAAACTGGCCCGGAGTTACAGTAGAAAAAAAAGAAGGCAAACTCAAAAAGCAGGATGACATCATCCTCACCGACCTGCCGGGTATATACTCCCTCTCCCCCTACACTCTGGAGGAAGTGGTGGCGCGAAACTACCTTATCGATGAATGCCCCGACGCAATTCTCAACATTGTTGACGGCACAAATCTGGAGCGTAATCTGTATCTGACCACCCAGATTATGGAGCTTGGCATCCCCGTGGTAATCGCCATCAATATGATGGATATTGTCAGAAAGAACGGAGACAAAATCGACACCGAACTCCTAAGTCGCGAGCTCGGATGCAAGATTATCGAGATATCCGCGCTCAAAGGCGACAGCATCACCGATGCCGCAGACCTTGCGATAGAAGCCGCCAGAAAGGGCAAAAAAGTCCCCATGCACAACTTCTCGGGTGCCGTTGAACACACTCTGGCACATATCGAAGAAGCCGCCATTCACAGTATGCCCGAAGAACAGCAGCGCTGGTACTCCATCAAGATTTTCGAGCGCGACGAGAAAGTCCTGGAGAACCTCAACATCGACAAAGATGTCCTCAAACATATTGAAACCGATATCGTAAAAATCGAAAAAATGCTGGATGACGATGCCGAGAGCATCATCATCAACGAGCGTTATAATTACATCGAAAGTCTGATGAAAAAGTGCTATGTAAAGAAGCACCTTGGCAGACTTACAATATCCGACAAAATCGACAAAGTTGTCACAAACCGCTTTTTAGCGCTTCCCATATTCGCCCTTATAATGTTCCTTGTCTACTTCCTTGCCATCGGCTCCGTGGGCAACTGGACTGTGGAATTTATGAATGACAAACTCTTCGGAGAATGGATAATCCCCTTTGTTGATAATTTTCTTGTATCAATAAACTGCGCTCCCTGGCTTCAGGGACTTATCTCTGACGGTATAGTCAGCGGTGTTGGCGCGGTCCTGGGATTTGTTCCTCAGATGTTCATTCTCTTCCTGCTCCTCTCTCTGCTTGAGGACTGCGGATATATGTCAAGAGTTGCATTCATTATGGATAAACTCTTCAGAAAATTCGGTCTCTCCGGCAAAAGTTTCATTCCCCTGCTTGTTGGTGCAGGCTGCGGTGTTCCCGGTGTTATGGCATCCAGAACTATCGAAAATGAACGCGACAGACGTATGACCATTATGACAACCTGCTTCATCCCCTGTGGTGCAAAGATGCCCATTATCGGTCTCTTTGCAGGTGCAATTTTCGGCGGAAGCGGACTGGTTGCGGTATCTGCATATCTCATTGGTATTACCGCAGTAATCATATCGGGTATAATCCTCAAGAAAACCAAACTTTTTGCAGGCGACCCTGCACCCTTTGTTATGGAGCTTCCTGCATATCACGCTCCTGTTCCCCGCAATATTTTCCGTGCAACCTGGGAAAGAGGTTGGTCTTTCGTCAAAAAAGCTGGTACTGTTATTCTCCTTGCATCCGTTATTCTCTGGTTCTTACAGGGTTTCGGATTTGTTGACGGAAAATTCACTATGGTAGAGGACAACAACTCCTCTCTCCTTGCTCTTATCGGTAACGCCATTGCCTTCATTTTTATTCCTCTGGGCTTCGGCAACTGGCAGTCCGCCGTTGCTACCATCACAGGTCTCATTGCCAAGGAGGGTGTAGTTTCCACCTATGGTGTACTTCTGAATGTTGCAGGAGAAGTCGCAGAAGACACTCCCGCACTGCACACCGCAGTATCCTCACTCTTCTGCGCAAACGGTGTGGCCGCTTACAGCTTTATGATATTCAACCTCCTCTGTGCTCCCTGCTTTGCGGCAATGGGCGCTATCAGACGTGAGATGAACAACTGGAGATGGACAGCATTTGCTCTGGGATATATGACCGCCTTTGCATACGCCATTTCACTTATGGTATATCAGTTCGGCTCCTGGTTTATGGACGGCGGCAATATCATCGGCACAATAATTTCAGGTGCGATACTTGTATTTATGATTTATATGCTGGTGAGACCCTATAAAGAGTCCACGCGCCTCACCAAAAAGGTAAAAGTCAAATAAAAAGGAGGCACTGAATGCTTGATTTCATAATAAACAACGCAGGAACAATAATTATTTCAGCAGGACTTTTAGCAGTTATCACAGGCATAATTATATATCTGATTACCGCCAAAAAAAAAGGCAAATCCTCCTGCGGATGCAATTGTTCGGGATGTGCTCTGAAGGACACCTGTCACTCAAAGTCAACCGAAAAATAACGCCTGTTCCTTTCTGAAAATATAAATACCAAATCCCGAAAGCCTCGCCTCACTTTGGCGGGGCTTTTGTGTTTTTGCTGTGAAATGTCCTTTTTCTACGCCCAAAAGTATAGACTTAAAAATTAATTTGTGGTATGATTTTATAATGATGGTGTATTGCCGTCAATTAAAGTTAAAGGAGTTTATTATGAACAGTAAGTTTTTACGCATAGCAGCTCTGCTTCTGGCAGCAGCACTCTGCCTCTCCGCTTTATTCTCTTTAAGCGGATGCAAAAAAGAAAGAACTCACACCAACACCCCCGGCAGTTCGGTTATCTACGACAAGTACGGCAACACCGTGCCTGCTCCTACTGACAACGACCTGGAAGGCTGGTTTTCTGCCGAAGTGCTTAATCAGTACAGCGTCGCAGGCTTCACCATTCCCGAGGGCACCGAGGTAACAAGCAAACCCGAAAAAAACTCCCTCTATCTCAAAGGCAACAACGAAACTCTTGTGACAAGCACAGAATACGCCTTTGAAGCTATCAGCATTGCTAACGATAAGGTTTATCTGCCTGTTTACACCACCGGTGATGACGGTATCCCCACAGTCTCCTCTCTCAAAGAAATTAAAACTTTCTCCGTTGACAACCTCTATCCCACAGGTGAGGACACAACTGTAACTTTCATCTACAAAAGCGGTCACAATGCATATCAGTGCACAATAGAACTCGAATACAACGCCACCGAGGGTGAGCAGGTATGTATCACCTTCCTTGACAAAACCGAAGAATATCTGCCTTTGATGTAACAGGAGCGCTACTATGAAGAAGAGCACCAGACTCTACAACGTAATGTTTCCTATATGGCTGCTGATACTTTTCCCCATCAGCTGGATTGCGGTAATTCCTATGAATCTTCTCATAGATTTTCTTGTGATGTTCATAACTCTCAGGATTCTCAAAACCGGGCACACCAGACTCGCAATAAAAAAATCCCTTCTCCCCGTGTGGCTTTTCGGATTTCTCAGCGATTTCATAGGAGTGGGAATACTTTTCAGTTCTTATCTTTTCGGAATAATCCCTGTTTTAAGTGAAAGTGACCTGTATAACGATATTTTAGGCGCTCTCGCTATGAATCCTTTTGAGAATATCTGGGCACTGCTGTGGACCCTTCTTGCAACCGCCGCCTCAGGAGTTATGATTTATATTCTCAACAGATTTGTTTCTTTCAGGAAACTCCCATTGGAAAACAAGGAAAAGAACATCCTTGCCCTTTCCCTTGCAATATTCACAGCCCCCTATCTGTTTCTCCTTCCCACACAAATATTTTATTAATACTATTTACGAATAGAGGTTTTTTTAATGGCTTCCAAAAAAAGCACAAAAAACACCCCGAGACTGCGGCTTACGGTACGCCACGCTCTGGCGGATTTATATGTACTGCTGATGTTCACCTTCTTCCCCATTTTCCTCAGCAGCTTCTACTCTGCCGCCCGACGTGACAAGTTCTGGGTATTTCTTCTGCTCACAACCATCGCAGGTGTTTCCGTCGGCATCATAAGCATTGTGGATGCCTTCAGCAAAAACAGTGTCTACAACCAGAAACTCAATACCTACCGCGACCCCTTCAAGGTATCTGTCACAGACATCGCCTTTGCCGCATTTGTGGTGATATCCGTAATATCCACTCTCACCAGCGGCAGGATAGGTCACTGTATGATGGGTCTGTCGGAGTCAAATTCAGGCAGAAATATGGGACTTATCACCATTGCCCTGCTCTTTGCGGGATATATGGTAATCTCCCGTTTCTTCTTCTTCAAGAAGTACATATTCTACGGCATCTTCGCAGGTATCACCGTCGTATCCTTCCTTGCAATTCTCAACTACTACTATATGGATCCCCTTGATATATTCGAGGCATACAAAAACTCCTCGAATTACGAAACCGTTCTCAAGGACTTCACTTCCACTATCGGCAACAAGAACTACCTCTCCGCCTTCATCTGCGTAGCACTGCCCTTCTCTATGGGTGTGGCTCTTACCAGCAACAACCTCCTGATGAAGATTTTCGCTTACACAAGCACAGGACTTCAGTTCATGGGTCTTATTGTTGCAACCTCCGACGGCGGTTTCCTTGGTTTCCTGTTTATGCTTGTATTCCTCTTCGTGATACTCAGCAGAAATCCCAGGATGCTCTCAAAGTATTTCTTCGCTCTGGCAATTATGGGAGCAAGTGCAAAAATCCTCAGGCTCTTTGACGTAATTATGAAAGAGAACTCCAAGGGTTACTCCAGCTTCTCCGCACTGTTTCTCAGAGGTCCTTTGAGCTATATCCTCATAGTTCTTTGCGCAGCACTGGCAGTGATTATGTACTTTGTCAGCAAGAAAACTCAGAACAAACTTTTCCCCAAACCTGTAATGTTTATTGTCCTCGGAATTGTGGGACTGGGTGCTGTGGGAATTCTCATTCTGATAATCAACTACACTTTCATCAACACCGAAGAAACCCTCACAGGTTTCAAGCGTTTCTTCCGTTTTGACGAGTATTGGGGTACCCACCGCGGATACTTCTGGATTCGCACCTTTGACGTTTTCAAAGACGAGATGAACTTCTGGGAGAAACTCGTCGGCACAGGTCCCGACACCTACTTCTATGCATTCAAGTCATTCTTCCCCGAGCTGTCCCGCAAATTCGGCGAAAGCTCCACAAACTCCGCCCACAATGTTTATCTCAACAACCTTGTAACTCACGGAATTTTAGGACTTGCAGCATATCTTGCTCTGGTAGTAAGCTCCGTTGTACTGACAGTAAAGCGCTCAAAATTCAACCCCCTTGCTCTTGTGTGTCTGTGTGTAATCGTCACCTATGCCGCACAGGATTTCGTAAACATTGCCAATGCTGTCAACACCCCTCTCTACTTCATCTTCATTGCTCTCAGCGAGGCAACCCTGCTGAAATCCAACTCTCCCGAGCATCTTGCAGAGGAAAAGTACTGATTTGTATTAAATAATTTTTATTCCCCCGGTGAAAAATAACATCGGGGGAATTTTTCATTTACTGCTGATATCAAGATTTTTTCACTAGAGGACGCAAAATTTGCCGTATATTTATTGACAGATTTTCGTGTGTGGTGTAAAATAAATTGTTCGGTTTAATCCCATTTATCTGAAAGGTGATTTACTATGCATTTTACAGGCGTTACTTCAAGAGGTATTATCTGTCCCATCTTCAAAGAGGGCGACAACCTTGTAGCAGAAATCGTTAAAAGTGTAACCGATGCCGCAAAGGGCGAAGGTTTCGAGATTAAAGACAAGAGCATTATCGGTGTTACCGAAGCAGTTGTTGCACGTACTCAGGGCAACTACGCAACCACAGAGCAGATTGCAAAGGACATCCGCGCAAAATTCGGCGGTGAGGAAATGGGCATCGTATTCCCCATTCTCAGCCGTAACCGTTTTGCCATTCTTCTGCGTTCCATCGCTATGGGTTGCAAGAAGCTCTACGTTCAGCTTTCTTATCCCTCTGACGAGGTAGGCAACTCTTTCATCACCTACGATGCTATTGACGAAAAGGGCGTTAACCCCTATTCAGACAGCTTCAACGAAGAAGAATTCAGAAAAGTTTTCGGCTATGATACCAAGCACACCTTCACAGGCGTTGACTATATTGACTATTACAAGAGTCTGGGTGACAACATCGAGATTATCTTCTCCAATGACCCCAGATACATTCTGAACTATACAAAGAATGTCCTCAACTGCGACATCCACACCCGTTTCCGTACACAGCGCCTCCTCAAGGCAGCAGGTGCAGATAAGGTTTACCGTATGGATGAAATCCTCACCGAGAGCGTTGACGGCTCTGGCTACAACGAGCAGTATGGTCTCCTTGGCTCCAACAAGGCTACCGAGGATAAGGTAAAGCTCTTCCCCCGCGACTGCGAGGCTTTCGTTAAGAGCCTTCAGGAAGAGATGTTCAAGGCAACAGGCAAGCACATCGAGTGTATGGTATACGGCGACGGCGGCTTCAAAGATCCCGTTGGCGGCATCTGGGAGCTTGCAGACCCCGTTGTTTCCCCTGCTTACACAGAGGGTCTTCAGGGCAAGCCCAACGAGCTGAAGATGAAATACTTTGCCGACAACGACCTGAAGGACCTCTCCGGCGACGAGCTCAAGGCAGCTATGAAAGAACTCATCAAGAGCAAGGACGGCGACCTTAAGGGCAATATGCAGTCTCAGGGCACAACCCCCAGACAGCTTACTGACCTTCTGGGTTCACTCTGTGACCTCACCAGCGGCTCAGGCGACAGAGGCACACCCGTTATCCTTATCGAAGGCTACTTCGACAACTACGCAACAGACTGATAAAAAACTCACCCTCTGCTCTTTGTAGCAGAGGGTATTTTTATACAAACAAAGCCTCCGTGCATAAATCGCACGAAGGCTTTTATTATTCATTACATATTTCTGGTCATCAGAAGTGCGTCCTCCCGGGGCGCATCATAATAGTTTCGTCTAAAGCCTACATCCTCAAAACCGAACTTGCGATAAAGATTGATGGCGGGCAAATTGGAAACCCTCACCTCAAGGGTAACAAAAGCAAGTTGCTTTTCCTGTGCAGAGTTCAAAAGCGCTACCATAAGTTCAGAGCCGACACCGCTTTTTCTGCTTGACTCATACACCGCGATATTGGTAAGGCTTCCCTCATCCAGCACCCACTCAAGGCAGGAATATCCCAGGAGTTTATCCCCGTCAAAGGCACCGAGAAGTTCCGCATTTCCGGAGGAAAGCAGGTCTTTCACTGCGTTTTCCGACCACGGCTTCGAAAAGCATTCCTCTTCAATTTTAAGCACATCCGCAAGATGCTCTGCACCCAGTACTTTAATCTCCAAAACCATCACAAAGCCTTCCTGTCAGAATTTCTATTGCCGCTTTGATTTCACCCAGGGTCTGACGGTATACACCGATGCTGCCGCCGTAAGGGTCGGATATACCCCCGCTCTCGCCGCCGAGAATATAAATTTTTTCTTCATCTGCACCGAACACGTCAACAAGCACCCTGCGGTGCTCCTCGGTCATAACAGCAAAGAGATCATAATCTTCGGGGTTAAGTTCAGAGATATCCGTTGAACAGAAACCCCTCAGGTCAACACCCATTTCCTCTGATACAAGGACTGAATTCTGTGATGCAGGAAGTCCCGTTATGGTGCATACCCCTGCAGAATGAGCCTCAAAATCCAAGCCTTTTTCCAAGGCAAATTTCCTGAAAATTCCTTCTGCCATAGGACTGCGGCAGGTGTTGCCTGTACACACAAAAAGTATCTTCTTCACATCCGCCACACTCCCTTCAAATCAAGATTTGGCATCAAACCAGGTCTCTCCCATAGATGCCTCTGCAACCATCGGCACAGAGAGTTTCACCGCATTTTCCATTTCTTCCTGAAGCACCATTGCCGCACGCATAGCCTCATCAAGAGGTGCCTCAACAATAAGTTCATCGTGAACCTGAAGAATAAGTCTGGAGCGCATACCCTCACTCTTAAGTCTCTCGTCCACTCTTACCATAGCTATCTTGATAATGTCCGCCGCAGTGCCCTGTATCGGCATATTACGTGCCACTCTCTCGCCGAATGCTCGGGTAATGCGGTTGCTTGCCGAAAGTTCGGGCAGGTATCTTCTTCTGCCGAAGACAGTCTCAACATAACCCTTTTCGGTAGCATCCTCGATAACATTCTTCATATAACTGTCTACTCCCGAATAATGGGAAAGATAATTTCTGATATAATCCGCCGCTTCTCTGTTGGTAACTCCGATATCCTTTGCCAGAGAAAAGGCACCTATTCCGTAAACGATGCCAAAATTAACGGCTTTTGCTCTGCTTCGCATTACAGGAGTCACCATACCCAGAGGCATATTGAAAACCTGCGATGCAGTAACTGTGTGAATATCTGTATTATCAAGGAACGCCCTCTGCATATTGGTGTCCTTTGCAATATCTGCAAGCACCCTGAGTTCAATCTGTGAATAGTCTGCATCCACCAGCACCGAACCCTCTCCCGCTATAAAGAACTTTCTCAGTTCTCTGCCAAGTTCCGTCCTCACAGGGATATTCTGAAGATTCGGCTCCGTAGAGCTGATTCTTCCGGTTCTTGTTTCTTTCTGATTGAAGCTGGTGTGAATTCTGCCGTCATCGGCAATAACCTTTAAAAGTCCGTCGCAATAGGTGGACTTGAGTTTGGAGTAAGTTCTGTATTCCAGAATCATTCCCACAACGGGATGATATGCTCTGAGCTCCTCCAGCACCTCTGCATTGGTGGAATATCCGCTTTTGGTCTTCTTCTTTGCAGGGAGTCCCAACTTCACAAACAAAGCCTCTCCCAACTGCTTGGGGGAGTTTATGTTGATTTCATAGCCGATGGCTGCGTATATCTCCTGCTCAAGATTCTTAAGCATATTTCCGATATACTCTCCATACTGCTCTATACCTTTTCTGTCAACCGCAAAGCCTATATTCTCCATTCTGGCCAGAACTTTTGCGAGAGGGAGTTCAATATCCTTAAGGAGAGCCGTCTGCTCTTTTGAATCTATCTCACTCATCAGTTTCTTTGCTATCCGGGGCAGTACCAGATATGCGGGGGATAAATTCTCATCCCCGTCACCATTCTCACACTCTGCCTCACCTATGGAGTATTCGGCGCACAGACGCTGAGGTGAATAGTCAGAAGCGGAAGGATTCAGCAGATAGGCCGCCAGAGAAACATCAAAGGACGCCACCGCCATATCAACACCCATACTGTCCGCAAGGGCGTAAACAGGTTTTGAATCGTAGTAAACCGCAGGGGCCTTATCTTTGAGGAATGCCTCTATTACCTCTGCATTATCGGAAACATAGCACACATCATCTGTATAAACATAAAGAGCGTTATTTTCTCTATCGGAATTATCTATATGTGCCACCGCATCTTTACCGCGGAGAATTTCCTTGAAGCTCTCTACTCTGAGGACTTTGACAGTTTTCTTCTCCTCGGGCTTAACATCCTCCTCGGTGTGAGCAAGGTTTTCACCCGACAAGCCGAATTTATCAATGAGCTTGAAAAGCTCCAGTTTCGCCATATAACGAGCCGCAGCCTCAGGAGACTGCATATTTACGCGATAATGTTCGAAATCTGTATCAACAGGCACTTCGCAGAATATCTCTCCCAACATTCTGCTGAGATATGCATTCTCTTTGTCTGCAATGAGTTTCTTTCTGGTGCCCTCCTTGATTTTGTCGGAGTCGATATTTTCATACACTCCGTCCAGAGAGCCGAAATTCACAATAAGGTCTGTGGCGCCCTTGGGACCTATGCCTGCAACACCGGGGATATTATCCGAAGTATCGCCCTGAATAGCCTTGATATCAATGAGCTTTTCGGGAGAGACCGAATAGACCTCCAGCACCTTGGGAATATCGTAAATCTCAGCCATAGGTGCACCCTGCTTTGTGGATGCAAGGCGCACGGAAACATTGTGGGATACAAGCTGAAGGGAATCCCTGTCTCCTGTTGCAATGACACATTCTGCTGCATTTGCTTCAGCTTTTTTTGCAAAGGTACCCAGAATGTCGTCTGCCTCGTAACCCTCAAGGGATACAATTTTATAACCCAGCAGTGTGAGGAGTTCTTTCAGCGGCTCCACCTGTGAGCGCAACTCCTCAGGCATTCCCTTGCGGTTTGCCTTGTAGCCTTCGTATGCCTTGTGGCGGAAAGTAGGTGCCTTCAAATCAAAAGCTATTGCCACCGCATCAGGGTTTGTATCAGATTCAATCTTTTTAAGCATAGTAAGAAAACCGTAAATCGCATGGGTAAACTGACCATCCTTTGTGGTAAGAGGGCGTATACCGTAATACGCACGATTCATTATACTGTTTCCGTCAACTGCAAGTATTCTCATAATTTATACATCACATCCACAATTTTGCCACACTCTTTGTATTCTCTGGGCACGCGCTTGGAAACTGCACAGACTATCTCGTAGTTTATAGTGCCCGAGAGCTTTGCCAGTTCATCTGCAGTAGGGGCATTATCATCAACACCCGAGAAGATAACCACCTCGTCGCCTTCTCTGACCCCTGCTATATCCGTCACGTCAATAACCGTCTGGTCCATACATATTCTTCCCAGAATCTTTGCTTTTTTACCCTTAACGCTCATATATCCCTGATTTGACAGACTGCGGAAATATCCGTCGGCATATCCTATGGGCACAGTTGCCACAACCATATCCCTTGTGGCAGTAAAGGTTCTTCCGTAGCTTACAGCAGAGCCCGCTCTCAGTTCCTTCACGTAGGCTATGGTAGATTTGAGAGTCATCAAAGGCTTCAGTTCTATCTTGTCCTGAACCACAGGATTGGGGCTGAGTCCATAGAGGATGATACCCGCTCTTACCATATTGAAATGGGAGTCGGGATAAAATTCCGTACCGCCACTGTTGGCGTGATGAATATATTCAAAGTTAATTCCCATATCGCCGAGACTCTCCAGAACATACTTAAAAGACTCAAGCTGGTCCTGTGTAAACACTCTGCCTCTGCCGCCCTCATCAGCCACCGCAAAGTGTGCCATAATGCCTCTGACTTTAAGTGAGTCCAGCGCACACACATATGCAATATCAAGTATGGACTGCTCGTCCTCGGGGAAAGACTGACACATAAAACCGATACGACTCATACCTGTATCAATTTTTATATGAACATCCACACAAACCTTGGCTTTCTTGCACTCTGATGATAACTTTCTGGCGTAATCAAGGCCGAATACCGCCTGAGTGAGTTTATATTTACCGAGTTTCTCCGCCTCACAGGGAGGGGTGTATCCAAGAATAAGAATGGGCTCCTTTATTCCTGTCTCGCGAATTTCAATAGCCTCGTCGATATTTGAAACTGCAAAGAAATCTGCACCAAGCTTTGAGTAAAGTTCTGCCAGCTTTACGGCGCCGTGGCCGTAGCCGTCCGCCTTGATAACGCAGCAGAGTTTTGTTTTTCCGATATGACGGCGGATTGCCTCGAAATTCGCCTTTGCAGCATCAAGGTCAATCTCTGCCCAGGTTCTTTTAAGTATATCCATATAATGCACGACCTTTCTTTGATATGAGAATGTGCACAAATCAATATTTTTCTAATGTTAATTATATTACCAAACCATAGATAAATCAACAAATTTGCACAAAAAAACGGAGATACCGGGAAGGCATCTCCGCTGAAATCTTATTCGGTTACTTGCTCCGTTTTTCTTTTTCGGAGCAAAAGGTAAAGAAGATATCCTCCTGCCCAGAGAAGTGTAACTATGCTTATCCACTGGGAAGTAGAAAACCAAAGGAAACCGCCGCGTATTTCGTCGCCGCGGAAAAATTCAAGTATAAACCTTGCTACGGAATAGAGTATCAGATACACAAACAAAAGTCTTCCGCGCAGGATGTTTTTCATAAAAAACAAAAACAACGCAAGAGAAAGCAAAAATAACACACCGGCTTCAATAAGCTGCACGGGAAGTCTCTCGATATGCTCTTTGGCACCTGATGCAAGCACGCGACCCGCTATGCCGCCCTCTGTCTCAACACCATAGCAACATCCCGCAAAAAAGCATCCCACTCTGCCGAAAATATGGAAGAATGGAATTATCACCGCAAACACATCAGCATACTCACCCAAAGGCAGTTTTCTCACTGAAATGTAGATGCAGCCTGCAACAAGTCCGCCGTAGAGTCCTCCGAAAAATACCATTCCGCTCATAAGATTCCAGAGGTCTTTCACAAAAGGCAGGAAGCCGTCATATAAATCATAGCTCTTCACTACCGCTATAATATCCTCAATACGGGTCAATCCGTAAAGAAGATGGGCTCCGATAAACATTCCAAGCACTCCGAAAAGTGTCACGGAAAGCAGCTCGTCTTTATTGACGCCGCGTTTTTTCCCGAGGAACAGACCGATAAAAAAAGCAAGCACTGCTCCCGTTATTGAAATTAAACCATAAGTGGGAATTTCAAATCCGAACAAATCAATATAAGGATACATAATTATCTCCTGCTGTCCAGAAAACTCTGGAGTATTACCACAGCCGCCACCTCGTCAATAACAGCCTTACGCTTTTTACCCCGGGTATTGGTGTCGTTCATATAGCCGTGGGCGGTAATGGTAGTGCACCTCTCGTCCCAGAGTCTCACTTCAACCTGAGTTTCTTCCGAAAGTTTCTCTGAAAACTCTCTGGCACCGCGGGCGCTCTCGCCCTCGCTTCCGTCCATATTCTTGGGAAGTCCCACCACAACAAGCTCCGCTTTAAGCTCACGCACCTTGTCTGCAACCTTTGAGAGGAGTCTCTCCCTGTTATATTCAGCAATAACCTCCACAGGATATGCAAGATATTCAGTTTTATCGGAGGCGGCAATTCCTGTTCTTGCCTTGCCCAAATCCACTGCCATTATAACCATAATAACCTCTTATTCAACCGATATATAAATATACACCGCAGAGAAATTCTCGAGTCTCCTTATGGAAACATCGTTTCTGTCAATGGTAAAGCCCAGACCGCGGCTGTTGATATCATCGATACAGTCAAAAACCATATATTCTCCGCCGTAAAAAAGATTATCCAGAGCATACTCATAGCCCAGATAATAGGTATCAATTACCACAGGAACACTGACGTATTCATTATCCGCTCCCTTTGCCGCCGCAATAATGGCATCGCTGAGTTTTTCGCTGTTGTCGTAGCCTATTCCGTCGATAACCACCGCACTCTTTGAGAAGTAGTTGTACTCTGTCTCATCGCACTCGGGAACAAATATATTGAAGCTCCTGGGAGGAGTTACAGAGTCTCCGCATATTTCCTCATCAGACATATCAGAGTACAGAGGATTAATAACGTGGTCGCGTTCAATCTGCTCCGTTGTCACATTAAAGAAATCGTAGCAGACACCTGCCTCTTTGTCCTCGTTCCATGTTGCATCCGTATAATACCAGTCATCCCCGATAAGCACACAGTTCCACATATGGAGTTCTTCACTGCCTACTCCCAGCACACCGTAACTTTCAATGCCTACCTCGCTGAGAAGAAGCTGAAAAGCTCTGGAATATCCCTCGCAAACCGCCGAATTTGACACCAGTGCTCCATAGGAGGTAAATGCCTTGTAGTCATCCTCAATGGTCTCTACCCCATCGGCATAATTACAGCCGTCAACAAGAGCATCATGCAGCATAAGCTCTCTTGTATATTCATCCAGACCCTGAGGCAACGCCGATACAATATCCCCTACTCTTCTCGAAAGTGACCCAAGAGAAACTTCTATCTCCTTGCCACCAAGAAACGAATAGAGCTGAAGTACCGTCATTTTATCTGTACTCGCATATTCGAAGTTATTGTCAATCCAATGCACCTGAGGATTATCGATGAAATACGCCGAAATAATAACACGAAGCTGAGCTTCTGTCAGTTTCACACCCTCAAGCTCTATCTTTAAAGTTCTGTATATACCTTTGTCAGCATCCTTATCTTCCGATATATAATACACACTCTCATCTATTTTATTGTAACAAGTTTTCATATCCTCGCTTGTAAGGCCGTTGTAGCCGTATCTCAGGGATACCTCACTATAAAAAGAAGACTCCACCCCATAAGACTCTCTGGGCACTCCGTAATAACCATCATATATCTTTTCATTATTATCGCCCTGTGTCAAAGACGCGAAAATGTCCCCGGGGATAATATTCTTACAAGCAGAAAAAGAGGCAACTGCAACAACGAGAAGCAGCACTGCCACAATTCTTTTTTTCATACGCCACTCCCAAAATCAAAGTGAAACAAGGGGACAGCAAAACGCTGTCCCCTCAACTAAAAACAGATTATTTGCTGAGTCTTTCCTTAAGTGCAGAAAGCTGTGCAGAGAGCTCCTCGGGGAGTCTGTCACCAAATTTCTGATAGAATTCCTCAATACCCTCAGCCTCTTTGAGCCACTTCTCGTTATCAATCTCAAGAATGCTCTCAAGAACTGACTTATCCATATCAAGACCATCAAGGTTGATATCGTCAGCAGCGGGAACAAAGCCGATGGGAGTCTCATTAGCCTCTGCCTCGCCGTTGCAACGCTTAACAATCCACTCAAGTACGCGGAAGTTGTCACCGAAGCCGGGCCAGAGGAAGTTGCCTTCGTCATCAAGACGGAACCAGTTAACATTGAAGATCTTGGGAGCATTCTCGCCGAGAACCTCACCCATTTCAATCCAGTGCTTGAAGTAGTCGCCCATGTGATATCCGCAGAAGGGAAGCATTGCCATGGGGTCACGACGAACAACACCAACTGCACCTGTTGCAGCAGCAGTTGTCTCAGAAGCCATAATGGAACCTACGAATACACCATTGTTCCAGTCTCTTGACTGATAAACAAGGGGAGTTGTCTGTGCGCGTCTGCCGCCGAAAATGATAGCAGAAATCGGAACACCCTTTGTGGAGTCAAACTCTGAGCTGATGCAAGGACACTTCTTTGCAGGAGCTGTGACACGGCTGTTGGGATGAGCGCCCTCCTTGTCGGACTCTTTGCCGTTCCAGGGCTCGCCAATCCAGTCAATAGCATTTGTGGGGGGATTCTTGTCGAGGCCTTCCCACCATACTGTATTGTCATCAAGGTTGTGAACAACGTTTGTGAAGATTGTGCCTCTCTGTGTAGAAGCAAGAGCGTTGGGGTTGGACTTAACGTTTGTACCGGGAGCAACGCCGAAGAAGCCGTTCTCGGGGTTGATAGCATAGAGTCTGCCATCCTCACCCTTACGCATCCAAGCGATATCGTCGCCTACTGTCCATACCTTGTAGCCCTGAGAAGTGTATCCCTCGGGAGGAATAAGCATAGCCAGGTTGGTCTTACCGCAAGCGGAGGGGAATGCTGCGGAAACATAAGTTACGTTACCTGTGGGATCTTCGATACCAAGGATGAGCATATGCTCAGCCATCCACTCGTTCTGCTTGCCCAGATAGGAAGCAATACGGAGTGCGAAGCACTTCTTGCCAAGGAGAACGTTTCCGCCGTAACCGGAGTTAACGGAGATGATGTAGTTATCCTCGGGGAAGTGACAGATGTATCTCTTCTCCTCGTCAATGTCGCAGCGTGAGTGGAGACCCTTGATCCAGTCCTCACTGTCGCCAAGTGTATCAAGAACAGCCTTACCTGTTCTTGTCATAATATCCATATTGAGAACAACGTAGATAGAGTCGGTTACCTCGAGACCGATCTGGGAAAGAGGTGAGCCGATGGGACCCATGGAGTAGGGAATGATATACATTGTTCTGCCCTTGTAGCTGCCGCGTGCGATGTCAAAAAGCATCTCGTATGCAGCCTTGGGATCCATCCAGTTGTTGGTAGGACCTGCATCCTCTTCATTTCTGGAGCAGATAAAAGTTCTGCCCTCAACACGAGCAACGTCGTTTACTGCTGTGCGGTGGAGATAGCAATCGGGAAGCTTTTCCTGATTGAGCTTAATCATCTCGCCTGTCTCGCAAGCCTCTGCACGAAGTGCCTCAACCTGCTCTCTGGAGCCGTCAATCCATACTACCTTGTCGGGAGTAAGGAGAGCCTGCATCTCATCAAGCCACTTAAGAACTGATTTGTTGTTAGTCATATTTATAACTCCTTTCGGTAATTGACAAAATTTTGCCTATATTAAGTACATTGTATCATATTAGAGTTTTTATAGCAATATGCATTTGTTAATCTTTTGTCATATTTATGTTAAAAGTTTTGGATAAATTGCCGTTAACGATAATCAATGGGCATAGTTGCCACAGCATTGAGGTCAAGAGGTGCAACATTGCCGCTTAAAAATTCATAGTAAGCCTGAGCGCCTACCATAGCCGCATTGTCACCGCAAAGAGAAAGCTTGGGCACATAGAGGTCATAGCCTTTTTCTGCACAGATTCTTTCAAGTTCACGTCTGAGGAGACTGTTTGCCGACACGCCGCCTGCGGCAACAATAGTGCTGACAGAAAAGTCCTCTGCCGCTTTGAAAAGATTATCTGTCAGGCAGTCAACCACCGCACGTCTGAAGGATGCACAAAGGTCCTCTTTGCAGATTTCCTCGCCCTTCTGCTCTGCATTGTGAATGAGGTTGATAACCGCGGTCTTGAGTCCCGAGAAGCTGAAGTCATAGGGAGCATCCGCCACAGTGGGATGAGGCAGAGTGTACGCCCTGTCATTACCAAACTCCGCCACCTTGTCAAGCTCAATGCCGCCGGGATAGGGCATTCCCATTGTACGTGCAGCCTTATCAAAAGCCTCACCTGCCGCATCGTCGCGGGTCTCGCCTATCACCCGCATCTTTGTGTAGTCCTCCACCATAACAATATGGCTGTGACCACCCGAAACTACAAGGCACAGGAAAGGAGGCTTCAAATCAGGGTGAGTAATATAATTCGCCGCAATATGACTGCGGAGATGATGTACGGGAATGAGGGGTTTACCTGTTGCCAGGGAGAGGCCCTTTGCAAAATTCACTCCCACCAGAAGTGCACCGATAAGTCCGGGTGCAAAGGTTACCGCCAATGCATCAATATCGGAAAGTTCAAGTCCTGCCTTGATGAGTGCCTCGCGGACAACTCCGGATATAGACTCTGCGTGACGACGGGAGGCTATCTCCGGCACAACACCGCCGTAGAGTCTGTGCTCCTCAACCTGAGAAGCAACCACAGAGGAAAGCACCTCTCTGCCATCCTCAACAACTGCCGCCGCAGTCTCGTCGCAGGAAGATTCAATAGCTAAAATTTTCATATATACATTTCCTTTTCTGAAAATATAAAACATACCATTCGGCACAAACTGCCACTTTTAACATTATACCACAACTCTCATCAAAAGAACAATAGATATTACGAATTCTCTCCCAAAACTCGACTCACAAAAAAAACCGCCTGATTTCTCAGGCGGTTTTTTCATTTGAAACTATTAGCCGTTACTGTCTGCAAACTGGCTGTTATAGAGTTTTGCATACAGGCCGTCTTTAGCCATAAGGGTCTCGTGGTTACCCACCTCAAGGATATCGCCGTCCTGCATATAGAGGATATTCTCGGAGTCCTTGATGGTGGAAAGTCTGTGGGCAATAACAAAGGATGTCTTGCCCTTCATCATCTCGCTCATAGCCTGCTGGATAAGCACCTCTGTACGGGTATCAACAGAAGAAGTTGCCTCGTCCAGAATGAAGATGGGAGGATTGGAAAGCATTGCTCGTGCAATAGTAATCAGCTGACGCTGACCCTGTGCAATATTGGATGCACCCTCCTGAAGCACAAAGTTATAGCCGCCGGGCAATGTGCGGATAAATGCATCCGCTCTTGCTTTCTTTGCCGCTTCCACAACTTCCTCATCGGTAGCATCAAGCTTACCGTAGCGGATATTCTCCATAATTGTGCCGTTATAAAGCCATGTATCCTGAAGCACCATACCGAAGATTTCTCTCAGTCTGCTTCTCTCCATATCTCTGATATCAACTCCGTCAATGCGGATAGCGCCGCCCTTGACATCGTAGAATCTCATAATGAGGTTGATGAGTGTGGTTTTACCTGCACCTGTGGGACCGACAATAGCGGTCTTCTCACCTGCACCGATAGTAATATCCAGGTCGTGGATAAGGGTTCTGTGGGGCAGATAACCGAACTTGATGTGGTCAAACTGAACCTCGCCGCGCAGCTCCTCGGGGAACTTGGGAGCAGCTGTGTCGGCAACCTCCTCTTCCTCATCAAGGAATTCAAAAATTCTTGCAGCAGCAGAACCTGTTGACTGGATAATATTTGTAATCTGCATAACCTGAGTCAGAGGCTGTGAGAACTGTCTGAGATACTGGGTAAATGACTGAATCATACCGATGGAGAGTCCGCCCATAATAGCCAGAATTGCACCCACGAAGCACACCAGAGCATAACCCAGATTAGTCATATTCTGCATAATGGGAGTGAGTGTTCCTGCCAGGAACTGACCTGTGGTGGAAGCGTCGTGAAGCTCCTCGTTGGTAACCTCAAAGTTCTCGATAACTTCCTCTTCCTTACCGAACACGGTAACCACATTGTGACCGCCGTAATACTCCTCAACAAAGCCGTTGAGTTCACCGGTCTTCTTCTGCTGTTTATCAAACATCTTCTTGGATTTCTTTGCAATTTTAGATGCAATGTAAAGAGCAAAGGGAACTGCAACAAGTCCCACAACAGTAAGCAGAGGGCTGATGCTGAGCATCATAAAGATTACGATAATAATGGTAAATAACGCATTGAGCACCTGATAAATACTCTGCTGAAGAGAAGTTGAAACCGTGTCAACGTCGTTGGTAATACGGCTGAGAATATCGCCGTAGGAATTTGTATCGTAGTAGTTGAGAGGAAGCTTTGAAAGCTTGGCATCCACGCTTTTTCTCAAGTCAAAAACAGTATTTTCTGTAACAGATACAATAAGCCATGTACCCACATAGGAGAAGAGCGAATGAAGCGCATAGGCCGCGCCCATCATGGCAAGGAATTTAAGGAAGGTCTCGCCTGTCTTTTCACCGGTGAAAAGTCCTGCCAGAGCATCTGTGGCATTACCCATGAAGAAGGGTGCCAGAGAATAAGAAACAGTTGACAGAAGCACAAACAGTATTGCAAGAATAAGCCTGCCTCTGTAAGGCTTCATATAAGAAAACAGTCTTCTGTAAACTTTTGTGGAGGATGCATTTTTCTTTAACTTTTTCATTTTGCCTGCTCCTCCTTACTAAGCTGTGAATCCACAATTTCTTTATAAACCCCGCAGGTTTTAAGGAGTTCATCGTGAGTACCGATGCCGGCAACCTCACCCTTCTCAACAACAATGATTCTGTCCGCATCCATAATTGTGCTGATTCTCTGCGCAACAATTACAACGGTTGCGTTATCGGTCTCTTTGCTGAGCGCTGTTCTCAACGCCTTATCGGTCTTGAAGTCAAGCGCGGAGAAGCTGTCGTCGAATACATAAATCTCAGGCTTTCTCACAATGGCTCTTGCAATGGCAAGACGCTGACGCTGACCGCCTGATACATTGGTACCTCCCTGAGAAATAGGAGCCTCAAAACCCTCTTCCTTCTTCATAACAAAGTCATAGGACTGGGCAATCTTAACCGCTTCCTCAATTCTGTCTTCAGAGGGATTATCATCACCGAAGGCGATATTACTGTCAATAGTTCCTGCAAAAAGCACCGCCTTCTGGGGAACAAAACCGATTTTATTTCGAAGGACTGCTGTGTCATAGTCGCGGACATCAATTCCGTCTACCAGCACCTGACCCTCGGTAACATCATAGAGTCTGGGAATAAGGTTCACAATAGTTGACTTACCCATACCTGTACCGCCGATGATAGCGGTGGTCTCTCCCGGCTTTGCCTCAAAGGAGAGATTCTTTATTGCCGGCACATCCGCACCGGGATATGTAAAGGAAACATTCTTGAATGTGAGGTAGCCTTTCTGGAGATTATTATCAAGGCAATCCTCTTTGTTCTGAATGCTGGGTTCTGTGTCCAGAACTTCCTTTACGCGGGATGCAGAGGTTGCGGCTCTCGGCAGCATAATGAATACCATTGTCAGCATAATTACAGCCATCATAATCAGCATTACATACTGAATAATAGCCATAACCTCGCCCACAGTGTAGTCTATGCCCTTGTTGACGGACTGGTTGGCAGCCATCAGCATCACAAACGCCGCAGTAGAGGAAAGAATAATCGTAAGCACAGGAAGCACCGAATTGGTGGTGCGCTGCATTTTCATATTGGTCTTCTTGTAATCCTTGTTGATAGCCTCAAACTTCTTGCTCTCGAAATCTGATGTGCCGAAAGCTCTGATAACACGAACACCTGTGAGTTTCTCACGCATTACAAGGTTAATACGGTCAATCTTCAACTGGATACTCTGAGAAAGAGGCACCGCAAGCTTTCCGATAATGGTAAGCACAATAGCCATCAGAGGAATGGAAATTACCAGCACAACCGAGAGGCTGGGGCTCTGTCTTATGGCAAGGATAACACCGAAAACGCACATAATGGGAGCCTGAAAAGCAATTCTCAGACACTGGTTGAGGAACACCTGAACCTGATTTATATCATTGTTTGTTCGGGTAATGAGAGACGATGTTGTGAAGCTGTCAATTTCTGTCTGTGAGAAATACTGAACTTTTCTGAAAATCTTGCTTCTGAGATTTCTGCCCACACCCATAGAAACCTTGGCGGACTGGGCACTGGTCACAACACCGCAGAGAATGGCAATCGCCACCATCAGAAGCATAAGGCCGAAAATCTCAACAACGTGGAGATAGTTACCCTCGGGAATAGCTCTGTCAACAAGACGTGTCATAAGGGTCGGCAGACCCAGCGTGCAAAGTGTTGTACCTGCAACGGTGAGAATAATAAGCAGGAGTTCTTTTTTGAAATATTTAAGTTCTTTCAAAACGCATTTCATAATATCTCCCCCTTAATCGTTATTTTCAAAAGCACTTGCAATAAGGCGCACACCATAACAAATCAACATATATCCGATGCCAAGACCCATCACCTGTGCCAGGAAAATTCCGTGGAACACGCCGTAAATTGCTCCCAGAAGAATCAGAATACCCATAATAAGTGTGAATATCCACCATTTGGAACCTGTGATCTTCTTGATTCTGAAAGCGGCCACGACAGAGTCAATTCCGCTTGCAAATAACCATATACAGAACATTGCGAGCATTATCATATCCACAAGCAGAGTAGTGAATACGGGAGCCATGAATATTCCGAGCAGAGTGATTACCGCCGCGGCAATACCCATAACAATGCCGAGTATGCCCAGTATCATTTCGGACTTGGATTTTTTTCCTTCTTTTTTACCTGTGAAAAAGCTGAACACAGCACAGATACCCCATGCTGCCAGAAGCATTGTTACCACCCAACCCGAAGTAAGAAATGTCCTGCCGGGGAACAAAATGCAGTAGGATGCTCCAAAGAGAGCAAACACACCGAGAATGACGTTAAAAACCTTCATACCGTTTCCTCTTTTCGTTATTTATTTGAATTAACAGAATTCTTTTTTATAGTTATCTATGCACTCTGAAATAATCTGCACTGCTTTTTCTCTGCCTTCAACTTCATTTACAGCCGTGTCTTTTCCCTCCAGATTCTTATACACCTGGAAGAAATGTTTCATCTCATTGAATCTGTGTGCAGGAAGATCGCTGATATCCTTGAACATATTGTAGTTGGGATCGTTTACGGGAATTGCAATTATCTTCTCATCGTTTCTGCCATTATCCATCATAGAGATAACGCCTATGGGATAAGCTCTCACCAGTGTGAGAGGTGCCAGAGACTCAGAGCACATCAGAAGCACATCCAACGGGTCACCGTCATCACCGTAGGTTCTGGGTATAAAACCATAGTTTGCAGGATAATGAGTGGATGTATAAAGTACTCTGTCCAGAATTATGTATCCTGTTTCCTTATCCAGTTCATACTTTGTCTTACTGCCCTTGGAAATCTCCACAACACATATAAATTCTTCCGGAGTAATTCTTTTAGGGCTGACATTGTGCCATAAATTTGACATAAATTTCACTTCCAAATCTTACTTTGTTAATTTATTTTACCACTTTAACAGACAAAACACAAGATAATAGGCATATTTACGTCTGTATTCCAACATTTTTCTCCGCTTCTAAACTTAATTTTTTCATTATCATCACCCAATACAGAGAAAATGCCGCAAACAGAAGGAGATTATGCAGTATCATACATCCCCAGGCTGCCACAAGTCCCCTATCAAAAAGGAATACACAGACAGCGGTACCCAGAATTCTAAGTCCCCACATTCCGCACACATTGACAATGAAAGGATAAGTAGTTTTGCCCATTCCCTGAAGCATACCCTCCAGCACAATGGACACTCCGTAGAAAGGCTCCGAGAGCGCCACCATTCTCAGTACAATAACCGCAAGGTCCGCGGCAGCCTTGTCATCAATGAACACATCCACCAGAAAAGGTGCGAATATAAAGAGTAATGCTCCGGAAACTATCATAAGGGTGACTTCTATAATTACAGTCATACGGGCAAGTTTTCCGAGACGCTTTCTGTCATCGGCACCATAGGCATTACCCGCCAGAGTCGCGGATGCCGCTTGCATTCCGTAGCCAGGAATGTAGAAAGCCGACTCAACCGTATTTGCCACCGTATGCGCCGCGGTTGCTACCGGACCCACAAAGTTTATCATAGATGCAAACACCACATAGCCGAAAGAAGTTGCAAATCGCTGAAGCATATTGGGCAGAGCAACTTTCATTGTAGGCAGGAGAATCTCCATATCAGGAAGCAGACGCTGTCCCTTTGGCGACACAGTCTTATGAACCCAAAGCCTGAGACTTATCAGCACAGCACCTAAAAGAAAGGCTGCTGAACTTGCAAGAGCTGCTCCCTCAACTCCCATATCAGCACCGATTACGGTGAAAGTTTTTCCAAAAACCGTATATTCCGATGTGGGGTAAATCAAAAAGAAATTCATCACCACATTAGCAATGTTCACAACAACTCCCACTATCATAGGGGACTTGCTGTCTCCTGCCGAACGCAACACCATAGAAAACACAGTAATTGCCACTCGCGCAAGCATAGACGCGTACAGAATGAAAAAATATCTTGACGCCAGAGGTCTGATGCTCTCCTCTACTCTCATCAGAAACGGAACAAACGGACTGAGCGAAAGGGTCAGAGCAGTAAAGAGCACTCCCGTTACCGCCACCGCCAGCACCGACTGAGCAGACGCTCTGCGGGCAAAGTCCACATCGCCGCCTCCGAGTGCCCTGGAAATCACAGACAAAAAACCGATAGAAAGCGCCGATACCGTACTGAGGACAAGCCAGTTGACAGTGGTGGTAGAACCCACCGCCGCAATAGCCTCGGTACCCAGACTTCCCACCATAGCCGTGTCCACATACTGTACCGCAGTCTGCATCAACTGCTCCAGCATCGTTGGCCACGCCAGGGATACGATAGCAGCAAATATACCCGAAGATATTTTGTTTTTATTTCTTACAGTAGCCATATTAACCTGCCTAAAACTAAAAATTCAGATTATATGATAAATTATACTATAAACACACCGCACTTGTAAATATATCCTGCTCTTGCAAAAGTCGTCATAATATGATAAAATTATTGAAAGAAAGGAGGAATTAAGTTGACAGACGAAAAAAATCGCAAAGTCTATATTGTACTCAGTCAGACAGGCACAATACTCTCAAGAATGCTGAAGATTTTTACCAAAAAGCAATTTAACCATTCCTCCATAACACCTTACCGCGACCTGCATCATATGTATTCTTTCGGTCGCCTCAATCCCTACAATCCCTTCCGTGGAGGATTTGTCACCGAGAGTGCGGATTTCGGTACTTTCAAGCGTTTTTCGGAAACCGAAGTTCAGGTTATCGAGCTGGATGTCACCGAGGAGGAATATAAGGATATCTGCAAAACCATCGATATAATGCTTAATTCCAATGTCACCTACCGCTACAACGTCATCGGTCTTGTCTATGCCGCATTCGGCAAACCCTACAAGAGGAAAAATTGCTACTATTGTTCCGAGTTTGTCGCTATGGTGCTTAAGAGAGGCAATGTAGAAGCAAGCAACGCTCTCCCCCTCATCGTCCATCCCGTAAATTTCGCAGCTATGCCGGGCGTGAGAACCGTATATTGCGGCAAGCTGAGAGAATTCTGCGACTCACCCATACCACAGGCAAGTTAATATGTAATAAAAAACATCCCTCGTACTTTATTGGTACGAGGGATTTCTTATCATTTGTTTGCAAATAAATTCTTTATCCAGTCGAGAATGGTAAAATTATCAGCAAATTCAAAAGTTATTATTCCAACAAGGAATAATACAACAATGACCGTCGGAATCACATACTTGAAATACGGCTCCATCCATTTTTTGAGTTTCAGACCTTTTCCTGTATTAGCCTCGGCCAGGAAGTTATCAAATCCCCAACCATTTTTGGAAACACAGAACAGAACATAACAAAGCGAACCCAAAGGTAACAGACAGTTGGAAACAATGAAACTCTCAAGGTCAAGAATACTTGACCCCGAAGTGAAAGGTTTGAATGATGAAAGCAGATTAAATCCGAGTGCGCAGGGCGCGGAAAGCACAAGAATACCTACGCAACAAATTATGCAGGTCTTGATTCTCCTGAATCCTGTAAGCTCCATCACACATGCAAGGATATTCTCAAATACCGCAATAACAGTACTCATAGCCGCAAAGAACATAAAGAGGAAAAAGAGGGATCCCCACCATCTGCCGCCGGCCATATTATTAAACACCTTAGCCATGGCAACAAACAAGAGTTCAGGACCTTTAGTGGGCGAAACATCAAAAGTAAAGCAAGCGGGGAAAATAATAAGTCCCGCAACAACTGCCACAAATGTATCAAGAATAAGCACATTCAGAGACTCACCCACAAGAGTTCTCTCTTTACCGATATAACTTCCGAATATTGCCATAGAACCAATACCGAGGCTGAGTGTAAAGAATGCCTGATTCATAGCAGCAACAATAACGTTTCCGCTAAGCTTTTCAAAATCGGGAAGCAGATAAAAAGCAAGTCCTTCTTTGGCACCTTCCAGGGCAAATCCGCGAACAGCAAGCACTACCATAAGCGCCAACAGAATTATCATCATATATTTGGTGATTCTCTCCACGCCTTTCTGAACGCCGAAAGAAATCACGATAAATCCGAGAACTACAACAATTGCCATAAATCCTACGGTAACATACGGATTTGACAACATATTGTCAAACATAGCCACCGACTGTGCATCTGTAATCTCAGTCATATCTCCCGAAAGGAATTTAACAAAATAGTAGAGAATCCAGCCAGCAACAGAGGTATAGAACATTACAAGAAGGATATTGCCCGCAAGAGCAGCATAACCATGCAAATGCCACTTCTGTCCGGGTTTCTCAAGTTTCTGATAAAGTCCCACAGGACTGGCCTGACTGGCTCTGCCCAGAGAGAACTCAACCACCATAACAGGAAGTCCCAGAAGTATCAGGAAAATAAAGTAAAGCAGAACAAAAATTCCGCCGCCGTTTTCTCCCGCCAACCAGGGAAACATCCAGACGTTTCCAACACCTATGGCGCAGCCTGCACTCAAGAGAATAAAACCCAGTCGACTGCCTAATTTTTCACGTTCCATATAATCATCCTAATCGAAATTGAAATTATAGAAAAATTCTATCAGAAACTCGCTTATTAGTCAACGCTAAAACCAAGGAGATATCAAAACTCCCCGAGCGGGGTTCTGCCAAATATAACACAAAAATATCAAGAATTCAAAAAAATGTGATGTTATTATGACTCAAAGAATCCAAAATCACTATTCAAGTTATGTAATGCATAACAGGACAAAGTCTCCCCATATTGACCAAGACAGTATAAATGCCAGTTAAGGAACACCGCAGGCAAAGATTCAGTAGTCATACCGGGCAGGTAAAGATGATATTCATCACTTTCAGAAATACCGGTAGGGGATGTGTATATATACCTTACACCATCCTTAATCTCGGTTTTTCCCACTGTGTGAGTCGTATCAACGTACTCAGGACGGAGGTTCAAAGTAAAACTGTCAGAAATTGATACATCTGTAAATTTACCACTGAACTCACAATAATAAATAGTTCCGTTAGGATATTCACTGCCATTGTCCCCATACTCCGTGTCGGAGGACACGCCACTGAATGTACCGTCTGAATAAATTTTTAATGATGTTGCAAAACCACCTGCACCGGTAGTCAGCCACAAATCCAACTCAGGCAAAGCACTTCCATCGAATCTTACCCAACCGACACCGGATTTAAGTTTTCCCCATCTGGCACCTTCAGCATCAACAGCTTCTTCTATAATTGTGTATACACCAACCTCGCCAAATGTTCTGGAATATTCCCCTTCAGGCGCATCATAAATTATAAGTTCAGGATTTGTTACAGTAAAAAGATAATCTTCAACGTCAGTATACGTAATACTTTTCACTTCTGTGGGCTGGGTATCGGAATATTCTGTTGAAACAGAAGAGGATTCAGACGAGTCTATGGTGGAACTTTCTGACGCAATCGGCACTGTCTGCTCAGTATTTTCATTATGCAGCACCGTATTTTTATCAGAATTAAATAAGGCACCTAATTTATCAGTAACAAATGAACACCCGGAAAGACTCATAATCAATATAATTAACAATGAATTTAAAAGCAGTTTTTTCAAAACAATCCCCCCACAAAACAATCTCACTATCATCATAACCCATCAGCACAGAAAAAACAATAAATAAATACAAATGATGCAATAAATATAAAAACACAAATTTTAAAGAAGTGTATTATCAATAACAACTGCAAGGAATTGCTCAACCATAAAACAAAAAGTAAGACCTCAAAATCATAAAATACAGAATATCCACCAAGCCAGAATGAAAACTTAAAAGTACTCATTAAGAATATGCACTGTAACATCTATATCAAAATCCGGAGATTGCATTTCCGGTTAAACTGAAAGGTACAAACATCATAGCTTTTTTCATAATCAAATAACACAATATTATTCCAATAAATTTACCAATAGGAATTCAGAAAAAGAAACGCGAGAACAAAAAAAAGAACACATCCTATTGGATGTGTTCTCATGGCTCCCCCAGTTGGACTCGAACCAACGACAACTCGGTTAACAGCCGAGTGCTCTACCGACTGAGCTATGGAGGAATATAAGTGTTGGCATCTTCCTATCTTCCCAGGCCGTCACCAGCCAAGTATTTTCGGCACTATAGGGCTTAACTTCCGTGTTCGGAATGGGAACGGGTGGACCCCCTACGTCATCAACACCAACTTAATTATATGTAATCTGCATTATATTATGCAGAAGTTACCCAAATGGTGACTCGTGGGGGAATCGAACCCCCGTTACCGGCGTGAGAGGCCGGTGTCTTAACCGCTTGACCAACGAGCCATATTGGTGCACCATCAGGGACTCGAACCCGGGACACAGTGATTAAGAGTCAGGTGCTCTCCCAACTGAGCTAATGGTGCGTTTAAGAGATGCAGCGTTAAACGCTTATGCACCCTGAAAACTGAATAAAGAAGTGAAGAGATTAAGAGAGATGGGTCAGACCAAAGACTGATAACCGAAGGTTATCCATGTGGTCAAGCCCTCGACCTATTAGTACTGCCAAGCTGAACATATCACTATGCTTACACACGCAGCCTATCAACCTCGTAGTCTACAAGGGGTCTT